>JBGTNH010000091.1:0-29615 GCA_041743165.1 Gillisia sp. | reverse complement strand
GGCAGGTAAGTCACGCTAATAAAAAGGTCCTGAAGATCGCCCTACCAACTAAACGAAGACCTTGGATGGACGGAATTTTTGCCCAAATCAAAAATTCCAACCCTCCCTTTACTTATTCTAATGCATAATCCGGGTTAAAAGGATAAAGGAATAACAATGAAATTTTACTTGTCATCATATAAGTTCGGAAATGAAGTTGAAAAACTAAAAACCATGTTGCCGACAAAAAGCAAAATAGGACACATTAATAATTCACGGGACTGGTCAGATGCGAATCCCGAAATAAGGGCAGAGCACCAAAGAAATGAAATAGAGCAAATCAATCAATTGGGTTTTATTGCGGAACCATTAGACCTTAAGGACTATTTCGGAAAACAAGACGAATTAAAGAAAAAACTATCTCAACTGGACGGACTTCGGGTATGCGGAGGAAACTCTTTTGTATTGAGACAGGCAATGATGTTGAGCGGGTTTGATAATCTGTTTACTGACTTGAAATTAAGAAAAGGTTTTTTGTATGGAGGATACAGCGCAGGAATTTGCATTCTTTGCGACTCACTGAAATACATTCAAAATGTAGATAACCCAAACGACTTTCCTTACCAAGACAACAAAGAAGTAATTTGGGAAGGACTAAATGTTTTCAGTTATGGCTTGTTGCCTCATTATGATTCAGACCATTTTGAATCGGAGCCAATTAGCAAAGAGGTGCAAAAATGTATTAACAACAAGTGGCTATTTAAAGCATTGCGTGATGGAGAAGTAATAATTATTGAGGATGAATAAACACGCCGCTAAGATCGGTTTTGCGTCAGGCTGGGTGACGTGCTTCTATTGACAATTTTTTGTATAATTGAAGTGCAGTTCTTTGTATCGAGTGTAGTGTTAATAAGCCCGCCCAAACTCAAAGCCGAAAAACGTTGTAGACAATCACACGTGCTGGCTCGCACAGTTTTTATACGGGATGTTATGCAGCAGTTAAAAACATTGGAACAATTAGAAATATTTAAGTTCAAAATCGTAAATTTGAGTTATGGACATAAATCTTCAAAATAAAAAAATTGAATTAATTCAGTGGTTGTCAACCCTGAATGATCAATCTATCATTGAAAAGATAATGAAGTTGCGCGAGAGTGAGAAAACTGACTGGTGGAAAGAAATTTCCAATGAAGAAAAAAAGTCTATAGAACAAGGAATTAAAGATTCTGATTCCGGAAAATTAAAATCTCATTCAGAAGCAAGAAGATTATATGAAAAGTGGTTATAAGATTCAATGGACTGACCACGCACTTTCCGAATTAAAAGATATAATTGAATATTTAAACGAAAACTGGACAGAAAGAGAATTAAAAAATTTTTCTCAGGAACTTGATCATACAATTGAATTAATTTCTAAAAATCCAGAACTTTTCCAATCTTCCAAACAAAAGAAAACGGTTAGAAGAGCGGTAGTTGCAAAATTTAATAATCTTTACTACCAACAAAAGAATGACACCATTGAAATTTTATCTCTATTCTCCAACAGACAAGATCCAGAAAAGATAAGAATCTAAAAAAAGCTTCATAAAATTGTATAAAAACAATGCTTAATTTGGTCCTGAATCGAACCCCGATAGTTCGGGGTCGGATTGTGCTGCGGCTGTTCTCTTTAGTCGGAACCTTCTCCGAGAGCGGACATTAAGCTCGCCGGCTCGTATTGTTTTTTACGTGACGATTAGGCTTCATTTCTGGGCCAAATAACCCATTTAATAAGCATGATACTTTATTTCTATCTTATAAGTAATTAATTCGTACACTATTTTATGGCATTAACTCCAGTATTTTCGCGTTCATGTATTTTCCCTTTCAATGTAAGCTTTAATAGACTTTCTTTATGGAGTGAATGAAAGTTCTAACCAGGATGGCAAATAACAAACATATTACCCTCTACTGGAAATGTCAGTTTCTAGGATGGGGAATTTTATCAGTCTATTGGGCAACGGTCGTAGATTATGGCTTTGGATTTAACTTACTCAATTTCGTGCTTGATATCACAATAGGAATAGGACTTACACATCTCTATAGATATTTTGCGTTACGATTAAGATGGCATACTCTTAAACTTTCCCGGTTATTTAAAAGAATTATACCCGCTATTATCATTTTGTCAGGTGCTTTTATGTTGCTGAATAATCTTAAGTGGCACCTTTTCCAGGTTTTATTACTAGATAAGGACTGGGCGCTGTTACGATCCTTGTTGACCTGGAAGCCAATTTTAATTACGGGATTGCGTACTATGTCAATTTGGGTTCTTGCCTATCATTTATATCATTACTATCAGAAAGAAATATTCACCGCAACAAAGAACGCTGAGTTTTCACTCATCGCTAAACAAGCTCAATTAGAGAATTTGTCAAATCAGTTGAACCCTCATTTTTTATTCAATTCATTGAATTCCATTAAGTCTCTGGTAATTGAAAAGCCTGAAATGGCAAGGAGAGCTATAGACTTATTATCTGACATCTTGCGTACCTCTCTTTATGAAAAGGAGGAATCTCTTATTACCTTAAAAGAAGAGCTAAATTTGGTTCAGGATTATGTGGCACTTGAGAAAATCAGGTTTGAAGAGCGGCTTAACCTGTTAATTTCAATGGATGAATCTTTAAAGAATAACCTGATATTACCTTTAAGTATACAGCTCTTAGTAGAGAATGCTATTAAACATGGCATTGATAAGCGAATTGAAGGAGGAACTATATTGCTTTCTATCATAAAGATAGGTGAGCAGATTCAGGTAATCGTCCAAAGTCCTGGCAAACTTACACACTCTGATGACAATAAAGGTCTCGGCATAAAAAACTTATCTAAAAGATTATGTATTCAATACAATGGTGAAGCATCAATTTCATTAGAAAATGAGAGAGAAGATACGGTCACTGTCACTTTATTAATACCATTTCAAACATCATGAATTCCTATAAGACTATAATCATTGACGACGAGCGTCTGGCAAGAGAGGAATTAAAAAGATCACTCTCTAAATACCCGGAATTTGTAATACTTGGTGAAGCCTCTAACGTGAATGATGCCATAAATTTGATTGAGAAGAACCCCCCTGATCTGATTTTTTTAGACATTCATATGCCAGAAAAATCGGGTTTCGATTTATTGCATGAATTGGCTGTGGTTCCTGTGGTAGTTTTTACCACGGCTTATGATCAGTATGCCGTAAAAGCTTTTGAATTCAATGCGCTTGATTACTTAGTAAAACCTATTAGAGATGAACGTTTCACCCTAACTATTGAGAGAGTGAAATCAGAGCTTGCTAAAAATGAACCTAAAAATGAACCTAAAAATGAACCTTTACCTGTTCACTATAAGATTTTTATAAAGGATGGGGATAAATGTTTTTTTGTTCCATTAAATGATATAAGACTTATTCAGTCTATGGATAATTATGCCCGATTGTTTTTTGGGAAAGATCAGACAATGATCAAAAAGTCCTTAAATCTAATTGAAAAGAAATTAAATCCAAATGTCTTTTTTAGGATTAATCGTAGCCAAATTGTCAATACAGAATATATAGAAAGTATATATCCATATTTCAAGAACAAGCTTAATATCAAACTAATAACTGGTGAAACCCTCGAGGTTTCCAGCAGACAATCTGCCAAATTTAGAAACTGGAATAGTCTATAATTTTATATGCCAGTCAATAAAAGATCAAATACTGTCAATAATTTTTCTAAAGTAACCTACGTAAAAACAATACTTAATTATCATCAGGCAAAACAAAAACATGAATAAATTTTTAACAATACTGTTTTTAGTATTTATCAACCTACCTACCCGAGGCCAGGAGCTGAAAGTTGAAAAAGTAGGATTATCAGACAAAGTGTCTTTGGAAATTGAAATGCAAAATTTGGCAAAAAACTATTTGAAGCATAGCCAAATCGAAGACCATAACATCGAGCCGAACAACCTTTACAGGTTCGAAATTCTGGCCGGTAAGTATGAAGCTTCACTGATGACCCTTTCATCTCTGAGTGCAAATGTCGAAAATGAAAAGAAACACAAGCCCTATATTCAATATGAGATTTTTTCTAAAGCCAGGATCGAGCAATTAAAATCAGGCATTGATTTTAAAGCTGCGTACAAATCTGCTTTTAAAGATTATTTAATAAGCTGTAACGATGAGAAAGCATATTCAGTCAATCTTATTTTTACAACTTATGATGCTTTGAAACAATTCACTGAAAATTTTGAAACCAATTACAATAATATTTCTAAGTCTTCTATTACCCTGGATCAGGCTAAAGGACTTTTAAATTCATATTTTTTATACCATGTTTATAGCCTAACCGAGTCCATTGCTATCGAAGAAATAAAATTAGATGAAAAGAGGAGATACATAATAGAAGAACAACTTGTCGTTTCCCCATTAGACGGGGCAGAAATATCAGTTATAACGGTTCGTAAGAGAGATGCAGAACCATTACCGGCGGTATTGGTATTTACCATTTATGCAGATGCGTCAAATAACCAAAATGCTATCTTGGCTGCATCAAAAGGGTATGCAGGCGTTGTGGCTACCTCTAGAGGCAAAAGACTCAGTAAAAATGCTATTGAACCATATAAACATGAGCATAAGGACGTCAATACTGTTATTGACTGGATAAGCCAACAACCTTGGAGTAATGCTAAAGTAGGAATGTATGGTGGGAGTTATAATGGTTTTTCTCAATGGGCATCCATGAAGGAAAAAGTACATCCTGCTTTAAAAACGATTATCCCTTCTGTTTCTGCTGCTCCTGGAATAGATGTTCCAATGGAAAACAATATTTTTTATAATTTCCCCTATAAATGGATTCCTTATGTGACCAACAACAAGTTTTTGGATAATGCAGCAAATTTTGATAGCGATAGATGGAATGATCTTGAAAATACGTGGTTCGTTTCTGGCAAACCCTACAATAAAATGGATAGCATTGAAGGGACACCAAGACCTTTATTTCAGGAATGGATTAGTCATCCATCTTATGATTCCTATTGGCAAGCTATGATTCCTTATAAGAATGAATTTTCCCATATCAACATACCCATACTTAGTACAACAGGATATTATGATGATGGGCAACGGGGCGCTATGTATTATTATTTGGAGCATTTAAAATACAATCCTGAGGCAGAGCATTATTTACTCATAGGGCCTTATGACCATTGGGGTGCACAATTTAGGTCGAGTGCAAATTTACGGGGTTATCAAATTGATGATGTTGCACAAATAAATATTGGAGATGAACTTGTATTTGATTGGTTTGATTACATTTTAAAAGGCAAGGAAAAACCCTCAATATTGAAGAATAAGGTAAATTTTCAAGTTATGGGTACTAATCAATGGATGCATAAATCATCACTTTCAGCAATGAGTAATGAGTTGTGGACTTTCTACTTGGGCAAGGATAAATCAAACGGTCTTTATAGCTTGCTTAGGGAAAAACCAAAAGAAGAATATTTAAAATTTGAGGTGAATTTTGCTGACAGAAAGAATATGAACAATTCTAACTACTATCCCTGGCCCATAATTAAGGATAGTATTGATCTTACTGATGGCCTTATATTCGTGAGTGAGCCTTTGAAAAAAGAAAATATCATCAACGGATCTTTTTCAGGTAATTTAAAAGTTACAGCAAATAAAAAAGATTTTGACTTCTCGATTATCTTGTATGAACTAAATCCAGAAGGCAAATATTTTCACCTGAGCTATTATATCGGTAGGGCTAGTTATGCCAAAAGTAGATTGCATAGAGAACTATTAAAGCCAAATAAGGAAACCACTATCATTTTTGACAACACCAGAATTGTAAGTAAAAAAATATCAAAAGGAAGTAGGATCATTGTTGTTATTAGAGGGAATAAAAATTCATATGGACAAATTAACTATGGCACTGGGAAAGATATAAGCAAAGAGTCAATAATTGATGCAACCATACCCTTGGAATTAAAAGTAAATACGCAAAGTAAGATTATATTACCTATGTGGATCGATAACTAACGAAAGCCTAACAAGGTATATATAAAATAGGCGAGATATTAGTAAATTAAGAGGTTACAGCTACCTTTTAACCCTCTCGGCTTTTCTATTTGGTTTGTATTTGCTACATTTAGTGTTGAAACCTCGCGTATAATATTTTACAATCCGTTGATAGTAAATAAAACAAGATGGAAAAATTAAAAAACTGTATTCTAAGCCAGGTGTCTATTGATAAAAACTCTTTGGATAATATTCTTTCAGTTTTTGAACCATTAGAAATAAATAAAGGAGAGTTCTTTGTCGAAGCAGGAAAAATCTGTAGACAAATGGCATTTATTGAATCTGGTTATATGAGAATGTATGACATTGCCGAGGGAAAAGAAATAACAATATGGATTGGAAATGATGGAAAGTTTATAACCTCACTTTCAAGTTTCATATTTGAAACAAGAAGTAATTGGAATATACAAGCAATTACCGATTGTAAACTTTATACCATCGATCGGGAAAATCATTTTAAGTTAAACAAAACTGAACCTAAATGGTTAGAATTTGACAATCTTTTATTAGCTCATTCTTTTGCTCTGTTGGAAAAAAATATGTTCTCTCAACTACACACCACAGCTAAACAACGTTTTGACAGATTACTTGACGAAGAACCCGACCTTTTTAAAAATGTCCCATTACAATATATAGCTTCAATGTTAGGAATTACTCCTGAATCTTTGAGCAGATTAAGAAAAAAAGTGTCCCATTCTATTTCTTAACATTTATCAAGGGATTTCAGTTTTGTTCTATAGAACTTTGTCAAAACAAAATTTGACGAAATGAACAAATTAAGGACTGCACTAAAAATAAATGCTGTATTTTCAGGCTTATCGGGTCTACTCTTAATATTTTTAAACAATGAAATTGCAGGGCTTTTTGAGACTGAAAATAATCACGTTTTTTGGATTATCGGTCTTGTATTAATCTTCTTTGCCACTACGATTGTTGTCGAGGTTATTAAACAGCGATCATTGGCTATATTATGGATCATCATCCAGGATTATATTTGGGTAATTGGTAGTATAGTTTTGTTGATAACAAATCCGTTTTATATATCCACAATAGGAAGCATACTTATTGTAATTGTCGCTTTTATAGTTTTATTATTGGGGATAAGTCAAGCCATTGCTTTGGCAAATATAGATAATAACTCATCGGGAAAGGGTAAATTATGGCGTTTTGAAAGAGTGGTTAATGCTAATAAAGATGCGACATGGAAATTAATTTCAGATGTTGGAAAGTACGCTTTGTTCGCCCCGAATATTGACAGAGTGGATATTATTTCAGGAAACGGAGTTGGAATGGTGAGAACCTGCTCACATGGGAAAGACACCTGGGCAGAGACCTGTACTCTGTGGACAAATGAAAAGGAATATGCCTACACTGTACACACCGATGCCCCTGATTATCCTTATCCTTTTAAATTTCTCAATGGGTATTGGGCTGTGGAAGAAATTGATGAGTACAAAACTAAAATAATATTGAAATTTGAATTTCAATATAATAAAAGATATCAGAATCTACTGCTGCATCCATTTTTCAGAACAAAATTTTTCAAAGTGGTTGAAAAACTTTTGGACAATTGGCAGAGAGAGCTCGAAGGAAAATAATGACCCAAAATAATAACGCAGATAAAGATTGCATGTTTTTGATTGGGAAAAAGGAGATTCTATAAAAAAATAAAGCTAGTGCTCATAAGTCAGTATATTTCACCTTAATTATTATGTACGAGATAAGTTGTGTTTAAAAGAAACAAAAAAAATACTGTTCAACGTGTAAAAAATAGATTATGAATTTTATATTAAATTCAAAAACCAAAGGGATTTTGACTGCAATTATAACTTTTTTAATTTTAATAATGCTTTTATTGGAGCATTTTCGGGGCGGTGTTGTTTCTCATCATCTATTGGCAAATGAAAACTTACCGAAGATTTCAAATTGGTGGGGAATTTTAACAATTCCGGTAATTAGCTGGTTTACGTTTTCGAATTTACAAAAAAGGAATATAAGTAAAGACAATGGTCAGGAACCAATATTAAAATCACAACTTTATGGTTTTATAGGGGCGTTCATCTTTGGTATTATTATGACTATTTTATTTTATAGCTCATTGGAAATTCACAACTACCTTTTGCTCCTTACTTTTGCTTTGGCATTATTTATACCTATCTATAAACCTGAATACTATTTAGGCTTTATCCTGAGTATGGCATATGGTTTTGGGGGAATACTACCAGTAATATTTGGATTTATTTTGATTGTTGTGTATGCAATAGAGTATAATCTCATACGCAAGGGTTTTCTATTTGTTCTAAGTAAAATGAGGTTATGAAAAATAGATTTTCAGCCCTTTTATGAAGAGATCAACAATTGGAAGCAGCTTATCTTTTCACCATTTCTTAGGTTTAAACTACCTTATTCCGGGAAAATATATTACTATTTAAAATAGCTTATCAACGGCGGAGTAAGATACACCACTCTTTTGAGAAAAAATGTTTATGCGAATTTCTGCATTGAAAAATAGTTTAACAATGACAGATTTCTAAGGTTCAGATTTGTAAATTTGAGTCATTGGATCAATTCTTCCGCAGATCTTCGTCAAAGACCAGGAAGAAGAGTTCACTCGATCACATAGTTTCAATAAATCAAAACAATGAAATTAGGAGCATTTTCAGTTAGTCTTAGCGTGAAAGACTTAAAAACTTCAAAAATTTTTTACGAAAAATTAGGCTTCCATGTCTTTGCAGGGAGTATGGAAAAGAATTATCTCATAATGAAAAATGACAATGCCCTCATCGGGCTTTTTCAGGGAATGTTCCAGGGAAATATTCTGACTTTTAATCCGGGTTGGGATGAGAATGCAGGTAACCTGGAAAATTTTGAGGACATTAGGGGAATTCAGAAACAATTAAAAAACAGCGGACTTTCCCTGACCAGTGAAGCTGATGAAAAAACGGAAGGGCCTGCAAGTCTTATGTTGACCGACCCAGACGGTAATATGATCTTACTTGACCAACATCGTTAAAAATTGAAGGCAGGAGGAAAAACAATAAATGAAATTCTGGCAAATCTTCCGGAAGACAGGGTCGAACCATTTAACAAATTACACCGGGTCATTTTGGAAAACCTGCCGGAAGGATTTGAAACTGCAATAAGTTATGGAGGTTTGGGATATGTCGTTCCTCATTCAATTTATCCCTCGGGTTATCATTGTAAATCCACCGAACCCCTTCCATTTGCAGGAATTGCTTCCCAAAAAAGCTCAATCAATTTTTATCATATGGGGCTTTATTGCGAACCTGAATTATTGCAGTGGTTTGTAAACGAATACCCAAAACACAGCAACCGAAAGCTTGATATGGGTAAAAGCTGTATTCGTTTTAAAAAGATTGATGAAATCCCGTATAAGCTTATTGGCAAATTAATGAAAAAAATGAGCGTGAAGGATTGGGTAGGTATTTATGAAGAGAAGTTAAGAAAGTAAAATAAAACTCCGGGATTTATCAGTTCGAAATCTACCAACCGGGCAAGGGTTTATTTTAAATTAAAAAATTAATGATACATCTTATAGTTGGAAATACGGGATCAGGAAAAACAACCTATTCCAATGAATTGAAAAGAAAAACAAACGGTATCATATTTTCAATTGACAAGTGGAATAATACATTATTTCTGGCTGACAAAAAACCAGGTGATGGATTGGAATGGTTTCTGGAAAGAATTGAAAGAGCCGAAACAATGATAATGGAATTAATTCATCAGTTGGAAAAATCCAATACAGATTCTATTCTGGACTTAGGCTTTTCAAAATATGAGCACAGGGAAAAATTTAGAAAGTTTGCAGATTTGAACGGGTACAATTACAATATCCATTTTTTAAATATTTCCAGGGAAACAAGA
Source organism: Gillisia sp. (assembly GCA_041743165.1). Lineage (GTDB taxonomy): Bacteria > Bacteroidota > Bacteroidia > Flavobacteriales > Flavobacteriaceae > Gillisia. The sequence continues at coordinate 19,654 of JBGTNH010000091.1, read as the reverse complement.
TGGGAAAGAGTAATGCAAAGAAACAGGGAAAAAGGCACTACATTCGAATTTGAAGTGAGTAAAGAGAATTTTGATTTTATGGAAACCTGGTTTGAGAAACCTAATGAAAAAGAATTGGCCGAAAGTTTGATTGTATTGGAATATACAGGAAGCAGCCCTATGTAAAGAAAATCCTATACCCGAGTTATCACTCAGCAACAGTTAGGGGAACCAGGTGGTGTTTCTCTTTTAACCGCACACCGTTTTTTATAATGCATTCGTAAAACCAATAATTTATGTCAAAAATCAGAAGATCATCCATCGAAATAGAAAAGGAGGAATTTCGAAGAATTGGACATCAGTTAATAGATGATATTTCTGATTTTATTGATACCATAAGTCAACGACCCATCAATCCCAATGAAAAACCAGGAGCACTGCAGGATCTTTTGGGTAAGCCTTCTTTACCAGAGGAAGGAAAGCCTGTGGCTGAATTAATTTCTTCCACGACAGATTTATTGTTCCGTCATTCTTTGTTAAATGGACATCCAAAGTTTCTGGGGTACATCACTTCTTCAGCTGCTCCTATTGGTGCATTGGCAGATCTACTGGCAGCTTCAGTCAATCCAAATGTTGGGGCATATATTCTAAGCCCCATTGCAACCGAAATTGAAAAACAAACCATTCAATGGCTTGCAGAATTTATTGGCCTCCAGCCGGGTTATGGGGGCATTCTGGTCAGTGGCGGGAACGTGGCAAATATTACGGCATTTTTGGCTGCAAGAAACCATAAAGCACCAAAGAGTATAAAGGAAGAAGGATTACAAAATACAACAGTCAGATTCACGGTTTACTGTTCCAGGACCACACATACCTGGGTTGAAAAAGCGGTAAATCTATTGGGTTTAGGTACGAATTCCATTCGGTGGATTCAAACCGACGATTTTAATAAAATGGATAACTCCGCTTTGGAATCTGCAATTAAAAAGGATTTGGAAAACGGTTGCATCCCATTAATAGTAATAGGGACTGCCGGAGATGTGAGTACGGGTGTTGTTGATAATTTGAAGGAGATCTCGGTTATATGTAAGAGATATGATTTATGGTTCCATATTGATGGTGCTTACGGTGTGCCTGCTGCAACTATTCCACAGTATAAATATTTATTTGCAGGGATTGAGGAAGCCGATTCTATTGCTCTGGATCCGCATAAATGGTTATATGCTCCTCTTGAAGTGGGTTGCACATTAATAAAAGATCCCAAACATTTGCTTAATACCTTTAGTTCCCAATCTGAATATTATAACTTTAGCAATGGTGATAAGGAAAAGGCTCAAAATTATTACGAATACGGAATACAAAATTCAAGGGGTTTCAGGGCTTTAAAAGTGTGGCTGGCCTTACAACAGCTAGGCAGAAGTGGTTATGAAAAACTTCTTAGGGATGATATTGAACTCTCTGAGATGTTATATGACCTTGCCCACAAATGTCCTGAGCTGGAGGCAATTTCTCAAAATTTGAGTATAACGACTTTCAGGTATATTCCGGGGGGTCACACATTAAATAATAATTATCTCAATACATTAAATGAATCTCTGTTAAATGAGCTGCAAGGTGGGGGGGAGGTATTTTTATCAAATGCTGTCGTAAATGAAAAATATTGTTTGAGGGCATGTTTTGTCAATTTCAGGACTTCAAAAAAAGACCTTCAGGATATTATAGATATAGTAATAGATAAGGGAAATAAAGTTCACTTAGAACTTTCTGCTAAATAAAATCGCAAAAGCATTTAAGAGATTAAGATAAATTCAATAATACCACCTGCGGCCTCCGGGGGCTACCTTTTTTGACATTCCCCAAATTGTAATTTCTATTAAAAATTGGTCAGATTCTTGAAGTTAAAGATTAGTTTTACAAAAAAATAAGGCAGGCCGCCTTATCGCTGCGATCATTGATCGGGGAGGAAATTCCGGACACCACAGGGCAGCATAGTGGGTAACGCCCACCGCCCCGCCCCCGGCGGGGAAGGACTAGTGCAACAGAAAGGATGTACAGGTAATGCTGTAGTGAAATCATGTAAACTCTATGCGGTGCAATGCCATGTATACCGGCTTTTAAGGGTCGCCCGCCCGTTGCCGGAGGGTAGGCAGCTAAAGATCAATGGTAACATTGATTTCAGATAAATGATAAGGGTCCCGTTCATTCGGGAAACAGAATCCGGATTACAGGCCTGCTTTTATTTTTTTATCTTCTTTTATTTTTGCACTCAAGATTATTTTCCATTCCAATAAGCAGAAGTTATAAAGCTGCAGTACTGGAAAAGCTGGATAGCTGGGCGGTGGAGTAGGATCCAAAAGAATAGTATTCCCAGAAGTGGAAAATTACTTCCAGATTAGTTGGGGATAATGTTTCTATCTTTCTGGAATGGTGGTAGCCGTTTGGAAAATACCGCTGCGTGAGGTCTCCCGACCTCGCGCCTGTACAATAATGAAAGAAGGATGAACATCAGGAAGTCTCCTGACTTCACAAAACAAATATGTTAGAATTCGCTGCGTGGTATGACTCCGTAAAATTTGTGATTTCCCGACCTGTCTACCGCTGCTACGTGATCTCCCAATTTTTGATTATTTTACTTCTACGCAACCTTTTAAGAATTTCAGGTCATATAGATAGTACAATGCTTTAGTCATCCAATTTTAAAAGGTTAATTCCGGTATAATACCTTATATTAAAAAAAGAAAATGAAAAACCTTTTTAGCATTTTATTAATCCTGCCCTTTTTATCCTGTTCAATTGATTCAGAAAATTCCTTAAAACCTGAATTATTGGGAGATTGGGTGCTGGTGCAGACCTCCGGACAAATAATAAATTCAATCCAAACAGGGGCAGACATGCCATTCCAGGAAAATTATTCCCTGAAAAGTGATAGCACCTTTATAAAAACCAGAAATACTGACGGAGAAATTATGACCGTATCCGGCACCTTTGAAGTGAAACCTAAAGGAGAAACGTCAGGAAGTGATTTGCAATTTTATGTTCTCTTTCACCATCAGGTAAATAGCCCTTTACTGTCTACCTGTTTTTCCAGTTTTTTAACGGAACATCTTTTTCTCACAACCCGCGGAAGATTGATAAGTAGTTATAACCAATGTGATGGGCCGGGTTTGGAGTATGAAAAAAATATCGACAATTAGTAAAAGGGACAAAGGGTGATAAATTTTTCTCAACGGCTATGGTCCCGGTGGATGGATATTCTCCGTAACGATAACAACGAAATAAGTTCCGGATATTATTTGAAATATTACCACTCAAGGAAGCTATAATGAACAAATATTTTCAGTTCTTTCTTTATTAACCAAGGCTAAGGATCATAAAATCAAAAAACGCTATTTTTGATTAAGCGGGGTTCAACGCTCATCCCTCGCTATTTTTTACCTTATGGAAATAGATTTCAGCCTTGACAGGAAACCCACCGCAGATCAAATAATTGAACTTTATAATAACTCGGGATTACCCAGGCCCACACAAGACAAAGAGCGAATTCAAAAGATGTTTGATAATTCAAATCTTATCATCACGGTCCGGGACAAGGATTTACTGGTAGGGGTTTCCCGCTCAATTACAGATTGGGTGTGGGCTTGCTACCTCTCAGACCTCGCCGTAATACAGGAGTACAAAAAAGAAGGAATTGGCAAAAAGCTCATAGATCTCACAAAAGAAAAAGTTGGAGACCAGTCCATGGTTTTGCTTTTATCTGTTCCCACCGCTATGGATTACTATCCAAAGGAGGGGTTTGAAAAGCAGGAAAGCAGCTTTATCATCAACAGGGCAGCATGGAAATAACGCCCGGGGAACTTTTCAACAAATGGTACAAAGAAGAACTGATCTTAACAAAGCTTAGCATACCATCAGCCTGTTGTTTACCCACTATTGGAACAGATAAATACCCAAATGCGAGATTCGTTTCCCTCAAGGAAGTTATAGAAAACAAATTCCTTATAACCGGGACAATTACTTCACAAAAAGGCATTGAAATTAAGTTTTCAAATAAAGTTGCTTTGACTTTCTGGTGGACAGAAACTGAAAGACAGGTAAGAATTCAGGGGAATGCTTTCCAAATAAACAATGACCTTGCAGATAAATTTTTTGCTGAACGCAGCAGGGAGAGCCAGATAGTTTCTATTGTAAGCGATCAGGGGCATGAGGTAAATGATAGTGACGAATTATATCGGAAATATGATGATATTGCAGCCAATTCCGCAAATGAGCCATTGAAGCGACCGGCGAACTGGAGTGGTTATATGATAGAACCCGTAAGAGTGGAGTTCATGGAATTTAAATCTACGCGTTTTCATTACAGGAAGTTATTTGAATTGATAAATGATGAGTGGAAACAAACAGAATTGCAACCCTGATCGGGTATATTTCTTCTGTAAGGAGTGGGACCTTTATAATTTCTAAAGCACTTAGAGAAATTGAGTATTAAATAACATAACAACCAAAACGAATGAATAAAGCATTTTTATTTTTTGGCCTCCTTTTAGTTTGTCAATTATCAATGGCGCAAACTAAAAATTTTATTGACCAGCCATATCTTGAAACTACAGCCAAGGTTGATACCCTTGTACAGCCGGATATTATATATTTAAATATCCTGATTCGGGAAAAAGATGAGCGCAACAGGATTTCTGTTGAAGAAATGGAGGCGGGAATGATCCGGAAATTAAAGTCCCTGGGGATTGACACCGAGAAACAATTAACCCTATCAGACCTTGGGAGCAATTTCAAAAAATACTTCCTGAAGCAAAAGGATATCATGAAAGATAAAGCTTATGAACTAAAAGTGTTCAACTCCCAAACAGCAGGGCAGGTATTGGTTGGACTTGAGGAAATTGGTATATCCAATGTGAACTTAGACAGAGCTGAATATTCTAAAATGGAAGAATTAAAGCTTGAACTCAAATCCAAAGCCATGGCAAAAGCCGGCAAGCAGGCGGAGTATCTGCTGAGACCACTAAACCAGAAAGCAGTTAAGGCAATTCATATCACAGATAAGTTTTATCCAAATTTAAACATGTATGATTTCGAACTTAATGAAATCGTGGTTCTGGGATATTCAAACCAAAATAAAAGGGAATATGAACCACCTGCTATTGAGTTTAAACCGATAAAAGTTGAAAGCGAAGTCTCTGTAAAATTTCAGATAGAATAAGCGGGTAAAAGATATTGACAGGTCAATGAATTCTTAATTTATGCGGCAACGATCATGCTTATAATATTAGCTGCGTGAAGTCTCCCCGACCTCGCGCCTGTACGATGATGAAAGTATGATGAAGTCAGGAAGTCTCATGACTTCCCAAAGCAAATATATTAGAATTCGCTGAGTGAGGTTCCTTAACCCCGTACGTGCCGGATTTGTGGTCCGTGCATCTGAATATCTTTATTCAAGTGCATCAAAATATGTAACCGGTGATGGTGTGTTACTTTTGCTGATAATTTGAGGGGGCTCAAAGTCGGGAGACTTTGCGCAGCGGTGACTTTGCGCAGTGGCCTTTATACTTCCGCCAGTCTTTTAAAATTAAAACTTAAAAGAAAATCCGGAATAAATTCCAAAAATATAGGGGGTAAGACCTGAACCACTGGAATATGTATTTATTTGGTATTTAAGAATGGGTTCAAGATTAAATTGAAACTCCCTGGAAAAATTATAATTTAACCCTAATCCAATATTTGCACTGAAACTTATATCATTGAGGTTGTTGGCTTCTCCAAGTTCTGTTTTTGCAAATGGGGAATTGTGCGAAATTAGATTTCCATCCAAAAAGAAGGTGCTTGCACCTCCAATAATATTTAAACCCATTTTCTTATCCAAAAGGGAAAGTTCAAATTCCAATGGAATTTCGATGTATTCAAGGGCATGATTTAAATCACCAATGCCGGCATCTGTTGGAACAAGAGGAGAAGTTGGACCGGGAGAAGTTGGACCGTGAGGAGTTGAACCAAGGGGAGGAGAAGAAATCTCAAAATCCAAACCTGAACTCGCGATGGCGGCTCCAAATTCAATGTTACTGGTGTTGTGACTTAGATTAACTTTGCTAATTCCGGTTCTTATATTCCATTTAGAGTTGATCTTATATGCTATATTTACTCCGAATGCCATTGTAAATTCGCCGCTTGATTTGTTATTGGCAAATGCCGGATCCAGAGAATTCCCATCCCCTAAATTATCAAAATACACCGCACCTGCGGTAGGCCTGATACTCAGTCTTTTTAAATTTGTTTTTTCCGCCACAATTTTATCGTCCTCCTTTTCTTTCTCAGAATCAGATTGTACTAAAAGTTCAATCTTATTAAGGGATTTATCAATTTCTACATCATCTGTTAATTTTGAATGATCCTCCGGCTTTTCCCCTTGTCTTTCAATCCCGCTCAACAGGGAATTTGTTGAAACTGGAAAGTTGCTGTTTATAAAGGGTTCAACAGGTTCAGATTCAACTTCAGTAATGCTTGCCAAATTGCTATTTTGAGATGTACGCTCGGGCGTGGCAAAAGAACTGTTTTCTATAATATCTTTCCAGGTTTCAATCTTCAGTTTTTCTAATAATGTGGAAGAATGCCTCATGGTTTCCTGAAAATTTTCTGAAACCGGATCTGAATAAAGAGCTTTCCTTTTTGTCTCAACAGTAACTTCTCCGCTGCTTTCATTATTGGCCTGTGGGAGTGATATATTATAAAGAGAGATCAGGAGGGCAAGAACTGCAGCTGCTCCTGCCAGTTTGTACCAGAAAGGAAAGATCCTTTTCTTACTCTTTTTGGGCAAAGCTGCGGTAATAATTTCCCAGGACTCTTGTGGTGGAGTAGTCTCCAGATTTTCAAATCTATCCCTGTATATTTGATCTATTGAGCGTTTCATAATCCGTTTACTTTTTTACAGAGCTGGTGTGCCTCAATTTGCTTTTTCAATTTTATTCTTGCCCGGGCAAGATTTGATTTGGAGGTACCTTCCGTTATTTTAAGCATATTTGCTATTTCTTTATGAGAAAATCCCTCCAGGGAGTAAAGGTTGAATACCAAACGATAACGTTCGGGTAGCTCCTGAATAATCTGCATTAGAAATTCTGTTGAGACCTTTTCCTCATCTATTTCAATCAGGGGTTCTTCTATTTGTTCTTCATTAACTGTAAGATGAAAAACTTTAGTTTCATATTTTTTTATTGCGGTATTTATCATAATTCTGGTCATCCATCCTTCAAATTTTCCCTTTCCGTTAAACTGGGAAATGTTCTGAAAAATTTTTATAAATCCATCCTGCAGAGTATCCCTGGCCTGCTCATAATCATTGGAGTATTTAAGGCAAATCGTAAACAGCTTACCGGCATAGGTCGTATATAACTCCTCCTGCGCATCCCTGTCTTGTTTTTTGCATAAAGCAATAAGCTTACTTAGATCCAAATGAATGTCTTTTATTGAAAACCTGTTAAAGATGTGAGATTTAAATACACTGTTTTATGGGGCTATAATCTTTTTATTGGATAACAGGTACTACTACTACCGTAAACTGATTTTGGTTTTCAGCATTCACGCCCCTCCAAAGATGAAAAGTATATGGTTCATTTTCATCAATTAAGATGGAGAACGAGCCTTCTCTTTCCAGATTTTCTTCCACCCTGGTGCACTCTCCCATATTGGCAGCAGATCTGGCTACTCCTGTAACAAAAATATCACGTCTCCGGTTTCCCTGTGAATCTCCTCTTCTGGCGTCAACCCCGGCAGCTGTATGGCAGGCGGTGGGTAAAAGATATTTCACTTTAACCGTATATATTTTACCTTTTTCAAAGGATTCAGGAAGATCTGTCTGTGAAACCACTGCAAATTGATTAACCAGATTTACATTGTCATCATCTACAGAGCAGCCTGATAAAATCAAAGCAAGGAATAAGATTGAGATTCTTTTCATGTATTTGAACGTTTAATGTTTCTTTATTTATATGACCGGGAATTTCCGAAAGGTTGCGTCAAAATCAGCTTTTTTTTTAAAGAAATAATATTAAGGCTAAACCCTGGATTATCCATTATCCTAAAACGAAGAAGAATATCCATAGGTGATATAGGGCTATGGGATAATAAATGTAATCACCCCGCCGGTACTCTGCTCATCGCTGCTTATAGTTTGCGTTTAATAATCAGGATCAAAAAAGTGCACCACGCAAGAGATGTTTTTCAATCATCATAGATAGAGGGGCTGTATTTTCATCGTTACTCATTTGCTGCCTATTCAACTGATAATGTGGCAATATTAGTTAAATTTCGGTTCCTTTCAAGCTTAAAAGTTACAATGTCACAAATATTTACACCAGTATGGCAACTAATAATTTTTTTAAAAGATAAAATGCTATAGATTCGTAATGTTCCCGCATTAGGTGCCCGGTTAGAAAAAATAATGATAAAATGTTGCCCTGCATTATAGTATTCAAAAGCAGGGCAAAAATTCAGGTTTAAATGCTTAAAGGCCTATCTGTAGCCAATTTAGAAACAACTCAAAACAAATAAAGAACATATATGAACAGACTACTTCATGTAAGCATTTTACTCCTTTTATTTATAAGCAATGACACAGCAACTGAAAATACAGATGTATTAAAAAATGAAATAGAGCGAATTGTTTCCGGCAAGAACGCGGTTGTTGGTGTTTCAATTATTGCCAATAATGGGAAAGACATTTTTTCGATCAATGGAGACAATCAGGTTCCAATGCAAAGTGTGTTTAAATTCCATATTGCACTGGCCGTATTGGCTGAGGTAGACAAAAGGAAATTATCCTTAGACCAGGAAATTATCTTAAGTAAAGATGATCTTTTACCCGAAAATTTTTGGAGTCCGCTTAGGGACGAAAATCCAAATGGTGGGAGTTTTACCATTGCGAGATTAATTCAATATTCTGTTTCTCAAAGCGATAATACGGCCTGCGACGTTTTAATAAGCCTTATTGGAACGCCTAAAACCGTGGAGGAATATTTTAAAAAGAATAATATCCAGGACATTTCAATCACTTTCAACGAGCAGGATTTAAACGCAAAGTGGGAAAATATATATAAAAACTGGACCACTCCTAACGCAGCAAGCAGGACGCTTAAAATGTTTTATGACAACGAAAATAACCTGCTCTCCACGGACAGTTATGATTTTGTTTGGAAAGCGATGAAGAGCACTACAACGGGAAAAAGCCGGTTAAAAGGACAATTACCCGAAGGAACCATTGTAGCTCACAAAACTGGTTGGTCAGGTACAAATAAAGAAACAGGAATCACCGCAGCGGTAAATAATATCGGGATTGTATTTTTGCCCAATGGCGGGCATTTTTTCATCAGTGTATTTGTAACAGAGTCCAGGGAAAATTTTGAAACAAACGAAAAAATCATCTCAGACATCGCAAAAGCAACTTATGACTTTTATACCAAAAAAAGTTAAAATTCCAATTTCCAAATACCAAATACCAAATACCAAATCCCAAATCCCAAATCCCAACGCTAAACCCTAAACACTGGATAAATTCCAAATTCAAAATTCAAGGTTCATGGCTCAAGATTTAAAGTTTCAGGTTTCAAGTTTCAGGTTTCAAAGTTTCAGGTTTTTAAATCGCAAATCCCAAGCGCTAAAACGCTAAACGCTAAACGCTGGGAAAATTCAAAATTCAAAATTCAAAGTTTCAGGTTTCTAATTTCAAGTTTCTGGTTGCAAAGTTTCAGGTTTTGCAGGTTTTTAAATCGCAAATCCCAAACGCTAAAACCCCAAACCCTAAACGCTGGAAAAAATTCAAAATTCAAAACCCCAAACCCTAAACCCTAAACGTTGAACGCTGAACGTTGAACGCTAAACGCTGAAGGCTGATAGCTGACACCTGTCCCACTATTCCTTAATCTCCACCCTGATCCCTTTTGTGTGTCCTGAAAATTCAGGGGCATACATGCTTTCAATATTGGTGATCCCGTTTGAAAAATTACCGGCATTATTTGCCCTCACAGTGTATTCCAGAACATAGGTTCCCTTATTCAGGCTGTCAAAGAAAAAGTGGGTGGCGGCATCTCGGGTGCTCTCGTAATACGCGGTGCCGTCCTGGTATTTGTATCCACTCAGTACATTTGTGGGTTCAAATCCGCTGGCGCGCATGTCTTTCAGGTGGATATAATCCATATCTGCGGTTGATCTCACCACAAGCCTCACCGTTACAAGATCGCCGATCTTCAACTGAGTCTCAGTTATAATCCTTTTCAGGGATGTTCCGTTCCTGTCTGAGACATTTAAGTAAAGCTCCTTTTCAACGTTTAGCGGACTCTCACTATGAACCTCGATCTTATCCAGATCTTCAAAATACTGCCAGTATACACCTCCATATCCCGCGGTAGTGTTTCGGTTTTCCACTTCAATGCTGCTGAAAGATTTGTCAATTTCTTCGCCTTTCCAATTCAGTTTCAAATATCCTGTGCCGGCTTCTTTTTCGGTTTCGGCAAGTTTTTCCGGAGCAATTGGCTTTCCGGCTAATCTGATATCTGTATTGTCACCAATCTGAAACCAGTCATTTCCCTGTATCAACAGGGCATAGGTAGCTTCAGTAGTGGCCTTGGTGGTTGGCCAGTGGTTGGTGCGCTTGTTTTGCAACAGCCAGATCTTTAATTCCTCCACAGTGTTCTCATCGCTTCCCATTTCAGTGTAAGCTTCTATAAGCAGGGCCTGAGTTTCAATTGGAGCCCGGTACCAGAACCAGCCGGAAATGTTTTCCTTCCAGTACATCCCGTATTCTTCAGATTTCACAGCAGATTCCTTCAAAGCAGCCAGTATTTCTGTAGCCTTCTCTTTTTCTCCCATTTTCATCAATACCAGGGAAAGCAGGCCTTTCTCGTAAAGATTCCGCAGGTGCCAGTCTTCTTTTTGAGCTGCCAGAACCTTGTCCGCTATTTTCTGTACATGGACCGGCAGGGGATGTTCTTCAAGGTAAAAACTGCGAACGTACAGGTAATGCAAATGGCTCACGTTTTTGTAAAAATATTCCGGGTTGGTATTATATTGTTTGCTTCGGCGTTCATCCTCCACAATTTCCCTGTCGAGATAGTCAATGGCTCTTTTGATGATCTGTGAATCATTCACCTCAATGTTCAGCTTTTTGAGGTGACCCAGCCCTCCCACGATGTGGCGTGTTATAAAATAATTATCCCTTCCGCCCGAAAACCAGGGCCATGCTCCGGAAGTATTTTGCATCCTCGAAAGCCGACTAATAAGTTCCTCTTTTTCGGTTTTCAGCTTTGCCGTATCAAATAATTGAGCCAGGCGTTTTCTCTTTTCGGTTTCTGAGCCGGCATCCCGCACCCAGGGAGTTTCAGCAAGGATGATGGATTTCAACTCCTCGTTCTTTTCCAGGTCGCTCACCAGGGCACCGCTTTGCTGCCAGGCATCGAAAACCGCTTTGATCTTTGGCTGACTGTTGATGATGTGTTCAGCAACGCTGTTTGCGTAAAGGCGTGCAAAGGTTTGTTCTGAACAATCGTGCTCAAATTCTATGAGGTAGGGCAAACTCTGAATCGCATACCAGGCAGGGTTGGAGCTGTATTCCAGGCTGAACTGGTGATGGTCCAGCGTGGACGAGGTGTTGTCTTTCAGGTTTTTGAATTCGTAAGTTTTGGTCTGTCCCGCGCGAACAAACATAGGCAGGCTCTCTTTGACCAGCATCCTGTTCGTGAGCACCGGAAGTAAATTTTCTTCTCCATCAGAAAAATCTCCCGATCTGGCGAGGATCCTGTATGTAACCGCGGGAATGCCTTTTGGAATAATGAGCTGCCAGGAAACCGCTTCGGCGTTTGAAGCCGTGATGGAGAAATTTCGGGTGTTTTCAGTGTTTCCGAGTTCGCCGTCAATGGGTTCCATGGTCACCGCATTAAAAAGTTGAAGAATAGCTGTCCCGGAAAGGGTTTCCGCAGAAAGGTTTGATACCCTGGCTTTAAAAGTAATAGTGTCACCTTCCCTTAGGAAACGGGGAGGATTAGGCATCACACTTAGTTCTTTTTGTGTGAGCACGCTGCCTTCATATTTTCCGGTAGTCCAGTCTTTGGTATGAGCCAGCAGGCGAAGCTTCCATCGCGTAAGTGCTTCCGGGGAAGTAAAACTGAACTGCAATCTTCCTTTTCTGTCCACTGTTATATGAGGCATAAAAAAGGCTGTTTCGTCCAGGTTTTTTCTCGCCTGTACGTTTTGTAAAGCATCCATTCCCTGTCGAGTAGTAATAATGACAACACCATTAACTCCCCTGATTCCATATAAAGCTGTCGCCTCCTCCCCGGTGAGGATTTCAACGCTTAAGATATCTTCCTGCCGTAGGTTTTGAGAGGTTACAGGCTTTCCGTCTACAATGATTAAGCCTACCGTTTCAGTTAGGGAAGAGGTTTTGCTTATGCGTATTGAGCCATCCATATCATCAGCAACAGTAACCCCGGCAACTTTCCCCTGCACCATCATGGCCACTTCCGGGGCCGGCGCTGTCGCATAATCGACACTCTCTTCCATTACCTCAACCCCATAACCTGCCACTACAACTTCATCCAGGCTGGACGAATCCTCTTCCAGAACCACAAAGATCTCTTTTTTATCTCCTACCTTCAGTTCGTAATTTGAATATCCCACATAAGAGAATACAAGCACATCCCCTTTTTTAGTATCCAAAGCAAATTCCCCGTCAAAATTGGTATGGGTTCCGGTTCTGGTTCCTTTAATAAGGACCATTACTCCTGGTAGCGGTAGCCCGTCTTCTCCGGTTACAACTCCTCTGGTATTTCCGGTAAGGGCTTTAGAATTTTCAGGTTGCTTTAATCTGCTCAGGTAATTTCTGTATTGGTAAGAATTCGGGCTGGAATATTGAAAGCCAAATAATTCAAATCGGTCAAAGATCCTGCTTGTCGGCCTGAAATGCCGGTAAGGAAAATTTCCGCTCAGGGAAGTAATATTCCCAATATTTGTATTGCTGAAAGATGGAAACTGCTTATGGGTTTGCCCAAATCCCGGATTGGTAATCCACTCACGGGTAATGAATTGATCCAGGGAAGCATCATACATAGATGCCAGGACTTCGGCATCAGGCACCGCATTCTTTTCGTCTTTAATAATAAAGCTCCAGGTTTCCTCGACCCCGGGTTGTATTTTATTTCGAAAAGTCTCCGTTTCTATGTTTAACAATTTGTTTGCCTGCGGAAGGCGGACTCTGTGTGTTTCAGAAATTGCGGAATTATTTTTTACTCCCCTTATCTGCAAGTCCAGTTCTTTTCCTTTCAGACCTTTTATCGGAATGCTGATCAATTCCCGGCCATTCACAAGCACCTGCTTTTTAAAGAGCTGAACATAACCATCATAAGCAGCCACTTCCAGGTTAAGGTCATTATATGCGGTTTGTAGTAAAAGTTCCACCTTGCCGTCCTTCTCAAAATCTGAATTCTGAATGGAATAGCTAAACCGCTGATGGTCTGCCAGGTATCGATCTGAAGGGTTTACCACCTCAAAGGCTTTTTCGGCAGTAGCCGAATTCCCCGCATTATTGCTTTCGGTTTTAACAAGGTATTTGCCCGATTGCCACTCTTCGGTGACAGAGATAACAATTTCCGCAGTACCGTCATTTGTATGTTCACCTTCATATACAAGCTCTCCCTCAGGCCATTCTTCCGAAGGTAAATTCTTTCCGTAGGGCTCTTCCGGAAACAGCTTTATAAATTCATCTTCCGGTATAAGGTTGATCTCCGGGGCTTCCCAAAGCCTGTCTCCAAAAATCCTTCCCGGACCCTGCAATTTGTAGATCCATATTTTTCCGGTAACCGGGACCGGGTTGCCATTGAGATTGGTATTTTCGATCCCTATTTTAAGATCATCACCCGCCTGTACTCTTTCAGGCAGAGAAAGGCTAGTAAGCAGATTCTTATGCCCAATCTTAAGCGTTGTTACCGCTTCCCTGGTTTCCCCACTTACATCTGTAACGGTGGCTTTGATCGTGTATTGATATAAAAGATGCTCATCCTCCAGATCTTTTCCGGTTGCCAGGGCAGCAAAGGAGATCCTGAAATTGCTTTCAGCATCTGTAGTTATCGTATCCTTTACCACCATAACAGGATCACTATAATGGTAATACCACCACCGCTTCATGAGTTTTTGACGGGTGATCTCATAAATAAGGTTGGTGTTATTAATGCCGGCTCCCATAAAGGATTGGGCTTTTCCCATAACCACAGCGGTATCTCCGGGCTTGAAACTGTCCTTTATCTCATCAAACTTTACCTCAAAAGTCGGACGCTTATATTCTTCAACGCCGAAGCTTATTTTGCTGCCATAATCATCGTAATCCCCATCTTCCATTACTTTATCCCAGAAGTGGGAATCCTCTTCAGTATCCTCTTCAGCATAGATCTCAAATTCTCCCGTGATCCCCGATGAAGGCAGGGTGAATTCCCCGGTGAAGGAACCGTACTTATTGGTTTTCAACCTGAATGCCTGAATTTCCTCGCCGTTTGGGTCATCAACATAAACTTCCACCCAGGTATTCGGTACCGTACTGGTCTTTTTCTTTATATGCTGCAAAAGGACACCCTTGAAATAGACCTTCTGGCCGGGGCGGTAGATTGCCCGGTCCAGATAAAGCATTGTTTTCGCACGAGGTTCATCATCCCCATTATCAGTCGCCGAATCATAATAATATCCCGGCCAGTAGTTGGTACTCAGTGTATCTCCATCTTTACTAACGATCACAGCATCAGATCCCTCACGATTCCTGCTTTTTTGATAGATGATCTCTCCGGTATCATTTGTGTATTTCACCATGGAGGCACCTCTGTTAAATTTAAATTCCACTTTAACATTGCTCAAAGCTTCCCCCGAGCTCCTGTTGAGCGCCCGGTACACAGAATATTTATCAAAATCTGTTTTTGAAAGTGTGAGGTTGGTGACCTGCATAAAACCATAAGCATACCCATCCTTAAGATCCTTACCGGCTGCGACCATCAGGTAATTACCTTTCTCCAGCCGGGGAAGCAATACTTCTGTTGAATGCGTATTATGATCGCCCGAAAGAGGTAAAGCAATTTTTTCCTCAAATAAACTTTCTTTATTGTACATCGACAGGATAACGGAATCCTTATTTCGCCATGTGATCTTTTGGTTAAATCCATGTTCTACTTTAAATATTTTCAGTTGCAGGGTGTCCAGGCTTTTATAAGACAGATAAATACGGCCGGGTTCATTTGGAGCAAGGTTGGCAGGGACTTTTGCGTTTAATTGTATATTGGTGATGGTGCTTATAAGATTATAGGCTTTTTGTGCTGTATCTGTACCGGGAAAATCCATTGTAATCTTCTCTGCCATGTTTAACGCCCGGGTATAGAAATCGGGGTTAAGCAGTTTTCCTTCCTCATCGGTTTCAGTAGCCCTGTTGTAGTAGGTCATTGCCAGATCCAAAAGGATAAGCGCCTGTAACTCTTTATTTTTATATTGTTCTGAGAGGTTTTCCAGGGCTTCCACATACAAACTCCATTTACTTGCACCTGTATATTGGGAATTTACATATTCGAGTCGGCTGAGCTGGGCATAGACAAAGGCTTCGGTATTTTTTTCCGCGAAATGCAGAGTCTCAAGTTTTTGCCGGGTCTTAAGGACTTTAACTCCTGAAGTATGACCGGCAATTTCCGGAAAAGTAAGTTTTATAAATCGCGGAGTATCTGAATATAAATCGGGAGTATTTAATTCGTATTCATCATCAGCATTGACCGAAGTAAAACTGGCTGTATTGGAATAATAACTCAGCGCCCTGTGGGCCAGCACATCAAAAAGGGTGGGCCGGTATTTTCGGTTGAGAAGATTGGAAAAAAGCAATTCCTCAATATCCCCCGCCGGGGTGGAAATTAGAATTTTCTCGTTTTGCAGGGATCTTTCATAAACTGCATGAATGGAATCCTGCACTGTTTTTAAATCCCAGGCATCAATACTTCCTTGAGCGGGATCATCGGTTTTATTACGATCACGGGATCTCCAGCGGTTTTCCTGGTAATACTGCTCCAGCATCATAGCTTTATAGCTCTGCATTACATTTTTATAAGGCGCAGGCAGACTCGAAATGGTAGAATTGAGATCGTCAAGGATGAACTGGTTGCTGTTCTCGGTGTTGATCTGGTAGAATTTATAGTGATAGATCTTAGCCTTGATCACCTGAATATGGTCTTTCCTTTTGCTTGCTGAAGTAAGGACCTCTGTCACAAGGGAGTCGGCAGATTCCACGAGTCCCCGGGCTTCCAGGGATTCTATTTTCTTCCATTGTTCTGAATAATTATCCTGTTGAGAATAGGAGAGAAGGGGCAGCAGCAGGAACGCCAGGGGCAGTAATTTTTTCATAAATACCTTTTAGACCTCGGGGTAGGGATACCGGGTAGTGTGATGAAGGTAGTAAAATTTAAGATTTAAAATTCAAAACTCAAGGTTCAAGGTTCATGGTTCAAAATTCAAGGTTCAAAATTTGAGGTTTTTCAAGATTTCAGGTTTCAGATTTCAAAGTTTCAGGTTTGCAGGTTTTTAATCCACAAATCCCAAACGTTAAACCCTAAACGCTGGAAAAATTCAAAATTCAAAATTCAAAATTCAATTGCTAAACCCCAAACGCTGAACGCTGAACGCTGGAAAAAATTCAAAATTCAAAATTCATAATTCAATTGCTAAACATAAACCGCTAAACCGCTAAACCCTAAACCCCAAACGTTAAACGCTGAACGCTAAAAAACAATAAACCCCAAACACTAAACCATAAACAAATTTTTTTCCTACTTTTAAGAACTCATTAACAAAGAGAAAGCAGTCCCCTACAAACTGCCTTACTTATAAAACCAAACCCCGCCTTCTCTATGGAGACCAACCAGGCTATTCATTCTTCAGCGAACCTGCATATACTTAAGCCCCGCAAGGCACTCAATAAAGCTTTTCTCAAGGTAAAGCCCAACTACCCCCGGATCCAGCTGTTCCAAGAAAATTTAAAACATTTAAATCCATCAACTGACACCTCTTCCTTAGAAGTAGAAATTGACCGGATGGTTTATGAGCTTTATGGTTTGACTGAGGAGGACAGACAAATAATAGAAAATTCAATAAATTAGAAATAGAGGGAATGGTTATTATAAACAATAAGTAAAATACCCTAGGATTTTAGATGTATACAACTCAAGAAAGGGAGTCAATAAAAATTGTTTTAGAAGATTTAGAAGATCTTTATTCTGAATTTGGAGGATTTTTTTATAAAGGTTCTAAATTAAGAAAAGCATCTGCAACTTTAAATATGTTATTGATTGAAAATGAATTGCTCTTGGCTTACAAAATAATTTACGGTAAGGAAAGTTCCCCTATAATTATTGCTCCGAATATGGATTTATATATAGATGATGATAAGGAAAATAAAATAATTTGTGGAATTGCTGGTGGTGCTACTTTTTTTTTCGCAATAATCTCCCTTGTTATGCTTGGTGGAAAAAGGGAATTATCATATCAACCAGCATATCCTCCTGTAGAATATAAATTAAATCTTTCCAGGTATTTGGAAGGATCCTCTTTTTATTTTGATAAAACCAGAATTTCAAGGAAAATGGTGATATCCTATATAGCGAATAAAAAAGGAGGGAAGCATATTGACTATCGAAGAAAAAAAACATCCAAAGATAATGTTTATAGGATATTAGATCAAAGGGGAGAATTCTTCAGTTTTGATGAAAAGAAAGGCATTTATGTTGAACTTCATGCTATCATACAAGCGTTACAAAAATCGAGAGATATTCAAAAGTTTATAATAAAAGCTAAAAATATATGATTTTAAATGTCCGGCTCGTTGAGGTCTAATAACCTCGTACCTGTTGAATTTTAAAGACAGAATGTGCTTCTTGAAATTCGAATACGGGGAAACAAAAAGTTCCTGCCTTCGGGGTTATACTTATGTTAGAGCTGGCTATGGTTATCGGTCAAAATTGGAACATAAATAAACATTTGAAAAATATCGTACTCTAAATTAGAACTTAAAAACCCCCAAAAACCCAAATGAACATTTTCAGAATATTATCCTCCAATGACGGTTCTATTAATGAGCCCAATGTGAGTTCCTTTTTAGCCTATTTATTGGATCCGGGTGAAGACCATGGCATTTCCGGTTTACTCCTTCAGGAAATTCTTAAAGATATTACAGAATTAAATGAAAAGTTTTTATTTAGAATCCAACACTCCGGGAGGATAAGAGACTTGTCAAAATATTCGGAATATTCAATAAATATAATTCCGGAACTTTCAGTCAATCTTGAAAAGCAAGGTAAAAGGCGAAGAAGAGATATTGATATTATCATTGAAATTTTTGACAATAAGACCGGTGAAATGCTCTATTCCATTTGTTTGGAAAATAAAATAACCGATGCTTCTTTAATCAGGGATGATTTGCAGTTAGCAGAGGAACTTCAAGGCATTCAGAATTATTACCACGAAAGTAAATTTTCACCTGAAATTTATTTTATTTATCTCACTCCAACGCCCTCCAGGCTTTCAAAGGATTCCTTTGAAAAACTTAATTATGACAAAAAGTATCATTTATATTGGGATAACCATGAGAATTCTGTTTTCAACAAATTGCTCAAAATTTTTAATTATGAGAAGGAGGGGTTAATTGACCCAATTAACAATCAGTCTTCCTATCTTATCAAATCCTTTTTATCCTTTATAAAAACGCAATTCAAGAGTTATATAGAGGAGAAAAGAGAACAATTGGAGAAAAAGAATTATGGAAAACCGGTTATTGATCTTTTAAAGGAGTTCGCTGCTACGTTGAATCCCAATATAGAATATGAGATTGATGTTGTAAAAAATATGTTTTCTGATTATGTTTTAAAAAAGTCGGGAATAGAGCTGTTGCATTCTACAAGAAATGCACACATATCCCTTTCCATAGTGAATGAGAAAAACAGAGGTCATTACAATGTAAAGAGACCTTATGATGATAGAAAGAATATATTTTATTATTCAGATGATACTCGAAAAAGGCTAATATTATTTAACCCTGATATTCACCCCGAGATCGAAATCTTTTACAAAGGTGAAGATGGAATTGAGAGTGTCAAAGCAGGAGAAGTTACTTGTGCTGGCATAGGTTAGATTACGAATTCTGTACATGATGGATAAAAAATACAATTCCGGAAGTAAACTAAAATATTAAAAAAACAAATCTATGAATTCACCAAGACTGGCACCGCATGCAGGATTGACGCTCAATCTATCACAGATCAAATGCTTTAAGCTCAATGGTTTTACCTCTCAGGATAAGAGAAATACCCTCGTTGTGGAATTTCATAACCGCTACGATTTTATTCAACATCCCGAATCCGGAGAATTTGAAAAGCAGGAATATTCTGAGCAAACAGAAGTGCAATTTCCAGATTATCAAACTGCTGTAGTACACAGGGATGAGTGGATGGACATCTGGCAGGAATATTTGGATGAACAATCTTAACCCGGATTATTCATGAGTAGTTTAGCAGTAGTAATTTCTTAGAGCCGCTTTAGTTTTCTTTTGAATCTGGATAAGTTTTGATCATTTTTCTCCCTGATGGGTGAACCTGGGATAACTTTTCAATACAGTTTTGTT
>JBGTNH010000090.1:0-33808 GCA_041743165.1 Gillisia sp. | reverse complement strand
GGCAGGTAAGTCACGCTAATAAAAAGGTCCTGAAGATCGCCCTACCAACTAAACGAAGACCTTGGATGGACGGAATTTTTGCCCAAATCAAAAATTCCAACCCTCCCTTTACTTATTCTAATGCATAATCCGGGTTAAAGCATCTAATTGTGATCCGGCAGGAACAACTACCTGAAATCGGTCTTGACCATCTGTAGGTGTTTGCAATGTTCCATTTACCGTATTTATACCCGTAAGTAGATTAACTAATGGGCCATCTCCCGTATTGGGAAAATCTGGAGGCTCACTGGTAACTTGTGCAAGTGACGAAAAGGTTGTCAAAAAAAGTAATATAAAATAATTTGTAATTTTTTTCATATAGTTATTTTAAGAATAATCACTCAAAAACTTGGTTACCCGGACAAGGGAGAACCCAATAACACTAGTTCTTTTAAGAAATTTTTAAAGTGCATTAACACTATTAACTGCAACTTTAACACAAACGTAATATTAATTAAGGAATTTTTAGCATAAATATGAAAAACTGACTTATATTTTGTGAAAAAGATCCTTTGACATTTTTTTGAAATAAAAGGGTGAAGATTTTTCTTATATTTTTTAGCAGAGAGAATTATAAACAAAGATCTATTCACCAGAATTAAAAAAACACATGTAAATTCTTTTAAATCTTTGGGTATTTCGCAAAATGACACTTTAAATATTTCAATGCATTATCGCTAATGCTTGTTTAGCTTGGAGTAATCCAAAAAATTAATTTTGAAAGTTTTTAGTGGAATAAATGTTAATCTTTTAATACTGGGCTTATTATAGCAATATTTTTGAGAAGTATGGCTTGCCTTTTGATGTTTATAGTACAACATTTCTGCTAAGATGTTGAAAGAGGATAGTTTTCATTTATTTGAAAATTGTTCTCTTTTTTTATTCTTACATTTGGTTCATCTTACATTACAATTTCCTTAGAATTGATCTCAAAAAACACCATTGACAAGGTATTTGAAACCGCCCGGGTAGAGGAGGTTCTTGGTGATTTTGTTCAGCTAAAAAAATCAGGAAGTAATTTTAAAGGCTTAAGTCCTTTTACAGATGAACGAAGTCCCAGTTTCATGGTCTCTCCTGTGAAACAGATCTGGAAAGATTTTTCCAGTGGAAAAGGAGGCAATGTGGTTGCTTTTTTAATGGAACACGAGCATTTTACATATCCCGAAGCCATAAAATATCTTGCAAAAAAGTATAATATTGAAATAGAAGAGACAGAACAGTCCAGCGAACAAAAAGAACAGGAGAACGAGCGGGAAAGTATGTATCTGGTCTCTGAATTTGCAAATAAGTATTTTCAGAATACCTTATTAAAGACAGAACCGGGAAAGGCCATCGGCCTTAGTTATTTTAAGGAGCGGGATTTCAGTATGGAAACCATTACCAAATTTCAGCTGGGATATTGCCTTGATGAATGGGACGCGTTTACTTCAGAAGCTATAAAAAAAGGCTATAAGCTGGAATATCTTGAAAAAACGGGCCTTAGTATTGTAAAAGGAGAAAAACAGTTTGACCGGTTTAAGGGAAGAGTTATGTTCCCAATTCATTCCATGTCCGGCAGAGTACTGGGGTTTGGCGGCAGGATATTGACCAATGATAAAAAAGCTGCGAAATATCTCAATTCTCCCGAGAGTGAGATCTATCATAAAAGCAAGGTTCTATATGGTATTTATTATGCCAAGCAGGCAATTGCAAAGGAGGACAATTGCTATCTGGTAGAAGGATATACAGATGTGATCCAATTCCATCAGAGCGGAATTGAGAATGTGGTCTCATCCTCAGGTACTTCCCTTACAACAGAACAGATCAGACTTATAAACCGACTCACAAAGAACATTACCGTGCTTTTTGATGGGGATGCTGCCGGAATGAGAGCTGCCATAAGGGGGATTGACCTTATCCTGGAACAGGGAATGAATGTGAAAGTTTGCGTTTTTCCCGATGGGGAAGATCCGGATAGCTTTGCGAAAAAGAATTCATTTGCAGATCTTAAAGAATATCTTGAGGAGAACGCCAAAGACTTTATTAAGTTCAAAGCGTCGCTTCTTTATGAGGACGCGAAAAATGATCCTGTAAAACGGGCTAATCTTATCCAGGATATGGTATCAAGCATATCAAAGATTCCCAACCAAATACAACAGGAAGTGTACATTCAGGAATGTTCCCGTATCATGGATATCTCAGAAAATGTGCTTTTTTCAACTTTATCCCAGTTCCTGGTAAAGGATGGCAAAGCAACCCCGGCAAAGCCACGTGCCGGAAAATCTATGGAGGTGGTTCGGGATACAGCAACTGTGAAGGTTAAAGTAGATGAGCTTTTCGAGCTTGAAAGAAAGATCATTGGCTTATTATTACTTTATGGTAATGCTGAGGAAGAATTTGAAGATATGGTGCTTAAGGAAAATGAAAAGGGCGAACTGGTAATGGAACCGGAAGTTCAAAAAGCTAAGGTATTTGAAAAGATCTTTCTCGATTTACAAGAGGATGAGGTTGCCTTTACCAATGAAAAATTCAGAGAGCTATACAGCAGGATCGTTTCCATTCTCAATGAGGAAGGGGAAATGAATATTGAGAAATTCATGAATCAACTTTCGCCGGAACTCTCTGAAGAAGTTACTACTCTTTTAATGGAAGAGGAGCAATACCGGTTACATGAATGGGACAGGATGAATATCATGGTAAAATCCAAAGAGCAAACCATCGCACGGCTGGTAAACGAGACCATCCTGGCATTGCGAAGGTTCCTTATAAGTAAAAAGATAGACGAACTTTCAAACGAAATTAAGGAAGCTCAGGAAACAGAGGAAGCAGATTCAAAGGAAAGCATGGAAGATATAATGGATTATCTCACCTTAAAAAAAGTTCTTTCCAATAAATTAAACCGGGTTATGTAGTCCTAAGCTGTAATAATCTTGTTTGGTGAATAAGATCTGCAAGATTATCAACCTTAAGCTTTTGTAACAGTCGGGTCTTGTATGTGCTTACAGTTTTTTCGTTAATGTCGAGGGCATCTGCTATATCCTTATTTCTTTTCCCATTGGCCAACATATTAAGCACCTCGGTTTCGCGGGTAGAAAGTTTTTTGAATTTAGCGATAAGAGAATTGCTTTGGGCAAATCCATTATTTATCTTATCTGTTATTGTCTTATTAAGGTAGATCCCGCCACGGGCTACCTGTTGAATGGCCTGTTGCACACTATCTGTAGAAACCGTTTTTGATAAATACCCTGATGCTCCTGCTTTTATAGCACTAAGGGCATACATTTCTTCAGGATGGCAGGTGAAGATTAGCATTTTTGTGCCCGGATATTGGGTTTTAATTGTGCGTAAGGCAGAAATTCCATTTATCTCCGGCAGGTCTATTTCCATCACAAGAACATCTGGAATAGTATTCTTTAAAAACTTAAACAGGTCAGAGCCACTGGTTACACTTCCTATAACATTGAGATCATCATTTCCTTTCAAAAGAGATATGATCCCTTCTCTGGTTATGGGATGATGGTCAGCAATTAAAATTGAACTCATAAACTTTATTTAGTACTAAAAAGGACGGATAGGGCATGCAATTTAGTTGGTTAGAAAAAATTGATTACCTAAAGTTAGGGAGATTAAAAACTAAAATCTTTGCGCCTTGAGGTTTATTCGTTGAAAGGTTCAGTTTTTCAGATGAACGGGTATTTTACAGACGGGAATTGGATCTACTTTATGCTTATTTACCATGTTTAATCTTTTATAGATCCTAAATACTTCTTCCTGTCTTCCTGAGAATTTTTCCTTTGAAGCCCCCTTTTCAACCATCATCATTGCCCATTCAAGTTCCTCGTAACTCGCGCCAATCTGCTCTTCATCGCTGGGGCTGTCTTCAAAAAGTCCGTCCGTGGGTTCGGCATTGATTATTTCAGAATTAATATTCATGAATTTTGCAAGTTCATAGACCTCGCTTTTTAACAAATCTGCAATGGGACTAAGGTCTACACCGCCATCACCATACTTGGTGAAAAATCCTACACCAAAATCTTCGATCTTGTTTCCTGTTCCGGCTACTAAATAGCCGTGTAATCCGGCAAAATAATAAAGTGTGGTCATTCTTAATCTTGCCCTTGTGTTGGCAAGAGAAAGCTGTAAAGCAGATGATTCCTGGGCCTGGGGTACCGTGTTTTTAAACTGCTCAAAAACCGGAGTAAGATCAACCATAATATTGGTAACATTGGCAAATTGATCTTTTAAAAATGAAATGTGTTGTTGCGCTCTGTTCACCTGATTAATGGGTTGATGAATTGGCATCTCCACACAGAGTGTGCGCAAACCCGTTCTTGCGCAAAGAGCAGAAACCACGGCCGAATCGACGCCGCCACTTATGCCAAGTACAAATCCATTTATATTTGCATTGGTAGCATATTCCTTTAGCCAGTTCACAATATGATCTACAACCTTTTCAGTCTGCATAATTTTGGGTGTTTAAATTTCTAAGTAATACCTTTGCAAACAAATTTAACAAGAATACATAATTATTAAAAGCCGGCGGCGTTAAACCCATCACAATATACTTCATGATCAAAAAAATCATATTAATTTTTCTTATGGTGGCACTAATTTCCTGTGGCCGGCAATCTAAATTGGACAAAGAGATCGCCCAGGTGCCAGTGGATTTTGAAGTGGTAAGATTTGATCAAAAATTTGCCGCTGTCACCGAAGAAACTTTGCCGGAATTGAAGAACGAATATCCCTTCCTTTTTCCCGAAAGATATAGTGACAGTATCTGGATAGAAAGGATGAATGATGAAATTCAACTTGAACTGAATACCGAAGTTGAAAAAATGTATGGCGATTTTTCAGATAAAGAAGACGAGCTACACAAGCTTTTTCAGCATATAAAGTATTATTTTCCTTCGTTCGAGCCACCAACAGTGATCACTATTACTTCTGAAGTTGATTACCGGAATAAGGTCCTGGTTACTCCTGAATATCTTTTCATTTCGCTGGACACTTACCTGGGAATGGAACACCCTTTTTATATGGGCATCCAGGTTTATCTCAAAAAGAATTTTGAACCCGGGCAGATCATCCCCGATGTGGCATCTGCTTATGCTGAAAAGTATGTGCCCAGACCTGATAAAAAAACTTTTCTTGCTCATATGCTATATTATGGCAAGATCCATTACCTGAAAGATCTCTGGTTACCCGATACACCTGATGAGGAAAAAATTGGATATACCGAAGATGAGCTGGAATGGGCAAGGGATAACGAAGAACCCATCTGGAGGTATTTTGTAGAACGCCAGTTATTATTTGATTCAGATACTGAACTTTATTCAAGATTTCTGTATCCTGCACCCTTCTCAAAATTTTATCTCGAACTGGATAATGAAACCCCGGCAATGCTGGGGCAGTACGTAGGCTGGCAGATAATAAAACAATATATGGACAGGAGCAATGCTAGCCTGGATGAAATGCTGCGTACAGATGCAGAGACAATTTTTAACAAGGCAAATTATAAACCGAAGAAATAATGGCAGAATTCAAAAAATCTGAAATAAATATAGAAGTCCTTTTGGATGAGAATCGTGTTCCGGAAGCCCTCTTCTGGAGCGCAGAGGATGGTGAAGTTTATCGGGAAGAGGCAAAAGCAATGCTGTTATCAATGTGGGACAGTAAGGCGAATGAAACCCTGCGAATTGATCTCTGGACCAAAGACATGCCAGTAGATGAAATGAAAAAGTTCTTTCATCAAACCCTGGTGGCCATGAGCGAGACTTTCAACCGTGCCACGCAGGATGAAAAAATGACTGCTACCATGATGGATTTCTGTGATTATTTTGCAGAAAAAATGGAATTGAAAAAGGAATAAATATTACAGGGATGAATATGTTTTTCCTTTAATATAAATCAGCTTGAATCAATATTCCGAAAGTGGGTGTTAGTTTGTCTTTAGTATAAATTCACCTGGACATTGGTTAGGTTAAAGGGTAAGTTTATAACGAATCTGCAATCTCCGGGATCGGGGTTTCTCCATTGAAAATTATTACATTTCCTCCCGGTTTTATTATCGCCACAGAACCACATGCGCTGGGAGTTTTAAAAAGGGTTTTTCTGAAGAATCCGGAATGATCTATATAGAAATATTGTTTTAATACCTGTGAAGGCTCAATTTCTATTCCGGGTTCAAAAAAATGAAGGGCGATCACATTTTGATATTCCTTTTCAAGTCTTCTGTTCAAATTATCTGAAAATCTTTTATTTCTTCTTATTCTCAAAGTATCCCAATAGTTGTAACCCGCTGCAGGAGAACAGAGGTCATTAACAAAATTGTAATGAATTACTATTAGAGGGTTTCCCGGAAAGGTCGATTGGGTGATCTCCTTTAATTCTTTATAAATTTCGGGATAGGAAATATTAAAAGTTTCTTTTTTTGGAATTAACCTATTGATGCGAATACTATCATTTTCAATCTGGTCCCACCGGTTGAAGGCTGAGGGGTTTTCTTTTAATAATTTTTCAAATTCTGCCTGGCTCAGGCTTTCTCCTTTTTCATTGAGATAAAATGTTATTTCATTCAGGAAAATGCCTTGTCCCGTCTGGGCTGTTGCAGAAGCAGAGATTAGAATTAAAATTAAAAGAGAATGTGAAAATCTCATGGAAATTAATATTGGTAGGAGGTTCTAATTTAAGAATATTTGGGTTACCTCTCGCTGATGAATATGTATAAAAAAATCCGGCCACTTTTGATAGCCGGATGTATGTTTGATTATTATTGGTTACTTACCCATTCATCGAAATAAGGAACTCTTCATTGTTTTTAGTTTGTTTGAATCTTTCATTGATGAATTCCATGGCCTCAACAGGATTCATATCTGAAAGATACTTTCTCATTACCCACATACGTTGCAGCGTATTTTCATCAAGAAGAAGGTCATCGCGACGTGTACTGGAAGAAGTAAGATCAATCGCAGGGAATATTCTGCGGTTTGCGATCTTTCTGTCCAGTTGAAGTTCCATGTTTCCTGTACCTTTAAATTCTTCAAAGATCACTTCATCCATTTTAGAACCCGTATCTGTCAATGCGGTAGCGATTATAGAAAGGGAACCTCCGTTTTCAATATTTCTCGCAGCACCAAAGAAACGTTTTGGCTTATGTAAAGCATTGGCATCCACACCCCCGCTCAATACCTTACCACTGGCAGGTTGAACAGTGTTATAAGCTCTTGCAAGCCTGGTGATGGAATCCAGAAGGATAACAACATCATGGCCACATTCTACCATCCTCTTTGCTTTTTCAAGAACGATATTGGCAACTTTCACGTGCTCATGTGCTTCGCGGTCAAAGGTTGAAGCAACAACTTCACCTTTTACATGGCGTTGCATATCTGTAACTTCTTCCGGTCTTTCATCGATCAATAAAATGATCTGGTAAACTTCAGGATGATTGGCTGCGATTGCATTTGCAATATCCTTCAGCAACATGGTCTTACCTGTTTTTGGCTGTGACACTATCATTCCTCTTTGACCTTTACCTATTGGGGAGAAAAGATCCATAATCCTTGTGGAAATGGTGCTTTGTCTCTCGGCAATATTAAATTTTTCCTTTGGGAAAAGTGGCGTCAAATGTTCAAAAGAGATACGGTCTCTTACCACCTGAGGATCCAGCCCATTGATCTTCACGATCTTTATAAGTGGAAAATATTTCTCCCCTTCTTTTGGAGGACGTATTTGTCCAAGAACAGTGTCTCCTGTTTTAAGGCCAAACAATCTTATTTGCGATTGAGATACGTAAATATCATCAGGAGATGAGAGATAATTATAATCTGAAGATCTTAAGAACCCGTAGTTATCCTGCATGATATCCAGAACGCCTTCACTTTCTATGATCGCATCAAATTCATAATCGGGTTCCCTGTATCTGTTACGATTATCACGGTTTCCGTTATTTTTATTGGTATTTCCGGTATCCGGTTTATTAGTTCTTGGATCCTTACGGTTATCGCGCGGATTTTTAGAATCCCGGGAATCCCTGGAAGAGTTCCCACTATCCCGTGAATCCCTGGAAGAATTTCCACTGTCTCTTGAATCCTTGTTATTGCCGGTATCACGTGAATCTCTGGAGTTTCCACTGTCTTTTTGATCTCTGTTGCTTCCGGCATCCCTTGAGCCTGCAGAATCTTTGGGACTGTTTTCTCTCGAAGATTTTTCCTGGTCTTTTTTGAAATTTTTCTGGCCTTGTTCATCTCTTGAAGAGGTTGAAGGCTTATTGGAGTGTTTTGCGTTATTGCCTGAAGATCTTCCTTCAGATCTTTTATCGATTCTCTGAATTTGATCTTTTTTTGCTTCGGAAGTATTTGATGTTCCCCCCACATTTTGAGCGGAGCGGGAATTATTTGAGGAGTCATTTTTTCTGTTGTCCTCTTTTTTACCAGGTGCTTCTTTTTTATCTGAAGAAGTTCCGGCAGAAGTAGTATCATCTTTAAGTACTTCTTTTACCTTGGAGGGATTTGCTGCCTGGTGATCCAAAATCTGGTATACCAGATCAAGTTTTTTTTGAGTGCGATATTTTGGAACATTAAGGGTTTTAGCAATATCCTGAAGCTCAGGAAGCTTCTTTGCTTTTAAATCTGAAATCTCAAACATGTATAATATTAAGGATAAGTTTGTTGAATGTTTTGATGTATACTTCTCGAGGAAGAATCGAAAATATTGGAGTACTAAGTAACCTAATTTTGAAACGGTTACAAATTCTTATTGCAATAATACAACTTTATTTTAAATTTTTGAATACACATTTTAAAAAGAAACACTTATTTTTGTGGCCAAAATAGCGATCACGATGCTTCAAAGAATTCAGACTGTCTACCTTTTTATAGCAGCACTTTTAAGTGGGGGTTTAATATTTTTGGTTTCTCTTTGGGAAACAGAGACAGGAGAATCTGTTTATGTGGAGGAGGTTTTGCTTGCACTGGCTTTATTTGTAGGGTCTGCGATCTTATCATTATTCACGATATTTTTATTTAAAAACCGAAAGCTCCAGTTTGTTCTGGCACGCGTCAATATATTATTAAACTTTTTTTTGCTGGGAATTTTTGTTTATTGGTCACTAACTATACCTGGAGAGATGAATATCTCTGAGAAGGGTATTGGGATGTTTGTTCCTGTTCTTTCTATCGTTTTTTTAGTACTGGCCAATAAGGCCATTAAAAAGGATGAAGATCTCGTAAAATCTGTTGACCGATTGCGATAACTCCTATATCTTAGTGTTTATTAGTGCGAGAAAAACCCGAAGTGAAAACTTCGGGTTTTTTATGGCCCCCCGGCCCCCGGGGGAGCATTAATTCAAAATCTTCCCACCTCATCCTGCGGCCACTCATCGGGGGGGGTAAATACCATTCGATTCAATGTCCCGTCAGGGACTACCTATGGGTAGAAATACATTTATCCCCGGTTTTCCCGTGCCGTTAGGTACGGCATATGAAAGGTACGCAGAATAATTGCAATATTTTTGGACATATTCTGTACCTGACGGCACAGGTTTCCTGGCGATAAACACCACCTGCTACCAATATTTAGTCCCTACGGGACAATTGGTAAGGTGATATATTGGTTATTTAAACTGGAAGATATCTGGTTGGAAACCTGAAGTTCCCACCCCGGCCTTAGGGCCCCCTCGGAAGGAGGGGAATAATTTGAAGTAAATATTTCAATTTTGATGTCCCGTCAGGGACTAAATATGGGTAGATATACATTTATCCCAATTTACCCGTGCCGTTAGGTACGGCATATGATATTTGCTGGAATAATATCAATGGCGCTGAGGCCTACCCCGCCCTGCGGACAATAAAATTACACCTCACCGAACAATTTACAAAATGAGAAGTAATTTCTAAGAATAATGAAACCCTCCGTCTTCCCCTCCTTACAGTCGAGTAATCCACCTCCCTTTGAAAAAAAGGGAGGAGCTTAAAAATGGTTTAAAAAGATAATTTCACTAAATAAATTACCCTCATCGCCTGAGTAAGAGTTCTCCACATCGGGGGTTAGGGGGCCTTGCGTGTTTTTGTGCCCAATTCTATCACCTCAAGATCAGAGATATTCTTACCATTTATCTTAAAACGCAACATGGTCCTCACCTGATGAAATCCCGAAATTCCTGCAGCACCGGGATTCATGTGCAGTAAATTCAGTTTTTTGTCATTCATCACTTTAAGGATATGACTATGGCCCGAAATGAATAATTGCGGCGGGTTTTTAGATATCTCCTCCTTTATAGCCGGGGAATATTTTCCTGGGTAACCGCCAATATGGGTGATCAACACATCTACTTCCTCGCAAAAAAATCTCTGGTTGAGTGGATATTCTTTTCTGATTTCAGCATTATCAATATTTCCATAGACGGCTATAAAGGGGTTTACTTTTTTCAGTTGATCTGCAACCCTTATATCTCCAATATCCCCGGCGTGCCAGACCTCGTCTGCTTCAGAAGCATAGTGCAGGATACGTTCATCAATATGGCTGTGGGTGTCGCTAAGTAATAATATTTTTTTCATTTTAATAAAAATCCAGAGGATTTGAAAAATTTCAGATGCCTGAATAAGGAAAAGATCAAAGGTTGAAATTCAAAAATTACTTCAAATGTTGTCCAAAATCTTATTGTCAAACCATCCTATAATCAAACCATCTTATAATCATATCATCATATTCCTGTATCTTTGCAGGCAATGCTGTATTCACGTAAAAATATAGATTTAGCTTGAGATATTTTATAGAACTGGCGTATAATGGTAAGGCATATTTTGGATGGCAATTTCAACCTGATGCAGTTTCTGTACAGGAGACCCTGGAAAAAGCTTTGTATGTTCTTTTACAGGCTCCCACGCCGGTTACAGGGGCGGGAAGAACAGATACAGGTGTACATGCAACGCGGTATTATGCCCATTTTAATGCGGAGGAAATTGGTGACCAGGGTTCCCTGGTTTATAAATTGAATTCTATATTACCCGAAGATATTGCGGTATATGATATTTTTAAAGTTCCCCGGGATGCCCATGCAAGATTTGATGCTTTATCCCGAAGCTATAAATATTATGTGATACAACGCAAAGACCCCTTCCTAAATGAAAGGGCTTACTTTGTAAAGAATGAACTGGATCTTGAAGCAATGAACAAGGCAGCCCAACTCTTAAAGAATTATATAGATTTTAAGTGTTTTTCAAAATCCAGAACCGATGTAAAAACCTATAATTGCAAAATAAGTGAGGCATATTGGGAAAAGACCGGTGATTTGCTGATCTTTCATATCACGGCAGACCGGTTCCTTCGGAATATGGTAAGAGCAATAGTGGGAACATTACTGGATATTGGATTGCATAAAATGCAGGTGGAACATCTTCATAGTATTATAGAAGGCAGAGACCGGCAACAGGCAGGTACATCGGTTCCCGCAAAAGCATTATTTTTAACCGGGATTACATACCCCGGAAATATTGTAAGTATTTAAATGGCTACAGGAACAGGAAACGCATTTGATTTTAACCTATTTAAAAGGTTATTAAGGTATACTAACCCATATAAATGGACTTTCTATTTTGTGGCTATAGCAGCTATTTTGCTATCTTTTCTTGCCATTCTAAGACCATATTTGCTTCAGGTTACCATTGATGAATCCATACTTCCCCAGGATGGAGAAAACCTTGTCTATTATATAAGTCTCATGTTGGGAGCATTGATGCTGGAAGTGATCTTCCAGTTCCTGTTTATTTATTATGCCAACTGGCTTGGCCAGGAAGTTATCAGGGATTTGAGGGTCAACCTGTTTAAACACATGCTTCGGTTTAAAATGAAGTATTTTGATAAGTCTGCGGTGGGAAGGCTGGTGACAAGAGCGGTGAGCGATATTGAAACAATTGCAAGCATCTTTAGTGAAGGCTTGTTTGTAATTGCGAGTGATTTGCTCAAAATGGTGGTGGTTTTAGGATTTATGTTCTATTACAGCTGGGAACTCACCTTACTTGTATTAACCGTTATGCCGTTCATTTTATATGCTACAAGGGTTTTTCAGAAAAAAATGAAGATTGCTTTTGAAGATGTGAGGAACCAGGTGGCAAATCTCAACACCTTTGTACAGGAACGTATCACAGGCATGAAGATCGTTCAGCTTTTTACTCGTGAAGAAACAGAATACCAGAATTTTAAAGAGATCAACCATCAGCATAAAAAGGGATGGATAAAAACTGTGTGGTATAACTCTATTTTCTTTCCAATTGCTGAACTTGCCACTTCGGTAACCATTGGTCTTATAGTTTGGTATGGTGGGTTGCGGGTTGTTGATAACGATGCCCTGAGTCTTGGTATTATAATAATGTTCATTGACCTGGCTCAAACCCTTTTCAGACCATTGAGGCAGATCGCTGATAAGTTCAACACGCTTCAAATGGGTATGGTGGCGGCCAACAGGGTATTTGGCATACTGGACACCGAATCTTCAATTGCAGATGAAGGCACAATAGAAGTTGACCATTTGAAGGGAGAAATAGAATTTCGCGATGTGAGGTTCGGTTATGATGAAGAGGAAGAGGTGCTCAAAGGAGTCTCTTTTAAAGCAAAGCCCGGGGAAACCGTTGCCATTGTAGGGGCTACCGGTGCCGGAAAAACAACTGTGATTAATTTGCTCAACCGTTTTTACGAGATTAACAGCGGGGCAATTCTTGTAGATGGAATTGATATTAAAGATATCACTTTGAAAAGTCTGCGTGCCGAGATCGCAGTTGTACTTCAGAACGTGTTCCTGTTTGCAGATACTATCCTGAATAATATTACCCTTTACAATCCGGGCGTGACGGAAGGGGATGTGATAAAAGCGGCTAAGGAAATAGGAGTACATGAATTCATAAGCTCCCTGCCCAATGGATATCATTATAATGTTAAGGAAAGGGGAGTAATGCTTTCTTCCGGCCAGCGCCAGCTCATTTCCTTTTTAAGGGCTTACGTAAGCAATCCCAGCATACTGGTTTTGGATGAAGCGACTTCCTCGATAGATTCTTACAGTGAGCAGTTGATACAGGATGCTACAGATAAGATAACCAGGGACAGAACCTCTATAGTTATCGCACACAGGCTTGCCACGATAAAAAAAGCAGATAAGATTATGGTGATGGATGCAGGAAATATTGTAGAAATGGGAAGCCATTCAGAATTATTAAAAGTAACCAATGGTTATTACAAGAACCTTTATGAAGTTCAGTTTATGGCCGAAGAATCTTCTATGTAAGATCCTCTTTTAATCTTGAGACCAGTTCCTCAGGATCGTCAAAAATGATAAATTCCCCATCCTTCAAATAAGATATCTGGCCTGTTTCTTCACTTACAACCAGGGCAAGAGCATCGGTTTTTTCTGTAATCCCAACTGCAGCACGGTGCCTCAAGCCAAATCTAAGAGGTATTGAACGGTCATTACTCACCGGGAGAATTACCCGTGTAGCCGTTATCTTATTGCCTTCGATGACCATTGCGCCATCATGAAGGGGGCCGTTTTTGTGAAAAATCGATTCTATAATAGGCTGGTTGATCTCAATATTCATTTTGTCTCCTGAATTTTTTACGAAATCCAGATTAGTGCTTTTTTGAATTACGATAAGAGCACCTGTAAAATTGCGACCCATAGCCTCACAGGCTCTAATGATAGCATTTACATTGGTGTCGATCTGGGTATCGTCTTTCACAAATTTGAGCTGACGTAGAAATTTACGACGCTGAGTGAAATTTGTTGATCCTATCATAAGAAGAAATTTCCTTATTTCCTGCTGGAATACCACAATAAGGGCAAACATACCCACTCCAATAAATTCTCCCAGGACGCTGCTTAAAAGTTCCATTTGCAGGAGCTGCGTGAGTTTACCTATAAAGTAAACAATCACAAGACCCACAAAAATATTGACAGCCACAGTTCCCTTTACAAGTTTATACATGTAAAAGAGCAAAATTGCCACAAATACAATATCAAGTATATCTAGAAAGCGAAGGTTTAAAAAATCCAAATTTTAAGGCTTTGGTGTAAATGTAGAAAATATTAGTTAGTTTTTGAGGTTAGCTATTAATTTGACGGCCTCTACAGCTTCTTTCACATCGTGAACTCTCAGGATTGAGGCCCCTTTTAATAAAGCAACCGTATTAAGGACAGTTGTCCCATTTAAAGCATCCCCCGGGTCACAGCCAAGAGTTTTGTATATGGTGGATTTTCTGGAAATCCCGGCCAATACAGGGAGAGAAAATATTTCAAAAATTTCCAGTTTTGAGAGTAGTTCAAAATTCTGAGGAATATTCTTTGAAAAACCGAACCCTGGATCTATAAGCAGGTCATTTATTCCCAGGTCCCTTGCTTTATTAATTTTTTCTGAAAAGTAAAAAAGGATCTCCTGCAACATATCGTCATAATCATTGAGATCTTTCATGGTTTGAGGATTTCCTCTCATATGCATCATGATATAAGGCACCTGGTGCTTTGCTATAATGCCAAACATATTTTCATCAAGATTTCCGGCAGATATATCATTCACCAAAGCAGCCCCACGTTCAATGGCTTTTTCTGCCACCTTACTGCGGAAGGTGTCAACAGAGATCAATATTTCCGGAAAGTTTTTCAAAAGCAATTCAATGGCGGGTAATACTCTTTCAAGTTCTTCTGCGTGGCTTATGTGTATTGATCCCGGGCGGGTGCTGTAACCTCCTACATCAATAAAAGTGGCACCTTCCTTCAGCATATTTTCGGCATTTTTCAGGAGGCCGTCATCTCCTTTATTTCTGCTTCCGGAGTAAAAAGAATCCGGGGTAATATTGAGGATCCCCATGATGCGGGGAACAGAGAGATCGATTAGGTTGCCCTTGCAATTAATGGTCATGGTAATATCCGGGGTTTTTGAACAGTATTTGAGTTAAAATTTTAACTTTGGCAATAATAATTATTTCGCCGAAATTTACGCAAATTCAACTGTTTTTATGAAGGATACTTCAAAACAATATAATGCGGTAATAGAGATATGCCGGTCCCTTTTTATCAATAAAATGAAGGATTACGGATGTGCATGGCGTATTCTGCGACTGCCCTCATTGACAGATCAAATTTTTATCAAAGCTCAAAGAATACGCAGTCTTCAGGAAAATGAGGTAAGAAAAGTAGCAGAGGATGAAAAGTCCGAATTTATAGGTATTATTAATTACTCTGTGATGGCACTTATTCAGCTTGAATTAGGAATAGCCACTCAGCCGGACCTGGAACCTGAGAAAGCAATAGAGCTATATGACCAGAAGATCGCAGAAACAAGGGAATTGATGGAAAATAAGAACCATGATTATGGAGAAGCCTGGCGGGATATGAGGGTGAGTTCCCTCACAGATCTTATAATCCAGAAGTTATTGCGTG
Source organism: Gillisia sp. (assembly GCA_041743165.1). Taxonomy (GTDB): domain Bacteria; phylum Bacteroidota; class Bacteroidia; order Flavobacteriales; family Flavobacteriaceae; genus Gillisia. Next base: position 18,372 of record JBGTNH010000090.1, on the reverse strand, counting down.
TAAAACAAATAGAGAATAATAAAGGCCAGACCCTGGTTAGTGAAGGGATTGATGCCAATTACCAGGATATGATTAATTATGCCGTTTTTGCCATGATCTTAATGGAAGAAGCGGTGGCTTAACACTCATTAAAAAATGAAGATACTAGTAGGAATAATCAGGATATTCGTTGGAATACTGTTCATAATTTCCGGTTTTATAAAACTCAACGATCCGCTGGGATTTTCCTACAAGCTGCAGGAATACTTCAGTGCCCAGGTTTTAAACCTGGAATTCCTTGTTCCGTTTGCTCTGGTTATAGCCATAGTGCTGGTGATCTTTGAACTCGTGCTGGGTATTATGCTCATCATTGGCTACCTCCCGCGATTCACGCTCTGGAGCCTGCTTATCATGATCGTATTCTTTACCTTCCTTACTTTCTATTCGGCTTATTTCAATAAGGTTACAGATTGTGGTTGTTTTGGTGATGCCCTGCCGCTTACACCCTGGCAATCCTTTTATAAGGATGTGGTTCTGCTTGTCCTTATATTAATTCTGTTTTTCAACAGAAAATTCATTCAACCTATACTGGCCCCGGCATCACACCGCTGGATCATCTTTTTATCTTTTATGCTGTGTTTCATTTTTGCATATTATGTGCTTATGCATTTGCCTTTGATCGATTTCAGAGCATATAAGATCGGGAATAATATCCAGGAGCAAATGCAACTGCCGGAGAATGCCCGTAAAGCAGAATATGAGTATAAATGGACCTTTAAACAGAATGGGGAAGAAGTAATTATAAAGAATAGCGGTGCATACCCCCAGATAGAAGGAGAGTATGTGGGTGTAGAGACCAGGTTGATCAGGGCAGGGGATAAACCGGCAATAGATTATTTTCTTATAGAAAACGATGGTGAAAATGTAACAGAGGAAGTCCTTAATGAAGAAAAATTATTGCTTATAATTACTTATAACCTTCGGATGATTGAAACGGATAATATCAGTGAAATAAAATCTCTTGTGAGCGAGGCCAGGCAAAAAGGATATCGAGTACTCGCCCTCACTTCTTCTGGTCAAAATGAAGTGGAACAATTCAAAGATAGATTTGGATTTGAGGTTGATTTCTACAGGGCAGATGAAACCTTGTTAAAGACCATTGTGCGCGCTAATCCCGGAATTCTGGTTTTAAACCGGGGCACAATACTCCAGAAAAAACATTGGTCTGATATTGGGAGAATAAAGCTTTAAGTTTTATTTGTTCAATAAGAAAGCCTTATTAATCTGTAAGATTAAAGTTCATACTATTATATATATTTGTGGTTATAGCTTCCTGGTTAATCTATGAGGTAAGAATAATTAATTATGATCAGTCCTTTTACTTAATAAGTGATGCTGTTCTCAAAATTTTAAAATCTGTTATGAGAAAAAATATCGTTGCCGGAAACTGGAAAATGAATAATGACCTTGCTGAAACATCTGAGCTTCTCACTCATTTAAAAATGCAGCTTGTAAAGGAGCCTACTGCAGAGGTTTATGTAGCACCTCCATTTACAAATCTCTATCACGCATTCCAAACCCTGAAGGATACCCCGATAAAGGTTGCTGCACAAAATGTGCATTTCGAGAAGAAAGGTGCTTATACAGGGGAAATATCTGCCCAGATGTTACAAAGTGTGGGAGTTACCTCTGTAATTATAGGCCATAGTGAACGCAGGGCACAATTCAACGAGACCAATGAGATTCTGGCAAAAAAAGTCACTGCTGCGATAGATGCGGGAATGACCGTGATCTTCTGTTTTGGGGAAGAATTGAAAGAACGAAAAGAGGGGAGCCATTTTGACGTGGTTAAAACGCAGCTGGAAGAAGGAATATTTCATTTGAAAGCTGCAGACTGGGAGAACGTGATCCTTGCCTATGAGCCTGTTTGGGCAATAGGCACCGGAGAAACCGCCAGTCCGGACCAGGCCCAGGAGGTACATGCTTATGTAAGAAAGACTATAATTGAAAAATATAATGAGGAAGTGGCAGAAAATGTTTCGATTTTATATGGCGGAAGTGTAAAACCGGACAACGCGAAGGAAATCTTTGGGAAAGAAGATGTTGATGGCGGACTCATAGGCGGGGCCAGCCTTAATGCCATTGATTTTCTTGCTATAGTAAATGCTTTTGAATAATGCCTACAAACTATAAAGAATTCATATTCACCATTGAGCCTTTGCAGCCGGCTTCAGAGATACTCATTGCCGAACTGGGCTATGCGGGTTTTGAAAGTTTTGTTGAAAACCCTGATGGGGTAACGGCATATATTCCTTCGGAAGAATTTGATGAGGAGATCTTTGCAGGAATACACATTTTGCATTCAGATGAATTTGAAATAACCTACACTTCTTCAGAAATTGAACAGGTTAACTGGAATATAGAATGGGAGAAGAATTTCCAACCGATAATCGTAGACGATAAATGCTCTGTGCGCGCAACCTTTCATGAAAAACCCGAAGCAGAATTTGATATAATTATAGAGCCTAAAATGTCCTTTGGAACAGGGCACCATGCCACTACCCATATGATGTTACAATTTATTCTGAAGAATGAGTGGGAGGGGAAATCGGTTCTGGATATGGGCTGTGGAACCGGAGTGCTTGCCATTTTGGCCAAAATGAAAGGGGCAGATAAAGTTGAGGCCATAGATATTGATAACTGGTGTTATTTAAACACCCTTGAAAATATTGGTAGAAATGCTTGTGAGGATATTAACGTATTTGAAGGAGGAGCTGAGCTGCTTGAGGGAAGAAATTACGACACTATCATAGCCAATATTAACAGGAATATACTGCTGGAAGACATAAAATTTTATGCTGAATGTCTTAACCATGGAGGAAGTCTCTTTCTCAGCGGATTTTACACCGAAGACATTCCGGCTATAGAGGAAGAATGTAAAAAATATGATCTGGAGCTGCGGGATCAGTTGGAAAGGGAGAATTGGGCCGCATTAAATTTTACGCTGTAATCAAAACCAAATGAAATGATTAAGGGAGAAATATGAAAATGTATCCAATCGGGAAATTTAGATTTTTTATCTTTGTAGCTGAATTTCAATATTTAAACATAGGAAGATGAGTACGAAGGAACAAGTATTGGAAGAGGTAAAGACCCAGACCAAGAAGCAGAAGAATTACGAAATTGTTTTATATAATGATGACGTGAATACATTTGATCACGTTATAGAAACATTAATTGCCGTTTGTGACCATACCCCTGAGCAGGCAGAACAATGTTCTATTCTTGTACATTATAAGGGTAAGTGTACTGTCAAAACAGGGGCCTATAATGATCTTAAACCCCGCTGTTCAAAACTTCTGGATGCCGGGCTTAGCGCAGAGATCGTGGGATGAATAGCTGGAATTTCAATCTCCTTTTTAAAGAGCAAAAAACAAATTTTTTAGGTTTCTGTTTTTAAAATAAAAACTTATATTTGCACCCGCCAACCGAAAGGCGGCACGTGCCCGCCCGAACGTACCTTTTCGGTACGGGCGGGGCGCAAAAGGAAAATATTGATTTATAAGTCCATTCTTCAGAATGGCAATAATTAAGGCCTCGTGGCGCAACTGAATAGCGCATCTGATTACGGCTCAGAAGGTTACAGGTTTGAATCCTGTCGAGGTCACTTAAAGCAGAAAGTTCGCACGATAGTGCGGACTTTTTTTGTTTTACGCAAAAGCCGAGCGACAGCTCGAAGCTTTGGCGTAAAACAAAAAAAGTGCATCGCCCCAAGGCGATGCGACTTTCTATTTTCAGGCGGGAGCTCAAAGGAAAGACGCAGTCAATCCTGTTTTTACCAGCTCGAAGCTTTGGCGTAAAACAAAAAAAGTGCATCGCCCCAAGGCGATGCGACTTTCTATTTTCAGGTGGGAGCTCAAAGGAAAGGCAAGGCCAATCCTGTCGCGGTCACTTTTCCATTTAAATGGCACTAAAACCACGCTATTTTTATTTATTGTGGTTTTCTGTTTTTTACTTATATGAGACTTAATTAATTGGTAATCAATATTGTAAATTACCTCTGAACTTACCTAAATATGGTTTATTTTTTCCCTTTAAGGGTTCTTACCGAGTTTTTCAAAATAAGAATGAAGCTAATCACCAGATTTTTTTTCATTCTTTTAACCTCAGTTTGCAGATTTGCTATTTCACATTTTGCAAGCTGGAGTTGATTTAATAAATATTCCTGACGCCTATCATTAACAGTTAAATCATCTAGGTTCTTATATATATAATCGAGCCTATCGTTAATAATTGTCCCGACGGATTCAAATGACAACGCCTCTTTTACAAACAATTTGGCATTTGAGGCTTTTTTGTTCCTCAAGGTTTTGTTTTCATAGACTTCCCTGAGCCTTTTAATGGTATCATTCATAGAAGGATTGGCCCAAAGCGTTTTAAAAGAAAAATTGTAGTCAGGATTCACTATAAAACCCAGTTCATAATCTACTAAAAAGCTGTTATTTTCATTCATGAATTCAGTATTTCCCGAATAATTGGTAGCTATCGTGGGTTTGCCCAAGCACATCGCTTCTGCGAGGGTCAATCCAAACCCTTCAGAATGATGGAGGGAAGCGTAACAATCACTGTCATTTATTAAGTGATTGACACTGTTTTTATCCATATCCAAATTAATAATCTTAATATTGTTTTTATCAGAGGCAAATTGACGGAGATAGGCCGCAGTACGTTTAAAGGACTCTGCACCCACTGTCTTGATAACCAATTCTACATTATCATGCTCTGTAAACGCTTGTGAAAATGCATCCATCAAGAAAAATGGATTTTTTCTCTCCACCGAACTGTGGTAACTAAAAATAAAAAGAAAACTGAACTTATTTTTATCAAAAAAAACTAATGATTTTTGGCTTTGATTAGGTTTCAGATGGACTTCTACCGGGTGGGGAATTGTAATAATAGGGCCATTATATACCCTCTTGAATAATTCCTTGCAATAGGTAGAGGCCGTCCATATCTCATTAAAAAGATTGACGTTCTTCTTAAGGTTCGTTGGTATATATTCCGATTCCCATATCAAAAACAGAATGGAGTATCTATTTATAAAAAAATCAGGTTCAATGACACTAAAGAATCGATCAAGGTCATTCAATGATATTTGCACCAAATTTACAGCATATTTAATGTGATACTTATAATTGACCTTGCGCTTAACCTTTTCATAATTTATGATGTTAAGTGGTATATTGAATTTTTCAGCGGCCTGTATATTTGACCTTACGGCTTCTCCCAAGCCAGACATGCTGTCGGTGTAACCTACAATATTTAGTCCTGGATTATTGGATTTCATTTTTTTTTACTTTCTTCTTTATTGGGATTTTAATTGACTTCCAAGGATTGAAGGGATACCAATCTATGATAGGTCCCGTTCATTTTCAACAATTCCTGATGCGTTCCTTGCTCTACTATCACACCTTTTTTCAAGACCACTATGTAATCTGCATTTTGTATTGTTGAAAGTCTGTGTGCAATCACGATGGATGTCCGGTTTTCCATCATATTCTCGAGGGCCTCCTGCACCAATTTTTCAGATTCCGTATCCAATGCCGAAGTGGCTTCATCCAGAATCATGATGGGGGGATTCTTCATCACTGCCCTTGCTATGGCAATACGTTGCCTCTGCCCACCAGAAAGCAAACTGCCGCCATCGCCAACATTGTTCTGGTACTTATCAGGAAACTCTGAAATAAAGTTGTGTGCATTGGCAATTTTTGCCGCCTGTATGATGTGCTCTTCATGGTCATTAGCAATCCCTAATGAGATGTTGTTGGCGATGGTATCATTGAATAAAATGGAATCTTGTGCCACGATCCCCATCTGTTCACGTAAGGATTTGGAAGTGACCTCCTTAATATCAACACCATCAAAAGTAATGCTTCCTTCATTGACATCATAAAAGCGTGTTAACAAGTTAGCAAGGGTGGACTTGCCACTTCCGGACTCCCCAACCAATGCCACGGTCTTTCCTTTTGGAACGGTCAGGTTGAAATGCTTTAAAACAAGATCTTCCCTATATTTAAACGAAACATCGTTAAACTTTATCTCTTTGTTGAACCCTGTAATAACCTGCGCATTCGGCCTATCTTTTAAGGGATTATCGGCATCCAGAATAAAGGCAATTCTTTCGTAGGCTGCATTCCCCCCCTGAAGTGCGTGATGAGCTTTGGTGATGGCCTTCGCCGGCGTAAGGATTTGATAGGCCAACCCCATATAGGCCATAAAAGCACCGCCACTTAAGGACTGTTCCACAAGCACTAACATTCCTCCATATACAAGCAAAACAGAAATCACCAATATCCCCAAAAACTCACTTACAGGAGTTGATAAACTCATTTTTTTACCAACGGAATTATTTAGGGTATTGATGTTTTCGGTATGATCATTAAACTTTTTGGAAAAATAAGGTTCTGAAGTAAAGTTTTTAATGATTTTTATACCTCCCAATGTTTCCTCAATAATGGACAGCAAACCTCCTTCCAAAGCAAAAATATCCCCCGACTGGCTTTTGATACTTTTTCCAACTTTTGAAATAAAAAATCCGGATACTGGAATAAATAACAACACAAAAACAGTTAATTTCCAGCTTATGGCAAACATGCCTATAAGTGTAAAAAAGATGGTAAGGGGTTCTCTAACCATCATCAAAACGCTCATAAAGGATATCTTTATAGTGTTGATATCAGAAGTCATCCTGGCCATTAGATCACCTTTACGCTCCCTGGAATAAAAACCTACATTTAATAGGATCACCTTATTATAAACGTCCTGTCTTAAATCTTTCAGGATGCCGTTGTTTAAATACGTCATGTATAATATTGACAAATAGTTAAAAAGGTTTTTGAATAGAAACGTACTCAGTACAAAACCTACAATGGTAATCAAAGTAATTAATGGGCCTTTGGAATCGTTTGTTGTGGTAATAAAATAATTGAGATAATTTTCAATATAATTTAAGTCCAAATCCTTAATCCCATTATAATCGGGTTTAACCCTTAACTTTTCCCCCTCCTCAAAAAGGACTTTGACCATGGGCAGTAAGGAAAGCATGGATATGGAAGAAAATATGGCATATAGGATATTGAATACAATGCTCTGAAGTTGTATTTTTTTGTAAGGTATAAGATACTTAAGGAATCTTTTAAAATTCTTCATTGATAAGGAAGTTTTGATAAGGAGGATATGATCAGGGACAATTTATAGAATGCTCTTATAGACCTCTACATATTGCCTGGCGGCATTTTCCCATGTAAACTGTTGGGAACGCGATATATATTCAGAAGTAAACAACTCTTTGTTGTTTTCAAACGTGGTCATCCCTTCTGTAAAAACTTGTGCCATAGATTGGGCATCAAAATTTTCCCAATAGAATGACTTGGGGCCACCTACTTCCGGAAGAGAAGTCTTGCTGGATAAAAATAATGGCTTTCCAAAGATCATAGCTTCTAAAACAGGTAATCCAAATCCTTCTCTAAACGAAGGAAAGGCAAATGCAAGGCAATTTTTATAATAAAAAATTTTATCGGATTCCGTAATTTTACCTAGTAAAAATACTCTAAGCCCTAATCGGTACTTTTTAATCGTATCTTTTATCTTTTCGGCGTACTCCGTTTTCATATCTCCCGCAATCACTAATTCAATATCAGGTAAAAACAGCATCATTTCAACAAGCGTATGAAAATTCTTTTTTTCCACTACATTTCCAATGGAAAATATAAAAGGCTTAGTGGGAACATAATTTGGGGACGGAATTTCTTCGGTCATCGTGGAATGCTTGTCAATCGTGTTTCCATTGTATATTACATATTCAGGAATGTCAGGAATTTCAAAGTGCTCATGTGTGTTTTTTTTCGCAAACTCCGAAATATAGGCCACAGCACAACTCCGCTCAATCTTACTCTTAAATTGATTGATTCTAAAATCCAAATTTTTACCTTTTTCTTCATAGATAAAATTGACATCATGTACCGTCAATAAATAGGGCATATCTTTTGAATAAGGTTCAATTTTTGTGTTTTGATTTACAGAGTGCCACAAATTGAACTTTTCCTTAATTCTAAACAGTGGATATCTTGTGATTGGAAAATATTTTTTAAATGATACTTTTTTGCCTAGTTTTTTTTTAGCGATATCACTATTACAATTGATAATTACTTCATGATCGTTTAGGAATTTAATATCTGCACTTAATGCTTGTGCTAAATGGAAATTGAATTGTCCAAAACCGGAATGCAAATTCCTGATATTATGTGTTTCCAAAAACACACTTTTTAATTTATTCATAGAGTTTTTTTGATGGCTAAGATTCGAAGAGCAAATGACTGTTGCTCTAATTATTGTGAAAAAAATTGAAGATTCTATCCATAGTTTATTATTTAAGGGTTTAGGTTAATTTCCAGGTTCCTGTAATTTCTTAACTTTAAAAAAGTTCATTGTTTATTCTTGTTTAGCGGCTGGTTAGTATTAAGGATAGAACCGTTATTATTCCATTTTTCATCTTTTAAGCTATTGATTTATATAGATGAGTCAAAAACCAGAAATAGTTGCGCACAATACTACCTGAATTTACATTTCATCCTCAAAGATTATCACATTCATGAGATTTGAAATTGTTCCAATTAAAACTGGTGATGATTCACAAGCTTGTAATTCATTCATTTATTAAATAGTTGGTTTAATAGCCTAAGAGCTGTATATAATCTTGCGGGAAAGAACTGGGATAATATTTATAATCCCATGTATATGAAGTAATTTGGTTTAATCATTTACATTTCTCCAAAAACTTCAATTAATAAGTCTTTAGATAAAGTAACTTCTACAGCGGCTATTGAGTTTTTGTTAATGTTTACTTTGTCAGTAGTATTAAAAATAATAAGGAGGCAATTACACTAAAACAAATGGCTATAATGAAAATTTGTAGATGTTGACTGCCATAATACAGATTGTAATTTTTTCCTATTTATAGTTCATATTTCATGATATAAAAATTTAAATGTTATCATTTAACTTTACAAAATGACAAGCACATAGAGCTATGCTTAAGACCAAAAAAAAGGATGTGATGACCATTTAATTATTTTCCAAAATGAAAGTAAAACTTCAGAAAAGGTTCTTGATTGTCTATTTATAATTTGAAATAAAGCTATTTAAGGTGTAGATATAGCTAAAAGGGCAATTTAATTTTAGTACGGTCGTGGGAAAGAAAAATAAAGTGTTTAAAATGCGAATGAGTGAGAATATCTCGGATTATTAAGCCTTGATATTGACTTGACCAAAAAAAGAGATAAAACAAACTGGTAATTTTAAATCCTTTCCGTTTTTAAATTTTTTTGAGTTGATGGCAGTAATTTTATAAAATTAACTCATGTTTGAATGAGCTCATTAAAAATTTAAAATTGATTTGTAGCACATTTCGACATTCAGAGATAGTTACTTCAAATTTCGTAATCACTTATAAAACACAAACATAGGATTTATCATTCGGCTTTTAAAGATTTAAAAATAGTAGTAAGTGACCTTTCCTATATGGGGCCTTTTTCAGGTGGTAGCTCAAAGGAAAGACGCAGTCAATCCTGTTTGTTATGATCCAAAGCCGAGCGCAGCTCGAATCCTTGGGTAAAAACAAAAAAAGTGCATCGCCCCAGGGAATCTCATCTATTTCTGAGATTATAGTGAATCAATTTTAAATGTGGTGGAATAATCAAAAAATTAGTCATATTGATCCAGGTCAAAATTTTTAAAATTGTATGATATCTATCATAAAATTTAAATTGAAAGTTTGTAACCTTAGTAATGGTTATTAAAAATTAATCTGAATTTCAGTTCCTGAAGGAGGGAGCAAAATTTAAATTTCGTTTTATAATTTAAGTATGGATTATGATTATATTATCTTTCAATAAATATCGGATTATGTTTGTGGGCCTGGCTATTGGCTGCTATATAATAAGCTTTTTATGCTTCCGTTAATACGATGATATACTAAATATTTATAAGTATTTCTTTTTAGCTGGATCAATATTTTTACTATTGTATTTCTTTCAATATTTTCTACAATATCGAAAAAAGGCTCGATAAAATTTCTTTTTGTTTAGATTATACTCATATTTTTTATGGGTTTTAAATTAAGGCTTGTTTGCGTAAGAATGGCCTGGAAAGGGGAATAGAAAAATAGAAGTGTATTGATGCAGGAATGGGAGGTATGACCTGGGTAAATTAAAAGTGAATCTGAAAAGATTAGGGTAAAAGAGTTGTATAGAAACGTGCTGAATCCAAATTAAAAACCCTGTAAATTGTAACCAGGGAAACAAAACAGAAGAGTAATAAGTCTTACTCCTTTCTGACTGATCCCCTGGTAGAATTTTAAGGTAATAAATAAATTATATAAACCCAAAATTTGATAAGATTTGTGCCATAATATATTAAAAAATTATAAAAATGCCGGAAGAAATTTGAATGCAAAGGGATTTAAATCAGCAAGTAATCTAAACTGATTTCCAATACTGAGAGATCAAAATTATAATATACATATCCTAACATCACACTATCAAATCATCAAAACTCCTGTTTATTTCTTACTAATAAAAATTAATGCCGTATCTGTCTTTCCAGCCAGGGCATGCGCCAGATGTCCAAATGCTTTCTCATTTTTTCCGGCTTTGCCAAGACCCATTATTACCAGATCATGCCTGGATGCCTGGTTAATTAGTTCAGATTCCACATCATCACTGGATATGATCTGTACCTTTATCTTTCCGGGAATGATCCTGCCCCCAAAACGTGAAAGGTCTCTATTATTTTTTTGAAGTAGATTCTCTGGCGTATTTAAAGGCAGGATCTGTATGAAGGTAATTTCAGGTTGTGAAGCACGCCAAAGGCTCGCCGCCACCCGAGCCCGAAGAGGATCATGACTCCCAAACCCTGCGACTGGAATAAGGATCTTTCGCGCTTCGGTAATTTTCCAGCCAGAGTAAGGTTGCCGGAATACCACAACATCTGCCTTTATGTGTTTTACCAGTTTTTCCAGATTTTCACTTGTTTCAAGATCATTAAGATCGCTCAAGCCCAACAACAAACTCCTGCAATTGTGGACTTTAACCACCCTCTCGATCTCCTCCCATGGATGGTCTGCAATAGTTGTAAGTGTATCGGGACGCAAGCCTGCTTCAAAAGAGGCTTTAAGGGCGTATTGTGTAACATCCCGGCTTGATAACAATCTTTTTTCAAGATCATCCTTTTCTGTACTTGGGATTACAATAGAATGGAGCAGGACCCGGCCAACCACCGGAGGGGCCAGTGCATTTGCCAGGAAAACCATAGATTCTGCATTGGCGGGGTTGGATATGGGAAGTAATACCAAAGGACTTAATCCTCTTATGCGTATCAGATCCGGATCCAGGGCTTGCTCAGATGCTTCGATAGTACGGGCTTTTTTTACAAAAAAAGAAACAAACAGAACAGAACCAATGAAGAGCCATATTATGGCAATTATTCCCGCAGCCGGCACCACAATTGCCTGGAATATAGCCAATCCTAAGCAGGTGAGAATTCCCACGATGGGAAGGACGGGAAAAAAGGGGGCCCTGAAGGTATTACTTTCTTTATATCCCCGCCGTCTCATTAAGATCATGATGAGATGTGCCAGGGCAAAAGTGACAAGAAAGATCAAACTTGAAGCAGCACCGGCTGCAGCAAGATCGGGCAGGATTAAAACCAGAAGTGCGACTATCACACCGGTTACCCATATTGAGGTGACCGGTGTCCCAAATTTTTCGTTAATGTTTGACAGATGATGATTCAAAGTTCGGTCTTTTGCCATTTTCAGGGAGATACGGGAAGCTGCAAAAAGGTTTGCCTGTAAAGCTGACAACATTGAAAATATCCCTGCCACAAGAACGAGCCAGAATCCAAAGGCTCCCAGGTAATTTTGAGCGGCCACAGCCAAAACGGTTTCAGGATTATCGCGGCTCATTTCGACTATGGACTCTCCAGGCAACACCCCTACGGTAGACATTAAAAAAGCAAGGGCAGATAAATGGCAAGGCCTACTGCAAGTGTTCCCATCATCGCCTTCGGTATGGTTTTTTCCGGATTTTTAATTTCTCCCGCCGCAGAACCTATCAGATCGAATCCCTGTAGGGCGATAAATGTATACCCCATTGCAGCTATCACTCCGCTGAATCCCCCGGAGAAGAATGGGTCCAGGCTTTGGGTGATATGACTAAAGGGTGTTTTTACAAAAACTGCCAGGCCGCCTGCAATTAGTACAGCAAATACGACTAGTTTACCAATATTGATAGCCACGCCCCCATCGCCGGAACCCCTTGTTAAGCTGAAGGAAAAATAACCTATAGCCGCCAGTGCGAGCAGACCCGGCAGCATCCCCAATTCAAGCATACCACTAACCCCACCTGCCGGAATCTGCTGAAGTGCAAACACGGCAAAGGCTCCAAATCCAAGCGCATAAAGAACCGCCGCCACCAGCGAAGCAAACCAGACTATCCAACCAACCCCAAATGCGACCTGAAGTGAAAGCGCTTTCTTGGCATAGGTATATGTACCTCCAGATTGCGGATTGGCCGAAGCCATTTCTGCAAAACTAAGTGCGGTAATAAATGCGATCAGGCCATTAAGCAGGAAAGCTAGTATGGCTGAAGGCCCGCTTACAGCAAAAGCCACACCTGCCAAAGCAAGTATCCCACCCCCGACCATTGCCCCCACGCCAATTCCTATGGCCCCTGAAAATCCAATTTTACGTTCAGTTGCTGAAGAGGATGCGTCTTGATTCATGTTATTTCAATTGAAAATTTCGTGAAGCTAATAATGTAGAATATAAATAAAATAAACTTCAAATGAAAAATATCCATTGAAATGAGAGCAATACTTGAGGATTAATCCCTGTTAATGATCTTTATTTCTAAGATCACTTTTAAGAAATACATAATTGGAAATTATAAAAGTTAAGACTGAGACCTAAATAGTGATTTAAAATTGTAAATTATTCAAAATTATATACTTACAATATTTTAATGGATAGAAAGGGAATTATTACCAGATTAAAAGAACTTCGCAGGAGAAATAATCTTTCCCAAGCCACTGTCGCTGAGAAACTTTATGTTTCTCAGGCTGCCTATTCCCTGATTGAGAGCGAAGTAAACGCTGTTGCGGTAGATCACCTTCTCAGGTTAAGTGAGTTATATAATGTGACTGTGGATTATTTATTAACCGGAAACAAAAAATTTATTATTATGGATTATAAAAACGGATTTTTGCCTTTAATTAATGCCAAAGCACATGCTGGATTTCTTAAAGGTGCTCATGAGGAAAAAGTAATGGATGAATTTGAGTACTACCGCATCCCGGGGTATAATCCTACAAAGGATAGTGTGCTTATTGAAATAGAAGGAAAAAGCATGCAACCCACGATTAATGAGGGGGATGTTCTTATCTGTCAAATTCAAAAGAATTTGGATTATGTGTTAGATGGTTCAATAGCTATAATTGTTACTGAAAATGAATTTCTTCTAACCCGTCTTTTTAAAGATGAGGATGACCGGTATTTTCAAATGATAGGAGATAACTCATATGAGGAAAACAAGAAAGAGATTAAGAAATCCAAGATATTAAAGCTGTTATTGGTGCTGGGTAAAGTAAGCAATGCCCTAATCCCGCACCGGGAATTGGCATTTAAAGGTAAGTTAAGAACTCTTGAAGAATCTTTGGAGCTTTTGAGTAAAGAAGTTTTTAGAATAAGTAAAAAACTTAATGCAGAAAAATGAACAACTTCATCCTTTCCATACCACTTTATCAATTTCTGGTATTATTGACTACAGCTTCCATTTATCTCTATAATTCGTAAAATTTCAAAGTTTAAATTCCTTTTCCACCAATAAAATGTATGCTGATGTCAAATTAAATAAAATAACACCCACTTACGTCGATGTTATTCTATCTTTAAATAATTTAAAAAAGTTGCACTAATTCTCAACCTGAAAAACGATTGGCAGGTAATAGGATACAGCTACAGGTTTTCCTCTTTGTTTTCCAGGTTTCATTTTGGGTAAAGCATTGATGACCCGTTCGGCCTCCTGTCCAAGTCTGGGATGCGGAGCCCTGGATAGCACATCTATAATATTTCCCTCCTTATCAATTTTAAATGCCACATTTATCCTGTTAATACCGCTGGCCCCTACCTGACCGCCGAGGTTTTTATCAAAACGGGAATTTACAAATTGATTGATCTTTTGGCTCATACATTTTTTTCTCTCATCATTGGTTCGCATACTTTCGCATCCGGGAAAAACGGGGACATCCTCAATAAATTCAAAAGGGACCAGAATGGGATCTTCTATTGGAGCTTCTTTAATATTTGAAATATCCACCGGCTCATCGAGAAAGCTTTCGGTAGTTTGAAAATTGTCCTCGGGAGTGGGATCATCATCATCGATTATATCAGGATCTATGGATGGTGGCGGGGGAGGTGGGACAACAGGCGGGGTAGGGATTTCAAGAATTACTATTGGTTCTTCATCTGAAAGAGGTTCAGCCATTGACATTTTTTGGTAATCGGTTTCCGCAGAATAAGTTTTCCATTCAATAGTAAGATATGCGGCAAAAAGCACTAGGACCAGGCTTAATTGAAAAAAAAGCAGAGAACGTTTTCTGAGATCGGCGCTTGAGTTTTTTTTGGGTTCCATAATTTAAAGGTGTTATAGTGAATAAATAATCAGTGACACAAATGGAAAAAAACCGCTAATCTCGTAGGGAATGATCGTGGTTATTATTAACTTATCAATGAATATGCCTGTTTGTAGAAACGATGATACTTTTTTATCATAAAAAAATAAAAAGTCTTTGGTTATGGGGTGTTAGTTTATGATTAGAGAAGAAATATTTTATGTTTTTTGTTATTTTATGAAGGACTTGAAATTAACATATTCCGGTCATTGGATGTAGGAGTTACAAGTGAAGATAATGGATTCCCCTTACCTAGTAGTAGACCCGGAAATTTAAATTCAGAAATTGAATTATTAACTGCCAGATGATGTGACTAAAATTATTTAACCACCCTCAAAAGTAAAATGAAGAAAAAAGGGTTTTAACCGAAAAAATCATCTTTCATTATGATGAAGAGGATAAGTATTATCCCGAGTGCCAAAAGAAAAGCCGTGTCTATAAGGCGTTTGTTCTCATTATATTTTTCTACGGAAAAATCAGAAAAATAGATTTCAGATTTTTTCATTTCAATATATCTGAAGGCCCCCAATTGTTTTGCGTACGAACCTTTTTTGGTAATTATATATTTACCATTAGGAAGTTTTTCAATTAATTTATACTTCTCCAGTTCATTCAGGGTTTTGGTGCTGAAGGAATCCTGCGGAATATAATTTTCCTGTTCTTCCTTCATATATTTTAGAGCGAGATCTATTTCTTTTACACCGTAATCCATGGAGTACTCTTAATGGGTTAAATTTCTTATTTAGAATAAATTACTTAAAAGTAAGAATTTGATTGTTAACAAAAAACTAAAAACAAAAAATTATATAAATTTTATAGTTTAAAGGCATGTTTCATAGGTTAAAAGGTAATTTAACCTTTCGATGGTTGAAAATGCAAAAGGAATTTCTTTTTTAATTGGATTAATAAAAGTGATCCATGAATTTTTTTTATATATCTATGGGCTTGACAGCAGGCTGGAGTCTTGAAAAGAGGTCCATACTGGAAATATAGAGGGATGTTTTGCGACCGACCTCGATTACTAATCCTATCCCGATGCCGTAGAAAGCATTCTTTACCAAATTAAGAATAGGAAATTACATGTAATTAAAGGCACTAGTATGAGGAGGGTTTGCAGGATGCTATATCTCAACGATAATGGGAGTACCTTCGTTATTATTCAATCCCTCTCTGGAGGAAAGACCTGTAGAATAAAACATTCCTGAATTTATTAACTCCCGGTGGACAGGAAAGAAATTTTATAGGGAACTATTGATGATGTTATAAGACCGGGTGCTACTCTATAATTTATATCCCGGAATTTTAATGAACATACAGACTTTCATATCCACATGTTGCCCAAGCTACCCATTATATCCCTGTAGATTTTTGAAGCTGAAGAGATACTTTCTATAATACTTTTTTATATTAAAGGGCTTATTCTAGGATATTTTGGATAGCAATAAAAAGTAGTGTGAGTGCAACCAATAATATAAATACCGAAATAAAATTTCTTCTTTCTTTAAAATCCGCAGAGGGTACCCCCGTGGAAACAGTTTCTATATTTTTTTGACTTAAGACAGTTTTTACGCCCTTTAATTGCGCTTCCTTTCCCAGGGAAGTGAGATAAACCTTATCCTCTTTTACCGTGATCAATTCATACTTCATCAAATAGTTAAAGCTCTCCATATTCTCTTCATAGAGGATATTGACAACATCTCCGTTCTCAATGAGTAGAAGGAGATCTTCATGACAATTACATAATTTCTTTTCCGGGGTAAAATCTTTATTCATTCAAAAGAAATATTATGGGCCTAAATTATTAATTATAAATCTGAAATTTTTTTTATAATTTTAATGATAATCATAAAATAAATTTATGAATATTTCCTTTCACCAACTACAGATATTCCTGAAAGTAACAGAAACTCACAGTATTACCAAAGCTGCAGAAGAATTGCATCTTACCCAACCGGCAGTTTCTATTCAAATTAAAAATTTACAGGAACAATTCGAAATTCCAATAATTGAAATCGTGGGAAAGAAGGTCTTTATAACCGATTTCGGAAAGGAGATTGTGGCTGCCGCTAAGAGAATTAATGAGGAAATCAATGCCATAACATCTATGGCTGCAGCTTACCGGGAGAAATTGATAGGGAAATTACGGATCACAGTAGTATCAACTGGAAAATATGTAATTCCCTTTTTCCTTACAGATTTTATGAAGAATCATAAAGGGGTTGAACTCATACTTGACGTAACCAACAGGGCCAGAGTTATTGAGAGCCTGGAGAGAAATGAGGTTGATTTTGCCCTGGTTTCTGTTTTGCCGGAAAATCTTCAGGTAGAAATCATAGATCTCATGGAAAATAAATTATTTCTTGTAGGAGGAAAAAGAGAGAAAATAAGTAACAAAAATTCTGATCCCGCCATTCTCACCAAAATACCCCTTATTTTCCGGGAGTCCGGCTCTGGTACACGGCATATGATGGAAAAATATTTTAAGAATAAAAATTTCCAGGTAATTAAAAAAATGGAACTTACCTCCAATGAGGCGGTAAAACAGGCACTGCTTGCTGACCTGGGTTACTCCATCATGCCTCTTATAGGAATTGGAAATGAATTAGATCGTGGAGATCTTCGTATAATTCCTGTCAAAGGATTTCCCATTAGATCAACCTGGACACTTATATGGCTGAAAAACAAAAAGCTTTCTCCTGTTGCAAATGCTTTTAGAAAATTTATAGAGACCGAAAAATCCGGGATTATTAAACGTAAATTTGCCGGATTTGAAAAATACTAGTTAATCGATTAAGCCCTTATTTCCGGCATAGGTTATTTTAGTTGATTTATTGACTAACACATTAAAAATACAGGATTGGCTTGAGGTTTAATATCCACAGAATGTGTAAAGGTTGAATACCTGCGTAAAAAATCAATAACTGGATCAGTAACTCAATGGTATTTTCTGTCAACCTGAAATCTCCATTTCTCTTTTGAAAAAGCATAAATTACAAGCTTGCCATATTCTATCTTCTGGGCAAACATGTTATTTTCATTAACAATTTCACCCTTATCTATCTGCAAGAGAAGATATATTAATTTAAAAGATCATAAATAACAGGATAGCCAATAACATTAATAAAATAGTAATTATGAGTATCGTTAAGCGTGTTGAATCCTGATCTATTGGGTTCTCGCTCTCTGATTTTGGTCTAACTTTTACAATTACTGAATTAATTCCATTTTTTAGAGCAATTTTCCCCCTTTCTGTAAGGCTAAGCTTCTGGTTACTGATGGTTATAAGCTCATATTTCATGAGGTCGTTAAGGCTTTCACGGAGGGAGCGGTCTGCAAGAATCCCCGAGGTATTACCCTTGTAAATAAGATGTAAAGGTCGGTGTCTGGAATCCATCTTCTCTGCATTCATAATTCATCCGGTCTCTAAAGATTCTGGTGAAGGTATAATTGAAAGTTGTAAATCTCTCTTAACCCGGATTATTCATGAGTAGTTTAGCAGTAGTAATTTCTTAGAGCCGCTTTAGTTTTCTTTTGAATCTGGATAAGTTTTGATCATTTTTCTCCCTGATGGGTGAACCTGGGATAACTTTTCAATACAGTTTTGTT
>JBGTNH010000089.1:0-48294 GCA_041743165.1 Gillisia sp. | reverse complement strand
TGTTGCTGGTTGTAATCCTTAAATTTATGGCTCATTTATGTGATTATCAGTACTTAAAAATACGAAAATCCCAGTAAAACTGCAACCTCAGACAGCTATAAAACAAAAAAAACTGCCTCAAATTAATGAGACAGCTTCTTTATATATGGATCCGGCTATTCGCCTGGAATATATTAGAACATAACATTTTTATATTTTTTATCCCTTTCCAAATCATTACCATGAAAGGGAACTATTTGATTCAATGGAGAAATTGGTCATGTGGGAGGCAAGCAGATCGATTTTAGATTATAATCGAGATGAGGCATTCTAATTCTAATAATCCTAACTCCTTAAACGATTGTGGAGAAAATTGAGCCTGTAGGAAAGGTAAATCGAAATTTTTTTATCGATAAAATCTGTAACCTGCTCTTATCAATAAATTTATAACCTGCCTGGAAACATAAACAAAATATTGTAAAATCAATACTTAAGAAATTTTCTAAAAAAAATATCCCGTGCAAAAACTGCACGGGATATTGAATTTTAAATTAAAAGACGAGATTTAGTAATTTGATTTTTTCCTATTACTCTCATTCTTTTTTTCATCTTTTTTCTTCTCTTTAATTTGTTTCACTTTTGACATATCCATAATAGTTTCATCGGGATTATTAATGTCCCGTTTAGAGATATTAAATGTTAATCCTTTTAAATATTCATCTTCGTCACCCTGCATCATTCTCATCATGGCATCTGCATAATATTGTCTTGCCTCTTCAACCGTTTTTTTATCCTCAATGATATCATGAGCAAGATTAAGAGCAAGATAATTTGCAGCTTCTTTATCGCAACGGGCAGCTATGGTTCCTTTGGTACGCTCCACAATCACACTACCATCATATCGGGCAAGGTCTGAATATTTGTCAACGGGGGCGTCATGATTAATTACCTGCTCAAGTACATCTTTATGGGGCATAGGAAAATCATGCTGGATCTCTTCTTTATATACAATCGTTTTAATGAAGGGCCCGGTATTATTCCAGATCAACATACTTTGTGTGTGCTCATGGGGTTCCCCATACTTTTCCATCATCGCTTGGGCTGCCATTTTTGCCGTTTCAGGCCAGTCTTCCACCTTCACTTTTTTATCCTTCTTATCCTGGGCATAGGATAAATTCATACATGCCATAATGGTAATAAATAACCCAAAAAATTTCAGTCGTTTTTTCATCATCCTTTTTTTTAGTTAGTATTCCTTTCTTCAGAAAATAATTTTGTTTTTCCGATTCCTCTCTAAATTAATAATGGCTGAAAATGATAAATGTCAGAAAATTGACATTTCCTGGGTTTTAGGATTAATTTATAGGAATACCTATAGAATTTAAGATGTATTAAGATCTTCGGATAACTTAAAAATAATGATGGAAATAATTGTAAAAACTAATCAGGATAACTCTAACTCCCGGATGTTCAAAATTTTGATGATCTTCCGATTGTAATCAATGACGCGGTTCTTTTTTAGAAAGCTTAGGACACTGGAAACCTCCTGCCTGTTTGTAGAAGTTAACTGCGCAATTTTTTGATGTGTAAGGGTATTATTTATAATAAGCTCTCCGTTTGGACCTTTAGGAGAAAGTGATGCGGTTTCTTTTAAGAAATCAATAATCCTTTGTTGGTTATTCTTACAGGATATATCCTGTAAACGCTTTTGTGCTTTTTCGAGCTTTTCTTCCAGCAACTGACTGAATTTCAAATTAAGCGCAGGAACCATTAATAGTAATTCGCGGAATTTCTCCTCCTTCATAACACAATAGGTTACCGGTTCTTCAACAATAGCCGCCTCTTTTCTTCTTTTATTACCGGTAATAGACGATTCCCCAAAAATTTCTCCCTTTTGAAGAAAACCAACGACGAATTCTTCTCCCTCCTGAGTGAATTTAGATATCCTTATTTTTCCTTCCTTTAAAAAGTAAACACTGTTGGATGGATCATTCTGGAAATATACCGCTTCATTTTTTTCATGAGAACGCATAATAGTATTTTGACAAATAAAAGTCCTCTCTTCCATGTTTAGTTCAGAAAAAAAGTTGAAATTTTCCAAATGCCAAACCTTTGATTTCGTTTCCATAGGGTGATTTTTTATAGGAGAACTCTCCTAGTGAAAGATAAAAATACCCCTCCATAAATATCTTAAAATTATTGTAAAAAAAAAAGCGATGTCAAAAAAA
Source organism: Gillisia sp. (assembly GCA_041743165.1). GTDB lineage: Bacteria > Bacteroidota > Bacteroidia > Flavobacteriales > Flavobacteriaceae > Gillisia. Next base: position 46,087 of record JBGTNH010000089.1, on the reverse strand, counting down.
TGACATTTTGGGTTCCTGGCTGTCTCTATATTCGGTAAATCCTGTTTTTTGACAGTAATCACATGAGCCTACCAATATAAACTATAAGAAAAAAATAAGAGGTAAGACAATGAAGATTGCAACTATTTCTAATAAGATCAATTCTAAATTTGCCATCGATGTTTTCGAGGGATTAACGGCATTTCCCAAATTTTTGAAATCCAAGTATTTTTATGATCAAAAAGGGGATGAGCTTTTTCAAAAAATAATGTGGCTTCCCGAATATTATCTTACCAATAGTGAGCGTGATATTTTGGAAAATTGCAAAGAGGAATTACTTGTTCTAATGAATAGTGACGAACCTTTTAACCTCATAGATCTTGGTGCCGGTGATGCTTTAAAAACCAAAATTCTACTAAAATATTTTGTTGAGGAAGAATTAAGGTTTACTTATGTTCCTGTGGATATTTCCAAAAATGCCGTAAAAAAAGTTACTGAGAATTTAAAGGATGAAATCCCCGGCCTTCAGATTAATGGAATAAGCGGGGAATATTTGAACGCTCTTGAATCATTGCAGGATCAAAAGAGGAAAGTCATTCTGTTTTTAGGAGCGAGTATTGGTAACTTTGACTATCATGAAACCATGGCCTTTCTTCAGGACATAGCAGAAACCATGAACACAGAGGATTTGTTGATCATAGGTTTTGATCTTAAAAAGGATCCGGGGGTGATCCTGGCGGCCTATAATGATTCGGCCGGGGTTACAAAACTTTTTAATTTGAATCTACTGGAAAGAATAAACAGGGAACTGGGAGCCAATTTTAATGTTGAGTTTTTTGAACACACCCCACATTATGATGTGGAAAAAGGAGAAGCAAGAAGCGCTTTGGTAAGTGAAATTGATCAGAATGTATATATAGAAAGCTTAAAACTCGCCATAGATCTAAAGGCAGGAGAACCCATACATACTGAAATCTCAAAAAAATACAATCTTGAAGAAATAGAGGTATTGGCAATAACCACCGGTTTTTATATTGTAGATAACCTATTGGATTCCAAAGGATATTTTACAAATTCTATCTGGAGGAGAAGCCGTTAATTTAAATCATAAAAATCATTATATTAATTAAATATTTAAAATTAAATACTATGAAACTGGAAGGAAAGGTAGCATTAATTACAGGTTCAGATTCTGGAATAGGACAGGCTACGGCAATTGAATTTGCAAAAGAAGGGGCACATGTAGTAATCACTTATCATACAGATAAAGAAGGCGCGGAAGAAACGCTGAAAGGAGTTGAAAAAGCCGGCAGAAAAGGCATTATTATTAAGGTTGATGTAGCCGAAGAAAAAGAAGTCGAACAAATGTTTGATAAAGCGTTGGAAGAATTTGATACTATAGATATATTAATGAATAATGCCGGTATCGATGCCTCGGGCACCAAAGTAGAAAACCTTTCGACAGAGCGATGGCACAAAGCTTTAAGAACCAATCTTGACGGATATTTCTTTTGTGCCCGCAGATTTATTAATATCAGGAAGAAAGCCGGTGGAAAGGGAAAATTAATCAATGTAACTTCAATACATCAACAGGTCCCAAGATCTGGTGCCGCAGATTATGATTGTTCAAAAGGCGCTATTATGAACCTGACCCGAACCCTGGCACTTGAACTTGCCGAAGATGGTATCAATGTAAATAATATGGCTCCTGGAATGGTTTTGACGCCTTTTAATCAGGAGGCTAAGGATAATAAGGAAGTAAGGGAAAAACAAGTGCAAAGCATACCTATGAAAAGAGCTGCCCAACCTGAGGAGCTGGGAAGGCTTGCGGTGTTTCTGGCTTCCCGGGATTCAGATTATGTAACAGGTTCTACCTACGTAATGGATGGCGGGCTTTTGCAAAATACAGGACAAGGAGCCTAATATGGAAAATCAAAGTATTAGAGAACTGGGAATTATTGGAGACAGGAGAACCTGTGCGCTGGTAACAAAACATGGAGATATTACCTGGTATTGCCCCAGGAGATTTGACAGGACGGCTTTTTTTTCCAGATTAGTGGATCCGTTGCAGGGAGGATACTGGTCTTATGATTTTTCTGATAAAAAATATATAGAGAGATCTTATAAAGAAAGGAGCGCTGTTTTATCTACACAGTTTAAAGACCTGAGTGTTGAAGATTTTATGCCGCTTTCAAAAAAAGCTAAAGGGATATGCAGAATTTTTTCTGAAGCACCTGAAGATATAGAGAATGATATTTTCGTGAAACCTTATTTTGGGCTTGGCCTTCCTGAATACGAGAAGGACCAGGAAAATACTTCCATAATTATATCGAGATCATTATATATTACGGCTTCTCATCCCCTGTCCATTAAAGATGATCATTTGTATTTTACCATACCAAAAGGAGAAACCGGATGGGCATTTCTGGCCAATGGTCCTTCTGAAGAAAAGATAACCGAAGATTTTATTCAATCCTTGAAAAAGGAAACCCTGAAGGGATGGCTGGATATCGCTTCACAGGTTAAATATAATGGCCCGTATGAAGTGCAGGTCAATGATTCTTTAAGAGCTATTCAACTTATGACTTATGAGGAGAACGGGGGAATAATAGCTGCGGCTACTACTTCCTTACCTGAAGTTATTGGTGGTTCCCGGAATTATGATTACAGATATGTATGGCTTCGTGATTCTGCAATGATCACAGCGGCAATGGTAAGAGCAGACAGCCGCGGGGAGGAAGAAGGAAAATTCCTTAGCTTTTTGTGCGATGCAAAATACAGAAATAGTCAGAAAATTCTGCTTCCCTTTTATTCTCTGGACAAACTTGTTGCTCAACCGGAGGAAGATTTGCCATTAAAAGGTTTCCGGGATAGCCGGCCTGTAAGAATTGGGAATAATGCAATGGATCAATTACAACTCGATGCAAATGCCAATGTCCTTATCACCGCCAAATTGATTTACCAAAAATTTGGAAACAGGGATCATTGGGAAACCATAGAGGCTATCGCAGATCACCTCATTGAGAAATGGGAAGAAAAAGACCATGGGATTTGGGAGGAAAAGGCACAAGAACATTTCACCTCCAGCAAGGTCATTGTTTCAAAAGCCTTGGAATTTATAGCCGATTTTTCCACAAACGAAGAACAAAAAGAACGTTGGATAAGTGCTGCGAAGGAAATCAAAGAATTTGTAATGCATAAATGTCTTACAAAAGATGGCGCTTTTGCAACCTATCCCGGCAGCGAAAAAGTAGATGTTACCTCGGCGCTCTTTCCCGTCTGGCTTTTTATAGAACCGGACGCTCCGGAAATGAAAAAAACTGTTGAATTGCTTGAAAAAAATCACCGTGAAGGTGAATTATATCACAGGACACTGGAAAATTATGATGCTTCCAAAGAAGGCGTTTTTCTGGCAGGTTGTTTCTGGATGGCACAATATTATGTTATGGCGGGAAATTTCGAAAAAGCAGAAAATATTATTAATGAATCATTAAAATTTAGCAATGATCTCGGATTTTTTGGAGAAGAAGGCGATATCCAAACTGGTGAAATGATGGGTAATTTTCCGCAAACCTTTGTTCATGCTTCTTTTGTGGGGGCCGTTATAGATCTTAAAAAAGCAAAAATAAATGCGTAAATTATGGCGAAGTAAAAATAATTCACAAAAATGATTAAAAGACCTGTTATAGTTCTGTTTCTTCTTGCATTAAGCTCCTGCGGAGTGGTGAATGAATTTCTCAATACCGGTACAGATCCCTGGCCACAGGGCACCAATCGTGCTACCGCAGAGATGACTATTGAGGAGGCTTATGATAATTTTAAATCGCAACTGGAGGAAAATGATGGGATCTCCGTAATAGCCGAACTCAATCACGCTCAAAATGCCGAAGCTGCCGGTATGCATCTGGAGAATTCAAGGATCATCTTTTTCGGAAACCCCGAAATAGGTACTCGTTTGATGCAGCGTAATCAATTGGCAGGACTTGACCTCCCCCTAAGAGTTTTATTCTATGAAAAGGATCTCCAGGCAGTAGCGCTTTTTAATAGCGCCTCATATTATGAAAGGCGATATGGATTTGCCGGCACTGCCATATTGGATAGAATTTCGGCCAACCTGGAAGAGATGGTAGCAAATGCGTTTAATACCCCGGTGGTTAAGGGCAGGAGCGAGAATATCAGTGCCTCCCGGGGTATAAAGACGGTTCAAAGTATCCGGAATTTCGAAGAAACCTATTCCGCCTTAAAAAATATATTAGAAGATCATGATGAAATCAAAATAATTACTGAGATTGATCACAGCGCAAATGCAGAGGCCGTTGAAATGGAATTGCGTCCCACAAAATTGATTGTTTTTGGAAATCCAAACATGGGCACCCCATTAATGCAGTCGGCGATGAGTACAGGGCTTGATCTTCCGCAGAAAATTTTAGTCTGGGAAGATGAGGGCGGTATTGTGAATATTTCCTTTAACACATCTCAATTTCTGCAATTTAGGCACGGATTGAAAACCAGGTCTACCGAATTGGAGAGGCTCTCGAACGCATTAAATGACCTTGCCGGGACAGCGGGAGGATTAAATTAACCAGGGTCTTTTTAATTTTCACCGTGCGTCAGGATGTTTACAAATCTAAAATTTCACTACAGGTTTAGGTTTTCTTTTATATGCACATTTTTCTCTATAGAAGATTGTGCATCCACAATATTTTAAATTGCTGAAGATCTAACAGAAATTATAATCCCGGGATGTGGAAGCTTGCAAAAATTAAAAATTATATAATAAATTAATTAATGACAATATACTATGAAAAACTCCTTTTCCGGCCTAAAAGCCCTTTACATCAATTGTTCTTTAAAAAAATCCCCGCGGGAAAGCCACACCCAAATTTTGATGAATCTTTCTATTGATATTATGAGGTCTGAAGGGGTGGAAGTAGAAATTATACGATTTGTTGACCACAATATCCCAGTGGGTGTCCAGCCGGATATGACAAAAACAGGTGAGGAGGTAGATGAATGGCCTGCTATTTTTGAAAAAGTAAAGACTGCCGATATTTTGGTTATAGGCACTCCCCTCTGGCTGGGAGAAAGGTCCTCTGTTGCTTCAAAACTTATTGAGCGGTTATACGGGATGAGTGCTTTACAAAATAATAAAGGACAGTATATCTATTATGGCAAGGCAGGAGGATGTATTGTGACGGGAAATGAGGATGGGGTTAAACATTGCGCAATGGGTTTACTTTATGCTTTACAACATCTGGGATATTCAATTCCACCCCAGGCAGATGCCGGGTGGATAGGAGAAGTAGGGCCGGGGCCAAGTTATGGGGATACCGAGTGGAATGGAGAAAAAAAAGACCCTCCGGTAGGATTTGATTCAGAATTTACCAATAAGAATACAACATTTATGACCTATAATCTGCTGCATCTGGCAAATATGCTCAGGAAAAACGGTGGATATCCTGCCTACGGAAATTCAAGGAAGGAGTGGGATGATGGTACACGATGGAATTTTGAAAATCCGGAATATAGGTAATCATAGAGAAAAATTAAAGTAGTTCTTCTGTAATTTTGGAAGGGGAACCGTCATCCTACTTATAATCTCTGCTTTAACCTTGATCTAAATAATTCCCGATGACTCCGCCAGGGGGTTTCAAATATTACTGTCTTTTTGGGGAGGTGGAAATTGTTTTTTCCTTTTGTAATTCCTGGTTGGGTTAAAAGTAAATTTCGGGTTGTTGGCCCATATCAAAAATGAAATCGGTGATATACAACAATAGCTTGTCTCAGGGATAACCTGATTTTTTTATTAACATTCTAAATTATCCGGAAAAATGAAAATGTCTGACAATATTCTTGAAATGGTAGAAAAGGCAATCCATTTCAGCGAGGCAATAAATATCGAAAAAGAGAATTTGGAAGTTTGTATGAACAGTAACCTACCTTATGTTTTATTGCATAGATATCATAATGAACCACCCGATAAACTAAAGAATTTGCTTAAGAGCATTTCCTCGAGCCTGATGGTTCGGGATGATTATGACAATTTAGAAAAAACGATGGGTGAGATCTCCGGGTCTATTTCTAAAAAATTTAATTCTTTTCTTATTCTGGAATTAATGATTTCATCGGGAAATAAGGATCTTGAAATCTTCAGTTTATTTGATCATACAGATATTACCACGTCAACCCTTCAAAAAGCTTTGGAGGATATGGAAACGAATACCTTGCCTGTGACTATCAGAGAGGAGGATGAATCCCCGCTGAAACCCCCTTTAAACCGGAATAATCGAAAAGATAATGGGGTTTTCTGGATAGGCCTTAATCTTCCCGCTTCATTATTTACCGGTCATAATTCGGAATCTTTAATTGAACAATTTACAGATGCCTTTAAAAAAGTAATATTCAAATTCATAAGAATTCAAACATCAAATCATTTTTCCCATTACCTTATGCACGATAATGACAAACTGGATGATAATGTAAAAAGAATTGATAAGGAATTGGCAGATGTGTCAGAGGAAATGAATTTCTTATTGAATACTACTCCCGTTAATGAGAACGCGGCATGGGAAGAGTTTAAGTCCCGTAACTTTAAAAAGGAACCCCAATTTACCTACAGGATGATAAAATTTGATCCGGAAAAGGTTAAGGAAAGGCTTTTTGATCTCGATATGGATGGTATAAAGGGCACTACGATCGATTATATTCTAAGACAAAAACGCATCCAGCTGGAAATAGAATTAACCTTGCTTCAAAGCAGGGAGGCTGTTGGAGCAAAGTTTTTAGGACATTACTTGTATAGTGTCCCTGACGAAAAGGAAATGGAAGCTGCATGGGAAATTCTGGATAATGTGAAAGATGATATAGAAGAACAGGAGGAAGAGACAGTAAGTTGCCATGAATTTGCCGAAATCGCACAACCAGAAATAGATTATTTAAGAAGTGAATTTAAAAATAAAAGCATTGCCACAGAAGTAAGAAATGATATCGTAGGTTTGATGGTAAATAAGACTACGGTTTACATTAGCGAAGGAATGTCCATTAAAAAATCCCGGGTTGCTCCATTAATTCAACATGAAATAGGAACTCACATTCTTACTTATTGCAATGGCTTGAGACAGCCTATAAAGCAATTATATACAGGCTTTGCAGGGTATAATACACTTCAGGAAGGATTAGCGGTTTTGTCAGAATATTTTGTGGGAGGGCTTACCGCTTCAAGGCTCCGGCTGCTGGCTGCCCGAGTGGTTGCTGTAGATTGCCTGGTAAAGGGAAAAACATTTACAGAGACTTATTCCCTGCTGGTTGAGAAGTATAATTTCCCCAAAGAACTTTCTTTTAATCTAACTATGCGTATTTATAGAGGAGGTGGGCTTATTAAGGATACGGTCTATCTTCGGGGTGTGTTGCAACTATTAAAATATTTACAGAATGGAGGAAATCTGGAACTATTATTTACAGGGAAATTTGCTCTGCATTATGTTCCTCTTATTTCCAAATTCCTTGACCAGGGGGTTTTAAAAGAACCAATCTTGCCTAACCACTTTAAAGAAAAAGAATTTCAAAACCGCATTGAGGCACTTAGAAATGAAAAGTTTAAATTACTGGATTTGATAACTTAATGAGCTATTATTTCTAAAAGGGAGGATCAGGATTTGGGACTGTAATGAATGGAAAATTTAAAAGATGACCAGCTCAAAAATCATTAAACCGGAATAACTGTATAGTGAATTGTTTGCAGCACTATTCGCCCATTTCGTACGAGATAGGAATCTGCGCCGTCCTCTACTTTTCTTTTTTCCGAATAGCCCGACCACTCCAAAAAACCCATTTCTCCCTCTACAAGAAAATTTTTATAATCAAATTGAGACTGAGGTAGTTCCTTTTCTAATAATTCAAACAGTTCTGTTGCACCCTGGTAACCTTCATATATCCCATATGTGGTAAGGAATTTTACATCAACCGAATAATTTTTTTCCAGGTCTTCTTTAATACTTTTTTCTTTGGATAATTTCAAATGATCCTCCAGAACTTCTTTGGTTTCCCGCATAGATTTCACTTTTAAAAACTCATGAGTATGGATTAATTTGATCCACTCCTTCCCTCATTTTTCATAAGGATGAAAGAACGAAGTGTTTCCTTTTTTCCATTGTTCCTTCACTTTGGGATCACTAAGATCCCAATCAGGTCGAACTTTTTGTGAGATTGCCCGAAAATCCTGTCTTAGTTCTTCAGGGGTAGGTCGCCCCCAGTACCAGTAACCATTGTAAATCTTATAAATTTTCAATCCTGGTTCCAGAACGATCGTATGGGGAACCATAGGATCGTGTTCAGGATCTGTATATTCTTTGATCTCCAACTCTTTCTGGATCTTACGTTTTTCATCGCTAAGGAATGGCCAGTGGGCGCCTAATCTGGTACGCCATTCAAGGGATTCCAGTTGTGAATCTGTACTTATGGTTACTAATTTGCAATATCCAACTTTCAATTCGGCTTCCATTGTTGCCAGCCATTGGTGTTGTAAATCTTCTTTTGGACAATAGCCTCCTCTGGAAAGAATTAAAGCCATGGGATCTTTCCCTTGTAATTCACTAAGTTTTCGTATTTCGCCCGCATGGTCTGGAAGTTCATAATCGGGAAAATAAGCTCCATTTTTTATGTCTGATCTCATTGGAATTACTTGATTTTAATTACAATATTTACTTCAATTTATTAGAGGATTTTTTAATAATTTGCTTCACTTATTCTTTAAATTTCTTCCGGTTTATAAAACGCATGGTAACCTTTCTCCATCAATAGGTATAAAAATTTTTAGGTGAATTGTAGCCTGTTGCACCAGGTAAAATTTAAATAAAATCAGGCCTTATGGATTTAGCATGAGGCCTGATTCATAAACTTTCTATATTAAATATTTCACATTATATGCACAAGGATATATTTTAGAAATTACAACTCGGCATTATTCAAAGCTTCCTCAAACTCTTCTGTAGTAAAAACATGGCTAGTGATCATTCTCAGATTCATCAACGCCGCCTCGAAAGTATCCAGCCCAGGTAGTTTAGCGCTTCCACTTGCGTCTGCAATTACTCCAACTTCAAATCCATCCTCCAGAAGATCTCTGGTGTGGGATTCAAGACAAAGGTTGGTAGACATACCTGCCATAAGAACTTTTTCAATTTTATTTTTCCTGAGCTGCAGGCTTAGATCTGTATTTTTGGGACTATAGAGTTTATGAGGATTGCATAATATTATATTTTCTCCCTCAAGATATTGTTTAAAAGCTTCTAAAAAATCGGCACCGGAGTCTTTAAAACCTTCCATATCCAGGCGTCCTTTTCTTTTATACATGCCTTTTGAATGCATGAATTTTTCAAGTGCTCCCCCAAATTCCCATTTTTCATCTTCGGGAAAAAAATAATGCGGAGAAATAAAGATCTTCATTCCTTTTTTACCGGCAAGTTTGAAAACCGTAGTCATATTCACAATGGTATTGTTTTCTTTTACGCTTTCCTTTACTATTGGCCATGCTACACCGTCCTCTCGCAAAAAATCATTTTGTGGATCTGTGATCACAATTGCTGTTTTCTTATCTATTCTAAAACCAGGGTCTGGAAGTCCTGCTTCCTTTGCTGCTTTAATCACTTTCCAATCTGTACTTTTCATAATTTCTCTTTTTTAATTTAACATCATATCCATATGAAATATAATCACCTGGAATGATAAAAAATGTCAGATTTATGACAGAGGGTGCGTTTGCCTTACCCGTAGTTTTGGGACTGTTTTATTAGTGCCAATTGAGTATATTTAATTTTTTAAATCTTTTTTAATTATTTATATGGGAATAAAAATTATACAACCTGAAAAAGCCACAGGCCGACTTAAAGAAATTTATGATAATCTTCAAAAACAACGAGGGCAAATAGCTGAGGTTCATAAGATACAGAGCCTGCGACCCGAGAGTATTGTTAAGCACATGGAGCTGTATATGGAAATTATGTTCAGCAAATCTGAGCTTACAAGGGCCCAGCGGGAAATGATCGCTGTGGTGGTTTCTATGGCCAATAATTGTTCTTATTGCGCCATCCACCATGGTAGTGCGCTCCAGCATTACTGGAAGGATGAGACTAAATTGAATAAGCTTAAGGCCGATTACCGTGAAGTGGATATACCCGAAAATGACAAAGCCCTGTGCCAATACGCCGAAGAAGTGACCCTGCGGCCTCAAAACCTTGGAGAAGTATCACCCATTGTCTCATTAAAAGAAATGGGATTCAGCGATGCTGCCATTCTGGATGCTACCCTTGTAGTGGCGTATTTTAATTTTGTAAATCGCATGGTATTAAGCCTGGGGGTGGAAATTGAAGAAGACGGAGGAAAAAATTATAAATATTAAAAGTCAGTGGAAAAATTTGACGCAATTATAATTGGAACAGGACAGGCAGGACCTTCTTTGGCTGTAAGTCTTGCAAAGAATGGATACAAGACCGCAATTATTGAAAAAGGCCATCTGGGAGGCACCTGTGTTAATGTGGGTTGCACACCCACCAAGGCTTATGTAGCTTCTGCCAGGCGCGCATTTACCGCGGGTAATAGCGAGGACCATGGAGTGATACTGCAGGGAGATCTCAGGATAGACCTTAAAAGAATCAAAGAGCGCAAAGATAAACTGGTTGAGGATTCCCGAAGCGGACTCGAAAAGATGTTTGCGGTAACAGAGAATCTTACCTTAATAAGAGGGAAGGCCACATTTGTGGATGAGCATACCGTTGAAGTCAATAATAAGAATTATACAGCCGGTAAAATTTATATCAATGTAGGCGGCAGGCCGAGAATTCCTGAAAATTTTAAGAATGTTGAATACCTCACCAACGAAAGTATTCTTGAACTTGAAGAAATCCCTGAACATCTTGTGATCGTGGGCGGGGGATATATAGGCCTGGAGTTTGGCCAGATGTTCAGACGGTTTGGAAGCAGAGTGACTATTCTTGAAAGAGGAGAACAACTTTTGAAAAGAGAAGATGATGATATAGCCGAAGCAATAGCAGAAATTCTGAATAAAAGCGGGATCGAAGTAAAATTAAATTCAAATTGTATTGGTGCTGAAAAATCAGAAAAGGGAATAAGTGTACAATATAATTGTGAAATAGGGATCGAGAAGATCAAAGCCTCTCATCTACTCGTGGCCACCGGAAGAATACCAAATACAGATGATCTGGGTCTCGAAAAAGCAGGTGTAAAACTCGATGCAAGGGGTTTTATTGAAGTGAATAACGAACTTCAAACTAATGTTTCCCATATCTGGGCGCTGGGTGATTGTAATGGGGAAGGTGCTTTTACACATACCGCATATAACGACTTTCAAATTGTAAATTCCCACTTATTTGAGGAAAGAAAAAGATACCTCTCAGACAGGTTTACCTGTTATGCCGCTTTTATTGATCCGCCGCTGGCAAGGGTGGGCCTCAATGAAGAAGATATTAAAAACAAAGGTATAAAAGCCAGAGTGGCAAGCAGGCCAATGAGCAAAATCGCCAGGGCCAAGGAAATGGGAGAAACCGCGGGAATATTAAAGATTTTCATCGAAAGCGAAACAAGTAAGATACTGGGTGCTACATTTCTTGGTGCCGGGGCAGATGAATATATTCATACTGTAATAGATCAAATGTATGCAGGAGCTTCTTATAAAGTTATAAGGGATGCCATTCATATCCATCCCACCGTGAGCGAATTGATACCTACTATGCTTGAAAATCCTAAAGAACTTTAAATTTATAAAATGAAGAGAATATTTATTTTGACAGCATTCTTTATTTCAATCACCACCTCCGCCCAGATCGCGGAAACTGCAGAGGAAGTTTGCCCCCTTCTCATAGGTGAAAAAGTTCCCGATACAGAGATGATCTCGGCAGCAAATGAGACCACCAGTTTGATGAAAATGGTGGGGAAACAGCCTTCGGTTTTATTATTTTATCGTGGCGGCTGGTGTCCCTTCTGCAACGCGCATCTGGCAGAAGTGGGAGAGATCACTTCAGAAATTAAGGCCCTGGGCTACCAGATCATCGCGGTGAGTCCCGATTCCCCGGAAGCCCTTCAAAATGCTCTGGAAGAACAGAATTTGGATTATGAGCTCTATTCAGATGCTGATGGTAAACTCTCGCAAGCAATGGGCCTTGCTTTTAAATCGCCTGAAAGATATGGATCCATGCTCAGCAATGTTTCCGGCGGAAAAAATCCCGGGTTTTTACCCGTTCCGGCCCTTTTCGTTTTAGATACAGATGGCACAATTTTATTCCAGTACATCAGCCCCGATTACAAGGAGCGAATTGCCGCTCCGTTACTTTTGGAAGTATTGAAGCATTATAGTGGGAAATAGAGAATATTCTTGAAAGCCATATATAATTATGGTAAAATTTGAGGATCACTAAGATTTTTAAGCTAAAATGGAAAGATACACCTGTTGGTAAGTAAGGATTCCTGAAATTTTCGTCTAAGCATTAAATGGACTATAATTATGGAAACATTACAAAAGATATTTTCCAAAATAAAAGGTGATTGCGAGGATTTGGCAGAGAAATGTACATTCGATGAAATTAAAGTAACTGTCATAATTGCAACGCTTATAATTGGAACAGGAATATTGTATTTGTATTTTATGTGAGATAAAAAGTATTCCTGCTATTTAAAAATACCCCCAATAAGTTATGCACTTATTGGGGGTATTTTTTTATGTTGGGGTTTAAAATTATCCTGTTCTTCTTAAAGTCACTTGTTCCTGTAAATTTCGGTGTCAGGATTAAAGGCAAACCAGGCAAACCAGAAATTAGTTATTCCCGGCAGAACATTTCCCTCGGCATCAAAGATTTCAGCACTCTTACTTTTAGCATCATATCTTATCTCCAGATTCTTTCCGTTCAATTTATCTTTTATGGATTTTTTTCCTGTTTTTTCAAGCTCTGAAAAAGGATAGGCTTTGGATTTTCCATCTATATTAATCCCAATGACCATCTCTTTGGGATGGAACTCGTTATTTTGAGCAGAAACCGGAAAAAACATAGCAGAGGTGTCTCCATATCCTGGATACGGGTCTCTTGAATAATCCCTTATAAACCCGGTTTTTTCAGAAAGTACAAGAGTTTCAGGATATTTCTTCTTCCAGTTCTCCCATGTGGTATTTGCAGTATTAAGTATAGGTAAGTCCTTGCTTGCCATAGGCCCGCTTACGGCTTTATATTCCAATTGCGACCACAATGACTCTGTTTGCCTGTCATAAAGTAACACATCACTGTTATATAACAAACCTGACACACCAAATTCCAGGGTCTTTCCATCTACAACAGCATCAAAAGCTATCCCGCTTCCGCAGAGAGGACAAAATGTAACTACTACCGGCTTTCCTTTGAATTCATCATTAACAATTTCGTGGTAATTCATAATCTTAATGGGATAGGCCTTTGCTATTCCATTTTCCATAACACCAAGAACCCGGTCTCCGGGTTTTAGGTTTGCCTGGGCTGCAGATAAAAAAACAGGTTTATCTATAGAAGGGATACCATCTCTGGGTGGCCCACCATCCATAATTTCAGTAACAGGGATTGTGGAATTTTTAAGATCAAACCCCTTTTTAGATTGGCTTACCGCCATCTGTCCAAAGAGAAAAACTGAGATAAGAATAAGATATTTCATAATTGAAAAAGGAGCCAGAAAAGACTTCCTTAATATAAATTAATTAAACATTCTCTAAAATGCTCCCGCTGAAAGCTTCATCAACTTCTGTATGGAAGATATGATTGGAGTAATTGCTTATGGTTTTAACAGCCTGGGCCAGAATGATGGCCAAAATATGCTTTTCAGAATAACCCGCATCCAAAAATTCCCTGGCTTGTTCAGGGGTAGGATTGCCACGACTCTCATTCATGATCCTTGTAAAATTTGAAAGAGCTTTTAATTTTTCATCAGGTATCTCTTTTCCATTTCTTATTGCTTCAGTAACTTCTTCCGGGGTTTTAGAAACATTATCGGCCAGATAACTATGTGCTGCGGTGCAGTAACCACAAGAATTATCAATACTAATAGTGAGAAAAACCACTTCCTGCTCTGCGGGGGTAAATCCACTGTCTTTTCTGAAATGATGATACCCCGTATCATATGTATCCTGTAAACCGGGTAAATTCACCATATTTTTATACATATTAGGAATCATCCCATTAGCCTTCTGGGCTTTTTGAAGGATTTCCTGTTGAGCTGAATCTGCATGCTCTAATTCTACGGGTTTTAATCCAATTTGATACGTGTTGTTTGACATAATTTAATTTTTAAGGATTTATAATTATTTAGACGGTATTTCTTTCTGAAATTACCTGAGTTAACAAAAATTTAAGAGTAATACAGTTTTTCCTCTTAACATGGTCATTATTTTAATATTTTCTGGTTTAATAATAAATTTCGTAATTTAATATATCACTGGATGTCAAAAATCCGACATACATCTATGAAGTTTGCCGGTAGTAAACATATTTCCTTAAACCGTGGGATTACCCAATTAATATGCCGAAAACAGTCCTGGGCCTGCTCTCTGGATTTAGATTTCTGAATGATCCTTGTAGAAGGCCTTCAGGGCATCTGGTGGAACTCCCACTTTAAATGCTCCCACCAATAGCACATCTATAATAAGTTGTTTTATAGTTCCGGTTTTTTCAAACCGGCGTGCAGAAGTTAAAACCGCTGCCTTAACCTTTTTAAATTTTCCGGCCTTTTTCAACCTTTTCTGAATTTCCACATCTTCCATGACACTCATTGCTTTATAACCTCCTATAGCTTTAAAGATGTCACTTTTAACGAAAATAGCATGGTCTCCATAAGTGAAAAATTCCAGACTCCACCTGCTGCACCAGGAATAGAATTTCAGGATAGGATGTTTTTTATCAAGGAGAAGAATAAAACTTCCTCCAACCATTTCGGGGTCCTTAAAATGGTCCTTTATTATTTTATAAGCATTATTAGGGAGAATTGTATCGGCATGTAAAAAAAGCAGAATTTCTCCTGTTGCCAGTGATGCACCATAGTTCATCTGATTTGCTCGGCCTTTTGCAGAAGTTACAACTCTTACTTCCGGATATTCTGAAGCGATTTTCAACGTGGCATCTGTACTTTCGCCATCTACCACGAAAATTTCAAAATCACCTCTCTGCGCTAAAAGAGAGGAGAGTGTTTTTGAAACATAATGCTCTTCATTAAAGGCCGGAATGATCACACTTATTACCATTCTGTGAGGCGATACCAGCTTACAATGGCTTTCTTCATCCAGGGTTTAATCTCTTCGACCATTTGCTCTCTTGCAAGGATCTTATTAATATTGGCTGCGGTAGGATAGGCGTAGATCTTATCCATGAGATCACTCAGCGTGAGACCAGCTACACTTGCCAGCACCAATTCCTGTGTGATCTCCCCGGCATGCGGCGCCACCATGCTGCCCCCCAGGATCCTTGCGCCACCTTTATTAATTCGTTTCTTTTCAACAAACAACAATAATTTTCCATATTCAAAATCATCTGTAATTCCTTTGTCAGCCTCCTTAAAACTTATTTCCAATCTCTCATAACTGGTCTTTTTCTCCTTCAGTTTCTTTTCATTTAAACCGAAGGTGGCAATTTCAGGATCGCTGAAGGTTACCCAGGGAAAGTGGTCAAAATTGAGCTTCTTCTTTTTTGGTGAGATGAAATTGTTGATTACAAGCATGTTGTGCAATTCTGCCGCGTGTGAAAATTTGAGATTATCTGCCGCATCACCACAAACGAATACGTTTTTATTGGTGGTTTGTAGTTTATTGTTCAAAACAATTCTACCATCTTTTGTTTCGATGCCGGCATTTTCCAAATGGAGAGAGTCAAAATTTAATTCCCGGCCCAACCCCATAAAGATTGCATTCACAGGCAAATATTTATTTTCTCCCTGTTTTTGCTTTATAACCACAGTATCACCCTTCTGAATTTCCTTCACTTCAGAATTAAAAAGAAATTCAATCCCCTCTTCCAGTAACTTCTGAAGAAGAATTCCTGATATTACCGGGTCTTCTTTATCCAGAATACTTTCACCGCGAACAATAAAGCTAACTTTGGACCCTAAGCGCGAAAAAGCCTGACCAAGTTCAATACTTACAGGTCCTGCTCCAATAAAAATAAAGTGCTGCGGGATAAAATCCAGATCAAAAACAGACTCATTGGTGAGTACCGGTAAACTTTCGGCTCCTTTTATTTTTATATGCCTGGGAGAAGAACCTGTTGCCACAACGATGTTCCGGCCCCTGTATACCTCTTCATTCACCTTTACCTCATTTTTTGAAACAAATGACGCAGTTCCCAATGCTATATGCATTCCCTGATTTTGGAGATATTCAACATTCTCATGCGCGATAATACTTTCCTGTTTTTCCCGGATATATTTCTTTACTTGAGAAAAGTCCACCTTCCCTGAAACTTCCAGCCCAAAATGGGAAGCAGTATTTGCCTGATGGAGCAGTCGTGTAACATGGATTAAGGCTTTGCTCGGGATACATCCCGTATGAACACATTCTCCACCAAAATTTTCAGCTTATTTATCAATAAGTAATACCCTGAACCCAAGCTTAAGCATACCCAGTGCGGCACCGAGTCCCCCTGAACCGGATCCAATAACTATAAGGTCATATTTTTTATCTGGCATATTTTTACCCGTTTTTCCCGGAAAATTTTCTTTATCAATATACTGTTTTTAAGAAAGATTGCAAATACAGTATAAATTGAAAATCAACCCTTGCTATTATAACAAGGCCGTCTGATAATAAATAATGTAAGCTCCGGCAAGTAATAATAAAATACCGGTGATCATCTCCATATGGGGAAGTACTTTTCTGAGATTTCGCATTAAAAAGCTTTTAGCAAAAATAGCGAGCAATATCGTTAAGATCATCATTCCGCTTATTCCCGTAAAATAAGCAAGCAGGTAAGTACTACCTTCCAACACGGAATCTGCCGCCATTGCTTGTGTGGCAACAATGAGAAAAAGAGGAAACAAACAACCCAATGCGCCAATCGCATATGCGATACCAAAAATAAAAGCTTCGGTGGCTTCTGATTTGTGGGAGGTATTCTGCAGATTGATGGATAAAGAAATATTTTTTCCAAGCATCATAAGAAAACCAAGTATTATAAATATTCCTCCCATCCCAATGGTAATCCATTTCATATAATCCTTAAGAATCTGCGCCGCCATTATGATCATAACACCTGCAAGGATATAAATAAGCAATTTGCCTGTAATACTTAAGAACGCCAGCTTTAACCCCCTTCGCATCCGTAGGGAGAGGGAAGGGGTAGTACCTGAGTTTCGTGATATAAATGCCACGATATACCCCGGCAATAAAGCAACGGCACAAGGGGCCAGGAACGCAAGAACCCCCTGTAAAAAAGAAAACCAGATAAAATCCATCGAATTATTTTAGTAATTGCTCAAATAATTCCCGGTATTCATCTGCGGTTAAAACACTTTTATTTTTTTGAAAAGCAACATTCCCCTCCCGGGTAACTCCAACGGTAGTAGCCTGGCTGTCTACTCCAAAGTCCAGCATCACCTGTGGGTTTCCTGCAACAACAGAAAATTGAAAGTTATGTTTGTCATCAAGATTTCTCATCACTTCCTCGTCATCTGTGGGATCTATGCTTATAGCAACAAGATTTATCCTGTCCTCATATTCGGGATAAACTTCAGAAAGTGCAGGCCAGTTCTTAGCACACATGGGACACCAGGAAGCCGTAAAATAGATTACAGTTGCTTTATTTTCATCCATAGATTGCTGAAGGCTTATTGTCTCCCCATCTATAGTGGTAACTTCAAAATGAGGCGCTTTTTTTAAATTTGAATCTGACCTTTCTTCTACTGCTACTTCATCATTTGAAGATTGAGATGTCTTATTATTACAGGCAATAAATAAAATTACAGATACCAGTGTAATAATATTGGATTTTGAAAATTTTATCATTTTTTTAAAATTAAAATTGGGTTTATTAAATAAATAAAAGCACCCCCTAAATAAGGGGCACTTTTACCAGAAGGGGAAGATAAATTATCCTTTTTTATTAAGTTCCATATTGACTGCGATATCCACATTATCACCCACTACCATATCTGATGCCCAGTCTCCCGTTCCTACCTTATATTCAGACCTGTCAAGGCTGGTATTAAAAGCAAGACCAAGAATTGTGGTTCCTTTCATCATAGGATGTTCCATTTCGCCGGTAATTTTGAAGGGTATGGATACTCTTTTTTTAATATCCTTAATGGTTAGATGACCATTTACCAGGTAATTCTTGTCATCAACCTTTTTAAAATCGGTAGATTCAAATTTAATTTCGGGATATTTTGAAGTGTTAAAGAAATCCTCAGATTTTAAATGATTGTCCCGTTTTTCATTATTAGTAGAAACAGAAGAAACCGGAATAGTAAAAATGAAACTACTTGCTTTCAGGTTATCCGGATCAAATTTGAAATCACCGGTAAATTCAGTAAAATTCCCATTAACTTTTGAAAAAAAGTGGTTTATGGCAAAATTAACGGAAGTATGATCTTTATCCAGCATCCACTGGTTTGAGGTCTGTGCGTTCATATTGGCAGTAATTACTGCAAATACTATAAAAATACTTAACTGTTTGATCATTGTTTTCATAAGTCAAAAAATTTGTTATTATTAATCTTGTACTTATTAATACCCAATCTCAAAAAAAATCACCCGGCAAATTGTAAAAATTTTAAAAAAATGTTGCCAGAAGATAAATAATGAAAAATTAAATTCTCCCTGAAACTCTGAAAAACCTGATATTAACAACACCCACCACCATCATAATGGAATGTGGATTTGCTTATGAAAATATCATTTCTTCTCAACTCTTTTAATGCTTTTGCAGTTTTATCGCAAATAGCCAGGGGTTGGTTGTATACCAGGATATGACCTTTATGATCGTCAAAAAAATTTTCGATTCCAAAATAAAGAGCTGTTTTTCCCGTAAAAACACAGGGTCCATCTTCCGGCATTGGATCTTTGATCGCGGCAACTTCTATGGATTCTATATAGATAAGTTCTTTGGTTGGGTAATGGGCAGGACTAAGGATCCTGTAAGGTTTCCGGGCACGTATTTCTATGGTGCCAAATCCAACATCTGTAAGGGCTTTTATGTACTGTTCTATAGTCAGGCTCCCGCTAAGGCATAAAGCACGAAGTCTCTCATCATTACGAAGTTCTTCATTCATTTTCTGTTCACAAACAGGGTCACTCATTACAAGTCTGCCATTTGGTTTAAGTACTCTGTACATTTCCTCCAGGGCTTTTTTAAGATCATCTTCCTTAAAAATATTAAAGAGACAATTTTGTGCTGCCACATCAATTGAATTATTTTCAACAGGAAGATTGAGGGCATCTCCCAATCTAAGATCAATAAATGCAGATTTAAACCAGGGGTTTTCCTTTTCTGCCACTTTTAGATTTCTCCCCGCCGCCTGCAGCATTTCTTCTACCACATCTACTCCAATTACACCACCTTCCTGTCGTGAAAAATATGAAAACTGAAGTAATTCCATACCACCACCGGCTCCAACATATAGAATACGGGGTTCATTTATAAGATCCCTTGCGTGAACTGTACTACCACAGCCATAATTCATTTCCTGCATAATGCCGGGAATTTTTAGTCCGGGTAACTCCCATACAGGATTGGTAGTGCAACATAATCCAATATCAGGGGTTAGTGCTGCCTCACGATATACATTTTTGGTAGTTTCAAGATAACTCATTGGAAGATTGTTAAAATAAAATACATTTTACAAAAAAAGCCTTATGAGGATTAACCATAAATCTTTACTTTTTCTTTTCGCATTTGCTGTATGCATTTATGTTTTTGATTTTGCGCATTGTGTTTTGAACTATACCCATAGAGTTTCTGGATCTCCCTGATGGGGGTAGATTTAAAGAAAATATCATTTATTAAGCGGTTGCAATGAGTGGATATTCCAGCCAGTACATTCAAAATTTTTTCGGAATTGGATTTTTCATTTTCAACAAACCAATCCATTTCCTGGAGTTCTGTATTTTCATAATCTCCTATATCTACAATAATCTTTTGATCTCTCAGACGTTTATACCATAGATTTTTTGAAATACCCATAATATAAGTTTTTAATTGTGCTGTGAGCATGAAGTCTTCCTCATTAAGCTTAGCGTTTAAAATTATAAGGGTTTCCTGAAAAATATCCTCGGCATCGGTTAGGCTACCATTGTTTTGTAAAACAAAGACTTTCACCATATTAAAATGTCGATCATAAATTTTACCAAAAATCTTATTTATCTCAGTGGTTCCATATTCCCTGAATAGAGAATTTTGCAGTGTTATATTCATAAATGAAGGTATGGTTATTTAAATTTTTAGACGTGAAAATTTAAGATACCTTTCCATAAAAATGTAAATCCCACCTTAATTCGAAGATTTATATGGTTTTATAATAAATCTGAAAGCTACTCTGTTTCAGGCTTTTCCTTTTTTGGCAGCATAAATACATCTTTTGAAAAATTGTTTGTTAATTCCTCTAAACCGGGATAAATCCAGATGAAGATATCAAGGGTTTATAAAGTAGCGAAGTTGAAAACTTTAAAAAGAATATTGAATCATTGCCTGTACCCGGTTGCTTTAAAAAACCTGGAATGCCAGTTAGGCAGGGTGGAACAGGAGTGGCTATCTTTTTTGTATCTGTTTAAAAATGAGATGCAAGGGGGCTAAAGAAAGAAGGAAGAGCGGTCTGTAATTCCGCTATTGAAGATTGTACTAATTTTCACTTATTTATATAAAATTCCACCTATCTATTTGAGAATTTCCTTTCATGCTCGTCAGGGATTGCCGTTGCCATTTTTCCTGTTTTCTTGATGGTAATTTGAGTTGTAATCATTGTCTGCTTCCTGTCGCTGCCCTCTTTGCCCCTTTGAAGTTTTGATGCCTTCATCGTTACCTGATTCCTGTCTCTGGCTTCTCTGGCCTCCGTTATTTTGTGCGGCCATATTTTAATTTTTTTCCTTTATTTAATTTAAAATTTTTCCGGGTCTAGATAAGACAGATGGCTGTTATTAAAATTATTAATCTTTGGCCGGATAACATATTTTTAAAGAATATTAACATCATTTCATTTCATATATAATTACTAATTATTGCTTAAAAGACTTTTTTTTGGACTTAAAGGGTTAATTTAGTGTTAGTTAGAAAAGAGATAGGGGTACTTCTTTTTTAATTTCAGTATTAGCAGGTTGTATTTAGGTATATAGCCTGCTTTGCTGTTTTTATCAGGGTAAACAAATGTGGGATTGCAGTAATTAATTTTCTTTC
Organism: Gillisia sp.; assembly: GCA_041743165.1. GTDB lineage: Bacteria > Bacteroidota > Bacteroidia > Flavobacteriales > Flavobacteriaceae > Gillisia. Next base: position 24,713 of record JBGTNH010000089.1, on the reverse strand, counting down.
CGTTTTTGCTGGAATATCAAAATTATGTCTCTGGATTTTTCAGGTTTAAAGACACGATATTTATATTATAATAGTTGACTACTAAAATTTAAATACGCTATTCCCTCCAAAATTTCTCATATTCTAATATTTTTTTACGCTAAAGCGTTAAAAACAATTTGTAGATTTAAATATAAATTTTTCCCCTTGATCGAGTATATTATCACTAGTGTATAATGAGGATTATAACTTTAATATATGGAAAATTCAACAAAAGAAATGGATAAATTCCTTAAAAGGATTTATTTAGAGAGATATAAACAGAATTCTAAACATTTCAGGTCAGCCGGAATAAGCGGAAATCGTATGACTCAAATTTTGTGGGCCACTAAAAAAGAATCCTGAATAATTAAAAAAGGGCAGAACGCAAATTTTTTGGCTAATCAAACAAATTCTAATATCAAAAAAAATTCTTAGAAATACGTTCGAATTTTCTGCTGCTCTGCCCTTATAAAGGGTCATAATGTTTTTATTAATACGCTTTAAAAATTGTTTCTATTATAAAGACGCCTTTTTATCAGGGACGTTACAGAATGGCTGGGAAAAAATAATCTCTTCTGTTATTTTAATGTAAAAAGATTCACAGATGTAAAACTTTTCTGTCAAAATTCTTTTAGGCATGAGATATTTCCTAATTTTAAGAATCCAATAAAAAAATTAGTTATGGCAGATTCTCATAATGAAAAAGACGACAAAAAAGATAATAATCCTTACAAAACGAGTGTGAATAGATGGGTGCTCTGGACTGGTATTGCGGTGATAATTATTGTGATCTTACTATTAATCTTTAATCGACGGTCTACTGTTGTGAATGAAGAGGCAGAATCTGATTCACCAATCGCTATAATTGATAATTACAACCCAAACTTACGGGATTATCATTTAGGATAAATATTGGTATAGTTAAAATATGTGAAGTATCTGGAAGTATTTTTGTTTATTTCCGCAAATTTAAATTTTAACTTTAGCGGTATGTACTAAAAATCTTGAACGTAAAGCCTCTATATTCTTATTTCTAAGATTTTTTAAAGCTTTAGACTCCCTATCGATCAATTTCTTCTGTTCCTGGTAAACCCGGGCCTGATTGTATAGAAAATAAACAGCAACATTCATTAGGGCAATAATTCCAAGATTGAAAAATAGTTCTGTCATGATTTCAAAATTTAAGATGATAAAAATAGCTTTAAACCTTGGGAGTATAATTATCCTAACATATAAGTGTTTGTTAAGGAGCTGTTGTAAATAAGTTAAAGATTTATTATTGGATGTTTTTCGTCGGTTAAATATGTTTATCAATTATTTAAAAATTTCATAATCAATATGTTAGGTGATTATTGGTTCTTTTTGAGTTGCGGAATTAATAAAAACCCGAACAATACTTGATTTTTTTCCCAATAAAATATTGTTTCAGAAATCGAAATGATAGATATACAGGAAAGCAAAGATTGGTTAATTCTTATATGAAATACAGATTTGTGATCTTTATACCTGTTGCCATTATACAATGAATCCCAAATTCCAAACAACTGACCACCTACCAGAGAATCGCAATATTTATCCCGGGATCTGGATTTTTTGTTTGTAACTATGAATTTGAGGATATTATTTAGCGATAAGAGTTTTTGAGTTGGAAAAAAGTATTAATAGCTTTTTAGGTTAAATCTTTTATAAGAGAAGTTACTTTAATTGAAAAAAGCAAGGTATCCCCTGAATTATAATTACCTTTGTATAACCTACATTAAATCTGAAAGTAACCCTGCAAATTTTCAGATCTGTTCCGGAGTTCATTCGGGATAAAATATAAAAATAACCATCAATGATCGAAAGAACCAGAAAAGAATGGTTAAGTGAAAACAGGAAATTGCTTGTAAATGTGCTGGAACATATAACAAATGTTACCAATCTCGGTTTAAGCCTGCACGAAGAAAATAATAAGCTTATCGTTTCATATCCGATTAAAACATATTCTAAAAATGATCCCACTAAAGTTGTTCAAAAAGCAGATCTTATTTTTAATCAGGATCCCAATGATGGGATGAAAGTAAAGCATCAATTAAATAGAGATGACAACCCCATTATAATAGTAGCTCAGGTGCCCCCTTCTTTAGTAAATGAAAAATTCATTTATGAACAGGTAATTGACTTTCTCCAAAAAGTGAATTCGGGTCAATGATAATTTTTTACATTTTAATAAAAAGGCAAACCATCCTGATTGACCTATTTGTTTCAAACGGGGAATAAGTTTAGTGGAGATTAAAAAAAGAGCAGGACATAAATTATGTGCCTGCTCTGTAAGTTGGAGAGCCAGATAGTACCCCTAATACCTGGCTTCCTAAGATAAAAATAATTTTTTTTTCTTCTATAATTATAAATTATGGAACTTTAATATATTTTTAATATTTGTTAATAAATCAAAGCCATTAATTATAATTCCTGGTAATAATAATTAAACAAATTTTTAAAAAAGGCATCCTGGGAATATAGGAAAGAGAATATAGAATATAGAAAAGAGAAAAGAGAGAAGAGAGAAGAGAGAAGAGATAGTTATCAGATGGCAGTTGACCGTTATCAGTTGTTATGGGTTGTAAGTTGTAGGTTGGATTTCTCTATTACTTTTGAATTCTGTTAGTTAATTAACTGTTGTAGGTTGAAAAAGTTGCTCGCCAGAGCTTAACTTTTAACTATATTTCATAGCCCATAACCCTTAACTTTTTTCCCATTTCAAATCCTATAGCTGAATTCACTTCGTTACATCGTCACCTCGTCCATAGGTCACTTCGTCACTGGGAAAAAATTTTTCACAACCAATCAGTATTATTTATAAATTGCAGTGTACTAAGTAATTAATAGTAGGCTTTGAAGATTTTTTAATTCGTTATTCGTTATTCGTTGATTCGTTAGTTTCTTTATTCGTTAGTTCGTTCATTCGTGGATTCGGTGATTCGGGGGTCCGTCCATTCGTTGATTTTTTTCTAGGGATAGTAATTACGAAGAGTGTACCACATTAATAACACAGCAATATGGGTAAGTTCATTTTTATAATTTTTATTTTTTTCTGCACCTATTTTGGATTTGCTCAGAATCAAAAGAATTCATGTGAATTCATTAAAGGTCTCTCTGACATTTCGGAAATAGAATGCGGCCAACTCGTAGTGCCGGAAGATCATGAGAATCCGGGAGGAAAGAAAATTTCTGTTGCTTATGTAATAATTAAGTCCAAACTGGAGCAAAAAAAGGAACCTGTAATCCTTTTAGGGGGAGGTCCCGGAGGGGAAATGATTTCAGTTGAAATAATAAGTTTTTTGCTGAATGATCCTTTAAGGGAAAAAAGAGATATAATACTCTATGAACAACGGGGGATAGGATATTCATCAGGTCTGCCCGATATTAATCCTGATCTGGAAAGGATCATGGCGGCCAATCTTTCAGAAGATGAGGAAAAGGTTGAGTTGAAAAAATTGTTGACTCTCGCCAGGGAAAGAGCAGAAAAATTGAATATCAATCCTGCAAACTACAATACCTGGCAAAATGCTCATGATATAGGCTTACTTATGAGAGATTTAAACTACCCAAAATATAATCTTTTTGGTCTTTCTTTTGGCACAAGACTAGGCCGAAAGATCCAGGACCTTTACCCTGAATACCTTAATGTTGTGATACATAATTCTCCTGCACTTTCTACAGGCGACTTTTTAATTGACCGACTTCAGAATTATTCTGATGCACTTGAAAAGGTTCTGAATTACTGTAGTGATGATCCAACCTGTAAACTGCAATATCCCCGGTTAAGAGAATCATATATTGAGACCATAGAAAAATTAAAATCATCTCCTATTCAATTTGAAGTTGATGGCATTCCATTTTATGTAAACGCCCAGGATGCGATATATTTTTTGAGACGGGTGTTATACTGGAATAATTCCCTGGAAATTGCTCCTGCTTTTATCGAGGAAATGAGTAAAGGAGGTGGGCCTATCTTACAGGATCTGATCATGGGGGTAATAGGAGATAATTATAATAATTTAATGTGGTTGTCTGTAGAACGGAATGAAATGTATGATCCAAATATTACCGGGCAGGAGATCGAAGCAATGTATCGAAATCTGCCACTACTTCCTGCGGAATTGGGATTATTTACAGGAGCCTATCTCGCGATGAATCACTTACATGATAATACCCTTTCTGAGGAAAAAAGGACTCCTCTTGTTTCTTCAGTTCCCACCATGATCATGGTAAATCAATATGACCCCGTTACTCCTCCGGAAAATGGGTATATTTTTAAGGAAAAGCTTCCAAACGCGTTTTTGTATATTCTTGATGAAGGGGGCCATGGCGGAGGGAATGTAGATTGCAGGAACCGGGTAATGATCGCCTTTATGGACGATCCCGGAAAATCTCCCGATTCTTCATGTTTAAAACTGGTTCAGGAATAATTTTATAAACCTTTAACCTTCAGCATAACTTCAAAAAATGTGTTACAAAACCGTTCTTACCAAACCACTACGGTCAATTATTGCATATAAAAATACTCCGGCACATCAGGAGGATGCTTATAAACCCTCATATCACATTGATGGTTTTACACATCCACGGCTCTTAATCATTACGCAGGAGGATCCAAAATTATTGCTACCCGGCACATGGGGATTGGTGCCGGAATTTGAATTACATGATCCAAATGGGTTCTATAAAGAAGCTAAATACAATACTCTCAATGCACGGGATGATAAGGTATTTAGTTCACCTTCATACAGAAAACCGATTCTTGAGAGCCGGTGCCTGGTATTTGCTGATGGATTTTACGAGCCTCATGAATACCTCAAAAAGAAACAACCCTACTTTTGTTATCTTCCGGGGGGTGAAACCATTGAAGACAGGCAATTATTCACCTTTGCGGGGATTTATTCTTCAAACGAAAATGGAGATTATTATGTTAGCCTGATCACAGTACCCGCCAATCCGTTTTTTGCTGAAGTCCATAATGCAAAATTAAGGATGCCTCTGGTACTCGACAGGAATGTGGAAGATGCATGGATTGAGCAGGGTCAAAGCACGAATATTATTAAAGATATTATGAAAGAGGGTTTTACATCAAAAGAATTCCGGGCTTATCCGGTTTCCAATTTGATCTACAGCAGAAACAAAAAAGCTGAAACTGATTCTTCTGAAATACTTCAGCCGGTATCCCCCATAGAGCCGCCCCGGTTATTCTGAAATTTTTATCCCATAGAGCTTACCTTATTCCCGGGAATATACCTGAAGCCCCTCAGATTGGCCGGAACCATAGGTGTTATCAGTTTCAGGTCTGGGAGGACTATAAGAATATAAAACTAATCTTTTAGGAGTAAGTTCAAGGATCGTCACTTCCATTTCATTTAAAAAGGAAATAGGATCGGGGTAATATATTGAACCTATTGGGGAAGTAAAAAATTTATTTTCCCTTACCTCATATTTGCCTGGATTATTTATATACTTTCTATCAATATCAGTAATAGTTCTCCCGTTTTGAGTAAATGAAAATATCATAGTAAAGTTTCCCAAAGCGGTATACTTATTAGAATTGTCAAAACTCACTATCATATTCGGCTCTGTTACACCTCTGCTGTATTCAGTAAAATAATAAACAGTATCGCCTGTCTTAAATGAAGAACTGTTATGATCTAATTCTTCCAGTTTCCATTCCCCAATAATAAGGTCTGGATCTATGACAGGCATAACATTATGCGAGCATGAGAGGGAAATTATGAAAAAAAGACCTGACAGGGAGCACTTGATTTTTTGCATCAGCCTATTAATAAAATTAGAAAAGGAAGTGCAGAGGCAGGGATCAGGCAACTCTTTCCAGCTAATGTAATTTATTATAACCTAACAAAGCCTGAAATAAGGAGCTTTTATGTTTTGAGGGGTAAAAATATCTCAGGGTTGAGAATCTGCATGCTATCTAAGATTCAGATTTTTTTTCCATTTGATTGCAATCATTTTCCGGGATATGTCTTTCCATTATAAACCTACCATCCCTTACTTTCTTTCAACGTTGTTATATGCGCCAGGTGGTGATTGCAGTGCCATGCATAAAGGCACGTATTAGCCGCCAGGGTAATTTCCCGCCCCTGTTCCGGATGAATAAAAGTTCTTTGCCATTGGTCCAGACTAAATGATTTAAGCAAAGTGCTCCACCGTGGATGAATTCCATCAAGAATGCTTAATGCAGATTCTATTGGATAATCCCTGCTGTCTTCCAGCTCGGCCCAACTGGCTTCCAGATAAGGTTTTATTACAGGTTTCTCCTCGGTAAGTGTCAGTTTCACTCTCATGAAACCATTCATGTGACTATCTGCGCAATGGTTTAAAAGTTGTCTTATCGTCCAGCCACCAGGTCTGTATTCGGTATTGAGGTGGGATTCATTGAGATTGTTTACAACCTGTCTCAGGCGGGTGGGGAAGGAGGCGATATCTTCAATGCATTTTTGCAATATTTCATCAGTGATATCTTTTGGCACCTCAAATTTTCCGATAGGGTATTTTAATTTCTCCAGGTTCATATGCGAAGAGGGATTAATAAAATTAAGAGGTATAAAATTATTTCTTAGTTGATTATTTTTTACCAAAGGATTTCAGAATTTTCATTATTCAGAATTCTAAAATTAATTATATAACCGATTGAAATTCCCGATTATGATTCTCCCAATCATTTAATTATTTTTCTTAAGTTTATATGATTTGTATCTGACTTTCTGCCGGATAACAATACTAACTCAAAAACATATGAAAAAATTCCAGTTTAGAGCTAAAGCCATTACGGTTTTATTCTCATCGTGTCTGCTTATTGCCGGCTGTGGTACGGGTAAAACAGATAATTCTTCTGTGGAAGTTGTTTCTGCCGAAATTCCTGTACCTGTAGTTGAGGTTACTGCGATGCCTACACCTCCGGTCGCTACAAAACAACCCAAAGATCTCAGCGCTCACGGGCATACCAGAATTGACAACTATTACTGGCTCAATGAGCGGGAAAATCCGGATGTGATCTCCTATCTGAACGCTGAAAACGCCTATACCAGGCTAATAATGGCCGATACCGAAGAGCTACAGGAAAAACTTTTTGATGAAATTGTGGCCCGGATCAAGCAGACAGATGAATCTGTGCCATATAAAAAGAATGAATATTTTTATTATTCCCGTTTTGAGGCAGGAAAAGAATATCCCATCTATGCCCGTAAAAAGGAAAGCCTTGACAACCCGGAAGAAATTATGCTCAATGCCAATGAACGCGCAGAGGGAAAAAGCTATTATGCGGCAGTAGGCCTTAATGTGAGTCCCAACAACCGGCTTATGGCTTTTGGGGAAGATACAGTGAGCCGCAGACAATATACCCTACGATTTAAAGATCTTCAAACAGGAGATCTACTTGAAGATAAGATCCCTAATACTACCGGTAGCGCAGTATGGGCAAATGACAATAAAACGGTATTTTATACGATGAAGGATCCGGCTTTGCGTTCCTTTAAGATCTTCAGTCATGTTCTTGGTACTCCGGTTTCTCAGGATAAGGAAGTATACCACGAGGCTGATGAAACCTTCAGCACATTCGTATACAAAACAAAATCAGAGAAATACATAATTATAGGTTCCGGTAGTACGGTTTCACAGGAATATCGCTTTGTTGATGCAGCAAATCCCGCCGGTACTTTTAAAATAATACAACCCCGCGAGCGTGGATTGGAATACAGCCTGGATCATTTTGGAGACAGCTTCTATATTCGAACCAATAAAGATGGTGCTTCCAACTTTAAACTTATGAAAACCCCGGTTTCCAAAACCACTAAGGAAAACTGGACAGAAGTAATCCCTCACAGGGAAAATACCTACCTGGAAAGGGTTGAGATCTTTAAAGATTACCTGGTGCTACAGGAGCGCCGGGACGCTCTTACCCATTTAAGAGTCAAAAAATGGAACGACCCAAAAACAGACTACAACGTTGATTTTGGCGAAGAAGCATATACTGCAGGCATAAGCATTAACCCCGATTTTGACAGTAAGGTACTTAGGTACTCGTATAGCTCGCTCACTACCCCCAGTTCTACTTACGATTATAACATGGAGACCAGGCAAAAGACCTTGCTAAAGGAACAGGAAGTAGTAGGAGATTTTGATAAAAACAATTACGTATCCAGGCGTATGTTTGCTACAGCAAGGGATGGTACAAAGATTCCTGTTTCCCTGGTTTACAGGAAGGGTTTAAAGCTTGACGGCAATAATCCAACGCTTCAATATGCTTATGGTTCTTATGGGTCTTCCACCAATCCCGGCTTTAGTTCAGTACGGCTAAGCCTTCTGGATAGGGGATTTGTATATGCGATCGCGCATATTCGTGGTGGACAGGAAATGGGCAGGCAATGGTATGAAGATGGAAAGATGATGAATAAGAAGAATACTTTCACAGATTTTATTGATGTTTCTGAATTCCTTATAGCACAGAAATACACAAACCCCAATAAACTATTTGCCCAGGGTGGAAGCGCCGGTGGCTTGCTGATGGGAGCGGTTGTAAATATGCGTCCTGCCCTTTACAAGGGAGTTCATGCGGCCGTACCTTTTGTAGATGTGATCACCACTATGCTTGACACAAGTATTCCGCTTACTACCGGGGAGTTTGATGAGTGGGGCAATCCTGCAGAAAAGGAAGCTTACGATTATATGCTTTCGTATTCACCTTATGATAATGTTGAAAACAAGGAGTATCCAAACCTTCTGGTTACAACAGGATTACACGATTCCCAGGTCCAGTATTTTGAGCCCGCAAAATGGGTGGCTAAACTCAGGGAGATGAAAACTGATAATAACCTGCTATTGTTACAAACAAATATGGAAGCAGGACACGGGGGTGCGTCAGGTAGATTTCAGCCTTACCGCGAGACAGCTTTGCAATATGCATTTTTTCTGAAACTTGCGGAAATTACAGAGTAGTTTTTTAGTTGAAAGTTAAAAAGTTAAAAAGTTAAAAAGTTAAAGAGAAAAAAATTTAAAGTTCCAAGTTTAAGAGTCAAGGCTCAAAGAATCTAAAGAGTAAAATATTCAAAGTTGAAATTTTTGTCTTGAGAAGTCCTGATTTGGAAAAAAGTTGCGATTTAAACTTACTGGGCTGTCTACCAGAAATGCGTAAGGGAAAGTATTTAAAACCCAAATTCCACGTAAACTGGTAAATGATCAGACCCAATGCTTTTTTCGGTAGATATTGTAAAAATCTTCATTTCTCCTTTATACAGGATGTGATCAAGAGTTGTCCGCATAACGTAAATATTGGTGGGCCAGGTTGAATTGATTCCGAATCCCGTTCGTGAATCTTTCAGATTACCATTTTTTTTCAAATTCTGAAAGTGACTGGAATATGAGGAAGTATTCAGATCTCCGGCCAGGATAAAATTCCCTGGCTCGCTGGCGCTCAGTTTTGCGACTTCACTAAGCTGCTCATTGCGTAATTCAAATTGTTCCCGGCCCACCGGCGGAACGGGATGGGTGGCAAGAATAGATACAATTTTGCCGTTTATTTGAATCTCTCCGTGAATTGAAGGAGGAAAGTCTTTTCCCAGAATTGTAACTTCAGATATCATTGGTATTTTACTCATTATCCCAATTCCAAAATTATCGTTTTGAGGAATCATCTGCCTAAAAGAAAACCGGGGATATAATTGCTGTAATTGAGTATTCCATTGTGGACTCAATTCCAGAAATATAACAATATCGGGGTCTTTATCTGTAATTAATTGAACAGCTTCCGAATGATTGGTATTTGATGCCAGAAGATTTATGGATAACATAGAAAGGGACCCCCCTGATTTTTCCAGTAATTCTTTGTTTTGAATATAGAGCGGAAAAATAAACCAGGTGTTCCATATTATCAGGAATAAAATGAATACAATTGGGAAAAACTTCTTTTTGGCAGGATATAATACAACTGGAAGTAGAAAAAACATCAATACTATCAAATACTGAAGTTTAAAATGCGCAAAAATATCTGTAAACCAAAAATCCGGAAACAGGTGCGGAACGATGGAGATTAAAGCAGTGAGGAATAAAACAATTTGGAATAGAATTTTTAAAAATTTCATGGTGGGATGTTCAATTTCAGTAAAATACGTTTTGACCGAATGTACGCTCATTCTCCCGGCTCAGGTTTAACCATTGTATCAGGCACTGTTTCCTCATCCAGAGTGGTAACTTTTCTGAATTTCCAGTAGATTATCGCGCTACATACATTATCCAGGGAGGAGATGGTCTGCTGGATTACATTGGTCATAGTGCTTACAGGTACGCCTTTTCTGTTATGGCCTTTTAAATGGTCGTAAAGGTCAGAGATAAGTTCATTGTAAATTTGTTGGTTTTCCTGTAACCAACCCGGGGGTTCATCACTTATTTTCTGTTCATCCAGAACCCGCCCGAGTTGGGACAACCTGAGATTAACAACCTCCCGTAATTTGTCAAGTATATTGGTAGCCAGTGGGTCTTCTGAATCTCTCATGAAAAGAATGTTATGAGTAACATCTTTGATGTCCTTGGCACCATAGATGAGAGATCTTAAACCCATCATGATTGCAGTAAGCTGGTCAGCTTCGGCGGGAGTGAGGTTTTCCCTATGCAATTGGGAATAATAGGAAGTGAGCTCATCTTCCAGGCGTTTTATTTTTTCATATTTTTTCATGAGTCCGCCGGCACTTGCAAATATCTTTTTCCATCGGGACTCCTTATTTTTGTCCTGTTCCCTGATCCCAAAGTTTTCCCGTAAATATTCGCTGGTATATCGGTATACTTCACTTATCTCCTTATCCAGGGCCTGCAGGGCTACATCGGCCACTTTAGGGGAAATATTTTTAACATATAATGTTTCACCTTCCGGACTTGCGCTAACGAAACGCTTGTTAAGAAATTTTCCGAATGCACCCAGAAAAGGATAGAACAGGAGGATACCGGTTGCATTGAGGATGGTATTTAACAAGACCAATTCCATTAAAGGGTCCTGAACTCTGAAAATATAATAAGTTACATACACCAGTTGGCGTATGAAAAAAAACATCACTATTCCCGTAATAACATTGAATATCACATGTGCCATCATAAGCCTCTTGGTGTCGGCTGTTCCTCCAATAGAGATGAATATAAGCGTTGTAGTTGTTCCAATATTGGCCCCAATCACCATAGCGACACTCTGGTAAATATCGATAAGTTCTGCGTTCAGGGCACTCAGTATAATGACTATCATGGCAGAGCTGGACTGGATGAGCGAGGTGATGATCACACCCAGGACAACAAATGCCCATAACCCGTATACAGAGAATGTGGCCAGATCTATTTTTCCGGCAATATCCTCAATGGACACCTTCATATAATCCAGACCGAGGAAAAGCAAACCAAATCCTACAAGAAGGCCTCCGGTATTACGAAGAATGGGCCGGGAGTCCAGAAAAAGGTAACTCAGGATTCCTACTGCCAGAAATGGAAAAGAGAAATCGGCTATGTTTAATTTAAAGCCGAAGGTGGCAACAATCCATGCGGTAAAGGTTGTTCCAAGGTTGGCCCCCAGTACGATCCCCACCGCATTTTTTAAAGCGATCATCCCACCTCCCAGAAAAGCAAGGGCAAGAAGGGTGACCATGGTGCTGCTTTGCAGAATGGCAGTAACGGCTGTCCCGGTAAGTATGCCTTTCCAGCTTCTGTTTGTGAATCGCTGCAGCAGATTTCTAAATGATCTACCTGCGAGTGCCTTAATACTATCCTCCAGATGACGCATTCCAAAGAGGAAAATTCCCAGGCCTGCGATAAACATCCAGAAGTCGAAATCTGTATTTTCCATGTGCGGAATTATGCTATATAAAGATAAGTTAAAGATTCAAGGTTTCAGGATTCAAGGTTTAAAATTCAAGGTTCAAAATTCAAGGTTCAAAATTAAAGATTAAAGGTTCAAAGTTGAAAAGTCTAAAGGGTAAAGGGGTAATACAGCTTAGTATAAGGACGCCAGCCTGAAATTTTTTCAGGGTATACCATTGGGTGTACTTCATTCAGGTTAGTTTCTGAAACAAGTTCAGCATGACGTAAGGAGGCTGCTCAGAGATTCAAAATAGAACGTCAACCTGAGACCCAGGTAAAATTTTTCTATTAGCGTGAGAGGATGACGTATTCCCCTGGCCTACGAAAGCTTATCGTAAAATTTAAAATGAGAGGGGCGTTAAAAATTTTAGGCTGTCTGAGCGAAACGCGATATTCTTGCCAGAATATACGTCCCCGCCAGTTCCTAAAATTTAGCCCCTGAATGAAAAATTCAGATAAGCACGAGCCTAGACTTTCCCGCCCGTGCCGGTCGGACGGGTTTGGTTCTTTTTCTTGCAAACGATGACCAACGGGAGAGGATTGCAGCAAAAAAAGAACAAGCGGACTTATGAGGACAGGGTAAATTCGATGCATCTTTTACCAGATTAGTTAGAAAAATAAAAACTTATTGAATACGTCAATGGTAATTTTTTCAGGGTATACCATGAGGTGTGCTTCAATCATGTTAGATGCTGAAACAAGTTCAGCATGACGTAAGGAGGCTGCTCATAGATTCAAAATAGAACGTCAACCTGAAATTTTTTCAGGGTATAACATGAGGGAAATTGAATCATGTTAAATGAAATTAAAAAGTTAAATGTATCATTTGTGTAGATAATGAAAAGACCTAACAGGTTTTTAAAACTTGATAGGTCTGGAATATTAAAAATCTTGATTCTTGTCTCTTGTCTCTTGTTTCCTGAAACATAACTTCTGTCAAAGGAGATTCAGGACTTATTCGTCCTTCTTCTTCCTGGTGCCTTTTCTTTTCCTGTGTTTCAAGACTTCAGCTTCCCTGAAGAAGATGATCTCTTCGGCAATATTGGTAACCAGGTCTCCAATGCGTTCCAGCTTTTTAATAACCGAAAATAACAGGAGATATTGTTCTATTAAAAGCGGATCTCTTTTCACACCTTTAGCAATAATAGAAAAAGCATTGATGTTGATCTTATTAAGGGTCTTATCTTTTTTAAAAACCTTCCTGGCCTTTTTTGTATCGGTACTTATATAAGCTCCTGTGATATCATCCAGCATTGAAAGTGCCGCATCAAACATTTCCTCTACTTTCATTTCATCGAGCAGATCCTGTGAGATAGGCGTATCTATTTCAACGATATAATTGGAGATTCCAAAGGCATGATCTCCAACTCTCTCAAGATCAAAATTGATCTTTCTCAAGGCCAGAACAAATCTAAGATCACTCGCCACGGGATTGTGCAGGGCAATAAATCTCTCGCAATCACGGTCAATTTTAAGATCCAGGGCATTTACCCGGTTTTCGGTATGAAGTACTTCCTCTGCCAGGTCACTGTCATGAGAAAAAAATGCTTCCCTTGCATTACTCAGCTGCTTTTTACAAAGTTCAAGCATCTCAATCCCCGATTGGTTCAGGGCGTCTTTATGTTGGTCTAAACTTATCATAATTTGAATATTTTATCCGAATCTTCCTGTAATGTAATTTTCAGTTTGCTTTTTCTCAGGATTTGTAAAGATCTTCTTGGTACTGTCGTATTCAATAAGATCTCCCATATAAAAAAATGCGGTACGATCACTTATTCTCGCTGCCTGTTGCATATTATGTGTAACTATGATGATCGTATACTTGTTCTTAAGTTCAAAGATGAGCTCCTCGATCTTGGCCGTAGAAAGGGGGTCCAGGGCAGATGTTGGCTCATCCATAAGTATTATGGAAGGCTCTACTGCCAGGGTTCTCGCAATACACAATCTTTGTTGCTGCCCACCGGAAAGAGCCAGGGCAGATTTATTAAGATCATTTTTCACCTCTTCCCATAAAGTAACCTGCTTAAGTGAATCTACAACTTTTTCCATCAGGAATTTTTTATCCTTTATACCCTGGATCTTTAGACCATAAGCTACATTTTCATATATGGATTTGGGAAAAGGGTTAGGCTTCTGGAAAACCATTCCTACCTGCTTGCGCAGCTGCTCTACATTTACTTTTTTCTTATAAATGTTTTCTCCATCGATCAATATTTCACCCTCAAGCCTGAATCCTTCAATATAATCGTTCATACGGTTAAATAACCGGAGAAATGTTGATTTTCCGCACCCCGATGGGCCAATGAAGGCGGTTACTTTATTGGCCTTGATATTCATATCAATACCTCTTATAGCTTCAAAGTTATCGTAAAATACTCTGACCCCATTAGCGGTTAATTTATGTTGCCTCTTGATAGACTTATCTATCAATTTCTCTTTATCTTTTTTAACCATTAATTTAATTATTTAATTTTTTCTGCCATTTATTCCTGAAATACACCGCTATAGCATTCATTATAAAGGTGATCAATAATAAGATGATAATGGCAGCTGCCGCATTCACTTCAAATCCTTTTTGGGGTCTGGAGATCCAGTTAAATATCTGAATAGGCAAAACCGAAAATTCATCCATAGGTGATGAAGGGGCAAATGGAACATAAGCCAAAGCACCTATCACAATAAGTGGGGCTGTTTCCCCCACCGCCCTTGACAGCGAAAGGATCACTCCTGTTAGGATTCCGCCGAAGGACGCAGGCAGTAACTGCATTGATACGGTTTGCCATTTTGATGCACCCATAGCATAAGAGCCATCTCTCACCGATTTTGGAACCGCCTTAATTGCTTCACGGGTGGATACTATAACAATGGGCAGGATTAAAAGCGCCAATGTAAAACTCCCTGCAAGGACGCTTGCTCCCATTTCAAGGATCCTCACAAATACCTCCAAACCAAGTAATCCATAAATGATAGATGGAACCCCTGCAAGGTTTGAAATATTGATTTCAAGAATGGAAGATAATCTTCCTTTATTTGCATATTCTTCCAGATATATCGCTGCTGCAATACCCAGGGGAAGTGCAATAATAGTTGTTAATGCCAGTATCCAGACACTTCCAGTCAATGCAGTGTAGATTCCGGCCCTGTCTGCATTCCTGGAAGGGAGGTTAGTAATAAAATCCCAGTCTATTCTCTGGAGCCCGTCAATAAGAATAGCGCCAATGAATATAGCCAGCAGCACCAGTCCCAGAAAGGTGCAAAATATTCCCCATACCTGAAAAGCCTTATCCTTAAGCCTGTTCTTTTTAATATTATTCATATTTCTCCGTGAATTTTTTACGCAGCCTGTAACTAATAGTATTCAGAATAAATGTAAAAATGAACAAGGTGATACCTGCGGCAAAAATGGTTTGATATTCCAATGTACCATGACCTACATCCCCTAGACTTACCTGCACAATATATGCAGTAATGGTTTCAACGGGAACTGTAGGATCCAGGGTAAGCCGGGGTTGTTGTCCTGCTGCAATTGCCACGATCATGGTTTCTCCAATGGCACGGGAAATTGCGAGTATTATTGAGACAATAATTCCAGAAGATGCTGCCGGTATAAGAACACGAAATACATTTTGCAACCTTGTGGCCCCCATCCCATAGGAACCTTCCCTTAACGAATTTGGTACGGCATGTAGGGCATCTTCACTTAGCGAGGATATAAAGGGTATGATCATGATCCCCATTACAAGCCCTGCTGAAAGCGAATTAAATCCCGATAACCCCGGTATAAAGGATTGCAGAAATGGAGTCACCACCGTAAGAGCAAAAAATCCATATACTACAGTAGGTACCGCCGCCAGCAATTCAAGTGCGGGTTTTATTGTTTTTCTGAAACTTTTTGGTGCATACTCACTTATATAGATACTTATTGATAATCCCACTGGAACGGCAAAGGCAATAGCTATAAAAGAGGTTAATAATGTTCCCGATAGCAGGGGCATAATTCCAAAGTGCTTCTCGGTGAATAAAGGTGTCCATTGGGTATCTGTAAGGAAATCCCAAATAGGCACAACACTAAAAAAATTAAAAGCTTCAAATGAAAGAACCAGAATGATACCAAGGGTCACCAGAATAGTGACCAAGGCACTTGCCATCAGGGTTTTTTCTATAACAGCCTCTTTAAGTCTTCGCATTTACTTACAATCTATTGTTCAATCCTGTATTTATTCACAAAGTCTGTAAATTTCTCTCGTTCTCTCTTATACTCATCTGCTGTAAGAGGAAAATAGCCAACTTCCTCCAAAACGGAAGGTGCCTGGTCCATGTAAAAATTGATGAAATCTATCACCTTTTGATTTTTAAGGGAAGAACTATTCACATATACAAAAAGAGGTCTGGATAAAGGTGTATAAGTGCTGTTGCTCACAGTTTCAAGAGATGGTAATACACAGCCTTCACCACCATCAACCCCTACAAGTTTTAGTTTATCACTGTTTTCTTCAAAATATGCCAGCCCAAAAAATGCCAGTCCGTATTTTGAGCCTGCAAGACCCTGTACCAATACATTATCATCCTCACTGGCAGTAAAATCACCACGGCTGCTACCACTCTTACCTACTATTGCTTCCGTAAAATAATCAAAAGTACCTGAGGCTACCCCGGGACCAAAAAGTAATATCTCTTCATCTGGCCAAGCCGGATTGATCTGGTTCCATCTTTTTATAGTACCCTGAGCTGCTGGTTCCCATATTCTTTTCAATTCCTCCACCGTAAAACAGGTCACCCAGTCATTTTCAGGATGCACCACTACAGCAAGACCATCATAACCCACTTCCAAACCTACATAAGATATATTGTTCTCCCTGGCCAGGTTAATCTCTTCATCTTTGATGGGACGGGAGGCATTTGCAATATCTATTTCACCTCTTCCGAATTTCTTAAAACCACCCCCGGTGCCCGAAACTCCAATGGTAACATTAACTCCCGGATCTTCTTCCCGAAATTCTTCTGCTATAGCTTCAGTTGCGGGATAAACCGTACTTGAACCATCAATGGAAATAGCAGTATTCCCGCTGTCCTTTTTATTATTTCCGCAGGCAAGTACGATAAATGCCAATGCGATACCTAAAATTATTCGTTGCATATTGTTTATTTTAAAAATGAAAATCTATTTGTAATCTGTACATTAAACTATTATCCATATTGTTTTCGAAATCATTTAGGCTCAAATCTGTTTGCACTTTTAATTTGTGTCCAACAATATATTTGGACAATCCAAAAGTATACTGTGATTCTATTCCGACGCCTGTTATTTCCTTGTCAAGGTTAATATTGGTATATCGCCCTATTACCTGCAGGTTATTTTTAAATACATATCCGGTTTGGAAATTTATACCGGTGCCTATATTTACTACATCACCCGTAGGTGTACCATCTGAATTCAGGGCAATGGCATTATCGGCAGTTCGGTGAGAATATTCGGCCATCATTGACCAGCCGCGATATTTGAACATTCCATCTACAAACACGGTATTGATATCGGTTTCGAATAATCCGGTATCATTGAGCATATAAGAACCGGAATTTGACCTGGTTCTCACTGCATTCTGGTTATGGTCATAAGTGAAACCAATAGCAAGTTTTGGAGTTGTTTCCCTTTTGAGATCTGCTCCGGAATAATCTGAGAAATCCCCAAACGGCAAAACATCCAACCTGGTCGTATATTGAAAACCTCCAATGTTTCCTGTGGTAACGTTTCTGCCCTCGCCCTGTGAGAAAGCAAATGCCTCCCTTATCATGAATTTATTTCCCAGAATTATATGATGATGTAACTGCAGTCCCATATCGCGGTCAATATTAAATCTGCTGTTAAGTAGGGATCTGTCTACAGTTTCCAGATTACCGGAGGAAATTACCCGCTCACGGTTTCCGGGCAGTTTTGCCTGGCCGGACCAGAGTTCAAAATTTTCAAAGAAATTCCATTTTAGTACGGCATCAAGAATAAATCTTGGTGTATTGCCTGTATAAACCGAAGCACCGGAAATATCTCTGTTGGAAAGTCCCAGTTCAATTTTATAGACGAGTTTTGGACTGTAGGCAAAACCATCAAATTTCAACCTTGCACGACGGATCAAAAAATTGGATTCACCCGATTCCAATTCTTCATTATTTGGAAATTCCCATTGTGAAGAAAAAAGTGACTGGAACCGGGCAGCGAAGACGAGGCTGAATGAACTGTCGCGGGCTACCACATTTATAATTCCTTTTCCGAACCGATTTTCAGTTATTTCCTGGCTCTGCACAGGTAACGATAATAAAATGGCTAGTGCAGGCAATGCAATGAG
Organism: Gillisia sp.; assembly: GCA_041743165.1. Taxonomy (GTDB): domain Bacteria; phylum Bacteroidota; class Bacteroidia; order Flavobacteriales; family Flavobacteriaceae; genus Gillisia. The sequence continues at coordinate 6,477 of JBGTNH010000089.1, read as the reverse complement.
TTTTAATTTCACCTTGTTCTTAATTTTTGTCGCTGCAAAGAACCCACTTGAATGTTAAGTAGATGTTATGCGCAAATTATGATTAGGTAAAAATAAAAAAGGTTGCCTGGCCAGGGCAACCTGTCATATATTTAATCGACAAAAATTAAGAATATATGAAAATTACTTAATGAACATCAAGTGAGGCAAAGAAATCTTTTTTTGTATTGGCAAGGGTTAAGGGAATATCAATAAACTTTTAAATATTTGTTGTTTAAATGTAAAAAAGTTTAAGAAAATAGATTCATGGTTCAAAGTTAATGGTTCCAGATTCTACCCGCTATGCTCGTGTTTGTTGTTCGGGGTTTATGGTTCTGCTCGCTTGCTCGCGTTTGTTGTTTGGGGTTTATGGTTTTTTGTTCTCCTCGTTTACTCGCTGCGCTCGCGTTTGTTGTTCGGGGTTTATGGTTCTGCTCGTTATGCTCGCGTTTGTTGTTTGGGGTTTGTGGTTTATTGTTCTGTTCGTTTGCTCGCTATGCTCGCGTTTGTCACTTCGAGACCTTGATAAAATTTTTTATTAGTGTAAGTTGAGACGTAAATAGATCAATGATGTGTTTTCTCTTTTTCTTTGCAGGATTTTTCCCGTCCTACGAAAGTTTATCGTAAAATTTGAAATGAGTGGGGCGTTAAGAATTTTAGGCTGTTTGAGCGAAACGGATTATTCTCGCCAAAATGTACATGCCCGCGAGTTCCTAAAATTTAGCCACCGAATGAAAAATTTAGATAAGCTTTCGCCAGCCTAGACTTTCCCGCCCGTGCCGGTCGGACGGGTTTGGTTCTTTTTTTGGGCGATGCAAAAAAGAACAAGCGTCTTCTGGAAGGGGGGAGAGCCTGGCCAACTTATTATAGAGAATATAAGGCTTTTAAAAATACGTCAATGGTAGCGGAGTCGAGAAGTAGTCAAATTAGCTCTCACCCTTCCGGCCGGCAGGAGGCTATCAATTCTTAATCCCTAACTCTTAACTTCTAACCGAATATGTTACTTCGAGCGAAGTCGAGAAGTGGTCTAACCCCATAACTCTTAACTCATAACTCCTAACTCCGCAGGATCTTCTCCATCTTTCTACCTTTCGCCAGTTCATCAACAAGTTTATCCAGATAGCGGACTTTTTGGGTGAGGGGATTGTCTATTTCCTCGATACGGTAGCCGCAGATCATTCCGGTGATGAGGTGGGCATTGGGATTTAGATCAGCTTCTTCAAAAAAAGTTTCAAAAGTTACCTTATTCTTTATGAGCTCCTCCAGTTTCTTTTCATCAAAACCTGTTAACCATTTAATTACCCGGTGAAGTTCATCTCTTGTTCTGCCTTTCTTTCCCACTTTAGTAATATAATGTGGGTAGACAGAAGCAAAAGTCATCTTCGCCATTCGTGCATTATGTTCCTGGGTAGTTTTCATAACTTATGCTATATGGGTGAAATGTTATTTAAATCAAAATGTAACAATACTTTAAATTTTCCAATCTTTTTTTATTCCAATTCGGGTTTTACCATTATGATAGCTTGTCTTTTTAATATTTGCAAAAAAGATAAGAATAAACTATAAATTATTTTTTTGTAATGCCGGTAGATTACGAATTTGAATGTGATTTTTTAAATAGATTTTAAAACCTGCTACCGTTTCAGATTTGATCCAAATTAGCTCAACCTATGTAATACTCTCACTTAAAGGATAACAATAAATTATTTACATTGTATCAAAAATGAAAAGAAGTAAATTTATTTCAAATATGTCCTGCGTGGGGGCGCTTTGTGTAGTATTTCCAACTGACCTCTTAAAACCGGTTGAAGCTTCTTCGGGAAACCAAAATAGCATGAAAAACAGCATCAGGTTGATCAGGAATGCCACTTTGGTATTTAAATATGCCGGAAAGAAAATTCTGGTAGATCCTTTGCTTGCTGCAAAAGGGGCATATAATCCCTTTGCAGGAGGAGAAAGAAATCCCAACGTTGACCTTCCGGCAGCTGTGGAAGCTATCATTGAAAATGTAGAACTTATCCTGGTTTCCCATACACATACAGATCATTTTGATGCAGTTGCCAAAGAAGTTTTGCCACGCGAATTGAAACTCATCAATCAACCCGAAGATGAGAAATATTTTAATAAGACCGATTTCTCCAATACCGAAACTCTTCATGAGCACATTCTGTGGAATGGAATAAATATTTACAGAACCGGCGGAAAACATGGGAGTGGTGATCTGGGAAAAAGAATGGGAAATGTCTCCGGATTTGTACTGAAGGCCGATGATCACCCTACGGTTTATATTATTGGCGACAGCATCTGGACAGAAGAAGTGGAGGAGGCCATAAACACGTATAAACCGGACTATATAGTAGCAAATACCGGGGGCGCCAGGTTCCCCGGACATGAAGACAATCCTATCCTTATGGATGAGGAGCAAACCATAGCACTGTTAAATGCAAGTGGAAATGCCAAAGTTATTGCGGTACATATGGAAGCTCTGGATCATTGCCAGACAACCAGAGCATCATTAAGAGAACGTGTTAACAAATCTGATATTCAAAAAGATAAGCTTATAATTCCACAGGATGGTGAGGAAATTATGCTGAAGGATTAGACCATTTGCTCCCCTTCGAGGGATGGGGGCCGATCCTACCGCAACTCAATCTTATCAATTTCCAGTTTAAAATTTTCGGCTTTTCCATTCCCTATCATGAAACGGACCTCCTGGATCTTATCTGCGTTGAAGTTGGGCAGATCCAGATCATTACCGCGGTAAACAGGTTTCATCTTATTGAGAGGGATCTCTATTGTTTGCCATTCCCCGGAGGTTTTAAAGTCATAAACATATGACGCCCTTTCTTTTAAATCAGCTTTTATTCTGAATTGGTATTGCTTTCCATCTCCTTTTATGCGAATGACAGCCTTCTCATAACCCTTAATGTTTTTTGATGCAAAATGATATTGCATAGAAGCAAATCCGCCGTTATTCTCAAGGGAGACAAAACCCGTAAAAACAGCATTGCCCTCTTCGCTTCGGGAAAGTTTGGCGGTGGAATTCCCGCCCATAACCACATCGTTCTCTATTTCCCATACAGACCAATCTGTGGTAGTACTAAAATCAAATAGAAGTAAGCTGTTCATAATTATGGTTGTTAGAATTATAGTTTTCATAGCTGTATTTGCACGTCTTACCCAGATATTTAATTAAACCAATTTTTATCCCTTAATAATCATCCTTCCTTGTCAGAACCGTCATGCGTGGGGAGGGGTAGTTAAGGACCTTACGTCAGAGTGAGAAAACTTCCCCGTCGGGACGTGGGGGCTTCAGTTTAATCTTTCCAGTTGCTTCATTACCTCGTCAGCCTCAAAAGATTTTTGATCGCTCATTTTTCGGTTGGAGGTAGAGAGATCAAATGATTCCTTTTGCAGCCGTTCATACTTTTCCTGTAGTTTTTCTTTTTCTGTTTTCTTTTTGAATAATCCGAACATGGAGATAGTTTTTGTAAAGATACGTAATGTTTAATGTTTCTAATGTTAAGTTAAACAAAATATTTATAGTATAATTTTCAGGTGGGGGAATTGAAGCTGAACTACTGTTATACTTTCATTGATTTTTCTATTTCTAATTCATCAATGTGCGGAAGAGCACCATAATAAGCCCGAACATGAAAATAGAGGTAAATATGATCTTATTGTATTTCGCCAGCCAGTTGGGAAGAAAAATGTCAAAATTATCTTTTTTGGAATCTGAATATTTTCTGGCTATAAGCGTAAGAGGACAAAACATTTTAAAAACAGCCAAAGTGATGCCTTCAAGCACCACAAGCCCTATAGCGATCCATGTATAAATTGTGACCTGATTGCTAAGGCCTGAATAAACCACATAGAAAATGATTATCACGAAGAAAGCCCATACGAGGGTATGCAAGAGCTTTATGGCCAGAAGTGTATGATTCATTTCTATTGTTTTTACAATTATGGGAAGGCATTCTCATTAAAAAGCAGATCTGTTATTTCCAATTTCAACCAGTTCCAGTCTCCTTCATCCAGTTTCCAGGTTGCGGTCATTTTCGCCGGGATTTTAACACCTTCAAACACCTTATAATCCTGCACCAGCAAAACCCATTCATACTTTTGAGACGTTTTTTCATTATCCTTAAAACGCATAGCAGAGAATTTATAAAAATCACCGGCTGAATTGAAATAAAAAGTGCCGCTGCCTTTGGTTCCCATGTAGTCCATTGTTGCGATAGCAGAAGTTTCATCTATTTGCTCCCAGGTAATAAACGGACTAATTGCCAGCGACGGGAACCACACCATTTCACCCAAATACCGTTGTAGGGTTCCTTCGTCCAGTTTTGCACCTTCCTCATCAACTACATTGATCAGTGAATTTAATTTTATGAGCATTTTGCCTTTGCCATTTACAAATTTGTCTCTTCCGCGGAACGCAAGCATGGGATTAATTTTTAAATCTACCGTCCAGATGAAAGCTGGATTATCAATATTGGTATATTGTATTGCGGTGGCGCTCATCCATTCCTTCTGCTCTGGTTTCAGTTTCATTTCTGCCTTTTGAATGACTTTGCCTGAGGAAATAAACGGTTTCCCTATTACACCGGAAAGTTTCAGCCACGTTTTCACAGGAACGGGCAAATTTTGAATATCGCTGTCAGATATAATTTTCTCTGTTGAAATGTTGGTCATGCTTAAAATTGCATTGGTTTCCTGTGTTACCTGTTGTTGGAATTTATAAGCCGAAAAGGAAATTACCGAAACAATTAAAATGAGCAAATTTGGTATTGTACCAAATTTTGCGTCTTTCCAAAAAATTATAATAAGGGTTTGGGAGAGCAGCACCACAAGAAAACCAATCACCCAGGAATATCTGCTATTCACAAAATAAGTAAACGCATATACAAAAGTTACAATGGCGGTAATTAACCACATAATTCCCATTGTCCTCGAAACAGGAAGGGTCAATTCTTTTATATCTTTTAAACCCCAGCATTTTACAAATCCTAAAACATGGATCAATCCATGAAGAAATACAAGAGCCAGGAATAAAATCTTCATAAGTGATATTTAATATGGAAGCACATTTTGAAATTAACCCTTTACCCGAATGTTCTGATTAAAAGCTCCTTCAGGTTAAGCTGAAGAATAGATTTAATAAATGATAAATATCACCCGGAGGCAATCTTTACGCAATTCTTAATGATGATCATTTAGTATTTATTCTTTCCCATTTGGAATCCATAAGGAGAGATCCGTCAGGTTGAGGGTTCAAAATTGCGGTCCATTTATAGGACTTGGGCCAATTCTTAAAAATTCCCGCTATTGAGTATAAGAACCAGAGAGAAATTTTGGAAGTTCGTGGTTTCCATCCTTTATTTGGAATCATAACCAATTTAATTTTATTAGAATTATTGATAAAATATTGACCCCTGATTATACCTGTAGAAGGATGCGCCTTAATTATAAATTTTCCATTCCGGGTGATATTCTTTGGCAAGGAATGAAGATTGGGAAAAGCATCTTCAAATTCCAATGTCACTTGATGGATTTCATTTTTCCTTATAATTTTCTTTATAACGGGGCTGGTGTTCTCCCAAGTAAGATGAATTTTATGATCCTCACTATTGTAAATTTCCACATGTGGTTCTATATTGACAGAGGATACTTTTCCTGAAAAAGCAGTATTCAAAGTAACAATCAATGGCCTGGGACTATACCGAATAAAATACATTTTGGTCATATCTATAGGAAAGGGCAATTCGTCTGGCCTATGTTTCCTGTTATTAATTATAATTTCAATTTCTGTCTGGTTTTTTCTCACAAAATAAAAATCATGCAGATAAACCAGGGGAAGGGAAGATGGTTTTTCAGCTGCATCACCCATAGGAGCCAATAATCCAAAAGGTTTCCGGACCTTATTATTTTTTTCAATGATCCTTATTGTAATTGACCTGTTCTCAATGTCTTTAAATAAATAACACGCCTGGACACCTAGGTCATCAATTTCATAATTTGCTTTAGAAAATGTGGTTTGAATCATATTATTCAAACCTTTTCCAGCGATATCATAATGTTCCGCTTTAAGGAGAAGTCCTGGTTGGTAATAAACATCTACTTTACCATCAATCCGCCAACCTATGACCAGATGACCCTTTCCATGTATGCTATCATCAAAAACCTGAGGTTCAAAACCCAGATAAACAGAATCCGGATCCTTTTCAAAATTGACCAAAAGAAGTCGGTCCATGGGATCAATACCAATCTTAAACGGTTGCAATAAACTCACTTTTTCGGTCATCAAAGCAGTATTGTTTAAACCCGGATTATGCATTAGAATAAGTAAAGGGAGGGTTGGAATTTTTGATTTGGGCAAAAATTCCGTCCATCCAAGGTCTTCGTTTAGTTGGTAGGGCGATCTTCAGGACCTTTTTATTAGCGTGACTTACCTGCCAT
>JBGTNH010000088.1:0-16060 GCA_041743165.1 Gillisia sp. | reverse complement strand
GAGCATGGCAGGTAAGTCACGCTAATAAAAAGGTCCTGAAGATCGCCCTACCAACTAAACGAAGACCTTGGATGGACGGAATTTTTGCCCAAATCAAAAATTCCAACCCTCCCTTTACTTATTCTAATGCATAATCCGGGTATAATGTTGGTCAAGAAACATTATCAAATGTGGTAATCACAACAACTTCTATTCCCGAACAGCAAAAAATCGCCTCCTTTCTTTCTACGGTAGATAAAAAGGTTCAACAGCTCACCGGGAAAAAAGAATTACTGGAAACCTATAAAAAAGGGGTGATGCATCATTTGTTTTCTCAGGTGATCAGGTTTAAGGATGAGGATGGGAAAGATTTTCCGGAGTGGGAAAAAAGGAAATTGGGAGATGTTATAAAATCTCTTAAGTCCGGAAAATCTAAAAATTCTGAAACCGGGCAAATTGACTTATATGGTTCTACGGGGATTATTGGAAAATGTGAGGAAATTTCAAATATAGGTGAGTTTATTTTAATAGCAAGAGTTGGAGCTAATGCAGGGCAAATAAATATAGCTGCTGGAGAATTTGGAGTGACAGATAATACTTTAATTCTTGAAGTGGATGAATTAAACAAAGGGTTTATCTTTTACTTTTTGCTCTATTTCAATTTAAACAAATTAGTTTTTGGATCCGGTCAACCTCTAGTTACTGGTGGCTTGTTAAAGCAAATTAAATTACAAGTGCCCTGTCACGAGGAGCAACAGAAAATAGCAGAGTTTTTATCTGTCATTGACAAAAAAATAGAAGCCGTCTCGAACCAAATTGAGAAAACGCAAAGCTTTAAAAAAGGGCTGCTGCAGCAAATGTTTGTGTGAACGGGTAACCGCAAAGGACGCAAAGAGAAAAGCGCAAGGAACGCAGAGCTTTGCGCTCTCTGCGAAATCTTAGCGAACTCTGCGGTTAAATTAAAGAAGTTATGACAGAGAATGATATTGCAAATAAGATTATAGGTGCCGGGATTGATGTTCATAGAGCCCTCGGCCCCGGGCTGCTCGAAAGTGCATCTCAGGAATGTTTGTTCTATAAACTTGGAAAAGCAGGTTTATTAGTTGAAAAAGAAAAACCAACGCAGGTGGTGTTTGAAGAGGTGAAGTTGAATTGTGGGTACAGGATAGATATATTGGTAGAGAATAAAGTGGTAATAGAGTCAAGAGCGTGGAAGCATTACACGATTTGCATTTAGCACAGACATTGACTTATATGAAGCTGGAAAATTATAAACTGGGATTATTGATAAATTTTAATGTGGTGATGTTGAAGAATGGAATAAAAAGAGTTGTAAATGGACTACGGGAATTACCGCAAAGAACGCAAAGAGAAAAGTCCAAAGGACGGGGAGAAACTTTGCGCCCTCTGCGAAACCTTGGCGCTCTCTGCGGTTAAAAAAGTAAGAAATGAGTTACCAATCTGAAGCCGTATTAGAAAACAACCTTGTCAGGCAACTGGAAAACCAGGGCTTTAAAAGAGTACAGGTAAATTCTGAGGCTTTGGTATTGGCAAATCTTAAAAGTCAGCTGGAAGCTTTTAATAAAACCACATTTTCAGAAAAAGAATTTGGCAGCATCTTAAATCACCTTGCCAAAGGCAATGTATTTGAGAAAGGAAAAACCCTGCGTGGCCGTTACCAACTCACCCGGGACAATGAAGATTCCTTTTATGTTCGCTTCTTCAATTCGGACGACTGGAATAAAAATCTATTTCAGGTCACAAACCAGATAGCGCAGGCAGGTACTTACAAAAATCGCTACGATGTAACCATCCTTGTGAATGGATTACCTATGGTACAGATCGAGTTAAAAAGACGCGGACTCGAGCTCAAAGAAGCTTTTAAACAAATCAACCGCTATAAGCGTCATTCCTACTGGAATAATTACGGGTTATTCAATTTTGTGCAGTTGTTTGTGATAAGCAACGGTGTGGACACCAAATACTTTTCCAACAATCCGCTGCAAACCCTCACCTTCAAGCAAACCTTTTTCTGGGCCGATGACCGGAACAGAAACATTAAAGAGCTTGAAGATTTCACCAAGGCATTTTTGAACCCTGATCATTTGGGAAAAATGCTGGCGAAGTATATTGTCTTTAACGAGACACATAAAGTTTTGATGGTGCTTCGCCCCTATCAGTTCTATGCCACTGAAGCGATTATCAATCAGGTAAGAACCTCAAAAAATAATGCCTACATCTGGCACACTACAGGATCAGGAAAAACCCTGACTTCCTTTAAAGCGAGTCAGCTCATCATGGACCTACCCGGAGTTCACAAAGTGGTTTTTGTGGTAGACAGGAAAGATCTGGATTACCAGACGATGAAGGAATTCAACAGTTTCAAGAAAGATTCTGTTGATGTTACTGATAATACCAATTCACTGGTGAGCCAGTTTGCAGATGATACCAAACTCATCCTTACCACAATCCAAAAACTGAACAATGCCATCTCCCCCGGCCGGTACCAGTCCAGGATGAACCATTTGCAGGACAAGCGCATAATTTTCATATTTGACGAATGCCACAGGAGTCAGTTTGGAGAAACACATAAAAAGATCACAGGGTTCTTTAATAATAGTCAGTTGTTCGGTTTCACGGGAACTCCCATTTTTGCAGATAATGCAGCGAAAAATGATCTGGGGAAACGAACTACCAAAGACCTTTTTGGAAATTGCCTGCATAAATATGTGATCACAGATGCCATTAGGGACCAGAATGTATTGAGGTTTAGTATCGAATATATTGGCAGGTACAAACAGAAAGGCAATACATTCATTGATATAGAAGTTGAAGACATAGATACCCGGGAAGTGCTGGATAGTTCGAAACGACTGGAAAAGATCACCGATTATATCATTAAATACCACGATACAAAAACAAAGAACCGGGAATATTCTTCAATTTTCGCGGTAAGCAGCATTCCCAATCTCATAAAATATTATGAACATTTTCAAAGGAAGAAAGCAGCGGGAGAACATGATCTGAGAGTTGCCACTATTTTTACTTACGGTCAGAACGAGGAAGATGAAGAAGCTCAGGGATTGTTGCCGGAAGATCTGCATCTGGCTGCAGATGCCATACCTGTATATAAAACCAGCCACACCAGGGAGAAGCTGGATGATTTCATAGAAGATTACAACACGATGTACAACACCGCTTTCTCAACCCGGGACAGCAAACAGTTTGAAAATTATTTTAAAGACATAAGCAAACGCTTAAAGGAAAGGGAGAAAGTCGGTTTCAAAGATGAAGACCGTCTTGATATCATTCTTGTAGTCAACATGTTGCTCACCGGATTTGATGCCAAAAAAGTAAATACGCTTTATGTGGATAAAAGTCTGCGACACCACGGACTAATTCAGGCCTTTTCAAGGACCAACAGGATCCTGGATGAGAAGAAATCCCATGGAGAGATACTTTCATTCCGGAATCTAAAGAAATCCACAGACGCAGCCATAGCGCTTTTTTCAAATAAAGATGCAAAGGAAGAAATCCTCCCCCCCGATTACGAAGTGATCACAGAGAAGTTCTCTGAAGCATTTATAGAACTGCTTAAGATTGCGCCCACGGTCAAGAGAGTGGACAATTTACCCTCGGAAGATGAGGAGCTGCAATTTGTCCAGGCATTTCGTGCATTGATAAGAGCCAAGAATGTTTTGACCTCCTTTGCAGATTTCAGCTGGGATGATGTTCCCATGGATGAGCAAACCTTTGAGGATTACAAAAGTAAATACCTGGACCTTTACGAAAAGGCAAAAGGCGATCACCAGAAGGACAAAACCTCAATCCTGGATGATGTGGATTTTGAGCTGGAATTGATCCACCGCGACGAGGTGAATGTCGCCTACATTTTAAAACTCCTCGCCAACCTGAAACAGGCCAAAGGCCAAAATGCCGCTCAACAGAAAAAACAAATTCTCGACATTCTTGCCGGAGATATAGAACTCCGCAGCAAACGGGAATTGATCGAGAAATTCATAGAAGAAAACCTGCCAAAGATCACCGACATAGATTCTATTCCCGATGAGTTTGAGCAGTATTGGAGCGACCAGCGGGTGCTGGCACTGGGGAATTTATGCGAGGAGGAAAACCTGGACAAAGAACAATTCAAATCATTAATAGACGCCTACATCTATAACGAGCACGAACCCCTGCGGGATGAAATTTTCAAATGCCTCGATAACCGCCCCAGTGTGCTAAAGGCAAGAGAAATTGGCGAAAGGATCATCAATAAGATGAAAGAGTTTGTGGAGGTGTTTATAAGGGGGGTTGGGGCTTAATGAAAATGTATATAAAATAATTTTAAAAAGTTAATATAGCAAATGAACAGAGATTGGAGAGATTTTAAAGCTTTACACAGTAATATTGAAGGTGCGAGAGAGGCATTTGAAAAATCTTGTGAGACTTTGTTTAGAAAAAAATATAGTGATAGGCACGTAAGTCAAATGGCTGTAAAAAGCGGAGATGGAGGAATTGATATATTTATTGGTGAATTAGGGGTTGAGCCTATTACGGTAATACAGTGTAAGTTTTTTTTAGAAACATTCGAAGACAGTCAGAAAAAACAAATAAGAGAATCCTTCTCAACCGCGGTTAATTCAAAACATTTTGAATTAAAGGATTGGATTTTATGCATACCTCGAGTAATTGATATTGATGAAAATTCATGGTGGTTTAAATGGAAACATAAAAAATTAAAGAAACAATTAAAAAAAAGTGATTTTATTCAATTGATTAATGGTAATGAATTAATTGATTTGCTGAGAGAAGCAAATTTGTACAATCAAATTTTTCAAATTATTGATTCTCAAAAAATTTCTGAATTACATGATGCTTTGATTCCCAAAAAAGTAATTATGAATGGAATAGCAAAATCAAATTTAGTTCTCTTCAACAATTATTCTCCCAAAAATGAACCATATTATTTGGAAAGGTCAATTGACAAGGAATTTATTAATTCTTTAGAAATAAACAACATTTGGTTATTTGGAAGATCCGGAACCGGAAAAACGGCCTTAATAAATAGAAATCTTATTCAAAACGAAATAAATTATTGCTTTTGTGACCTCAGTCCAATTTCGATATCCAGGGCCGAGGATGTATTTGTCGAAATATTATGTACGATTGAAGAAAAATTCGATTTACAACGAAATTCTGATGAAAACAATATCCTCAAACAAATTACAAAATTACTGCACAAAAGTGGTTCTTTTCAAACGGTCATCGTTATTGACGAACTTGGGGTAAAGGATCACGGTACTTTACAAGATATTGCTGAAAATTTTATTCAACTTGTAACACACTTTAATAACACATCACATAACCAAGATTTAAAATTCGTTGTCTCCACAATCTCAAATCCTGGAACAATTATAAGGAACAAATCAAAGGCTGGTGATTATTTTCAGTATTTATGTTGTGATTCCTGGGAGGATTATTCATCTCAACTTTTCGACATTTTATGTAAAGCTCTGGATCTTAACATTGATTCTTACAAAGCTTTAATAGTTGAACAAGCAAATAATTCCCCGCGAATTCTAAAAGCAATAATAAAAAAGATTGTTGTTTATAGAGATACAAGCGAATCTACTATTAAGAAGGCAATTAAATTGACTGTATCAGAAATTGTTTAAATGGAAAAACTTTTAAAAAAATACACCACTATCCCGCAGCATCTATATGTAAACCGAAATGCGGACGAACAACTCAAAAGGATTGTTATAGAGATGCAAAGGCCTGGGTATGTCCTTGTAGCTAGACAAATGGGTAAAACTAATCTACTTTTTAATGCCAAAAGAACTTTAGAAAATGATAAGAGATTATTTGTTTACGTCGATTTATCCAATGTTTTTAATAACGAAATTGATTGCTACCGCAATATTATTGATAACATTTTAGAACCCAATGAAGAGTTGTTTGTTTCAATTGAAGAAGAAATTAAGGATATCCGAGCAAAAAATCTTCCATCTCATAAAGAATATTCACGATGTTTAAGAAGTATTCTTGCTCATTTTAATGGAGACATAGTAATTGTTTTAGATGAAATTGATGCCTTAAGAAGTGCGACTTATTCCGACAATATTTTCGCTCAAATTAGGAGTAATTATTTCTCCAGAACGAATTTTCCGGAATTTGAAAGACTTACTTACATACTTTCAGGAGTAATTGAGCCTACTGAATTAATAAAAGACAGAAATAAATCTCCGTTTAATATCGGTGAAAAAATTTATCTTGATGATTTCACTAAAGAAGAACACGATTCATTTATTTTAAAAAGTAATTTATTTATAAACTCAGAAGTTTCTGATGAAATATTTAACTGGACTAATGGAAATCCACGATTAACTTTTGATATTTCTTCTGAAGTAGAAGATCTTTTATTTCAAAATGGAAAGATTACCAAGGAAGAAATTGAAAGTTTGATCAAAAAAAAATATTTAACTACATATGATATTGCTCCCATTGATCATATTCGAGAATTAGTTAAATCAAATAAACAAGTCAGGAACGCAGTTCAAGCTCTTGTTAAAAAGGATAAAATCCTTCTTAGTGATGAATTAAAGAGAAAGCTTTATCTATATGGTATTACGAATTCTAATTTTGAAGAAGATACTCAATTAAAAAATCCAATAATAGCAAAAAGTCTTTCGGAAGACTGGATAAATTCTATTAATAGAAAAAATAAAAATTTAACTCTGACTTATGGTTTAGCTTATGTTGATAATAAGGAATTTGATGAAGCAGTAGATATTTTCAATGAAATACTTACAAATACTAATCCGTCTAAACAAGAGTTAGAATCAATTAATTATTTTTTAGGGTTTAGTTACTATAATCTTCGAAAATTTGACAAAGCATTAGAAAAATTTTCTTTTGAATTTGAAAAAGAAGAATTCATAAGAAACTCATTGGCTTTAGGTGGCATCTGTAAAATAGCTACCGATAAAAAGGAGGATGGGTTTAAAGATTTAGAAAAAACCTTGGAAGTTAAAAAGGATGATTTCGCTTATCATAGCGCATTGCTAAATCTTGCCAACCATCTTCCGGATTCCCAAAAGGAAAAGGCCTTAGATCTGTATTATAAGTTATATGATTCAACCTTTAATGCGGAAGATAGAAATGAGCAAGAATTGAATCTTCTTAGATCAGTTGCATTATACTATCAAGCGGAGATTTTAAATGAAAACAATGAAACTGAAAAGGCTATAAATAAATTAAATGAAGCCTTAAAATACTCCAGTCCCTCCGATTCACTTTACATTAAATATTTTCTTAATAATCTTGTTAAGGAAGATAAAGAAGCTTTTAAGAGGGATATTGTAAATACAATTATTTTCAATAATATTAAATTTGATGCTAATAACTCATATCCAATAAGTTTTTGTGAAAATCATTTAATACTGTATTTAGAATTAGTATTTGACCAAAATAATCCCGAATTATTATTCCAGCTTTTTGATTATATAGATAAAAATTTGTACCAAAATGAATTAGAAAAATATAAATTACTTTACTACGGCGGTCGAATTTCCAGCTCTAATACTGAAATATTGGAATATCTTTTAGAATTTCAAAATAATATTGATTCAAATCTTCGATTACAAATTCACCGCGATCTTTTATTTAAGAAATCACCACAATTCCATGAGTTTTTCCCTCTTTTCGAGAAATATGAGCAGCTGCTAAAAAATAGCAGTGAGCTACTTATTGGCTCGGATATTTATTTATTTGCCATAGCTATTAGATTACTTTCAGATCGTAAAAAGATTAATGAAGCACTTGAATTATGTCGTAAAATTGATAACAAAACAAAAGATATTGAAGAAGAGGAGATAAAATTTGAAACAGTAATAATTTTTTACTGGTATGCTAATCTTTATTTCTCACTTAAAAACAGAGAAGAAACTATTAGATATGCTGACATAACTATTGATTTAATCACGAATTCAAAAAGACCTAGTACGTCAATGGTTGATGAAAAAGGTCTAAAATCTTTAAAGGAACAAATGGTTCAAATTAAAAATTCTTCCATATTGCAAAAACCTATTCAAAAACTAAAAAAGTATGGTCGCAATGAGAAGGTAAAAGTTAAATATTTAGATGGAACGATAATAGAAAATAAATATAAAAAATTAGAAGCGGACATAATGGCGGAAAGATGCAAGATAATTTAATATTATAATAATAAAATTGGTGTAGTATATGGCTTTAAGTCCTTGTTACATATAGGGGGAAAAATTTAATTATTTTCCCATTGAATCTTTTAAAACATTTTTCACGGCATTATTTAGATAATTAAAAGCTTCCCTTTTTTCATAAGGTACATCTTCGTCACCTATTGAAAAAAAGAGTAAGTATGAAACTGGAATATTCAATGCAGAACATAAATTATCAATAGTTTTCTTATGGGGAAATGTTATATTAGTTTCTATTTGTGACAAAGCATTGACCGAAATATTACATTTTTCGGCCAATTCTTTTTGTCCCAAACCTCTTTCTTTTCTTAAAGATTTAACTGCGGCTCCTATATTCATTATTTATTTATTTATTCTAAATCCGTCTCAAAAAATTTAAAAGCTATTCTGCCAATTTTCAAAATTTCGATTAATGTTTTAACGAAGTAGTCGAAATCCTTAGTTTCATCTTTTAAAATTTTTATTAAAATTAATTTATCTGATTCGGCAAGATTACATTCCTTTATTTTTCCAATAAGTATATTTGTTGATTCCAAAATAAATGCTTTAAGTCAATTAAAAATTCTTTTAAAGCTTGATTGGCATTATTTAATAAAGCCAAAAGCGATGTCAATTGAAAAGCATTGTAAGGATCTTCTTCCTTTGTGAATGTGTAATAATGGCCAGTGAAGAAAAATAGTGAAGATCTTCTTCTTAAATCGTTTTGTATTTCAAAGGTCTGTTTTTTTAAACGATATTTTAATTTTATGAGCTCTTTGTATAAAGCAGTATTTTCTACAATGTAATAAGAAAATATAACGGTGTAGAAATACTCTTTTATCTTTTCTAAGCTTAATGATTCTTGAAAAAATTCTTCATCTGATATTGATCTATCAAACCATGAAAAGCTCCTAAAATGGGCAAAGAAATTTTTTAAATTTTCTAATCTTTGTGGTCCCAAATTTTTATAATCTTCTTTTACTTCGTTATAGTAATTCTTGACAGCAACTGAAAAATATTGTTGAATTACTTCCAAATGTTGATTATTTAGAACAAAATTAGATTTGTTTCCATATATTAAAAATCCAGCATTAGATAATATAGAAATAAGATTTTCCGTTGGAATGCCAATTCTTTCAGATACTTTATTTAGCCTAACTGCTTTATATTCTAACTTCTTAGTTGCCATCCTTAATTAATTTGATACAAATATAAACTAAAAATCTATAATTACAAGTAAAAGATGGATTTTTTTATAGTAAACCTAATTTCAGATGGAATTTTATCTATTAATAAGGACATTAAAAATTATTTAATTTTATTTTGAATTTTAATTCTTAACTCTTATCCCAGAACTCTGTTTCCCCATAAACACGCACTAAATACTCATAGATTGTCACCGTCGCCAGAGTGTCGAGTTTAAAGAATTTGAGTCCACAGCTCTTAAAATGATTTCTTTACCATTCCTTCTTTAGGAGGTTCAGAAGTGTTTTTAATCACAAAATCCACAACCCCAAGCACCAGTTCCTCTTCTGTAATTACATCAACTTTCCATTGGCCTTCCCTAATATTTGTTTTATGAGTATATCCACGGAAACCAAGGTCACGCCCACCTGTAACTTTAAAGCTGATTTTATCAGTTATTTCCCATTTCCCGGTTTCGGGATTGTACCATTTCCATCTATGAAAAACGGACTTCTTTAAATCTGTAGGGGCAAAAACAGAAGTGAACACATAAACCCTTTGACCTGCCTGGCGATGAAAATTGGTGTCATGTTTTCGCCAGAATACATACCATGGATTCTTCTCGTAAGTAACGATATATTCGTCATTTTTTCTTTGCACATTATGCGCCACCATCCCGGCATCCATAGCCAGCGGCACCGGTGGAATAAGATTATAATAGTAAATTATATAGATGGAAAGGATAAGACTGATGAGTTTTTTCAGGCTTATCTCAGCTCTTGTGGCCGGGCCTGACCTGTAAATAAACCTGATGAGTGCCAGTGTAGACCCCAAACTTACAAGCCCCGAAATGATAAAAATAAAGGTATTCATTTGCCTGAGCAGCGTGGGGACCATAAAGGCGAAAAAAGTAAAACTTATAAAAAAATAAACACTAAACTGAAGGTATTTATTGGAGATTTTCTTTTTAAGAAACTCGTTCGCAAATAAGAGCAGAACCAGCAGTATGAAAAAAAACAAAGTTTTTGACATGGACACACTTCTGAAAAAATAGATCACAAAAGCACTTGAAAGTGCGCCAAAGAAGAACTGTATGGCCAGCGGAAAATATTCGGAATAACGTCTTATAAAAGTACCTTCCCACTTATCATTATTCACTGTATTATATAAATAAAGCGTTATGGATAATAAGGTCATATGCGAGCAAAGTACCACCGTGTCATAAAGACGATCTATTCGCCCTAAGGTCAAGGTGTCAAAAATAAAACCACCCATAAAAAAAAGAATGGGAGCGTACTTTTGATTGCGAAAAACAAACCTTCCAAAACCAGTGTTCCTATATCTTACTAAAGTTCTTTTCATACTGTATTTAGTAGCGTCAAAATTAATGTAAAAAGTTCATCAGATAGTTTATGGTTTATTGTTTATTGTTTATGGTTCAGTCGAAGAAGCAAAGTGGTGTAATCTTACCGTCTCCCCCTTTTGTCTAATCATCAATGCGGGAGGACTGTTTCTCCTCCCGTCAGTTCGAGTGTCCCGATGGCTATCGGGATGTATCGAGAACAAGGGAGTACCGGAATCGCCTTTGTTCTCGATACAATTTTTGCATCCGCTCCGCTCCTGCAAAAATCACTAATTTGACGTATTTTTATAATTCTTATCATTTGGTTCCGAGTTTAATTCGGTTTCATAAGAACGCTTGTTCTTTTTTGCATCGCCCAAAAAAGAACCAAAAAAGTCTAGGCTGACGAAAGCTTATCTAAATTTTTCATTCGGTGGCTAAATTTTAGGAACTCGCGGGGATGTATATTCTGGCGAGAATAAGGCGTTTCGCTCAAACAGCCTAAAATTCTTAACGCCCCTCTCATTTCAAATTTTACGATAAACTTTCGTAGGCCGGGAAAAATTCTGCAAAGAAAAAGAGAATCCATATCATTGATCTATTTACGTCATCAACTTACGCTAATAACAAATTTTATCAAGGTCTCGAACTGACGGCTGTTAGATTCCGGATTCAAAATTTAAAATTCTAAATTAGATGATAATTAATGTCCATTTTGACTTTACGCCCGTCGGTGCAATACTCCCGTCAGTTCGAGTGTTTTCATCAATGCGGGAGCATTGTGGAAAATGTATCGAGAACAAGGGAGTACCGGAATCGCCTTTGTTCCCGATACAATTTTTTCATCCGCTCCGCTCATGCAAAAATCACTCGAACTGACGGCTAAGGAACTTCAAATTAGAATTCAAATTAAAGATCAGGAGAAACTTATATTTGGAATTTGGTACTTGTAATTTGGTACTTTGAAAAATCACTAAATGACAAAAAATAAAAAAATAAAGCAGTCCTGGCCAACAAAAGATGCTATGGTCCAGATCTATGAAAACAATCTGTGGGGTGGTGATAAATCCGGATATTACTCCGGGTTAGGTTCGCATCATCCCGGGCTGCTTGATCCTTATGTGGAAACTGTATCTGCATTTTTACAAGCTTTTGGTATCCATCCGAGCAACTACATATAAATTTGTTACTTTGGATCCCTAGAAGTAAAGGCAATATCTTTTCCTTGAGCTCTTGCTGCCTTAACTATATCTTGCATATGTGATGGTAGGGAATTTACAGGCAGCATCAAATCATCCACCATCACTAAATTATTTAAAGGATTATTCTGTTGCATATGACCCGTGGAGAATTCGGAATTATAATACCATAGATCAAACATTTTCTTTATGACACCAGCTTTATTGGATACGGTGGTAGGTTTGGTGCCAAAGTGATCGTGGATACTTTTTGGGGTGATATAAGGTTTAAAAGATCCATCAAACAGGAAATTTATCGAACCAACAGTATAGATTACGGCAGCCGCCCATATTTCCGGCTTCCCTCCCTTAAAGGGGACTTCTCTTTTACGTCCCATTTTCTTAATAAGGTTTTTGCAGATTTCAGCGTATTCTTCATTTATTTCCTGGAGGCAGAAAGTTCTTGTTAGATCTATTAACAATGCTTCTTTCGCCTTGATCTCTTCTTTATTCATATGATTGATTTTTATACCCCGGTAATAATTCCTCCAGTTTCTGGATGCTATGATCAGGTATTCTTTGTAAAGTATCGGTAAGCCATTCCTGGGGGTTTATGCCATGCATTTTGCAGCTTCCAAAGAAAGAATATAACATAGCTGCATGCTGTGCAGCCTTGTGGGAGCCTGCAAACAAAAAGTTTTTTCGGCCCAAAGCTAACGGACGAATAGCATTCTCAATAAGGTTGTTATCCAATTCGATCCTTCCATCTTCAAAGATCACTTCGAACTTGGGATATTGATTTAAGAAGTAGATCATGGCTTTTCCGATGGCACTTTTAGGCAATACCCTGAATTGTTCTTCCTGGATCCATTCTTTTATCTGTTGTAAAAGGGGAAGCACCGTTTTAAATCTTAGCTTCATTCGCACCACATCATCACCCGCCGCTTCTTCTTTTATAGCGCGTTCCTGTCTATAAATATCTCTAAACAGGGACAATGCTTTTTCTGCTCTTACTTTATCATTTTCCTGGGCATCAATAAATTTTCTTCGGGCATGCACAAGACAGCCGGCCATAGTGATATCTGGATCTTCTCCAATTTTATCATATACCGTGTACCCATCACATTGGATGTAGCCTTGATATCCCAGAAGGAATTCCTTGGGACCTTGTTGTCCACGTCCTTTTCGATAATTAAAGAGCACCAGTTTTTGCAAGGGGTCGTGATAGACCCATTGGTATCCTTGATGTGAACTACCCTTTTTATCACTGTCCAATACCTTGATCGGACTTTCATCAGCTTGAATGTACCCGCCTTCGAGGATTTTTTGCTTAAGGATATTATAGAGAGGCTCCAGTAGTTGACAACAACTCGACATCCAGTCACTCAGGGTGCTGGAGGCCGGTTCCCATCCAAACTCCCGTTTAAAACGCTGAATCTGACGATAGAACGGCATGTGGTCAACATACTTGCTCACCAGGATATAGGATAGTAAACAGGCCTCCGCAATAGATTTCTCAATAGGGCGTGTGGGTAATGGCGCGATCACTACCCCTTGCTGGTCTTTCCTGGCATATTTAGGACGAATGGTGCGTCTTTTAACCAGGCTGGCCGGGGTGTATTCCAGGGTTTCACTTACTTCCTCACCAATCTTTTTTAGATTGCTCACATCTTCCTCTGGTTCAAGAATTACTTCTCTAACCGGGAGATGTTCGGGCAAGGCACCACGTCCCGGGTGTTTCTGTTTTTCCCGGGTATAAGTGATGGTTTCTTTAGGTGCAGGAAGTTGTTGTGTCTTGTCTATATTTTCAGAAAAAAGCGATAGTTGTTCCTGAATAATCTCTGGAATAAAACGTTCCGATTTAAATCCCGGAATAAGTTTATAGAGCTGCCCAAGTTGTAACTCCAACGTGGAGATCTTTTCCTTGAAGGCTTCATTGGATTGTCGAAGTTGCTGGTTTTCTCTTTGTAGCTCCTGAACTGTCATCGGGTAGCTAAAATACAACTCTGGTGAAAAATATACCAGAATTAACCCGCCTTTTTATAGCGTTTTCTTCGGGTAATATTAGTGATGGATACCCCGTCGATAAGCATCACCAGCTGGGTGTAATCCAACTGGATCCCTCCTACGGATTCATCGTAATGCGGAAGCTCAAAGGTGCCGCTTTCCAGGCGCTTGTAATAGAGTACAAAGCCTCCTGATTGCCAATGCAGCAGTTTGACCTTGTTGCGTACTTTATTGATAAAGATATAGACCGAACCATCATCAGGACTATGGCCTAATTCTCCCAGTACCAAACCACATAAACTGTCAAAACTTTTACGCATATCCGTTGGAGGTAGATATAGCTGATAGTTGAGGGAGGATCCTAAAGCAAACATTAGAAGGGAATTTCAATTTCTACACCATTACCTAAACGGATATACATAACCTGGACGGGTGTTTGTGCAGGAGCAGATGCCGATAAAGAAACAAAATTACTCTTTACAGGTTCCTTGTCTTCTTGCCTTGGAAACTTATTAATCCAGTAGGATAGCTTTCCTTTGCTAATACCATGGGTACGGGCAAAGGCCGATTTACTTTGTCCTGATTCATAATAACTGGTTACCAGTTTAAGCATCCGATATGCGATAGAAGATCTTTGGGTCATTTGATTACATTTTGACCGCTAAATTAAAGGCTAGGTACTTCCCGGAAAAGATGTACTTAGACGGATGGATACAGCTTTTGAAAGTCCGCCGGTAGTTTGTGATCTGGGTTGCGGGGACTTTAATGTGGGTAAAGAACTGGTACAGCACTCCGAAAAGTATATTGCTGTAGACATAGTGCCGGATCTTATAGCTCGTAATAAAAGAGAATTTAAGGCAGACAATTTGAAGTTTCATGTTTTGGATATCGCAGCTCAGGATTTGCCATCGGGCGATTGTGCCATTATCAGGCAGGTGTTACAACACTTATCCAATGCGGAAATAAAAAGTGTGGTCGAAAAATTAGACGATTTTAAATATGTTATTCTTACCGAGCATTTACCGGAAGGAGATTTTGAACCCAATAAGGATATCATCTCCGGGCAGGGAATCAGACTGAAAAAGAAAAGTGGTGTGAATATTACTGCGCCACCCTTCAACTTTAAGGTAAAGGAAGAAAAACAACTTTTGTCGGTTAAGCATCCGGATTTTAAAGGAGTTTTGGTAACTACCTTGTATATAAAATAACCGCAAAGGGCGCAGAGGTAAAACCGCAGAGGACGCAAAGAAACCTCTGCGACCTTTGCGTAAATCTTTGCGACTTTGCGGTGAAAAATTAACCGCAGAGAGCGATAAGCAACCTTTGCTAGCTTGGCGTAAATCTTTTCGACTTTGCGGTGAAAAAATTCCCTATCTTATAGTTCAACACAATTTTCATATGATGACCGAAAATGAGATAGCGGCAAGAGTAATTGGACTTGGAATTGAAGTACATCGATCTCTGGGACCGGGTTTGCTGGAAAGTGCATATAAAGAATGTCTTTATTACAAATTGATAAAGGCAGGATTCCGGGCCGAAAAAGAGAAACCTATGCCACTTGTTTTTGAAGAGGTTAAATTAAATTGCGGATATAGAATAGATATCCTGGTCGAAAACAAGTTGGTAATTGAAATAAAAAGTATTGATGCTTTAAATGATATCCATCTCGCTCAAACCTTAACCTATATGAAACTTGGTGATTTTAAATTAGGTTTATTAATGAATTTTAATGTGGTTGTCCTGAAAAATGGAATTAAAAGGGTAGTTAATAATCTTTAGATCTCCTTAAACCTCTACAACTTTGCAGTGAAAAATTAACCGCAGAGAGCGCTGAGAAAACCTCTGCGACCTTTGCGTAAATCTTTGCGACTTTGCGGTGAAAAATTAACCGCAGAGAGCGTTGAGAAAACCTTTGAGACCTTTGCGTAAATCTTTGCGACTTTGCGGTGAAAATTAACCGAAGAGAGCGTTAAGAAAACCTTTGAGACCTTTACGTAAAACTCTGCGACTTTGCGTGAAAAATTAACCGCAGAGAGCGCAAAGTAAAATCCGCAGAGAGCGCTGAGAAACCTCTGCGACCTTTGCGTAAATCTTTGCGACTTTGCGGTGAAAAATTAACCGCAGAGAGCGTTGAGAAAACCTTTGAGACCTTT
>JBGTNH010000087.1:0-9222 GCA_041743165.1 Gillisia sp. | reverse complement strand
TGACCATTAACCATAAAGATATCCGGAATCTGTATCCCCAGAATTATAAAAAACTAAAGAATACCTAAGGGAAGTTTTACAGGAGTTATGAATTAAATAAAGTCAGGCTAACTTTTATATGTAGTTGGTGGGGTGGATACTCTCAAACTGTGGCCCTGTAAGTATATCCCTCATATCTTTTTCCTCAAGTCTTTGAAGAGCTATATATCTTTCCTTTTTAGCTTCTTCATGCATTTTGGATTGCATCAGGTCTGTCCTTTTAATAGTATATTCTATTATCTTTCTCTCCATGAGATCTGCCTGTTTGGCACTTAAAGCCAGTTCCTTTACCCACATGTTTGTTCTTTCTTTTGCGATCTCCCTTATAGACTGCCCGGGTTCTTCCTGGGTCAGGTTTTGGGCAGCCAAATTTCCAGTGAAGAACAATAGAAAAATGATAATTCCGGAAAATACTATCTTTTTATAATTTTTCATGGTGTACTGTTTGTTGTTAAAATAACAAATTTTGATAAAATGCCGGGTTAAAAAGGGGTTAAAAAAATTTTTACCATAGGTTTCCTGAAATTTTAAATCAATGTTTAAGGCTCGGGGTTACTTATATTTTATACCGAATTAAATTTTTCAAATACTATCTTTGCAGCTTAACCTTCGAAAAGATTGCATGTTTAAATGGATTCTGGCCTTTTTAGGCTATATGTTTTATAGATTTCCCGGGGCCATCCTCGGTTTCATCATAGGTACGTTTATTGACAATATGTACAGTTCCCGCCGCAGGTTCACTTCTCCATTCTCCCAGGGAGAATCCAGGGTAAGTCCCGGTGATTTTGAGCTCAACCTGCTTTCCCTTGCGTCTCTCGTAATAAAAGCAGATGGAAATGTTTCACAATCTGAACTTGATTATGTACGGGCTTATTTTGTTCAGGCCTATGGGAAAGAAAGGGCAAATGCTACTTTCAGGACCTTTAATGAAGTGATCAAGAAAAGGGAAATTTCAGCACAAAGGATTGGGTTATTTCTTCAGCAAAGGACCCGCTACGAGGTAAGGCTACAGATCATTCACTTTTTATTCAGCATTGCAAAGGCAGATGGTCATGTTTCCAATGCCGAAATGAATATGCTCTATGAGATTTCGGGTTATCTCAATTTAATGAAAAGAGATTTTGAAAGCATTAAAGCCATGTTTTTTAAAAGCGTGGATAATTCTTACACCATTCTGGAAATAGAAAAGAGCGCAACAGATGCTGAAGTTAAAAAAGCGTTCAGGACCATGGCCAAAAAGTATCACCCAGATAAACTTCAGCATATGGATGAAGTTTACCGCAAAGGAGCTGAGGAAAAGTTCAGGAAAGTCCAGGAAGCCTACGAACACATCCAGAAGGAAAGAGGGATGTGAACCTAGAAATTATATCTTAGATTTATCATTAAATTTCTTCCCGGTGCTGGAACATTAAAAGCCCGTAATATCGACATATGATCTGTATAAATTTTATTAAAAGCATTTTGTACAGTCACTCCTCCTTCTATTGATGTCTGTTTTAAAAACCAGGTCTTATTTACACCAAAATTTACCCGGGCATAACCCGGAGTTTCGTCTTCGTTTATACCCGTTCTGTTTTGACGGCGCACTAAACGTAATGCGGAATTAAAGTGAAGCGATTTATTTTTTAAAGAATAGTAATCAATTGTAACATTCAGATTGTCCGGGGGGATGAAATCCAGAGGGTTGCCTGAATCCTGATCCAGGGCTCTTACCATTGATGCTCCCAGTCCGGTTTCCAGTCTGTTCTCCATGAGCCAGGAGTGTTTAAGCTCCAATTCCAATCCGCTAAACCTCGCAGTAGTTTGCCGGTATTCCCACAATTCCATGCCATTTTCATGAAGCGTGCCGGCAGATTGAAATAATATGTAGTTATTTATGATGCTTCCAAAGCCGGAAAAATTCATTCTGAATCTTTGTTTTTGAAACTCATAGGAAAGATCTGCCTGTAAACTTTGTTCCCTTCCAAATTGATCATTTCCCTTCTCAAACCTGCTGGTCCCGGGATGGGGGCCATTTGAAAATAACTCGGCCAGATCCGGTGCCCGGAACCCTCCTGAAATATTTAATTTTATGGTATTGTGCTCATCCAGCATCTTTGTGGCTCCCACTGATGCCGTATATCCCGAAAATATCCTCGTAAGCTTCCGGTCCAGCGGGTTGCCTGGAAGAATAAACCCTTTCTCTACCAGGTTTGAGGCACTTGCAGATGCGGTAATTTTTCTGTTATCGTAACGAATTGCCCCCTGTAGAAACCAGGTATCCAGATCAACACCTGCGAGATAATAAAATCCGGCTTCAAAAAAATTAGCATCCGGAATAAGAATATCTTCTGCTTCAGGTAAGTTCTTGTTGGAAAGGTAGCTTCCCTGTATTCCCAAGCTGTGCGTGATCCTGGTTTTGGGAAATTTGATACGGGCATTGTAAAAAGTGTGGTTTTGTTTCAGGCCCAGGTCTGTTTCGTTAAAAGAGGATTCTATTTCTTCTCGTTTATTGAGGTGATGGGAAATATGTAGGATAGTTTCAAATTTGTTGTGAAAGGTTTTTTGGTTATAGGAAAGTAAGAGGTCTTCCACTTTTTGAAAAGGAAGTTGCATATCCCTGTCCCATGCGTGAGTTGCGAGCGATCCTCCAGGCTGCATTTCTTCATCATTAATGATCCCCAGGTTCTGCCTGTTAAAACTAAATGACAATTTATTTTTAAAATGCTCCCTGTCCAGACCCGTATGAAGCCGTAGAGTAGTCAAATTGAACCTGCTGTTCCCAATAATCCTGTCATTGCCATCTTTATAATCTGCATGGTTTTCATGGGCAATATCTGTAGCAAAAAACAGGTTGTTGTTAAATTTTTTTCCGGCCGAAGCTGTAAATCTATAGCCGTTGGAGGTACTGTTGAAGGTGCTCCCGGCATTTCCTGTAATTGTGTTACTGTTTAAATATGATTCACGGTCGTTTACAAAGAGAACCCCACCCAGGGCTCCTGAACCATATAGTACAGATGCAGGACCTTTTATAATGTCTACATTTCCAATTCCCAGGTCGTTCAATCCCAAACCATGGTCTGCGCCCCATTGGTGGTTTTCGAGTTTATTCCCCTGGTAAATTGTTACTATACGGGTAAAACCTACTCCTCGAATAAATGGTTTCACGATCCCCTGGCCTAACTCGGCCCCATATACTCCCGGCACATCCTTCAACACGCCCATGAGACCCCCGGGAGATCCGGTTTTCTGAATTTCCTGCATTTCAATAGTAGAAATGTTATATGGGCTTTTCCTGTTTAGGCCGGCTCTTTTGTCAATAATGAGAACCTCCCCAAGTTCATTTTGATCTGGGGTCATATTGAAATTTAATGAAATGGTTTGTCCTTCCCTAATGCTAATCTCTTTAACCTGAAGGACAAAACCAAGCGATCTTGCTGAAATGCGGTAGGTTCCCCCGGGAATATTCTCAATGATGTATCTGCCATCTTTTCCTGTCATGGTTCCGCGGTTTAGATCTTCTATCATGATATGAACCAGATCCAAAGATTCCCCTGCGGTTGTTACAATTCCCTTAATTGCGGAATTTTGT
This sequence comes from Gillisia sp., assembly GCA_041743165.1. Classification (GTDB taxonomy): domain Bacteria; phylum Bacteroidota; class Bacteroidia; order Flavobacteriales; family Flavobacteriaceae; genus Gillisia. Next base: position 5,612 of record JBGTNH010000087.1, on the reverse strand, counting down.
CCTAAAGCCGGGACGCTAAGCAGAATAAAAAGCATTAAATACCTATACATAAAAATTAAATTTTTACAAATGTATAATAAATTTTTAGATGAGTCTAAAAATTGTATTTGATGTTTTTAATTTTGTATTTTTGAATTCCAAAATCATTTTTAATGTACACCCTATCCGAAGAAAATTATCTGAAGGCTATTTTTCATTTAGAGCTTAAATACCCAGGTGGTGTGAGCACGAATGCTCTGGCTGAACAGATGGACACCAAGGCTTCCTCAGTTACAGATATGATTAAGAAATTATCAGATAAGGATCTGGTCAATTATAAGAAATACCAGGGAGTAAAGCTCAGTAAATCAGGTAAACATACCGCTGTCTCGGTAATAAGAAAACACAGGCTTTGGGAAGTTTTTCTTGTGGAAAAACTCGGTTTTAACTGGGATGAGGTGCATGACGTTGCCGAGCAACTGGAACACATACAGAGTGAAAAACTTATTCAGGAACTGGACAGGTTCCTGGAATTTCCAAAACGCGATCCCCATGGAGATCCAATTCCAGATGCCAAAGGTAATTTTGCCGTTTTCAACAAGGTAGTTCTTGCAGATCTTGACATGGGGGAATCCGGTATATGTGTAGGCGTGAGAGACTCTTCGCCGGCATTTTTACAATTTCTTGATAAACATAAAATCGCATTGGGAAAGGAGATCACAGTCCTTGAAAAGGAGGATTTTGATATGTCTATGAAGATAAAACTTAACACATTAGAATTAAGGATCTCTCATCAAATTTCCGGAAACCTTTACATAAAAACCACTTAAAATGGATAGTATAATTGACTATTTTGAAAGCATAGACCCAATTCTTGCTGCTTTTCTCGCCACATTGTTCACATGGGGTCTTACCGCCCTGGGCGCATCCCTGGTTTTCGTTTTCAAAACCATGAACCGGGCCTTTTTTGACGGAATGTTGGGATTTACCGGAGGGGTAATGGTTGCTGCCAGTTTCTGGAGCTTACTTGCCCCAGGTATTGAAATGAGTCCGGGAGATGGTTTTATAAAGGTTATTCCTGCTCTGGTAGGATTTGGTCTTGGAGCTTTCTTTTTGTTTGGTCTGGATAAGATCCTGCCTCACCTGCACGTAAACTTTCAAATGAGTGAAAAGGAAGGTATTAAGACCCCCTGGCACAAATCAACTTTGCTTACCCTGGCCATTACCCTGCACAATATACCCGAAGGATTGGCAGTAGGTGTGCTTTTTGGCGCAGCCGCTGCAGGTTTTGATGGTGCAACTATTGGGGGAGCAGTAGCTTTGGCAATTGGAATTGGGTTACAGAACTTTCCGGAAGGTATAGCAGTTTCAATGCCTTTAAGAAGACAGGGGCTTTCACGCTTTAAGAGTTTTAATTATGGCCAGCTTTCCGCTGCTGTGGAACCGGTAGCCGCAGTATTGGGAGCCTGGGCCGTTATGACCTTTGAGCCTATATTACCTTACGCATTATCCTTTGCGGCAGGAGCCATGATCTTTGTGGTGGTAGAAGAAGTTATTCCCGAATCACAACAGGAAAGATTTACAGACATCGCCACCATGGGATTCATTGGCGGTTTTATGGTCATGATGACTTTGGATGTAGGTTTGGGCTAATATTTGCAACGAGGAAATTTTCCGTCGTCTTTAAAAGCCCTTATATGAAATACATACTTATATGCCTGTTTATCTTTATTGGGACCGGAGTTTTTGCCCAGGAGAACCAGGAAGTTAATATTTACAATTCCTCCTTATCTGTTGGGGAGGTATTGAACCTTAATAATCGTTCCATAGTGTTTAAAAATGTAGTTTCAGATTCCAGGTGTCCTGAGAATGTCACCTGTGTCTGGGCAGGAGAAGCTAAAGTCGCAATTGATATCTATGAAAATGGGACATGGATCAAAGAACAAGTAATAAATATTCAATCCAAAAATGTTCCACTGGAGTTCTCGATCAATAGCACGACTTATAGTATGAGGGGAATCAGTTTAACACCCTATCCGTCGGTTAAAAAGGACAACCTGCCAAAAAATTATGTGCTCCAGATGAGTGTAATGGAGAAGGTGGAGATTTGATTTTGAATGTCTAATTATTTGAAAGAAATACTTGTTCGTAATTATTTCCTGTATTCCTTCTTTAGGATTTCAATATCCTTTAGAAGCTCATCTATGGCGTCTGAGTCTGTTCCATCATAAAATCCACGTATACGCTTAGTCTTGTCAACCAGTACAAAATTTTCAGTATGGATCATGTCATAAGGTCCGCCGTCTCCATCAGTCTTGGAAACCAGGTAGGATTTTCTCGCCAGGTCATAGATCTGTTTCTTATCACCGGTAACCAAATTCCATTTTGCATCAATTACACCTTTTTCAATTGCATATTTTTTAAGTACCTGAACACTATCAACTTCTGGAAATACTGTATGGGAGAGAAGCAGGATCTCGGGATCATTCTTAATCTTTTCCTGTATCCTGAGCATATTATCAGTCATAACAGGGCAAATATCCAGGCAAGTGGTGAAAATGAAATCTGCCACGTAAATATGATCATCATAATAATCACCAGTAATAGTTTCTCCATTCTGATTTAAAAGTTCAAAATCTGCAATTTTGTGGTATTTCCTGATGTATTGGACAGTTGTATCAACAAGTTCATTATTCACCATAGAAGGTTGGTAAACTGGGAGACGGGGGGTGGGCTTTTTAATTGAATATATCACCGTAATAATTATTATAGACAGTATAAACAATACAATAGCCAGGGTTTTAAATTTTGAAAAAAAGGAAAGCATTTTTCTTGCAAATTTAAGGTCTATGAATTAATTATTAGCAGCTTAAATGCGAATATTCTATTAAACCAATTTCCCTATGTCTTTTATGCTTTTTTAGGAGTTTATAAAAGGTTACTTTTGTGCGATTTAAAATTTGAAGATTAAAGAATGGATCCATTTTTAGTAAAAGCTATACAACTATTGCTCAGTTTGTCCCTGCTGATAGTACTTCACGAATTAGGGCACTTTATTCCTGCTAAACTATTCAAGACACGCGTTGAAAAATTCTATCTTTTCTTTGATGTGAAATTTGCCCTTTTCAAGAAAAAAATAGGACAGACTGAATATGGCATTGGATGGCTCCCCCTGGGAGGTTATGTGAAGATTGCCGGCATGATAGATGAAAGTATGGATAGGGAGCAAATGGCAAAACCGCCGCAACCCTGGGAATTTAGAAGTAAACCGGCGTGGCAAAGGCTTATCATCATGCTTGGAGGAGTAACAGTAAACCTCGTGCTGGGTTTTGTTATCTATATGATGGTCCTGTTTGTTTGGGGGAGCGGTATTGTCACTCCTGAAGATATGCCTCGCGGATTTGCAGTGGCAGAAGAATTCAAAGAATTTGGTTTTGAAGATGGAGACCGGATTCTACGAGTGAATGGCGAGGTACTGGAAAACAGTATTGACATAAACCGTCACTTATTTCTCCGGGATGTTAATGAGATAACTGTTTTGCGTCAATCTGGACAGGAAGAAACGATCTCTGTACCTGAAGAAATAGGATCTATTATGTTTGAAAAGGGAATTATGTTTCCTTTTGTTCCAATTCAAAATGCAGTCCTTGATAGTGTTGTGGCAGATAGAGCTGCGGGAGTTGCGGGTTTACAAAGTGGAGATAGCTTAATTTCGATCAATAATCAACCAATAGGTTACTGGCATGAGTTGGCGCCTCTGGCCCAGGAAAATAAGAACAAAGAGGTGGAAATTGTCTTCAAAAGAGGAGATGAAATCCTGAGCAGAAGAATAACACCAGATGAGGAAGGTCTGTTAGGTGTCACTTCCAGGCGCGAATATAATGTTCAAAGCCGGGAATATGGATTGAGTGAAAGCATAACGGAAGGTTTTAAATTTGGCTACTGGACTCTGCACGATTATGTCTCCCAATTTAAATATGTCTTTACAGCTAAGGGTGCCACTCAAGTAGGTGGTTTTGGGGCCATAGGAAGCATTTTCCCTGATGCATGGAACTGGCAGGGTTTCTGGATGGCTACTGCATTTATATCTATTATTCTGGCCTTTATGAACATTCTCCCAATTCCGGCCCTGGATGGCGGACATGTGGTATTCCTGATGTACGAGATCGTTACCGGAAGAAAACCAAATGAAAAATTTATGGAATACGCCCAGTTGGTAGGATTTTTCATTCTTATTGCTCTGGTATTATTTGCCAATGGAAATGACATATATCGTTGGTTATTTGAATAATAAGAATGGGTGATTTCGAAGGGTATTTGGAAAGCTTAATTTTAGAAAAAAAAATCTACTTATTTGTTTTGATGACATTTAAAAATTGATTTATATTTGCAACCGCAAAAGGAAAAACATTTTCCTCCTTAGCTCAGCTGGTTAGAGCATCTGACTGTTAATCAGAGGGTCCTTGGTTCGAGCCCAAGAGGGGGAGCAAAAAGCCTGACAGAAATGTCAGGCTTTCTTGTTTTTGTATTTTAGTAATATGAATTGTGTATATATTTTATATTCTGAAAGAATCGATCGTTTTTATATTGGCTATACTTTATATAATTATTCAAAAAAAATTAAAAATCTGTAACATTCTTTATTTTTTACTACTTATTAATATAATTAATTTAAAAAATTAAAATTTCCATCTACAATTTTTTTAAAAAATTAGAAACTTAATACGTACGTATTTTGGGATCTCTTTATTTGCCATTTTTATTAATCAACAATTAAATATCAATCAAATCTTATGAAAAAATTACTACTTATTCTTTTAATTTCAACTTTTGGTTTAAACTCATACGCACAGGATTCTAATTTCAATAATCTGGAAAAATTTGGAAAAATTGAATTGGGCTTTCACGGTTTAAGTTTTGCCTATGAATTGCCAATTTCCAATAAATTTGTTTGGGAAAACGCTTTAGGTTTAGGAATGGGAATGAAAGCCGAGGGTAATGAAGCAACATACAATATTGATCTTGTTAGACCTGTACCTTTTGTAAAATCAAAATTGAAGTTTATTTATAATATAAATAAGAGAAAAGAAAAGGGTAGAGATATTCTTAATAATGCTGGAAATTATGTTGCCTTACAATCTAAATATAGTTTTGGTTCTTCAGGAGCAAATTCTTTGAACAGCGCAATTCTTACCGAGGTACATTGGGGAATTCAAAGAAATTTGGGAGGTAAATTTTTATTTAATACTCATGTTGGTTTTGGCTATCTACATGATTTTGATTTGGAAAGTGGAGTAATATCGCCAACAATTGGAATTTCATTTGGATATAGGATTTTCTAGAGAATAAATTTAAAATAATAGTATATTTAAATTAATAAATACTATCGGAAGAAAGTGCCATCATGGGAAGTGACATAGACGGCTGAATATTCAGCGATAGTATTTAACTCCCAATTTAAACCTCAAGAAATTGAGGTTTTTTTATTTTAATAAATCTCTATTCAGTAATAAATTTGTTGAATTTTATACAATAAAAAAGTCCCACCGAAGCGGGACTAAAGATTTTCATCTACGGCATATAGCCTTATTGTGATAAGATTAAAGATTAGGAAAATTTTTAATCTATAGCAA
>JBGTNH010000086.1:0-84555 GCA_041743165.1 Gillisia sp. | reverse complement strand
CACACCTCTCATCGAATAGAATTGAAAGGAGAAAGTCTAAGAAAAAAACTGTAATATTGTCATAATCTTATCTTTTTGACCAAAATCCTAGGGGGGGTCAGTATGGCCGGAACGGGGGGTCAGCATCACCGGAATATCCAGAGAAGAAATCCATCCTAAAAATTCGATTGAAAATGCAATGGATAAACTTTGTATAGACTACAGCTTTGCAGGAAAGAGAATAGGAAATATGGGAAAAATTGAGCTACACGTAACTTCCCAACTAACCGATAGAGAAGAAAATTTGTATATCAGAAAGTGTAGGTATTTAGGAAATAAAAAGGGATGGGAAGCTTGTATTAGAAGCCATATCATTCGTCATCTATTAGATTTGGGTATAGGATATATGCTTATGCAGTCCTTGATGGGCAATTTCAAGGTGGATAAACAAAAGGTAGTGCCACTTATAGAGTGAGGATAACGTTTTTTAGCTACTCCCAGGCTAAGAATTTAATCAATGATGTCTCATAAAGAACTGAACCTTTCAATTTAGCGCTATCCTAACCTACAAAAGCACAAAACCCCTGCTGCTGTGTAGGGGTTTTGAGCCATCTGTTTTTTTATTTAAAAACATCTATATTTCCTAATAGATTTTCCAATTCCGCAATTTTTGTTTTTATATCTTGTCGCATATCAATTACTTTCTCGTAATTTTTTGCTATTATTTGTTGTTTCTTCAAATCAATTTCTCCTTTGTCATCTACTGGGAATTTGATTTTTAGGGATTTCACTTTTCCTGCATGAGCTTCGTTTGCTCTAGAAAATTTACCCATTTCAACCATATGCTCTCTCAAATAATATAATAAATAATAAAGATCAACCTTATCATTTACTATATTAATAAGCCCTCTGTTTTCCGTTACATAGAATGGTTCCTTATGAAGTCGAATATCCTTACAAGGGTCGCCTTTTATATTCCATGAAATTATTTGTGATTTGACCTTTTCTACCTCATTTTGAACTAAAATTGGCCTTACAGTTGAATGCTCCATAAATTCAACCGCTCCATCTACTTGTGAAGAAAATAAAGGATAATTACCTGGATTATGCCTTGCAAATTTGATTGTGGATTGATATTTGGCAGTACCTGTTTCAAAATATTTTTCATTTCCTAGTTCAATTTCTACACTTTGTTCTAATGAAAAAATATCACTTAATGATTTGTCCGATTTTTTTAGAAGTGAACCTATTTCGCCATTAACAGTTTCGGCAGATTCAATAAATTCTGATACTGAAATATTATCTTCATTGGTAGTATCTCTGCAATAATCAAATAAGTCAATCCATTTTATACTTTGAAGAAATTCTTCTCTTGGTACAATTCTACAATTTGGATCGTCAATTGTACCTGAATATTTTCTTTCCCAAGCCCTTTTTAAGTCCGGAATGTCGTTTTCTTCCGTGGGTGTACGATAAGAATCTAACGATATTCCAATATGGTTTACGTCATAAAGAAAAACTGGGCTAAAGTCAGGGGTGGGACCTTTTTTCTTAAAAATAATAATAGACGTTTTCCAATTATTATTTTGAAAACAACCTGTAGGAAGTGACACTATTCCTAAAACATCAGAATTAGCATTGATTACATTTCTAATATTATCCTTTTGTCTGTAAAGGATACCATCCGTTACGATCACAAAAGCTATACCTGGGGAACCATCTTTGATTTGTTCAAGAATGAATTTCAAAAATCTACTTTCTATACCTAAACCACAGGATTTATAAAAATCTAATAATCCAATATCATCTAAACTTTCGTCAACTTGCTTAACCCCATTAACATAAAAAGGAACATTTGCAAAAATGTAGTCTGCTGGGTAGTTAGATTTATAAGAAGTTTTATTATTCGCTTCTTTCGTAAGTTCTCCCAATGTACCTGTGCCATTATTTTTTGCTTGATAGAAACTTTTATGAATTATATCACTTAAAACTTTATTATTAAAGTTTGGATCAGCAAATTTATCCAAAATATGAAGTATCATATTTGCTTTTGCTGTTATAATCATTTGTTCATCTCTGTCAATACCTACACAATTGTAATTTAATGGATTAAACTCATATGGGTAATTCAAGCCTTCCAGAACAAAACCACCAACACCACAGGCCGGGTCAATAATGGTCGATCCTTCCGTGGGTGAGGCCATTTCCCATATTGCTTGGATAATATTTCTGGGTGTTAAGTGCTTGCCATTTTTAATTGTCCCTTCTTTATGAGCCGAACCTAAAAATGCTTCAATTACTCTCCTTTTAAAGTCTGGATCAATTTGTCTTTGAGCAAGATTACCAAGATTTATTAAGTCTTTTAAAACTGTCTTAAAAACTGTTTCTTGTTCTTCAAACGCAAATCCATTAATCACCCCCGGTTGATTTGCGATTGTTGGAAAAACTGAAGTTTTAATATACTGGCGAACAACATTTTTATAGGTTTCTAATGAGTTACTTCTGTCCTTATCTGCTAGATTTTCTATTGCAAAATCATTAGGTAAAAGTTTTGCATCTGATATACCTTTATAAAGTAAAAGTTCAACAAAAGTTGATAAGCAAGTGTGTGCATTTTCTCCTGTACTAACAAAAATCTTTTGCCACAAACTAAAAATAGTGGTTTGTTTTACAATTAACGGATTGTAATAAGTTTTAGGTGGGTTTATTTCTAAACTACCATTTATTGGTTCTTTTCCCTGTGAAACTTGATTGGCAAAAAAAGTTATATTTTCAAGTATTTCTTTATTTTCTCCTGTCACAACTTTTGGCCCAAATACCAAGGTTTCTTTACCTTTAATTGTTGTACCAATTTCTGAAATTTGGCTTTTACCCAGCCGGAAAAAGACTTTAGTTCTTTCTCCTGCTCTTGCAATGAAGTAATTAGTGTTTGGAAGTGCCGTAAGGTAATTGTCTTTTATTTGTTGAATGGCTTTCTCAATGTCAATAGAATTCTGTTTATCTTCTATCCCTACTAATATTTGCAATCCTTTAGCAATAAATTGATCTGGTTTTTTATTACTTTTTAAACAATCAAAACCCTCTTTCTTAAGACTTGTAAAGGAAATATCATTTAATTTGTAGAGTTTGAGTTCACTATTTAATTTGATATTTGGGATACCTTGTGTGATACTTTCAGACATAATTATTATAATTGCATTGTTTTGTGCAAATATATAAAATAAATCTGCACAAATTTGTGCATTTTGGAGATTATCTATATTTATTGGGATTGAAGCCTATTTGTTTATTCCATCGGCCAGTATTTTTCTAATCCTTCACTACTAATTTCCTTAGCTTGAGGTTCGGTTATATTGTATTTTTTAAAGACTGTAGACTTATATTGATTCATCAGTTTTTGGGCTTCTTCATTTATTTTATCGTATTCTTCTATGATTTTTTCTCTATTACTATTGTTAACTGATCCAAATTTTGCAAGTACTTTATCTTGTTCGGATTGTTCAAATTCGTTAGCTCTATCCTCCGCTTTGACAATCTCTTTAAAAATCTGTTTTCTTAATTCTTCAGGAAGACCAGATTTAACTTCAGATACCGATTTTAGAGCTAAGTATTCCTCAAGATTATCCTTTAATTGGTAGGAAATTTTATAGCTGTCCCGATGATTATTTTCAGCAATATTTGCATTTATATTACCTAATTCTCCATTCGGTGCCCATATTGCCGTCCCAATGTTGAATGTGCTATTTGAGATGTCTTTATCGCTGTAAAGCCATAAAATTATCTCATCGATTTCCGAATCTTCGGAAGTTAGTTTGTTGACTATCCCTTCAACAGTCGGTTCAATCTGATTTTCTTTAATCTCTTTGGAAAGAACTATTCTATAAAGAATTTTCTTATTAATTGGTAATTTTTCAAGTTCAGATTGCGTGTATTGAGATAATGACCTTTTTCCAAGGGCTTTCCGGCTTTGATCTTCGATTTTTACAATCTCATAATCCGCTGTATTAACGGTAACGGGTGGTGCCGTTGGAACTACGGTTTCTTTTTCTTCAACTATTACATCTTTACTTTCCTCTTTACATCCTGTAGAATAGAATATCATACTAAAGATTAATACAATTTTGTATAGTTTTTTCATTTTATTAATTTATTAATTACAATACTTTAAAGACAATAGTTATCAGACTATTACAGTTATATGTAAATTAGAAACCACAAGCTCTAAAACCCAGATAAATAATTAATCCCGCAATAATATAACCGAAGATCCCAAATAAAATGGATGTACCGGCAGCCTTTGTTGCAGTAATACTTAAATCCCCCATTTCTTTAATTGTTTGAATTGCTAAATCAACCGCTTGCATTCGAGCGTTCTTCATCCATTTTTTTAAAATTTCATCATCAAATTCATATTCTTTTTGAGAATGATATTTTTGGTTTTGATAGTCATAATCAGACTTTTGATAAGTTCGACTTTTATATATTGGCTCCTCCTCAAATATTTTTTTCTTTTCAAAACTCTTGAATTTTGTGTATTCAAGGTCATATCGAACCCTTGCCTGGTTATCTTTTAGAATTAAATAAGCTTCATTCAAATCCTGCATTTTAGCTGTAGTATCAGCTCCGGGATTTTTGTCTGGATGCCATTTTATGGCTTGTTTTTTAAAAGCTATTTTTATTTCACTGAAAGAGGCGGATTGTTCAATCTCAAGAATTTTATAGTAGTCCTTGAAGATCATTATTATCTTTTATCTAGATGGTGGTTTTGGGTAGTTTCTTTCTTTTTCCAAACAGCTTTTAAACCAGCAACTAAACCGAAGAAAAAAATTGCAGCAAAAGCCATAGGGGTCGCACTACCACTTGTCTTTGTTTGGATTACAATAAATCCAAAGAATAGGATAAACCCGATTACCATTCCAATTGAAACTAGCAGTTTTGACAAATAACTCATATTATTTTAGTTTTAATTATTTATACTATTCCACGAAGTTGTTATATCCTGATTACTAATAATCTGTTTTTCCAGATATAATCCAACAGAATTTTTCACAGTTATGAAGACTTCCATATTTACTATTTCTGGATTATGTTCAAACAATTCAGGATTAAAATTGGTTACTATATTTAAGAAGTGAAGATCTTCATAGTTAATAGTTATTCCTGGAGACCAATAGTTGGGTATTTCATCGTAAAGATTTCTTTCTTTAAGATTTAATTTTATACTCTTACTGGGAAATTTTAAGGTTATAATTGTCTGTATTTTTGCCTCTTCAATTTTTTCTTCAGTATTATTTTGGATTTTTAAATTAAGATTCAAAAAATAGGCATCTTTTATAATATTTTTATATTCCCTCCCCTCTATCATAGCTTTGCGAATTGCAAATATATCCCCTCCTCGATTTTCCCAATTTTGTTTATACTCAAAAGTGGTTGAAGAAGAGGTTACCTCAATTTCAGGATTAGAGTTTAACAATTCACAACTACTGAATAGGCCAAAAATGAATACTAAAAAAATAGATTTTTTCATAAATTTGTTAATATTTTCCTAAAGTAAATATAAATTATTCCGTCTAAATTCTAAATAATTTTGAATCTTTCTTTTTTAATGCTCGGCCTTAATTATGAGCCACTTAAAGCTTATGGATTAAATTTTTGAAGGCAATTAAAAAGTCTATTGAAATGCGATTGCAATTTCTATATAGTTATTCAAATTTGTCTAAATATCCTTTCGGAGGTCCCAATATCGAAACCAGGTGTTTCATTTCTTTAAAATTTAAAGAATGCCTTCGGATATTTTTCCTATCAGGAATGTGCGGGTTATTTTCCCGCGCAACGTGATGGAAATTGTTAGTCAAGTTAAGATCCGAAATATGCCAGTAAAGTAATCTTAGTAGCTTCTTTTTAGCCGAATGTGGAAGTAACTTTTTCCGTTTATCTTCAGAATTCATAGCTTTTGAATTAAGAATTTCTAATAAGGCGTTGGTAGTCTGCATTAGCAGATTTGAAATCCGGAGCCATTATCATAACCTCCTTGTTTGGGCCAAACTTGAAGGGTTTTAATCCTTGTTTTTGAAGTTCCTTCATTTCAGATCTTACTTTCTCACTATTTTTCTTCATCCTGGTTTGTTGTCTGGAAGCCTTTACAACTGCCATGATAGCTTTGATTAAAAATGCCAGGAATATCAGGGATGAAGCAAATGTGATAATGTTCAAAATTTTCATAATTTCTAAATGTGGTTTTAAATTTCAGTTGTTTGGTTTCGGATATTATTTGCTATATGCTGGTATAGTTCGTGGAGCTTATCCCAAGCTCCTATTTCGTTTTTAGTGGTTTCTGCAGGGTAGGTATTATCAGAGGGTTTTCGCTTTCCTTTATCTACTACTGTTAACTTATATCTACCGGCAATTGGATCTGGTAAAATTTTAATGTCATTTTCTAAACATAAACTCATATTTGATCTTTGATCTTTAAGACTTATTTTTGGTTCCATATCTATTTTTTAAAAAGGTAGATCATCAGTATTACTTTGCTTTCCAGGTCCCGGTAATTGGTAAATTGGAGAAGTTTTATTAGGACGAATAAAAAACTTCTCTGTGGTTTTCCCCTGGTGATTAACCTTAATATCTCCTGCATCATTTACCGGTTGATCTGTTGGGTTAAATATGCAATCGTTAGCCAGGCACCAGGTCTTTACCATTTTTTTAAACCTGGTAGAAGTGTAACCTTTTAAGGTGCTATTCTCTCTTTTGAAATCCTCAAAAATTTCATCTTTTATAATAAGATGGTTAAGGGTTTCTTTTTCGTGGGTGAAATAATTATCGGCCCATCCTTTAAAAGCAGCACCCATATCCTGAATGGCATTTCTTATATCTACATTTTTCAACGGTGCATTAAACTTGTTTGGTTCTCCCAGGTAAAAAACAATAGCCTCCGCAGAAATATTAAAAAAGTCGTTCCATTCTGCTTCATCAAACTGCGTGAAAAGCATTTTTCCAAAGTCTGTTGAGGGTTTTTGCTCTTTAGCATCCAGATCGCTTTTATAGTGGTAGTAATCGGAAAAAACGGTATATAAGATCCTTCTACTGGTGGAAGGATCAGCATTAAAAACCCCAAAGTTTGAAGTCATTGCAAATTTTGGTGATTGGGAATAAGGAAGGACATACTGCTTACCATGTTTTGGATTTACAGCCAGGTCCCCGGTAATTTCAGAAAACACTTTAGAGAAGGGAAAACGAGAATCCAGATCATCATAAAGCACATAATCTGTATGTTTATCTACACCATCATACATATGCTTATTCTTCATCATTTCGGTATCTCTACCCGGCTTATAACTGTTATTTAAAAGAATTTGCCGTACTGCCTTATCCAACATAACCGACTTACCAGATCCACCGTTACTATCGCTTATTTCACTTAACCTGTTATCCATTGCAAATACACACCAGGACCTATCATCTACCTTTTGTTTGTGTAGCAAATACCCATAGGAGAAAATTTTATTTATCAAGTGGTTTTTTTGATCCTGAATTTCTTCTGCAGATAATCCGGCTTCTGAAATATTATATAGGTTTTCCTTAAGATAGGCAGCCCTTTCCAGTTCTATCGCCTTCACTTCATTCTCATACTCCGGATTTTCAGTTTCAACCGCTTTTAACCGGTCATTAAATGGTTTATCCCCGCACTTTCTCCAATGGACCCTGGAAACATTAATCAAGTAGTTTAAAAAATGGTTGTCCTTTTTTAGAATTTCAATATCGTAGCACCTATCTTTTTTAGTGATCTTAAAAGATTTATTTGCTGCTACCCGGACCTTGTGTTTAATTATCTTGTCTTTCCATACATAACCTTCAAGTTCTCCATACTTATGCTCTGTAATCCCTTCCCTGGTGATTTTCCAGATCTTATTTTCAAAATGAAGCAACTGGTGATCAAATGAACAATCAGTAAAGTCCATTTTTTTTAATTCCAATTTGGCTAAAGATTTTTCACTTAGCTGCGCGGACCTATGTATAAAATTTAAGAGGCCAATATTTACTTTTTTAGATTTTAAATACTCTCCTGGGAAGTTGGATAAGTGATGATAGTGCTTTCTTTCCGCAATTCCGTTTTCTACCTTAACAAAGGAAAAAGCTTCTTTAACTGTATCTTCTTCAAACCGGAAAAAGCCGTTGTACTGCAGAAACCTGTAGCAAGCTTCATTATTAAAAACAAATTTTGTTTTCTTTCCCTCTGTAACTACATCCCAAAACCGAGCAGGTAACGCGTCCTGTAATAATGTTTTAAATTGAATACCTAAAAATTCCGGACTATTAGGCTTGAAAGTGTGATCAACATAATCCTTAAAATCTTTGCAGTGTTTCCCTCTGTAGGAAAATTTTTTCAACCATTCCGGTAGCCAGATTATTTTAATGTGAATGTATTCCAGGGCCAGTTTAACGGTTTCCTTTCTTCCTGTTTCATCAATATCTCCTAAATTGTATATTGTGTGAACGTATTCCTTTAACTCCCTATGGGTTTCCTGTTCCAATCTTGCCGTTTCACTGTTAAGCCATATTACTGGATAACCTAATGAAGCAACGTTGAGCGCATCACGATCTCCCCCGGCAATAATCACATCATCCAGTTTAGGATCTTGTAACTTTTCCTCCGGATCTGCAGCTGCATTTTTGTAAACCAATTCAATGTGCTTTTCCTGCAATTGTTTAAGACCGAAAACAAAATCTTTTGGCTTATCCCCTACATACCTAAACCTATATTGCTTATCCAGGTTTAAAGGTTGGTAGATCTTCTGCCAGGTAACAAAGTCAAAAACAAAAATTGGATAGTTTTCTGTTGACTTGGTAATGATCTGCATTGTATCATTCCCATATTTTTCGTGGTCCTGGTACTTTTTTATTTGAGTAAAACTTTCTGCACATTTCAAATCGTATAATTTGCATATCTCCGGTGTAACCAAAGCCCCTAAAACAGATAATTCCTTTTTTGTAAAGTCCCTGTACTTAAAATAGTATTCCCCATCTTTTTGCTTCTTTGATGCTTTTTTAATTTCCAGGGTTGGCCGGTTGAATACCGTTCTATTGCCGTTTAAATGAAATTCCTGTGCAATCCATTTACAGGCATCGGGGAAAGAGAGACCTTCCTTATCCATTAATAGATCTATTGCATTCTTAGTACTGCCATCCCCGTGATCCCTCACCAGGTAAATACCGTTGTGCTTAAATACATTTGCACTCGCAGTCGCTTCCTCCCGCAATTTAAAGTGAACAAATTTGCTCCCTCTTTCACATTCCGGAAATAGTAATTTTATTATTTCAAGCCCGCCATTAGTTTTATCCAGTAGATCGTCCCTATCAAATTTAAATTCGCTCATATCTAAGATTCGTGGGATTTTCCTTCTACTAAATAATCGTTTGCATCGTCAATGGATTTTTGAAGATCATACAGCTTACCATTATACCACTCACGTAAAATTTCTATTTCCTCACCATCCAGGTCTAACAGATGTAGATAAAGTAGATTTATTTTACAGTTCTCAATTATTACTTCAACAAGGGGTTTTGGAAGTTTTACGGTAGAATAAGCCGTTTCCAACGGTAACAACGGTAAGTCGCAACCGTTACCGTTTAATTTTCTTTGACAATTTAAACGGCGACGGTTGGTAGGACGGTTGCCTACGGTTTTTAAGTATGTTTTTAATATGAAACGAACCATTTTCATTATATTTGAGTGATTAATAGATTAGCATATAAATTTTACAACCGGGACCCTGGTAAAGTCCCGGTTTTTTTATGCAGGTAATACTTTATGATACTAAAATAGGTTAAGTGGATATAAAATTTCACCAACCGTTACAAAGGTTAATTTCCCACAGCGGTGAAGTGATATTTATTATAAGTTTTCAATTTTTCTATATAAATTTTTACTTACGGAAATTTTAATTTTAAGCTGCTCGTAATATTCTATAATTTCAAGTTCTGCAGGTATGTCCTCTTGATCTCCATCAAAAATCCTCTTAATTGTCCGACTTGTATAAGCATTTGACCTTTTCGGAATAACTCCTTTAATATTTAAAATGGTGGCAATCTGACGAGAATGATGCCCTTCGGAAATTGTTCTTAAATAAATCCTAATTTTCTCTGTTATCATAATTTTATTGTTACTTTCATACCCTTATTGACACTTATTTACGGTTATTGTAAATTAAGACAATAAAACGTTATATTTTGTTACATATTCACCTTCAAAAGTAGTAAAATTTACACGTTTAAGAATTATTTAACTATCAATTTTCACGTAAATTTTTTAATGTATGGATATAAAAGAGTTAAGAATCAAAACAGGATTATCACAAAGAGAATTTGGTGAAAGACTGGGTTTGACTTCTCAAAGTATTACTAAATATGAAGCCGGGGCAAGTGTATCAACCTCCGTCCAAAGATTGATTAGGTATGAGTTTGCTAAATTTTTACCTGAAAATGAAAGATTGGGTGTTGATCCAGGGAATATTAAAGCGGCTCATAAGGAGAGAAAAGAAGATCTTTCCAGGTATGAAGAAAAAGTTATTCAGCTTGAAAATTTAATAGCAGAATTAAAAAAGGATAAAGATCAACTTTATGACCTGATTAAACATTTTACAGGAAAAAGCTTAGTATAATCAACATTGTAATTTTGTGATTTTTGTAATAAATTTTGTAATACTATTAAATTAATGATTTTAAGAGGGTTAAGGGTATTATTATAAATATTACAATTTTATCCTTATTTAAGGAGAAAAGAATAAAAGTATATAAATAGATATAGGCTCTTAAAAAGTGTGCATCCTTTTTTTTCTTAGATTTTCCCGAAATGCAAAAGACCTCTTAATATAATTGTTACAATTTTTATTAATCATTTAATTGGGGGGTGCGGGTTTTTCCGGGAAGGACCGGGCGCCTTTTTTAACCCCCTTCCCTTATGATAATCGGGGGAATGTAACGGATTAATGGGAATTGGTCCGGGCCAAATTTGGGCCAAACGTATGTTCATTAACATTTTGTAAGTAACTAAAAAACAATTGGTTAGAGTTTGGGAAAGTGTATAAAATTAGCGCTTTCAAATCTCGTTCTCGCTACAATTTTAAAAAAAAAATGCCGGAAGTCACCGGCGTTTTTTATTTAATATGTTCAGATTATACTTCTTCCTGTACCCTGATATCGTTTCCTTCATTCATGTTTTCTTTCAGTAAATCAAATATATCATTGTTGATCTCTTTTAAAGCCGTTTCCCCAAGAATACCCTTTTCCTCTAATCGGCTTAATATGGCGACCGCATCATTTTTATTCATTAGCGATCAATTTTATCCAGTTCGGCCATATAATCCTTTACAAATCTCTTTCTATCTCTTTCGGCTACATAATTTCTTTTCACATCAACCACAATAAAATGGATAAGACTCTGAATTCCACCTATAAGATTAAGATCCAGAGCTTTTTCCAGCTGGCTTATAGTACGTTGGCGCTGATTGGTGGCATTGTGAAAATACCAGTTTATAGCTGCTATTAAGGTTACAAAACCTGCCACAGTTCCCAAGGCATAAAGCTGTAATAAGGCATCGTCAAAGCGTACCCCCGGACTAAACACCCAGTACATTTGAATAAAATAGATGTAAACAGGTATAGTTATGGATATAAAGTATGGACGAAAAACCAAGCCAATTATAAGCAATAAAGGGGCAAGGGTTTGGGAGAATACCCAAATAAAAGTTTGAGTGTCTGAAAATCCAAAATTATTTGACAGCTCATAGGGAAAAACCTTATCAGCAAATAAAATAATACCGGAAAGAGCTACAAGGACACTTGCAAAGGTTCTGATAATAGCCTTGAGGACCTGGTCGTCATATCTAGTCGTGGCCAACTTTTTCCACACTGATTCCCTGGGAACCCGGACGTTCAATTTTTGTTTTGTCGACATTGTACTTTTCATAATCTTCTAAGGATTCTGCAGTACATCCAGCTAATAAAACGATCGAAAACAGGGCAAAGATTAAATTTTTCATAGTAGGTTTAAATTTGGTTCCTACTAATTTATCTTAATTTTAAAAGTTACAATCCTGTTTGACAATTAATTAACATTAGTACCGGTTAATGTTATAAATCTAATAATTTATTTTTTAATATCTTAATGAACGTTAAAAGATAATTGGGGAGCTGATAGAATATTATATTTTATTTCTCTAAATTTTTAAAATGGAGATTATATGGAAAATATAGTTGTGCTTACCGGCGCAGGTGTTAGTGCAGAAAGTGGAATAAAAACCTTCAGGGATGCAGATGGATTATGGGAAGGACATGATATCATGGAGATAGCCTCTCCTGAAGGATGGGCAAAGGACCCTGTAAAGGTGCTTGAATTTTATAATATAAGGAGAAAGCAACTTTTAAGCGTAGAACCTAACGCAGCTCATTTTGCAATTGTAGAATTGGAAAAGAAATATAATGTCCAAATAATTACACAGAATATTGATGATCTTCATGAAAGAGCTGGTAGTTCAAATGTCCTCCACCTTCATGGTGAACTTTTAAAAGTAAGAAGTTGTGCAGATGAGGAAATAGTTCTGAATTGGAAAGTGAATCTCTATCAGGGAGATCTTTGTCCAAAAAAATCCCAGCTACGTCCTCATGTGGTTTGGTTTGGAGAGGCCGTTCCAATGTTTCCCATAGCTGCTGAAATAACGAAAAGTGCAGATATTTTAATTATTATAGGAACATCCATGCAGGTTTATCCGGCAGCCTCTTTACTGGATTTTAAAAATGATGTTGCTAAGGTGTTTTTTATTGATCCCAAGCCGGCTATCTCTCCTCATCCTTCAGTTAAAATCATACGCAGGAATGCTGTAGAAGGAGTTGTGGAACTTGTTCAGGATCTTCTCCAATAAAGCTTTTTTTCTTGCAAATAAACCGGGAAGATGCTTTCTAAAAATTGTTAAAGACTTATCTTTAGCCCTTCATTTAAAATTTTAAAAGATAGCTAATGACACCTCTTACGGCAATTTCCCCGATTGATGGCAGATACCATGATAAAACCAAATCCCTGATACCATATTTTAGTGAAGAAGCACTTATAAAATACCGGGTGCGGGTTGAGATTGAATATTTTATTTCCCTATGCAAATTACCCCTTCCACAATTAAAAAATATTGAACACAGCTTATTTCAGGATTTGAGAAATATCTACGAAAACTTTAGTAGTGAAGATGCCCTTGAGATTAAAAAAATTGAAAGAACTACAAATCACGATGTCAAAGCCGTGGAATATTTCATAAAAGATAAATTCCGTAACCTGAAACTTGAGGAATACCTTGAATTCATCCATTTTGGTTTAACATCACAGGATATAAATAATACGGCTGTTCCTTTAAGCCTTAAAGAAGCAATAGCAGATATATATGCTACAGAGCTGGAAAAAATAATTGATAAATTACAAAATTTAAGCAAGGAATGGGAAAAAGTACCTTTGCTTGCCCGTACCCACGGCCAGCCGGCCTCCCCTACACGATTAGGAAAAGAAATTAATGTTTTTATTACCCGTTTAGAAATTCAGTATTCCCAACTGAAACAAGTACCTCATTCTGCTAAATTTGGGGGTGCAACAGGAAATTTTAACGCTCATAAAGTGGCATATCCAGGAATTGACTGGAAAGAATTTGGGAAAGATTTTGTGGAAGACATTCTGGGTTTGGATCATTCCTTCCCCACTACCCAGATTGAACATTATGATAATATGGCGGCCCTGTTTGATAATTTAAAAAGAATCAACACTATCCTTATTGATCTAAACAGGGATTTCTGGACATATATTTCAATGGATTACTTCAAGCAGAAGATTAAACAAGGAGAAGTAGGATCCTCAGCTATGCCTCATAAAATAAATCCCATTGATTTCGAAAACAGTGAAGGGAATCTGGGTCTTGCCAATGCTATATTTGAACACCTCTCAGCCAAACTACCCGTGAGCAGGCTGCAGCGAGACCTTACAGATAGTACAGTACTTCGAAATATAGGAGTGCCCTTTGGACACACACTTATTGCTTTTCAATCCACTATAAAAGGCCTGGATAAGTTATTGCTTAACGAGACCAGGATTAGGCAGGATCTTGAAAATAACTGGGCGGTGGTAGCAGAGGCCATTCAAACAATTCTTCGTCGTGAAGGCTACCCAAATCCGTATGAGGCTCTTAAAGGACTTACCCGCACAAACACTGAAATAACAGAAGAAAGTATATCAGGATTTATAGAGACATTAAATGTAAATGAGGAAGTAAAAATTGAATTAAAATCAATCTCCCCCTCTAATTACACGGGTATATAAATTTAAAAACCCGAAAATTGCTCATCGGGTTTCTAATTTATATTTATTGTTATACCACTTTTATTGGCCCATCCCTGAAAATATTTGAGACACACCTGAAACTCCGGACAAATCTATATCACCCTTTTCCATTGAACTTATTAGATTCATAATATGCCCGGGATTCATATTCTGTCCAAGTAATCTGGCTATGCCCATTCCTTTGTTCTCATCATAACCGTATAAAATAACTTCATTTACAGCTTCCTCATCTCCGGTATAATAAAGTTCCATTTTGGTTTCTCCTTTTCCAAACTTCATTAACAACTGGTATCTCTCATCTTTAAGAATATTGTTAACCTTGTTTTTTTCCTCAGCTATTCTGGATAAATTTTCAGGTTTCTGAGGTATGGCTAAAAAGTTAATCTTCTTTACCGTCTCCAGAGTTTTTCTCTGATCTGCATTGAGAGACTGCATATTTGCAAGCATACTTGCTGGCAGATCCACGGCTATAAACTCCTTATTTCCCTGGTTGGTAACATAATATTCCTGCAAGCTTTGTTGGTTATCACAAGCGATAATTCCTGTTCCAAGAATTATCACACTTAATAGTTTAAAGATTTTCATTATCTGGATTTTTTATTTACATTTTTCAATTCATCTGAACCGGGAACTTTAAGATCTGAGGTTAACTGTGATATCTTTGTAAGATCCAGGTTACCTGTTATACTCATTATCACAGAAATAGGTTTTCCATCCTTTTGCCCTTCCATAAACATAAACAGCTCACTTACAAAATTCTCATTTTTACCGGGTTTTGAATAAAATCTAATATTATTCCCCCCCTCACTCACTCTCATTAACTCATCCAGTGAACCTTTGTTGAGATAAGCAGTTACATCTGCAGCCATCTGATTGCGAACCGAGGAAAGACCGGAGGTATAAATTCTTATTTCCTTAAGATTATCTATTAAATTCAAATACTGTTGAGCTTCCGGGTCTGTGGAGCTAAGATCTACTTTAGAAAGTAATCTGAACATTTTACTAGTCATAACTACGGCATCAACATCCTTCATTGAATCATATTTTTCAAAATTCTGGCTGTATCCCGTGAAAGTAATAAGACCTGTTATCATTATAATCATTAACTTTTTCATCTTGTTTTAGGGTTTAGTTATTCTTTAATATATTTATTTTTTGCTTTATCAAATTCTTCAACGTAAGTCAATTCCTCCTTGCCAAAATTCAGGGCTCCAGAAACTATCAACAATGTTTCCTTTGCTTTTAAATAGGCCTCTTCAGGATCTTCAATAGTTCCCAGCTGTTGTTGGCTCAATGTATCTACCGGATTGTTAAGCGCCACAAACAGCCCAATAGCGATAACAATGCTTGCTGCGATTCCCACAAATGCAAAGCGCTTCTTTTTAATTTTATAGGGTACTTCCCTGTTGAAGGTATTGGCCCGGGCTTTGAGCGTATAAGTAAATAAACTTTTATACTCATTTAAATGTGGAGGTACTTCTTCCTTATTAAAATAATCCTTCAGGAGTTTCTCATCTTCAAGGGTGGTTTGCCCCTCCTCATATCTGGCTAAAAGTCCTTCAATTTTAATTAATTCCATAGCTATGTTTTTTTTGCAATTCTTCTCTTATTTTTTTCCTCACCCTGGAAAGCGCAACTCTTATCGCGGTTTCATTCATTTGGGTAATTTCTGATATCTCTTCAAATTCATATTGTTCTACATCCCTTAATTGGAATATCAATTTTTGTTGCTCAGGCAGGTTCTTTAAAATTTGGCTAACCTGCTCCAGTTCATCATTAAATTCAAGCTGTGTATGAATATTTTCTTCACGACTTTCATAATTATTATGAACGATCTTCAAATTATTGTTTTGTTTCAACTTTAATTGATCCAGACAGTGGTTTTTGGTAATGGTCATCGCAAAAGCCTCAAAATTGGCATAATGCTTGAGTTTATTATTAAGATTCCACAATTTAATAAGAACTTCCTGAGTTGCATCTTCTGCTGCTTCACGCGAGATAAGCAAACGAAGTGCCAACCTGTACATTTTATCCTTTACGGGATCAGTTAACCTGATAAAGGTGTTATGGTTCATATTAATTTTGGTTGTTAGGACCCTTATACTCTTACGACGAATAATTAATGATTTTGTTACAGAGATTTTTAAATTAGGAATTTTAGTTCCATTTTTGTTTAGGTAAAAAAATTAAATATAATCATATGAAAAGATATAAACTGTTATTTCTGGCCCTGCTTATTGGCGGTTTCTTAAATTCCTGTTCTGAAGACAGGGATGATATTGATACAATTCCACCAATTGGTGAACAAAGAGATCTTACTGTGGAAAATTTTGTATGGAGAGGTCTTAATGAAATATACCTTTATAAATCTGATGTTCCTGAGCTAGCTGATAATTTCTTTTCAACCCAGGCTCAAAAAAATGATTTCCTTGATAATTTTGATACCCCGGAAGAGTTATTTTTTGATGGTCTAACGGCTCCCCAGGATAGATTCAGCTTTATAGTAGATGATTTTGTGGCACTGGAAAACAGCTTTGCGGGAATAAGCAAGACAACCGGAATGAATTTTAATCTTAGCTTTATAAGTTCCGGATCAAATGATCTTTTGGGATTTGTAAGGTATGTTCTTCCAGGTACTTCTGCGGCCGAAAAAGGCGTTAAAAGAGGTGATCTTTTTACCAAAGTCAATGGCACCCAACTTACTGCAAATAACTTTCAGGAATTGCTCGCTTCCCCTACTGTAACTATATCTCTAGCTACCCTGGATGGAAATAATTTAACTGAGACCGGGGAAACAAAAACTCTAACCAATGCTGAATTTACAGCCAATCCGGTTTTCATTAAAAAAGTTTTGAATATAAACGGAGCAAAGGTGGGTTACCTTATGTACAACAGTTTTACCCGGGATTTTGACAAAGATTTAAATCAGGCCTTTGGAGAATTTCAGGCGGCAGGCGTCACAGATCTTATTTTGGATTTAAGATATAACGGTGGCGGCTCAGTGCGCACAGCTACAGACCTTGCATCCATGATAACCGGACAATTTCCCGGACAGATCTTTATGAAAGAAGTGTGGAACGAAAAGTATCAGGCTTTTTTTGAAAGCACAGAAGAGGGCAGAGAAAGTTTGTTAAACAGGTTTAATACAAAAATTTCCACTGGGGAAACCATTAACAGCCTTAATCTTTCCAGGGTATTTGTACTTACTACGCAGCGATCGGCATCTGCAAGTGAATTAATAATCAATGGTTTAAAACCCTATATAGAAGTAATTCAGGTGGGTGACGTTACTACCGGAAAATTTACAGCTTCTGTTACCCTATACGATTCTCCTAATTTTGGCAGAAATAACGTAAATACCACTCATAAATATGCATTGCAACCTCTTGTTTTAAAATCTGTAAATGCTGCGGGGGTTTCAGATTTTGTAGATGGCTTACCTCCAGACCATTTAATAAAGGAAAATATTCGCTCGCTTGGAATTCTGGGCGATGAAAATGAGCCATTACTAAAAGTTGCTTTAGATGTTTTACAGGGAAACAGGGCATCTATCCAGTATACGCGGGAAGAGTTTAAATCTATGGGAGAAAGCTCCATGTTTAATCTTGATTACCAGAGGATGTATATTGACCAATTACCACCGGTTTCTCCTGTTAAAGATTAAATTGGTGTAATATATAGTAAAGGGGTTTTAACTAGTTAAAACCCCTTTTTATTTCTAGTTTTCCGGGAGATAAGAATAATTATTTTAAAAAACAGCACTATTCCTATAACTTTTCATGGTTCACGGAATAAATGATTAAATGTCAGGTTTTGGTACGATTTTCGACTATATGTATGTGTTAAGATATTACATCTGAGACTAATAACCAATTTAAAAACTTTATGAAAAATCTAAAATATATATTTCTCACTTTGTTTTCTGGTCTGATATTTACAGCCTGTTCAAATGATGATTCAGAAGATTTTAACGACCCCACAAATGAGTTAGTTGAAAATAAAGAACTATACGAGGAAGAGAATTTCATTTACAGAACAATGAGTGACATTTATTTGTATAAAAACGATGTTGCTGTCCTTGCAGATAACTTTTTTAGCAATACTGCAGATAGACACCTGTTTTTTGATAATTTTTCCAGTCCTGAGGCTTTATTTGATAAACTGGTTGCCACACATGATAGATTCAGTTTCCTTCATTCTGATTATCGTGAGATGGATAAAATGGCTGCAGGCACCAAATCTATGAACGGGATGGATTTTGGACTTGTGACCTTCTGCAGTACCTGTAGTGAAGTATTTGGTTATGTGAGATTTGTATTTCCAAATTCTGTAGCTGAAGAACAAGGTGTGGAAAGAGGAATGATTTTTAACAGGGTGAATGGACAACAGCTTACAAGAACAAATTTTAGTTCCCTCCTCTCGACCGAAACTTTTACTATTGGCCTGGCAAAAATTGAAAATAGTCAAATTAGTAATCTTGACCGTACAATAAGCCTTACTGCTCGCCAGCAGTTAAAAAATCCAATAATAGTTTCAAAAATTTTTGATGTTGACGGAAAAAAGGTAGCTTACTTGTTTTACGAAAGTTTTAATAATGATTTTGATGAGGAATTGAACCAGGCTTTTGGGGATTTAAAAAATCAAAACGTTTCAGAACTTATTCTTGATTTGAGGTACAATGGAGGTGGAAATGTAAGGACCGCAATAGATTTGTCCGGAATGGTCACTGGACAGTTTCCTGGAGAGGTTTTTATGAAGGAGAAGTGGAATGACAGATATCAGAAATTTCATGAGGAGAGAGATCCTGAATCATTATTAAACAGGTTCAATACCTCTACCAGATCAGGGACAGCTCTAAATAGCTTAAATCTTAACAGATTATTCGTGCTTACTACCCGGTCATCTGCATCTGCCAGTGAATTGATTATCAATAGTCTTGATCCTTATATAGATGTGGTACACATTGGGGGTGTAACCACAGGAAAATTTGAGGCATCTGCCCCCTTATATGATTCTCCGGATTATAGTTTACAAAATTCGGCTTTAAATAAAAACCATTTCTTTGCAGTTCAACCATTGATCCTGAAATCTATGAACGTTAATAATGTCACAGATTTTGTTAATGGTTTAAATCCCGATATTCAGGTAACTGAAGATATTCTTGATCTTGGTCCTTTAGGTGATCCAAATGAATTATTGCTCAAAGTGGCTGTTGATGTGATCAAAGGAAACAGATCCTCTATACCGGAAATAAAATCCTTTCCGAGAGTTGGTGAAAGTGGCATGTTTGATCGGGATTTTCAAAAAATGTATATTGATAACATATCAATACCCGTTATTAAGCAATAAAAACAGAATATAGCAAAAAGAGATCCCATGGCGGGATCCCTTTTTTTATCACATTCGGCACCTAACAAGAGTTCGTTAATAATTATTTAAAGCTCCAGCCTGGAAACTTAAAATACTCCGGGAGATTGTTTGATTAAAATTAAAAATTTAATATCAGCCCAAGCCGTGTATTTCTTCCACGGGTATTGAACCTGTAAATCTCCTCGTAGTCTGCATTAGCGAGGTTAGTTATCCCTGCAAAGATTTTTAAATTGTTTGTGACCTTGTGATCTATGAAAAAGTCAAGAATACTGTAGCTGTCCAATTCTACAATCTCATTACCAAATGTTTGATCGTTAAAGAAAGAATCTGTTCTCTTATCATTATATTGATAATTGAGAGCAACATTGGTTTTTTCTTTGAAATTGTAGGCAAACGTAGCATTGACCTTATGCTTGGGGATTCTTAAGGCAAACCGCCTATCAGCTTCTGTAAAAGTATAATTTGCAGATAAACTTATATCCCCTATAAGCTTAAGTTCAATCTCTACCTCTATACCTTTCGCTACAAATTCATCAGAAATATTCCTGTATTGATAATTAAAGTTAGCGGGGTCAACCACCACAAAATCTACAAAATTATTGGTGAATCTTTTGAAATATACAGCGCTGAGCCTCAAATTTCCAGCTTTATATTCCATTCCGCTTTCCCAGGTGCTACTCTCCTCGGGAGAAAGCTCGGTATTACCAAATGAGGTATCATATAATTGGAATAAAGATGGAGTAATAAATGCTGTGCTATATGACGCAAGAGCTTTTAAATATCCACTCTCCATATCAAATACATAGGAAGGATTTAAATTATATACCAGATGTGAACCATATTCACTATGAATATTAAGTCTGACTCCTGTATTTAAATTGAGGCCAAATCCTGATAGATAAACCACATTTACATAGGGATCTATAATATCAAAATTAGCAACATCTGCCCCAATAGCTTGTTGAAATACGGTTTCTCCAAAGGGTCTGTTATAACTGTTGAATTCGCTAAAGTTTCCATTTACTCCAAGCACCGTATGTAACCGGCTATTAAATATATATTTGTTATGCGCATCAAAGGCATAAACCTTACTGTCAAATTTATTAGGAAATTCTGAAACTATCTCCCTGTTGCTCTCTGTGTAGCTGTTACTAAAAATAAAGCTGCCATTATTATATTTGGCTATCCAATGAGTTCCGGTGCGCTTTTGATCACTTATCAGCCTGTTATCTGCATCTGCATACATAAAAGCATCATCAAATGATGAGTTGAATTTATCAAGATTTCCGTAAAAATAGAAGCGGAGGTTTTCATTAAATCTATATCCTACACGGGCATATACGTTATATTTTTTGAAAGGATTATCCTCAAATTCAGCGCCTTCAGGTGCACTTACTGCAGAAATATTGTCTGAGTAACGATTGCTGAAGTTAACCTGATAATCAAATTTTGATAATTTTCCACTTAATACTACGGCTTGTTCAAGTCGTGAAACACTTAAATTTTTATCCTCTGAGGTGTTATTAGTCCCTATCATGGTTTGATACTGCAGTCCTACTTTGCGATCTACCGGTTCTTTCGTAATTATATTGATAACTGCTGTGGCCGCTCCGGAACCATAAAGGGTACTGGAAGCTCCTTTAATGATTTCAATAGAGGCAACCTGATCCAGAGCGAGTAATCTCAGATCAAAATCGTTTGCAATAGAAGATGCATCGTTTAACTGTACCCCATCAACCATAATAACAACCTCCCGGTTCCTTCCACCCCGAACAAAATATCCAAGATTTTGCCCTTCATTGCTTCGCGAGCCATTAATTTCAATACCACTTACGCGATTGATAATTTCAGGAATACTTTGTCCCCTGCTCTTTTCAAGCTCTTCTGTAGAGATCTTTGTGACCACCTTCCCGCTGTTCTCCCGATTAAGTAAAAATTTAGAATCTATGAGGACCACTTCATCCAGAGATTCAACTTTTTCATTTTTGGCCTGCTGTGAAAAAGACAGGCAGGTGCATAACAATACACCACTAATACATAGCTTTTTGTACATTGAATAAGGTTAATACCAGGAAAAAAGATGTAGTAAACTACACCAAACTTTTATCCCGAAAGTTTGACATTAGGTTGAATCTGGCAGGTCTCCTGGCTTGCGTTCTTTTGTTTACCTTCCCATCCGGACTTTTCCAAACAGTGGTTTTTGAAGTAGTAACAAAAGACATCCCGGTATGCGGGACTAAGCTTACAGTTGCGGGAACAGCTCAGGATTTACTAAGAAGATTATGTAATCTTTACAGGGTCACCTGATTCCCTTTTAATCGACAGGATCTTAATTTATAAGACCGGGTCAAACCAAAATTTCAACACGAAAATAAACATTTCTATGTGGTGGCACCATAAAATTTTAAATAATCTTACTTTTGGACTTCAAATAAATATTTTGCTGAAGTATCTCCTTTTTTTAATCCCCCTATTAATTTCGTGTAAGAACGAAACAAAGTCCACAACAGAGATAATACCTGATGGAGATACTCTTGCGGTCAATTATGCCAAAGGTTTTACAATCATTCAATTTGAAGATTTTAAACTTTTAAAAGTCAATGATCCCTGGCCGGGATCATCCAGATCCTTTACTTACCTCCTTTTTGAAGAAGGTGCAAATATTCCCGGGGAACTGGAATATGATCATAAGATTCGGATCCCGGTTTCAAGAATTGTACTTACTTCAACTACATACATCCCATCCCTGGAATCCCTGGATGAGACTAATACCCTGGTAGGATTTCCGGGCCTTGATTTTATCTCTTCCATCGAAACCCGTAATTTGATTAGTCAAAATAAAATAACCGAAATAGGCAGTAACGATGCACTCAATACAGAGTTACTTATTTCTCTTAAACCTGAAGTTGTGATAGGCTTTGCCATCAATAATTCCAACAAAACTCTGAATACTATCGAAAAAAGCGGTATCCCGGTAATGTATAATGGAGACTGGACAGAGGAAACACCCCTGGGAAAGGCAGAATGGATCAAATATTTCGGGGCGCTTTTTAATAAAAGTGATGAAGCCGAAAAACTTTTTAAGGAAGTTGCTGCTAATTATAATAACGCTAAGGAGCTGGCAGCCACTGCTTCTGAAATTCCTACGGTGTTGAGTGGATCTATGTTCAAGGACCAGTGGTATGTTCCTTATGGAAATTCATGGAGTGCACTTTTCATAAAAGATGCCAATGCAAATTACATTTATAAAGAAACCCGTGGTACTGGCAGCAGATCATTGGCATTTGAAACCGTATTAAGCGAAGCCGGAGAAGCAGATTTTTGGATAGCCCCAGGACAATTTAAAAGCTTTTCCCAATTAAACGAATCATCATTACATTACTCCAGATTTAAGGCGGTGAAAAATCAAAATGTATTTACATACAGCAATACTACAGGAGAAACAGGAGGGGCTATCTATTACGAATTGGCACCAAACCGACCGGACCTTGTCCTCAAAGATCTTATTTCGATATTCCATCCCCGGTTAATGCCGGAACATGAACTTGTTTTCTTTAAACCTCTTGAATAAGTGCAGGAAACTAAAAAATACAAAATTCTCCTGTTCATCCTTTTTCTGGTTGTAATACTTACAGCATTTTTAAACTTGAGCTCCGGTTCGGTATATATACCTTTTACAGAGGTGATCGCAACGCTCTTAGGAGAGAGTGTTGCTCAGGACAATTGGTCTTATATTGTGCTTGATTATCGATTGCCAAAGGTCTTCACCGCAATACTTACAGGCTCTGGTCTGGCAGTGAGCGGACTGCTGATGCAAACCCTTTTTCGAAATCCTCTAGCGGGGCCTTATGTTTTGGGTCTAAGCAGCGGAGCCAGTCTTGGAGTGGCGTTGATTATTATGGGCGCATCTATTTTTGGAGGAGTATGGGCTTCTGTCCTGTTGTCCAAATGGAGTATCGTAATTGCTTCCAGTATAGGCAGCTTACTGGTTCTTCTTGCGGTGTTACTTGCTTCAGCTAAACTGCGGGATACCATGGCCATTTTGATCATTGGATTAATGTTTGCAAGTCTCACCGCTGCTGTGGTAAGCGTACTTGCGTATTTTAGTCCTGCCGCCCAGTTACAACAATATATTTTCTGGTCATTTGGAAGCCTTGGTAATCTTTCATGGGAGGAAGTGTTGATCCTTGTAATTTTCTGGATTATAGGGATATTATTGGCCGTTACCTGCATTAAGAATTTAAATACACTGCTTTTGGGAGAACAGTATGCAAAGAGCCTGGGGGTTAAGATCGCGAAGAACAGATTTATTATTATTCTGGCTACAAGTATACTCGCGGGCAGCATCACCGCATTTGCAGGACCTATTGCTTTTGTGGGTCTGGCAGTGCCTCATCTTATTCGCCAGGTAATCCAGGTAAATGATCACAGAATATTATTACCCGCTGTGATCATGGGGGGAGCTATTTTAATGCTTATTTGCGATATCGCAGCACAAATGCCCGGAAGCCAGTATACCTTGCCCATCAATGCCATCACTTCTCTTATAGGAGCGCCGGTAGTGATCTGGTTATTGGTAAGAAAACGAAAATTCCTGTTCTGATCATGATATCGCAAATTCCAAATATCATTCTTTCAACCAAAGATCTTCAAATTGGTTACCGTAGTAAAAAAGAACAAACTATTATTGCCTCTAATATAAATATGGAATTAGGTGTAGGGGAATTAGTTGGGTTAATTGGCATTAACGGGGTTGGAAAATCTACATTATTACGGAGTTTAACAGGCGTACAGGAGCCTTTATCAGGGACTATATCGATCAATGGCCAGGATTTGACAAATATCCCTTCAGAAAAACTTTCAGAGCTAATAAGTATAGTTCTTACAGAACAACCCATATCAAAAAACCTCAGTGTCTTTGAATTAATAGCCCTTGGCAGACAACCCTATACCAACTGGATAGGTACGTTATCCCCCAGGGATCGGGAATTCATAAATAATGCAATGAAACTGGTAGATATAGAGGACCTGCAGCATAAAAAATGTTATGAGCTGAGTGATGGCCAGTTGCAAAAGGTTCTAATCGCCCGGGCCATTGCCCAGGATACTGCCCTGGTAATATTAGACGAACCCACAACCCATCTGGACATTTACCACCAGGCATATGTTCTGAAACTTCTGAAAGATCTTACCAGCAAAACAAAAAAAGCGATCCTTTTTTCAACGCATGAAATCAACCTTGCCATTCAGCTATGCGATCGAATAATATTGATGCAGGAGAATAACGTGAATATTGGCACCCCCACTGAGTTAATAACCAATAATGTATTTTCAAAAATGTTTCCCCCAGATCTCATATTTTTTGATGATAAATCTCAATCCTTTAAAATAATTACCTGATCTGAACCTATGATGGGTTTTTAATTGACAAAAAGAAAAGTATCTTTGAAAAGATACATTCACCAATTTTTATGGCCGAAATCCTTCTACCTCTAATAGTAATCCTACTTGCCGTGGCAATGGGATTTTTTTTTGGAAGGTTTATTTCCAATCTTAAAAATCGGGGAAACTCAACTGTTTTATCTGAACAAAATACTCACTTAAAACTTCAGATAGAAGATCTTAGATCTCAATTTACCAGAACTTTAGAGGAAAATAAATCTCAATTGTCGTTAATCAAATCTGAAGCTGATGAAAAGCTATTTAAAACCGAAAAGGAAAGAGAAGACATAAGAAGGGAAAAAGATATTCTTGCAACAGAACTCACCCGAAGAAATTCTGAATTTGAAAACCTTTTGCAAAGAAATGAGGAACAAAAACAGGAAGTAGAAAAGCTCCAGGAAAAATTCACCAAGGAATTTGAAAATCTGGCCAATCGGATTCTTGACAGTAAATCAGAGAAATTCACCCTGCTCAATAAGGAAAACCTTCAGAATATTCTTACTCCCCTGAATGATAAAATCAAAAGCTTTGAAGAGAAAGTAGATAAAAATTCAAACGATTTTATAGAAAGGCATGCCCAGTTGGGAAAACAACTTCAGTTCCTGCATGAACAGAATATTAAGATAAGCGAGGAGGCAACCAATCTTACAAAGGCTTTAAAGGGAGACACTCAAATGCAGGGGAGTTGGGGTGAAATGATCCTTGAAAGTGTTTTGGAACGCAGTGGTTTAAAGAAGGATAGTGAATATTTCGTTCAGCAGAATTTCCATACAGAAGAAGGAAAAAATATAAGGCCAGACGTGGTGATTCACCTGCCTGGAAACAAAAAGATGATAGTGGATTCCAAGGTTAGCCTTGTGGCATATGAAAGATGTATTAATGAAAATGGTGAAACCGAAAGAAAACTCCATCTAAAAAGCCATTTGATCTCTGTAAGAAAAAGAGTTGAGGAATTAAGCGGAAAGAATTATCATACTTTGTATGATATGGAAAGCCCCGATTTTGTCCTGCTTTTTATTCCCATTGAAGCAGCCTTTGCTTTGGCCTCAAACCAATATCCCAATCTATACCAGGAAGCTTTTGATAAAAATATAATTATAGTAACCCCTACCACCCTACTTGCCGTTTTAAAAACAGTAGACAGCATGTGGCAGAATGAGAAGCAAAAACAAAATGCTATAGATATTGCAAATCAGGCCGGGGCGTTGTACGATTCGTTTGTAAATCTTACAGAGGACCTGATAAAAGTGGGAAGGCAAATTGGAACTGTCCAGGGAAGTTATGATACAGCTATGAAAAAACTAACCGGGAAAGGAAACCTGATCAACAGGGTGGAGAAACTTAAAATTCTGGGAGCAAAAGCAAGCAAGCAACTTGACCAAAAAATGATATCCCGGGCTGAAATAGATGCAGAAGAAGAAACAAAATCCTTAAACTAATATTTTAAATGAAATTGAATTTATCATTATTAATCAGTGCTTTAATAGTATTTACAGCGGCTCCTGCACAGACTTATTTTCCGGAAAAAGGGCAATGGGAAAATAGAACCGCAACAGAATTTAAAATTGATCTGAACCAGCTTAACAAGGCAGTAAAATTTGCCGGGGATAACGAGTATTCGGGATCAAAAGATCTAAGACAAGCCATCCTGAAGGGTTTTGAACAGGAACCCTTCCATGAGATCTATGGTCCTACAAAAAAAAGAGGAGGCCCTGCTGGAATAATATTAAAAAATGGTTATATAATCTCGAGCTGGGGAGATGTAAAGCGGGTGGATATGACCTTTAGTGTAACCAAAAGTTTTCTTTCCACCACCGCCCTACTGGCACTTCAGGAAGGATTAATAAATAATACGGAAGAAAAAGTAGAGAATTATGTTTGGGACAGGACGTTTGAAGGACAGCACAATAGTAAGGTAACATGGAGGCATCTTCTTGATCAAACATCAGACTGGAGCGGCCAGCTTTGGGGAGGATATGACTGGGCGGACAGGCCGCCATCTTCCGGGGGACTCGACGACTGGAAAAACCGTAAACTAAATGAACCCGGGACTGTATTTGAATACAACGATGTGAGGGTAAATCTTCTCGCTTATTCCTTGTTAAATGTATGGCGCAAGCCCCTGCCTCAGGTCCTTAAGGAAAAAATTATGGATCCAATAAGCGCCTCTACAACCTGGAGGTGGTTTGGATATGATAATGCCTGGGTAGATATAGATGGTCTAAAAATGCAATCTGTTACCGGGGGAGGCCATTCCGGGGGTGGGATTTTCATAAATACCGAAGATATGGCAAGATTCGGATTATTATTTGCCCGCAACGGGAGGTGGAATAAAGAACAGGTGTTATCACCAGATCTTATAGAGGAAGCTATACAACCATCACCTGTAAATTCAAATTATGGTTATATGTGGTGGCTCAACAAACCAGGCAACAGGCAGTGGAAAGGCCTTTCAGAAGATATATTTTATGCAGCAGGATTTGGAGGTAATTTTATAATTATAGACCGCACAAAAGATATTGTAATTGTAACGAGATGGCTGGAACCTTCAAAAATCGAAGAATTCATTAAACTGGTCTATGAGGCCTTATAACAATGAAAAAGACTTTATTCTATATTCTTGGAGGACTGGCAGTTCTATATCTTTTTTATTTTGCTTTCATATACTATGTGCCATATAGCGAAGGTACTCGTACCGGAGAGTTGATCAAGTTTAGTAAAAAAGGAGTGATTTATAAAACCTGGGAAGGCGAAATAAGCCAGGGAATAAGCGGGGCTCAAATTTTTCAATTTTCGGTTTTGGGCGGTAATACCCAGGTAGTAGAAAAACTACAGCAGAATGAAGGGAATTATGTAAAGCTTACATATATTGAAAGATATGCGACATTCCTGTTTTGGGGAGATACAAAATATTTTATACAGGATGTTGAAGAAGTGCGATCCCCCCATTTTAGAGACAGGTAATGAAAGATCAAAGTTTTAAAAGGATTACAGAGTCCCAGGTAACAATATCAGAGCTTATGCTTCCCTCCCATTCCAATTTTAATGGAAAGATCCACGGGGGGTACATTCTTTCCCTTCTGGACCAAATTGCTTTCGCCTGTGCTTCAAAACACAGCGGGGTATATTGCGTCACAGCGAGTGTGGATACTGTTGATTTTCTGGCTCCCATAGAAATTGGAGAACTGGTAACAATGAAAGCCTCAGTAAATTATGTGGGGAACACTTCAATTGTGGTAGGAATACGGGTAGAAGCAGAAAATATTCAGACAGGGGGGATAAAACATTGCAACTCTTCCCATTTTACAATGGTGGCCAAAAATAATAAGAATCAATCTGTACCGGTCCCGGGTCTCATTTTGGAAACCGACAATGATATCAGGCGATATGTTAAGGCAATCAAACGCTTTATAATGAAAATTAAACGGAGCAAAGAATTTAACGAAACAGATTTTTCTTCAAAAGAATATCTCCACTTACTGGAAGGGCATAACGTAAAACTCGAACTTTGAGATCAAACGGATTCATCATAGCATTATTTGCTGCTATTATATTTGCCTATTTCTTTCCGTTACTTTTAAATGCCTTCCCTCTGGCCACGATCATAGATATTGGAATAGGGCTTATTTTCTTCTTTTATGGCCTTAAACTCCACCCTACCGATTTAAAAGCGGGCTTTTTTAATTACCGGTCGCACCTGTTGATCCAATCTGTAACCTTTCTTCTTTTTCCTATTCTTACTTTTTTATTTATACCTTTTTTTGATGAAGGAACGAGCTCAGTTCTTTGGATCGCAATTTTCTTTCTGGGAGTTTTACCTTCCACAGTTTCCTCTTCTGTGGTAATGGTAGCAATTGCGAAAGGCAATCTGCCTACAGCTATTTTTAATGCAAGTATTTCGGGACTCATAGGGATTATCCTAACTCCTTTATGGTTGAGCTTTTTTATTAGGCACAATGGAGAGTTTGCGCTTGGAGATGTGATGACCAAACTTTTATTGCAAATAGTTTTACCACTTGTATTAGGCCTGTTCCTCCAAAGATATCTGGGACATTTAGCCCGCATGCATAATCGCAAATTGGGAATCTTTGATAAGTCTGTTATCATCCTGATTGTTTTCTCCAGTTTCAGCAATTCATTTACATCAAATCTTTTTGAAACCATTGAATTTGTGGACCTTCTTAAACTTATCCTGATCGTTATTGTATTATTCTTTAGCGTGTATTTTCTGGTGGGCTATATTTGTAAATTAATGAATTTAGATCTTCGGGACACTATAACTGCAAAATTTGCCGGAACAAAAAAATCCCTGGTGCATGGGTCGGTAATGGCGAAGATTATTTTCGGAGGAAGCGCAAGTATGGGTCTTTTCCTTCTTCCAATTATGCTATACCATATCCTGCAATTAATTATAATTGCTGTGTTTGCTGAAAGATATCGCAGGCAATGGCTAAAACAGGAAACCCTCTAAGTTTTTTCCTAAAGATAAAGAGCCCAGCTGGAAAGATTATATGTGAAAATAATCCAGCCCACCACCAATAGCAACCCACCAATAGGAGTTAAGGGACCTAAAATGCTTAATTTTCTTCCCCTTGCTGAACTCATCACCAATCCATATATACTAAATGAGAAAAGCAGGATCCCAAGCAAAAAACACCAGGCCATTATAATTTGAGAAATTTCTATCAAAGGAAAAACAATGCCGATTATAATAAGGATTATGGCGTGATACATTTGATATTTAACGCCTGTTTCAAAACCTTTGAGTTGATCTTCAGAAAGCTTCTTCTTTAATGCATGAGCTCCAAAAGCACCGAAGATTATACCTAATGTGCCCAATATTCCTCCAAATGTTAAAACAAGTTCTTTCATCTGCTAAAATTACGTGAAAATTCCCGGCTAATGCTGCTCATCTTGTTTAAAACCCTTTGTTTATAGTTATCTTTATAAAAAATAAAATATCAAGAAGTGTGCATAAGCGATAATATGATGCAAACACTAAGGCAACATTTGAAATGCATATTTCCATTTAAAAAATAATAAATATATACCTATGAAAAAGATTTTTATCATTACAGCAATAATGCTAATTGTTACAAGTTGTAGCCCCAAGATTATTGGAACCTGGAATATTGACAGGTATGAAGTTGACAATCAACAGGGTCAAAACCATACCACCAGAAATGCAGGTGTTTTAACTATTAAAAAGAATGGAACAGGGGAAAAAAATGTTCAATACAATATGTTCCAGAATGAATTTAATGATAGGGATACATTTCGTTGGAACATGCAGGGAGACGATATTATTACCTTATCCAGTTCCCAATCCGGCCCAGGACAAAGATCTGAATTTGATAAGACATGGATCATGGTCACCAATACCAAGAAAAAGCAGGTTTGGAAATCTACAGATGGCAGGAACTCGGTTCAAACACTGGAAATGTCAAAGCAATAGACTAACTTTACCAAAATAGAAAGGGGGCTACATTTAATTTGTAGCTCCCTTTTTTATCTACCTTTTAGGATTATTTACTCAAATACATTTTTCTTCTGGAATACAATTCATAAAAAGCATCATCCTTTAAACTGTCAATAAACAATATGCTTTCCCCGGTACTCTTCATTTCTGGCCCCAATTGTTTATTTACATTGGGAAACTTATTGAAGGAGAAAACCGGTTGTTTGATCGCATAACCCTTTAACTGAGGATTAAATTTAAAATCTGTCACCTTATTGTAACCGAGCATTACCTTTGTGGCATAATTCACATAAGGTTCTCCATATGCTTTAGCGATGAACGGCACTGTACGGGAAGCTCTTGGGTTAGCCTCAATGATAAACACCTTATCATCTTTGATTGCAAATTGTATATTAATAAGTCCGACTGTATTTAGAGCCAGGGCTATTTTATGGGTATGGTCTTTAATTTGCTGCATAACAAGGTCTCCAAGGTTAAATGGAGGAAGTAAGGCGTTGGAATCTCCTGAATGTATTCCACAAGGCTCAATATGCTCCATGATCCCTATGATATATACATTTTCCCCATCACAAATAGCATCTGCTTCGGCTTCTATGGCTCCGTCAAGGTAATGATCCAGAAGTAATTTATTATTTGGTATTGATCTTAAAAGATCAACTACGTGGGCTTCCAGCTCATCTTTATTGATCACTATCTTCATACCCTGTCCTCCCAGTACATAAGAAGGCCTGACCAGGATGGGGAAATCAAGCTTTTCGGCCACGGCGAGAGCTTCTTCGGCTGTTTCGGCTACACCAAATTCGGGGAAAGGGATGTTGTTTGCCTCAAGTAAACGGGAGAAACTTCCGCGATCTTCAGCAAGATCAAGGGATTTGAAACTCGTACCCATGATCTTTATACCGTACCTGTCCAGTTTTTCAGCAAGTTTTAGAGCGGTTTGCCCTCCTAGCTGCACAATCACCCCTTCCGGCTTTTCATGACGTATGATGTCATAGATATGTTCCCAGAATACGGGTTCAAAGTAAAGTTTATCTGCAACATCAAAATCTGTTGATACAGTTTCAGGATTACAATTGATCATTATTGTTTCATAACCACATTCTGAGGCTGCAAGCACGCCGTGAACGCAACTGTAATCAAATTCAATCCCCTGGCCTATCCTGTTAGGCCCGGACCCAAGAACAACCACCTTCTTCTTGTCACTAACCTTACTCTCATTTTCTACATATCTGCGACCTTCCTTAGTTTCTATTTCGGCTTCAAATGTTGAATAATAATAAGGTGTTTCAGCTTTAAATTCTGCTGCACAGGTATCCACCAGCTTAAAAATTCTATTTACATTAAGCTCATCTCTTTTATTGTAAACCTGGCTTTCAAGACATTTAAGCATATGGGCTATCTGCCTGTCTGCAAAACCCTTTTGCTTAGCCTCCAACAGCAGATCTTTAGGCAGGCTGTCAATATTATATTTGGAAATTTCAACCTCCAGTGCATATAGTTCCTCATACTGCTTAAGGAACCACATATCTATCTTTGTGATATCGTGGATACGGCTCAGGGATATCCCGGCCTGAATAGCGTCATATATTACAAATACTCTGTCCCAGCTGGCATAAGTAAGCTTCTCTATAATCTCTTCATACTTGGTGAGCCCTTTTCCATCTGCTCCCAAACCATTTCTTTTGATCTCAAGAGATTGGGTGGCTTTATGCAATGCTTCCTGGAAAGATCTTCCAATACCCATTACCTCACCCACAGATTTCATTTGTAACCCTAAAGTACGATCGCTGCCTTCAAACTTATCAAAATTCCAGCGTGGAATTTTTACGATCACATAATCCAGAGTAGGTTCAAATAATGCTGAAGTTGTTTTTGTTATCTGGTTTTGTAGCTCGTCAAGAGTAAAACCTATAGCAAGTTTTGAAGCGATCTTTGCAATCGGATAACCGGTAGCTTTAGATGCCAGAGCAGATGATCTTGAAGTTCTGGGGTTGATCTCAATAGCTATTGTATCTTCCTTTTCATCGGGACTCACTGCGAACTGAACGTTACATCCACCTGCAAAATCCCCAATGCTGCGCATCATCAGGATCGCCATATCCCGCATACGTTGGTATGCAGTATCGCTTAATGTCATTGCGGGTGCAACTGTAATGGAGTCTCCCGTGTGGATACCCATAGGATCCATATTTTCAATAGAACAAATTATGACTACATTATCATTTTTATCTCTTAATAACTCAAGTTCATATTCTTTCCATCCTACAAGAGCTTTATCTATAAGAACCTCATGTATGGGTGAGGCTTCAAGGCCCATTGTGAGCAGGTGATCAAAATCCTCGGCTCTATGAACAAATGAAGCTCCACTTCCTCCAAGGGTAAAGGAAGCTCGTATTACAAGTGGAAAACCAAATTCCTGGGCAACTTCCTTCCCTTGCAGGTAAGATGTGACTGTTTTGGCCGGAGCAACGGGAATGCCTATCCGGCCCATAAGCTGCTTGAATTTTTCCCTGTCCTCTGTGATATTAATCGCATCAATATCAACCCCAATAAGTTTAACCCCAAAATCTTTCCATATTCCTTTTTCATCTGCCTCAATACAAAGGTTTAGAGCTGTTTGTC
Organism: Gillisia sp.; assembly: GCA_041743165.1. GTDB lineage: Bacteria > Bacteroidota > Bacteroidia > Flavobacteriales > Flavobacteriaceae > Gillisia. The sequence goes on along the minus strand of JBGTNH010000086.1, from coordinate 51,292 downwards.
CTCCCATTGTTGGCAGTACAGCATCAATATTAGGATGGTTTTTAAGAATGGTTATTATTGAACGGGTGGTAAGAGGTAAAAGGTAAACATGATCTGCCATCGCAGGATCTGTCATTATAGTTGCAGGATTGGAATTGATAAGTATTGTCTCAATGCCCTCTTCTCTTAAAGATTTAAGGGATTGTGCCCCTGCGTAGTCAAATTCACAAGCCTGACCAATAACTATAGGACCCGAACCGATTATTAGAACACATTTTAATTCTTTATTTTTTGGCATTTTAAGAATTTAAATTAATTTTTATTAAAATAGAATGCGTTTAGATATAAAAAAAGGCGTTACTTTAAAAAGTAACACCTTGTTATTTGGAGACTAATTTATCATTAGTGCTTATGTCTGTTTTCAGAAGATACAGATAATTTTTTTCTACCCTTTGCTCTTCGCCTAGCCAGCACTTTTCTTCCATTGGCACTTGCCATGCGCTCTCTGAAACCGTGCTTATTTTTTCTTTTTCTTTTAGATGGTTGAAACGTTCTTTTCATTTTAATTATCTTTTATTCTCCTGTGGGAAATCTGCGTTAAATTAGTCCTAAACCTCTCTTTAAAACTGCGGGCAAATATACAAAGACTTTTATCTCTTCCAAAAACTAAATAAAAATAATTTCGAATTGTTTTTATTAACTTTGCGGCCTCTAAAATAAGGCATAATGTTCAATAAGAATATAAAAATTGTATTAGCGGGAATAATTTTTGCCGCAGCGGTATGGCAATTCATTGAAGGAAACATTGGAAATGGCATCATGTTCATCCTGTTATCCCTTGTATTTGTCTTCCTGTATTTTAAAAATGAGATGATCTTAATGGCCTTTTTGAGACTGAGAAAACAGGATTTCCCGGGAGCTAAAAAATGGCTTGACAGGATTAAAGATCCCGAAGCGGCCCTTATACAAAAGCAACAAGGATATTATTGGTACCTTCATGGACTTATGCTCACTCAAACGAATATATCCCAGGCCGAAAAATTTTTTAAAAAAGCAATTAAATTAGGTCTCTCCATGGACCAGGACCTGGCAATGGCCAAATTAAATCTGGCAGGTATAGCCATGACCAAAAGAAGAAAAAGAGAGGCTCAAATGTTACTTACTGAAGCTAAAAAACTTGATAAGCACGGAATGCTTAAAGAACAAATCGGGATGATGAAACAACAAATGAAAAAGATTTAAGAATCCCTGTTTGTTAAATATTATTAAGGAAATATTTAAATTTTGGTAATTCATCCCGATTTAAGTGTAGTTTAACGAATATTTTAAATTAAGCCTTTGTGTTTTCGTAATTTTGCAGTTAGAACCCTAATTGCAATAAATGGTAAGAAATTTACTCCTAATTCTTACATTGTTATGGGTGTGTAACAGCGCCTATTGTCAGGAGGAAGACCAACTCCTTTTCTCCCAGGCTCTTTCTTTACATTTTCCAAAATATGAGCAGAAGGCTGCTGACGCTTATTTTTACAGGGATTTTGAGCGCGCCGAAGTTTTATTCGATTCACTTATCCAGTATAATTTAAAAGGAAGTTATATGGATAATTTCACTTTCACCCGTTTAAACAATAAACCAGTTAACCTGCATGATCTTAAAAAGCCCGTCTATCTTATAACTTATGCAACCTGGTGTATTACGACAAAAGGAGAAATTCCTGCTTTAAACCAACTGGCCGAAAAATATAAGGATCGTATAGATTTTGTAGTTTTGTTTTGGGACTCAAAAAAGGCGACTCAAAAGGTAGCCAAAGATTTTAGCAAGCATGTATCTGTAGTATATGTTGACGAGCTTAATAATAAAGATGACTTTGTGGTAAGTCGCTTAAAACATACTCTTGGATTCCCTACTATATTTCTATTAAATGCAGACAAGGAAATTCTCGACATAAGAAGAGGAATATCCCATCCCTATTCTACGGGTTTACAAGAATCAATGGATATAAATTATAATTCCATTTTTGACGGTATTGCAAACCATCTTCTGCGTGACGGCAACTTTGATTCCCTGCCAGATCCCATCGCAGTCAATAATTAAAATCCTTATTAATCTACTGCCCTGTAAATACCTTTTTGAGGGATTTCAATTTCATATGCCTTTTTAGTGGCATTGTTTAAATGAGCTTCACGTAACCATGGATTATGAATTTTTAAGATCTTATAATTGATCCCATGGAGTTTGGCAAATTCGGCAAAATCTGCAACAGGGGAATCAACCTTAACTTTATAGGTGGGTACATTATGATATAAATCCTCTTCTGTAAAATTGAATCCATATTTTTTAGGATTGCTCATGATCTCCTTAAGAGCCAGAATCCTGAAAACGTATCTTCCCGTTTCTTCATTAAGTAAAAGATCATAATAACCACTTACCCCCTGCCGGTCCACCTGCCTGCTAACACCGCGATTGCCTGCATTGTATGCGGCGGCGGCCATTGTCCATGTACCAAACTGTGCTTTGGAACGCAATAAATATTCTGCAGCAGCTCTGGTAGATTTTTCTATGTGATATCTTTCATCCACATTGCTGTTGATCTCTAGTTTAAGATCTTTTCCGGTGCCTTCCATCAATTGCCAGAAACCTGTAGCTTTTGCAGGAGAAACTGCCTGGGTAAGACTGCTTTCAATTACAGCGACATATTTAAAATCATCAGGAATTCCATATTCTTTTAATATCGGCTCAATCACCGGAAAAAATTTGTTGGCGCGTTTCATCAATAATAATGCATTTGACTGCCAGTAGGTATTTACCAGTAGCTCCCTGTCCATTCTTTCATAAATATCAGGATCTTCAATTGGAACTCTTTCCCCCGCAAAATTCAGATTTTCAGGCATAGGTAAAGCGTACACATTATAGTCCCTTGTTACTTTATCTCCAAAATAATCTTTTCCCTCAGGATCCCCATTAACCGTAAGAGGGCCTTCCTGTACAGCCTGAATACTTATTCCGATTACGGCTATAAAACCAATTCCCATCAACAACCCTTTTAAGATTTTCATAATGCTTTTTTTAAATTATTTTTTGCCTGCTTTAATTTACCGGTTAAAATAATCTCAGGTAAATTTTTATTAAACCATTTATACCGGTTTATGATCATTATATGTGTTCCCCCTTTCACTGTAATGCAATCTCCAATATACTTATAAGGAAAAACCATGTCTTCATCTCCATGTATATGAACTATGTTTTCACGGGGTTTATCGCACTCCCACCTAACCATATTGTCAATAGCCCAATAGAGGTATTTATTATTTCTTACAGATAAATATTTCCTGTATAACCTGGCTCTTTTTTTTAAAAACTCATTAACTGCAACCTTTTCAAACTGATCTATATAATCAAGAAGTCCTACGGGTAACAATTTATGAATCCCGGTTCTGGCAGCAAATCTCATACGTCTTGGCAATTCATCTCTACATTTAACACTGGAAATTATAATTAGCCTGCGTAACTTAATATAATTTGCAATTTCCTGCACAACTATTCCACCAAAAGATACCCCAATCAAAACTATATTTTCATGCCTTATATATTTAAGCATTCTCCTGGCATAATCCGGCAATGATTCATCTGTTCCCGGAATGATCCATTCCAGCATATGAATTTCAAACTGGTCCTCAGGTAATCTTATTTTTTCAAAGATGCTGGAATTTGCAGCCAGACCAGGCATAAAATAAATATGGATTAATTCTTTTTGATTGGGCATTACCAGATAATATATTGAGTATGTTAAGGGCGGCATATTCCCTCAAATTTAATTGAAATTTAAATGCTTTCCCAATTTGAGAAATTATATATGTCTATTTTTTGTTCTTAATTAAGAAGGGTTAAATCTTTGATTGCTTTATGTAAAATAATCCTTTAACTTTGTAAATGGCTGATTTTGAAATTAAGCAACTTTAAGAACTTGAATTTTATAAGGATTTTTATATAATACCTTTTTCAGATCTTAATCTCCAGATATTCCTGTTTTCCTTTTTTTGACCGGGTTATTTTCAAAATCCTTTGCTTTAACTAAAACACTACAACGATGAATGATGAAAATATTGTCATAACCAAGAATGAATTTCTGAGGCAATTTGAATCTGTATTAAAGGAAGAATTGGTTACAGTAGAATACTCCCAGCAGGAAAGAAAAATTTTCCTCACCAAATTGAACATGCCCGATCATTTAAAAGAGGATGGTTACCTTGATCCATTTCTAGAAGAACTTCTCAATCAGATAAGTGAAGGATCTGATAGAGTTGTGCCAACAAGCCCGGAAATTGCGAAATTTATAAGGAAAAACAGGAGAAAATATAAAAGTCTTCTGCCAGTAGGGATCAATATTTAAGCTACCACCCGGGTATTGGCATAACGAAATTTCACGATGCCATCTTCCTCAATATTTTCCAGTATCACTTCGTGTAAGGTATTCACAAGCTCAGGGTTCCACGGGGTTTTTACTTTAACGTAATTTTCTGTAAACCCGTGTATATAGCCTTCTTTGTTTTCTCCTTCAAACAGCACAGTATGTATAGTGTTTAACTGGCTTTCATAGAAAGCTCTTCTTTTTTTCGCAGAGAGACCTCTTAACATTTTAGAACGCTTTTTGCGAACTTTCAAAGGTACAGGATTATCCATTTGGGCTGCCGGGGTATTATCTCTTTCAGAAAAAGCAAATACGTGCAAATAAGAAATATCTAAAGAATTCAGGAAGTTATAGGTTTCCAAAAAATGATCATCGGTTTCTCCCGGAAATCCTACAATCACATCTACTCCTATACAGGCATCCGGCATTTTTTGTTTAATCTGTTCAACCCGGTCTATGTATAACTCTCTCATGTAGCGACGTCGCATGGCTTTCAGGATATCATTGCATCCACTCTGAAGAGGTATGTGAAAATGAGGTACAAAGGACCTGCTTCCGGCTACAAAATCTATGGTCTCATTTTTAAGTAAGTTGGGTTCTATCGAAGATATCCTAAGTCGTTCAATTCCCGGTATCATGTCCAGGGCTTTTACCAGGTCAAGAAAAGTATGTTCATGTTTTTTATTTCCAAATTCCCCTTTACCATAATCGCCAATATTAACCCCGGTAAGAACAATTTCTTTAATTCCCCTGGCCGAAATTTCTGAAGCATTCCTTAATACATTTTCAAGTTTATCGCTTCGGGAGATGCCACGGGCAAGTGGAATGGTACAATAAGTACATTTATAATCACAACCATCCTGAACTTTTAAGAAGGCCCGGGTCCTATCACCAAAAGAATAGGCACTAACATAAAAATCGGCTTCCTCTATTTCGCAGGAGTGCACTTCAGCATAACCAGTTTTGGTAAGATCGTTCAAATAATCTGTGATCTTGAATTTTTCAGAGGCTCCCAGTACAAGATCTACCCCATCTATATCTGCCAGTTCCTGCGGCTTAAGCTGGGCATAACATCCAATGGCTATAACAAAGGCTTCTTCATTGGCTTTCTGGGCTTGTTTTACAATGGATTTAAATCTCTTATCTGCATTCTCTGTTACCGAACAGGTATTTATAACGTATATGTCTGCCGACTCAGAAAAATCCACACGTTGAAACCCTTCATTCTTAAAACTGCGGGCTATTGTTGAAGTTTCAGAGAAATTGAGCTTGCAGCCCAGGGTATAAAAAGCTACTTTTTTAACATCGCTCATCACCTGCCTTGGTATTTGGGTGTACAAATTTTAATTTGCAAATATACCCACTTTTATTTGTAAAGGAAAACAAGAGTTTTTCTATTCCCTTCTATACTTTTTAGTTTCCTCGAATACGTGCTCCAGTATAGTTTTTTCCTGATCTGTGAATTCAATATTTCGCCTACTCAACACGACTTCAGCAACCTCAAAGGCTTTAGAAGTCTTAAAAGTGGTCATGCCAGCACTCCCACCCCAGCTGAAACTTGGCACAAAATTACGGGGAAAACCACTCCCAAATATATTTGCGCTCACCCCAACAACTGTACCTGTATTGAACATGGTATTAATGCCACATTTGCTGTGGTCTCCCATCATGAGTCCGCAGAACTGAAGTCCGGTTCTTGCAAAACCTTCAGTTTCATAATCCCATAATCTTACCTCGGCATAGTTATTTTTTAGATTGGAATTATTGGTATCTGCTCCCAGGTTACACCACTCACCCAGCACCGAGTTCCCAAGATAACCTTCGTGTCCTTTATTGGAATAAGCAAAGATCACTGAATTTGTGACCTCCCCTCCTACTTTGGAATAAGGACCCACGGTAGTAGGACCATATATCTTAGCTCCCATTTTTACTACCGAATGCTCTCCTAATGAAAAAGGGCCTCTTATAAGTGAGCCTTCCATGATCTCAGAGTTTACCGCTATATATATAGGTCCTGTTGATGCATTAAGAGTAGCAAATTCAACCTTCGCGCCTTCTTCAATAAAAATATCGTCTGGATTTATAACATTATTGGATGCAGGAATGGGAATTCCTTTCCGGTCACCGGTGATCAATTTGAAATCGGCAATTATAGCTTCCCCGTTCTTAGAAAATATATCCCAGGTATTCTCTATTCTGAATGCCTCCTCATTTAATTCAATATGTTCAAATGTATCAAAATCAACTTCCTCATCTTCCCGTGTAAAGAACGCTACCACCTCTTGCCCGTCAAAGATTCCTTGTTGTGGCCGAAGGTTTTGCACTTGCTCAACAAGTGCCGGAGATGGCAGATATGCGCCGTTTATCATAATATTTTCTTCCATCTCCACCATAGGCCACTTTTGTGACAGATAATCTTCTGTGACAGTAGTAGTGGTTGAATTAAGGTAGATTTCCCATTTCTCTCTAATGGTGAGTATCCCTATCCGGATATCGGCCACAGGGCGTGTGAAGGTAAACGGAAGCAGCTTTTTTCTGGCGGAACCGTCGAATAAAATATAATTCATAGAAAATATTTATTGATCAAAGGTACAAGGAAAATCAAAAAGTCAGAATTTCCTGCTATAATCTTATTAAAACATTAATAATACTAACTCTATTAAATCAAAAAAAGCCCTCATTTCTGAAGGCTTTTATATTTTATGGTCAGGAATATTACTTCTTGAACTTGGAATATTTGTTTTTGAATTTATCAATTCTACCTGCAGTATCCAGTAATTTGGATTTTCCTGTGTAGAAAGGATGAGAAGTTCTGGAGATCTCCATTTTTACCAATGGATATTCAGTACCTTCTACCTCAATAGTTTCTTTGGTATTGGCGGTAGATTTTGTAATGAATACTTCCTCATTGGACATATCTTTAAATGCTACCAGTCTATAGTTTTCCGGATGGATTCCCTGCTTCATCTCTTTAATCTTTATAATCGTGTTCGTTTTTCGAGTGGCAAATTTAAGCATTTTTACCAAATAACAAACAAAATACTTCTTAATTTTTGGGCCCTGCAAATTAATGCAAAAAGCCTTTGGTGTGTAACGTTTTGCTATATTTGTTAACTAACCGGGATAACCAATCATTTAAAAAATGGAAACTGTAAAAACAGAAGCAAAAAAATTCATTCTTAATTATGGCGTTTTATTAGGAATTATTTCGGTGTTAATGGGTGTTGTAACTTATGTAACTAATGCTCACCTTCAACCTAGTATGATCATTAACATTATTGGGTTCTTGATTTTGGTAATCGTTATAATTCTTGGAATTAAAGCATTTAAATCTGAAAATAGGGGATATCTTTCTCTTGGAGAAGCTTTAAAGGTGGGAGTTGGAATTTCCTTAATCGGTGGTCTTTTTGCCGCTATTTGGATGTTGGTTCTTGTCAATTTTCTCGAACCTGAATATATGAATCAAATGGCAGAAATTCAAAGAGAGACCATGATTGAAACCAATCCCAATATGACCGAGCAGCAACTTGATACGGCCATGGAAATGACTGCTAAATTTAGTTCTCCCTGGATAAGTGTGGCTGTAATTATTGTTTTAAATATGTTCTTTGGCCTTATTATTTCATTAATAGCGGGACTAGTAATGAAAAAAGAAAATCCCTATACAGCTCAGGGTTAAAAATTCAATCTTAATGCAATTATCTATTGTAATACCTCTGCTTAACGAAGAGGAATCTTTAAATGAATTACATAATTGGATTGTATCTGTGATGCAGTCCAATTCTTATTCTTATGAACTAATATTTATTGATGATGGCAGTACAGATAATTCATGGAATGTCATCCAGCAACTATTTGTGGAAAATCCTGCTGTAAAAGGGATAAAGTTTAACCGCAATTACGGTAAATCCCAGGCACTGCACGCGGGATTCCTCGCTGCCCAGGGAGATGTTGTAATCACCATGGATGCAGATCTTCAGGATAATCCGGAAGAGATTCCTGAACTTTACAGGCTCATCACCCGGGAAAATTATGATCTTGTATCGGGCTGGAAGAAAAAAAGATATGATAGTGTCCTGTCCAAAAATCTGCCGTCAAAACTTTTTAATGCCGCTGCCCGTAAAACTTCGGGAGTAAAACTTCATGATTTTAATTGCGGACTCAAAGCATATCACAAAAAAGTTGTTAAGAACATTGATGTGTATGGAGAGATGCACAGGTACATTCCCGTGCTGGCAAAAAATGCAGGATTTGTAAATATTACAGAGAAAGAGGTAAAACACCAGGCCCGAAAATACGGCAAAACCAAATTTGGAATGGAAAGATTTATCAATGGTTTTCTGGATCTTATAAGCATCTGGTTTCTTTCCAAATTTGGAAAACGGCCTATGCATTTATTTGGGGCATTGGGAGTGTTGATGTTTTTTTTCGGTTTTACAGCGGCGGCCTGGATTGGTCTTTCCAAATTGTATAAAATGTATCATGATCTTCCCAATATTCTGGTAACTCAAAACCCGTGGTTCTATATTTCACTCATTTTGATGGTGATAGGAACTCAGTTCTTTTTAGCAGGTTTCCTTGGCGAACTTATTTTAAGAAGCAAGCGGGAAAAGGACCAGTATCTTGTAAACAAAACAGTAGGCATTAATTGAGCACCTCACCTTTAATCATTATTTTTGTTTTCAAAATGTATCAGTTATGTCTGCAATAAAACCTGAAATATTAGCCACAGCGCAATCCTGGCTAAACGAAACATTTGATAATGAAACCAGGGAAAAAGTTCAATTTCTTATCGACAATGACCCCAAAGAACTCGAAGAGAGTTTTTATAAGAACACCTCATTTGGTACCGGTGGAATGCGTGATATTATGGGTGTTGGCCCCAACAGGATCAATAAATATACACTCGGAAAAAATACCCAGGGAATTTCCAATGTCTTAAAGAGAGAATTTCAGGGAGAGGAACTTAAAGTGGTAATAGCTTATGATTGCCGGCGAAACAGTAAAGAACTGGCACAAGTGGTAGCGAATGTTTTCTCGGCAAATGGAATTAAGGTTTTTCTTTTTTCCGATTTGCGGGCTACTCCTGTATTATCATTTGCCGTAAGATACCTTAATTGCCACTGCGGAATTGTGCTTACCGCAAGTCATAACCCCCCGGAATATAATGGATATAAAGTTTACTGGCAGGATGGCGGGCAACTTGTACCACCGCAGGATAGTCTGGTAATTGATGAGATCAATAAAATTGAATATAGTGATATCAATTTTGAAGCTAATAAGGATTTGATAGCGTTAATAGACACCCGTGTTGATGAGGCTTTTATAGAAGCATCAGTCAAAAACGGTAGTTTCAACACCCCTTCTTCTGCCAAAGACGAACTCAAGATAGTTTTCACTTCCCTCCATGGCACCGCCTCCACCGTTAATCCTCAGGTTCTTCAAAGAGCCGGGTATAAAAACGTATATCTTGTAAAAGAACAGGCAGAGCCTGATGGGGAGTTCCCAACGGTTGTGTCACCCAACCCCGAGGAGCCCGAAGCACTTGAAATGGCGCTAAAACTGGCTGAAGATGAAAAAGCCGATATTGTTATAGGTACAGACCCCGATGGGGACAGGCTGGGAATTGCTGTAAGAGATCTGGATAACAAACTCATATTATTAAATGGAAACCAAACCATGGTCCTTATGACCTGGTATCTGCTGGAACAATGGAAAAAGGAAGGAAAATTGCAGAATAATTCTTTTGTAGCGTCCACTATTGTCTCCACTCCAATGCTCAAGAACATAACCGAAAGTTACGGAGCTCAATATCACGAAGTTCTTACGGGCTTTAAATGGATTGCCAAAATGATCAAAGACCACCCCGAGCTTAATTTTGTGGGCGGCGGGGAAGAGAGTTTTGGATTTATGGTGGGAGATTTTGTAAGGGATAAGGATGCTGCCACTGCTACCCTTCTCGCCTGCGAGATAGCTGCAAATATGAAAGCCGCCGGCAGTTCAATGTATGAGAAACTCCTGGAATTATATGCTCATTATGGTCTTTATCGCGAGGAACTTATTTCTTTGGTAAGAAAAGGAATTGAAGGAGAAATGCAGATCAAACAGATGATGGTAGATCTGCGGGAAAATCCACTTACAGAAATTAACGGAGAAAAAGTTGTTCTTATTGAAGACTATCAGTCTTCTCTGGCAAAAAATGTTCAGGACCATACTGAGCATACAATAGATATTCCAAAATCAAATGTAATTATTTATTATACCGAAGACGGCACCAAGGTTGCCGCCAGGCCCAGTGGAACAGAACCCAAGATTAAATTTTATATAAGTGTAAATACGACCCTGGATTCTGTAGCCAACTATAGGGAAGTGAGTAGAAAACTTGAACAAAAGATCCTTAAGATCAAAGAAGATCTGCAGGTAGAATAATAGTTAATGACATATTTTAGAAAAATTCTTGAATTTGCACGACCTTATAAGCGTTTTGCAGTTCTCAATATTATCTGTAATATATTTTATGCGCTCTTTAGTACCCTTTCTTTCATTGCACTTATCCCTGTTATAAGAATCCTGGTAAATCCTGAAGAAAGAGTTAATGCGATGCCGGTTTGGAATGGTTGGAGCGGTGCCAAAGATTATTACGTAGGTTATTTTAATTATCATGTAAGTCAGCGAGTAGCTGAGGATGAACTATCTGCGCTTATTTTTATCTGTGCCATTGTGGTCTTGCTTTTTTTTCTGAAAAATCTGTTTGGGTATCTCGCCGCTTACTTTATAACCTTCCTTCGAAATGGAGTATTACGCGATCTCAGGGACAAGCTGTATAAAAAGATCTTAACCCTTCCCATCGCATATTTTTCAGAGAAAAAGAAAGGAGATACAATTTCCCGGATCACAGCAGATGTTAATGAAGTCCAGTTTTCCTTCCTTTCCATTTTGGAACTTATTGTGAGGGAGCCCCTTACAATACTTTTTACAATCATAGCCATGCTAATGATAAGTGCTAAGCTAACTGTTTTCGTATTTATCTTTTTACCTGTTTCAGGTTTTATAATTTCCCTTATCGGTAAGAAATTAAAAGCTCAGTCGCATAGAGCCCAGGAAGAAAATGGACATTTTTTGTCTCTTGTTGAAGAAACGCTTTCCAGTCTTAAGATCGTAAAAGGTTTTAATGCCGAAAAAAGATTTCAGGCCAAATTTGAGGAATCCACCAATAGACTAAATAATATACTTAACAGCCTGGTGAACCGGCAGAACCTTGCTTCCCCGGCAAGCGAATTCCTGGGAATATTTGTAATAGTAATTATTTTATGGTTTGGAGGAAGAATGGTTCTGGTTGAAGGCACACTCGATGCGGCCACTTTTATAGCTTTTCTTGCATTATCCTATAATATCTTAACTCCGGCCAAACAGATTTCCAAAGCTTCCTATAGTGTGAAAAAAGGAAATGCTGCTGCAGAAAGGATCCTCAATGTCCTTGAAACAGAATCCAATATAGTTGATGCCCCCGATGCCATTGTCCACACAGATTTTAAAGGATCTGTAGAGATAGAAAATATCAGTTTTAAGTATGAGGATGAACTGGTCTTAAAGAACTTTAGTCTTACAGTTCCAAAAGGTGCCACAGTTGCTCTTGTAGGCCAGTCAGGCAGCGGTAAATCTACCATTGCAAATCTTGTTACAAGATTTTATGATGTGAATGAAGGGGTTATTAAAATTGATGGCATAGATATAAGAAAAATAACCAAACATTCCCTGCGAAATTTAATGGGACTTGTTACCCAGGATTCTATCTTATTTAACGATAGTGTTCGTAACAATATCTCTCTGGGAAAAATTGATGCTACTGAAAAGGAGATTATAGAGGCTCTAAAAATAGCAAATGCCTGGGAATTTGTAGAAAATCTGCCTCAGGGTCTTGATACAAACATTGGTGACAGTGGGAATAAACTTAGCGGCGGCCAGAAACAAAGATTGTCAATAGCCCGTGCCGTGCTTAAGAATCCCCCGATTATGGTGTTGGACGAAGCAACTTCTGCTTTAGATACAGAAAGCGAAAAACTGGTCCAAATGGCTTTAGAAAATATGATGAGGAACCGTACCTCAATTGTGATTGCTCACAGATTATCTACAATCCAGAATGCAAGCCTGATAGTGGTCATGCATCAGGGGGAAATTGTAGAACAGGGTAAACATGATTACCTCTTGGAGCAGGATGGAATTTACAGGAAATTAGTTGAAATGCAATCTTTTGAGTAATTCATCAATTTAGATTTTAAACAAGAAAAAATGGATGAAGTAGGTTCATCCATTTTTAAAATATCTCCATTTTGGGGCAAATGAAAATACGGCTTTGATTCAATAATTCTTGTTGGGGCAAAAAAAGATTAAATCGTTTTGATGATTCAAATATAAAACAAAAAACCTGTTTACCAAAAAAAAAGAGTAAATAAACAGAAAAAAATGCATTTAATCGATGAATTGCACGTTTTTCCTACAAATATAGGTAATATTTCCTACATTTTTGATTGATTTAATTTTATCGCATCAATCAATTATTCAATAACTTTATCCCATATTGAAATTACAATTGAAAACAGAAGAAGATCTTTTAATAAAACAACTGCAGGATCCAAAATCTGTCAATGAAGCTTTCAGGCAACTTCTAAGTGAGAATAAGGAAAGACTTTATTGGCATGTTCGTAATATGGTTAAAGATCATCAGGATGCTGATGATGTATTGCAGAATACATTTATTAAGATCTACAGGAATATAGGAGGATTTAAGGGAGAGAGCAAGCTCTACTCCTGGATGTACAGGATTGCTACAAATGAAGCAATAACATTTTTAAACAGCAAGGCCAAGAAGTTACAGGTTTCCTCCCAGGAACTACAAATTAATCTTATTAATAAACTGGAAAGCGATGTCTATTTTGAAGGGGATGAAATTCAGCTTAAATTACAACGTGCTATAGCGACCCTGCCGCAAAAGCAGCAAGAGGTTTTCAACATGAAATATTTTCAGGAATTAAAATACCGGGAAATGTCAAAAATCCTGGGTACAAGTGAGGGGGCGTTAAAAGCATCTTATCATATTGCAGCCAAAAAGATAGAGGATTTTTTGAAGAGTCGTTAAACCTTTTAATATTTGTTTAGTCAAATAACCAAATGGAAAATAATAAGTTACCATTTCATCTAAACTCAGGATTTAAAGTTCCGAAGGATTACTTCGAGAATTTTGAAGAAAGATTGATGCATGCGGTAAATCAGGATGATCCTTCCGGGATAATACCTACATATAGTCGTAAATCCGGTTTTACTATTCCTGAAGATTATTTTGAAACTTTGGAAAACAGGATCCTGGATCAATTGGAAAAAGACCCTGTTAAGGTAATTCCGTTATTCCCTGTAAGAAAATTGTTCTACGCTGCTGCAGTTGCAGCTGTATTTATTGGAGTCATTATCACCACCTACTTTAATAATGACACCTCAGTGTATTCAATAGATTCTGTTGAGCTTTCAGTTCTTGAAAAATACATAGAAGAAGGATATTTTGATCTCAACTTTTATGAGCTTTCAACTTTTATGACCGATGAACATTACTCATATGGAGACTACAGTAAGTTGAATTTGAGTGAGGAAGCATTATATAATTATATAAATGAGAATATCGAAGACCCTGAACTTTTATATGAATAAATGAAAATGAAAAAATTTTTAATTGTAGTTGTAATGTTTTTATCTGCCTTTTCTTCCCTCTATTCCCAGGAAAAGAAGGAGGAGGATCACAGAGAAAGGATTAAAGCGCTGAAGGTTGCTTTTATTACACAGGAATTAAATATGTCTCCCCAAACCGCTGAAAAATTCTGGCCGGTCTACAATAAGTATGAAATTGACAAAAGAGCTCTTCATAAAAGAGAGAATGTAGACTGGGATAAGATTGGCACAATATCAGATTCAAAAGCTGAAGCCATGCTCAAGGAATATCTGGAGGTGGAACGTGAGGAGTATATTATTAAAAGGCAATTGTTCACAGATCTTAAAAAGATCCTGAGCGCCAGAGAGATCGTATTATTACATAAACTTGAATCAGATTTCCATAAGAAGATGATCCAGGAATATCGTAACAGGACTGCTAATCGAAATTAAATTATTAATTGGTTTAATTAGTTGATGTGTAATCCGGATGATATCATCCGGATTATTTTTTTTGATTAAAGGAACTTCAGCTTCACAATACGGTTATTCCCACCTCCATAAGCGGTAGTATCTGTTACAAACCTAATGGTGTGTAGTGCTTCAGAAGAAAGTTTTGCCCATTTCTCACCGGCATTTTCAGAATAGTAAATTCCCCCCGGGCCTACGGCCACAATTTCATTTCCATAGGAATTTGGGACATATCTTACCCCACTTATATACCCGGGGCCACTTCCTTCACTAACAAGATTCCAGGTTTTTCCACCATCTTCTGTAACCGCTATATTGCCGGTATTTCCTTCAATATTTGTATAATCGCCTCCTGCAATGATCCCTTTTTTATCATTATAAAAATCCATGCTATAACCCCCGGTAGTAGTGGCCCCCTGGAGTAGCGGGGTGTCGTATACCTGCCAGCTGTTCCCTTTATCTGCAGTATGGAATATCCTTGATCTCAACCCTCCAGAAAGTATCCAGGCATTGTTTCCGGCAACCGAAATATTTGAATTGCTCGCTGCGAAAGCAGCCTCCCCCTCCTCTACTGCCGGCAAAACGTCACATTCCAGTTTATTCCAGGTTTGCCCTCCATCGCGGGTTATTATTACAGACAGGCATCCATCTGTAGGGTCACCCATTGCAATTCCCTCGGCATTGTTCCAAAACGTCATGGCATCATAAAAGGCATCTTCATGATCTTCGCGGTAAACCAGTTCCATTCTTCCCGTATCACCGGTTTTAAATAATAAAGCAGGACTTCCTACACTTAACATGAAAAAATCATTATCTGTGCTTGCCACCGCCCTGAATTCCGGAGCAATGGAATCCTGTTCCTGCAAATTTACCTTAAAATCCCCTGTCGCGTCATTGTATAGTCCATACCACCCCCTATTTGCGGCAAATGCAAGATTTTGGCCCATCACTTCAATGGCACGTACGCTTACAGAATCTTCTAAAATTGGTTGGATTTCAACCCGGGTAAAAGATGGCCTGGCCTCAGCCTCTTTCCCATTCTCTTTACATCCTATTAAAACCAGCAATAACAAACAACAGATAGCTCTCATAATATTGAATTTGAGCCAAAGATAAATTTTTCCGCAGCAAAAAAATGTACCTTTGCAGCTTTAAAATAATACTATGCGCTTACACCGGAATTTAGTCTTTGCTACAGTTGATGTACTTTCAGAAATATTTAATGAAGGCATGTATGCCGATAAAGCTATTGAAAAGGCATTAAAACGCGATAAACGCTGGGGCTCCAGGGACCGGAGTTTTATTGCTGAGACTACATATGACATTGTAAGATGGAAACGTTTATACTCTGAAATAGCTGAAGTGAAAGCCCCCTATTCCCGTGAAAATCTTTTCAGGATATTCGCCGTGTGGGCCACTTTAAAAGGTATAGCCTTACCAGACTGGAAACAGATAGAGCCTACCCCTACCCGAAGGATCAAAGGAAAATTTGACGAATTGAGCAAAATCAGGAAATACAGGGAATCTATACCTGACTGGATGGATGAAATGGGAGTGAAAGAACTGGGAGAAAAAACCTGGGAAAAGGAAATTCACGCATTAAATGAGCAGGCTCCTGTAGTACTTCGCACCAATACATTAAAGACCACCCGGGATAATTTACGCCGCGCTTTAAAAGATGAAGGTATAACTACAGAACCTGTAAAAGGTTATCCCGATGCCTTGCAACTGGAAGAAAGATCCAATGTCTTCCAGACAGAGGCTTTCAAAAATGGACTTTTTGAAGTGCAGGATGCAAATTCTCAACTGGTAGCCAAATTTTTAGAAGTAGAACCCGGAATGCGGGTGGTTGATACCTGTGCCGGTGCCGGGGGCAAAACCCTGCATTTGGCCGCTCTTATGGAAAATAAAGGCCAGATCATAGCAACCGATATATATGAAAATAAACTGAAAGAGTTAAAGCGACGGGCAAAACGTGCCGGCGCTCATAATATAGATCCCCGTGCTATTGATTCCACCAAAGTGGTGAAGAAACTCTATGGTACTGCAGATCGCGTTCTTATTGACGCTCCCTGTAGTGGTCTCGGTGTTCTTAGTCGTAACCCCGATGCCAAATGGAAACTGCAACCGGAATTTATTGAGACTATAAAACTTACCCAGGAACAAATCCTCGACCAATATTCCAGGATCCTGAAACCGGGTGGAAAGATGGTCTATGCCACATGCTCTGTATTACCTTCAGAGAACCAGGAACAGGTAGAGAAATTCCTGTCCCGGGAAGCCGGTAAAAATTTTAAATTGATTAAGGACCAGAAGATCCTTTCTTCAAATAGTGGTTATGATGGATTTTATATGGCATTACTGGAAAATAAGTAATTTCAGCAATTTCCAGAGATTTTAGAGTTTCTTATGTTTAACTTTTTTATTCTTTCGGCAAAAAGAGGTAACTTAATTTGTAAATCCTGAAAAATGAAAACCGGTATTTATATTTACCTGCTTTTTTTCGTATTCCTTACGTCCTGCGGAAATGATGATGCCATGCAGCCAATTTTTGCTGAAGAAGATAATAGCTCAGAACTTTTCTTCTCAGAATATGTGGAAGGCACCTCTTTTAACAAAGCATTGGAAATCGTAAATCTTACAGGATCTTCAATTAATCTTACAGCAGAAGGATATTCCATTAAAAAACAGGCAAATGGTACCGGTAATTGGGTTGGAGAATTAATGCTTACAGGAAGTATTGCAAACAATCAGGTGTATGTTGTTGCAAATGAAAATACCACCCATCCCGATATTCTTAACAGCGCCTCTCTCTTAAAAGCCGGATCTCCCATGGATTTTAACGGAAATGATCCCATAGGATTATTTAAAAATGGGGTGTTGATAGATATAATTGGACATTTGGATGATCCTGAAGATTTTGGAAAGGATGTCACATTGAGGAGAAGACCGGAAGTTGCAGAACCAACTACCACCTACGATCCAAATGAGTGGGACCTGTTTGAAACAGATAATGTTGAGGGTCTTGGTTCTTATTAAGAATGGATCCCAAAATGATTTTTTTACTTCAAAATTTTACTTTATTAGTCCTTCTACATATACCAATATTCTTTCAAATAATCTTAAATTTGGGCTTTCTCAAATAATACAAAACCAGGCAGAATGATCCTTTTCTTCGGAACCCAGTCCTCTAAGGTTTATGCAGTGCAAACGCACTCTTCACTTTCAGCGATGGACATCTCAAAATTAAATTGGCTTTTTGGAAATTCACAACACCTCAATAGATCTGCCCTGGCAGATTTTTTTGTTGGTCCCCGTGCCGCCATGGTCTCCCCCTGGAGTACAAACGCCGTAGAGATCACTCAAACAATGGGGATTAAAGGAATTATCAGAATAGAGGAATTCCTTAAGGTAGACTCAAAGTTTCATGACTTTGACCCCATGCTTTCCCAGAAATTTGATGGCCTGGACCAGGATGTTTTCACTGTAAATGTCACTCCGGAACCGGTTAAGGAAATTGAGGATATCAATGCTTATAATAAACAGGAAGGGCTTTCTTTAAATTCCGAAGAAGTAAAATATCTGGAAGATCTTTCCAGAAAACTCGAGCGACCTCTTACCGACTCTGAGGTTTTTGGATTTTCTCAGGTGAACTCTGAGCACTGCCGTCACAAGATCTTTAACGGGACCTTTGTGATTGACGGGGAGGAGAAACCATCAAGCCTGTTTAAACTTATCAGGAAAACTTCAGAAGAAAATCCAAACGAAATAGTTTCGGCATACAAGGACAATGTGGCTTTTATCAAAGGCCCGCGCGTAGAACAATTCGCCCCAAAATCGGCAGATGTGCCCGATTATTATGAGAGCAAAGAATTTGAATCTGTCATCTCTCTTAAAGCCGAAACACATAACTTCCCTACCACCGTTGAGCCTTTTAACGGCGCAGCGACTGGAAGTGGCGGAGAAATAAGAGATCGTCTTGCCGGCGGGAAGGGTTCTTTGCCCCTGGCAGGTACCGCGGTTTATATGACTTCCTATTCAAGACTTGAAAAAAACAGGCCCTGGGAAGATAAAATAGCCGAAAGAAAATGGCTATACCAAACACCACTGGACATCCTTATCAAAGCTTCAAACGGGGCTTCAGACTTTGGAAATAAATTTGGCCAGCCTTTGATTACAGGTTCTGTCTTAACCTTTGAACATAAAGAACATAACAGATTGATGGCTTATGATAAGGTTATCATGCTGGCGGGCGGAATTGGTTATGGTAAGGCAGACCAGGCAATAAAAGATGTTCCTAAAAAAGGAGATAAAATAGTGGTACTGGGTGGGGAGAATTACCGGATTGGAATGGGGGGTGCTGCGGTATCTTCAGCAGATACCGGTCAGTTCAGCAGTGGTATAGAGCTTAATGCGGTTCAGCGTGCAAATCCCGAAATGCAGAAACGTGCTGCCAACGCTATTCGTGGAATGGTGGAACGGGATGACAATCCTATAGTATCCATTCATGACCATGGTGCAGGCGGACATTTGAATTGCCTTAGCGAACTCGTGGAAGACACGGGTGGAAATATAGAACTGGATGAATTACCTGTAGGAGATCCTACCCTATCAGCAAAAGAGATCATTGGTAATGAATCGCAGGAACGTATGGGCCTTATTATAGCCGAAAAAGATATGGACACACTACGGCGTATTTCTGAAAGGGAGCGCGCACCCATGTACAGTGTGGGCCATGTTACCGAAGACAGGAACTTCACTTTTCAAAGCAAGACCAATGGTGAAAAACCCATGGATCTTTCACTGGCAGATATGTTTGGGAGTTCGCCAAAGATCGTGATGACAGATTCTACGATAAAACGCCAATATGAGGAGGTGGTTTACTCTGAAGATAAATTATATGAATATCTGGACCAGGTGCTGCAACTGGAAGCTGTAGCCTGTAAAGACTGGCTTACCAATAAGGTTGACCGTTGTGTTACAGGCCGTGTAGCCAAACAACAAACCGCCGGACCATTGCAACTACCGCTCAATAATTGCGGCGTAATGGCACTTGATTATAACGGGAAAGAAGGTGTGGCGACTTCCATAGGCCACTCCCCTGTCTCAGCCCTTGTAGACCCGGTTGCCGGCTCCAGAAATTCCATAGGGGAAGCTCTTTCCAATATCATCTGGGCCCCTCTGGCGAAAGGTTTGAAATCGGTTTCACTTTCGGCAAACTGGATGTGGCCAAGCAATAATGAAGGCGAAGATGCAAGATTGTATGACGCTGTAAAAGGAGTTTCAGATTTTGCTATTTCCCTTGGGATAAATGTTCCCACCGGGAAGGATTCACTTTCCATGAAACAGAAATATAAGGATGGAGAGGTGCTTTCCCCGGGAACCGTAATTATTTCAGCAGCTGGTCATTGCGATGATATAACTAAAGTAGTGGAACCGGTGTTTCAGAAAGACGGAGGTCCGGTTTATTATATCAATCTTTCAGGCGATAATTTCAAACTTGGAGGTTCATCCTTTGCCCAGATCCTCAATAAAGTAGGCAATGAAGTTCCTACCATTAAGGACGATAAGAATTTTGCAAAAATATTTAATGCCATCCAGGCACTAATTAAACAAGATCTCATTCTTGCCGGTCACGATGTAGCATCTGGAGGATTGATCACCACACTCCTTGAAATGTGCTTTGCAGATGTAAATCTGGCAGCAGACCTTGATCTTTCAGCTTTAAATGAAAGAGACGTTGTAAAGCTTCTGTTCAATGAAAACTGCGGAATTGTTTTCCAGGCCGCCAACTCTTCCGTGGAAAAACTTTTTGAAGACAGCAAGATTGAATGTTTTAAGATTGGAACTGTTACGGAAGGAGAAACTCTTAAGATTAAGAACCAAAACCAAGATTTTAATTTCAATATTCCCCAATTACGGGATACCTGGTTTAGGACCTCATTCCTTCTTGACAAAAAGCAAAGTGGGACAGATCTGGCCACACAGCGCTACCAGAACTATAAAAATCAGCCGTTGACCTTTAAATTTCCTGAAAATTTTGACGGAAAATTACCAGCTATAGATCCTACCAAACCAAGGATCAAAGCTGCGGTTATAAGAGAGAAAGGATCTAACAGTGAGCGTGAAATGGCAAGAGCCATGCACCTGGCGGGATTTGATGTGAAGGATGTTCACATGACAGATCTAATTAGCGGCCGTGAAACTCTTGAGGGAATAAAATTCATCGCTGCGGTAGGAGGATTTTCCAACAGTGATGTTCTGGGAAGTGCCAAGGGCTGGGCAGGGGCATTTTTATATAACGAAAAAGCAAAAACCGCTCTTGATAAATTCTTTGCCCGTGAAGATACTCTCTCCATTGGAGTGTGTAACGGCTGCCAGTTGTTTATTGAGCTTGGGCTAATAAATCCCGATCATGAGGAGAAACCAAAAATGCTTCATAACAAATCAAAGAAATTTGAATGCACTTTCACCTCAGTAGAGATCAAGGATAACCGCTCTGTAATGCTTGGCTCACTTGCCGGCAGTAAACTCGGGATATGGGCTGCGCATGGTGAAGGGAAGTTCAGTTTCCCATATTCCAAAGAGCGATATAACATCGTGGGTGAATACGGGTTTGACAAATACCCTTCCAATCCCAACGGCTCCAATCTTAATACCGCGATGCTCACAGATGATACAGGAAGACATCTGGTAATGATGCCACATCTCGAAAGGTCAACTTTCCAATGGAACTGGGCTTATTATCCTAAAGGCCGAAAAGATGAAGTTTCCCCATGGCTCGAGGCTTTCGTGAACGCCAGGAAATGGCTTGAAGTAAAAAACAATTAGCCTATATTTTTTTATTTGACCTTTATGGAAAATACTTATTACCTACTTAGGGAGCAGGAGCATTATTTTTTATTAGTAGACTGGATGAAAATGAATATAATTCTCCCTTTAAAGTTCCCGAATCTAGGATCCATAAATAGTATCTTGATTATTTAATAAATTTTCTGGTCATATTTCATCTATTTCTCGAAAATAGATTTGAAATGCCCCGTGAAATTGCTATTTTGCAGGGTATCTTATATAAGTCCACATGATCGAAATAAAACGTCTTTTTGATTTTCCTTATTATCAATTGGAAAATAATCCTCTTGATAAAGCATTAACCACCAAATATAATGGCCAATGGGAATCGATTTCCACGCAACAATACCTTGACCAGGCCAACGCCATAAGTAGGGGATTATTAAAACTGGGAGTAAAACCAAACGACAAGATCGCGGTCATATCCTCAAACAATCGTACAGAATGGAATGTAATGGATATAGGTATCTTACAACTGGGCGCCCAGAATGTTCCTATCTACCCCACCATATCTGAGGAAGAGTATGAATATGTATTAAATCACAGCGAATCCATATACTGTTTTGTTTCAGATTCGGAAGTTTTGGGCAAGGTAAAAACTATAATAAAGAATACTTCTTTGAAGGAAGTGTATTGTTTTGATGAAATTCCAGGGTGTAAAAACTGGAAAGAGATTATTAAATCTGGTGAAGATAAAAGTACCCAGGATGAAGTGGAAAGATTGAAAGATCAGGTAAAACCAAATGATCTGGCGACGCTAATTTATACTTCCGGAACAACCGGAAAACCTAAGGGCGTTATGTTGTCTCACAATAATATTGTGAGCAATGTTCTGGCAAGTGCTCCACGTGTTCCTTTTGAAATTGGCACTTATACTTCGTTGAGCTTTCTTCCGGTTTGTCACATATTTGAAAGAATGATCCTGTATTTATATCAATATTACAGTGTTTCTATACATTTTGCCGAGTCTATTGAAAAAATAAGCGATAACCTTAAGGAAGTTAAACCTCATGTGATCACGGCCGTGCCAAGATTGCTTGAAAAAGTTTATGATAAGATCATTGCCAAAGGATCTACTGTAGGAGGGATAAAACAAAAGTTGTTTTTCTGGGCTGTTGAGCTTGGTCTTCAATACGAACCATACGGTGCAAATGGCTGGTGGTATGAAACGAAGCTTGGGCTTGCAAGAAAAATCATCTTTTCAAAATGGAAAGAAGGATTAGGTGGAAATATAGAACTTATTGTATCCGGTAGTGCTGCCCTGCAACCCCGGCTTGCCCGTGTTTTTGCGGCGGCGGAAATTCCTGTGATGGAAGGTTATGGTCTTACCGAAACTTCTCCTGTAATCGCGGTAAACGACCAGAGAAACAAAGGTTTTAAAATTGGAACTGTTGGAAAAGTTATAGATAAAGTTGAAGTCAGGATCGCCGATGACGGCGAAATTCTTTCCAAAGGTCCCAACCTTATGCTTGGATATTATAAGGATAAGGAAAAAACCCGCGAAGCCATTGATGAAGAGGGTTGGTTCCATACAGGTGATATTGGTGAAATAGACAGCGAAGGCTTCTTAAGGATCACAGACAGGAAAAAAGAAATGTTCAAGACTTCAGGAGGAAAATATGTTGCCCCACAACTCATAGAAAATATCATGAAGCAGTCCCGGTTTATAGAACAAATAATGGTGGTGGGAGAAGGAGAAAAAATGCCCGCTGCTTTCATACAGCCAAATTTTGAATTTGTTCAGGAATGGGCGAGCAGAAAAGGGCTTGATATCGGGACTACCAATGAGGAAATAGTTGCGAGCAAAGAGGTGAGGGAGAGAATACAGGAGGAAATAGATCTTTACAATGAAAAATTCGGTAACTGGGAAAAAGTTAAAAAATTTGAACTTACCCCCGATGTATGGAGTATTGAAGGAGAACACCTCACTCCTACCATGAAATTAAAAAGAAGGAATATTAAAGCTCTTTATGAAGACCTTTATAACAGTCTTTACGAAAGATAAAATTTATTAATTTAAAATATGCCTGCATGCTATAACATGCAGGCATATTTTATTTCAGGAATAATCATTGAAAAATTTCAATCACAATTAGATTATAGCGAAATTTAATGTCGGTTAGTAAAAAATTAAAAATATGATAACATATATCCCCGAAATGAACCGATATAATGATATGCAATATCGCCGTTGTGGTAAAAGCGGTATACTATTACCTCTTCTTTCACTTGGCCTGTGGCATAGTTTCGGAGATGTAAATGATCAGGATATCTCTCGAAAACTAATTCGTACAGCGTTTGATCATGGAATCACACATTTTGATCTTGCAAATAATTACGGCCCACCATATGGATCGGCAGAGAGGAATTTTGGCAAGATCTTTAGAGAGGATCTTAGACCTTACCGGGATGAATTATTGATCTCTACTAAAGCCGGATGGGATATGTGGCCCGGACCTTATGGCAATTTTGGTTCCAGGAAATACCTTATCGCCAGCCTTGATCAATCTCTTAACCGCATGGGATTGGAGTATGTAGATATATTTTATCATCACCGGCCGGACCCTGACACTCCTCTTGAAGAAACCATGGGAGCACTGGACCAGATAGTGCGACAGGGTAAGGCTTTATATGTAGGTATTTCGCAATATTCAGCAGAGGAAACGAGACAAGCTTCAAAACTTCTGAAACAAATGGGTACTCCTTTTCTTGTTCACCAGCCCAGATATAATATGCTGGATCGCTGGGTTGAAAACGGCTTACTCGAGACCCTTGAAAAAGAAGGAATAGGCAGCATTGTCTTCTCACCTTTGGAACAGGGTATTCTAACCTCCAAATATTTAAAAGGTATACCCGAAGATTCCAGAGCAGCTATAGATGGCGGTTATCTTAGCGCGTCTATTATAACTCCGGCACTGGTGGGGAAAATCAAAAAATTAAATGATATAGCCGTTCAAAGAGGGCAAAGCCTGGCTCAAATGGCTATAGCCTGGCTTCTCAAAGATGAACGTGTAACTTCGGTGCTGATAGGCGCAAGTAAGGTTTCACAACTTCAGGATAATTTAAATTCCCTCAAAAACCTGGAATTTTCCGAAAACGAATTGGCAGATATTGAGGAAATTCTTAAAACAAAATAAAAAAATCATTCGACATAGATTTCAAGAAGTTCTGCATTCTCAGCGAGAATAGTAATTTCCCTGCATTTAGCAGGAATTAAAAGTGTTTGGCCTTTTTCTATTGCCTCTGAATTGTTATTGACAGTTACCACAGCTTTACCACTCATACACATATATATAATAAAGGAGTCCAGTTCTCTGTGATCAAGTAATATCTTTTCTTTTACAGGCAGGAAATTAGTGGTAAAATATGGGCTGGTTGCGATATTGGAGGTAGTATTAGTCTTATGATTATAAGAAAGCCTATAATCATCCTTAACCTCAAAATCAATAGCATCCAATGCTAAATCTGTATGTAATTCACGGGGATTACCCTGCTCATCCTTTCTATCCCAGTCATAAATACGATAGGTAATATCTGAGGTTTGTTGAATTTCGGCCAGTAATATTCCTCCGCCAATAGCATGTACTTTTCCGGAATTGATAAAAAAAGCATCCCCTTCTTTTACTTCCTCAAAATTAAGCAGACTAATCAGGGATCCTTCTTTCAGGTGTTCTAAGTAGGTGTTTTGATGCAGAGTTTTTTTGAAACCAATATTTATCCTTGCTCCTTCATCTGCCTGCAGGATATACCACATTTCTGTTTTTCCAAAAGAATTATGACGCTCCCTGGCTAATTTATCATTTGGATGCAGCTGAACAGAAAGTTCTGTACTTGCATCTATAAATTTTATAAGCAATGGAAAATTATTTCCAAACTTCTCATAAACCTTCTTTCCTACCAGATCTTCACCATATATTTCCAATAATTCCCTGAGATCTTTGCCTTCATCTTTTCCATTTGAAACTACCGATATATCACCCTCAACAGAAGAAATTTCCCAACTTTCTCCAATTCTCTCACCATCTCCTTTTTTATGGAGAATTTCTTTAATTTTTTTTCCTCCCCAGATCTTTTCTTTAAGACGGGGAATAAATTTTATGGGGTACTCAGGCATATTTTGGCAGCAAATTTAGAAATATAAAAATACTCAAATAATTTCAATAGCCAGGGATAGAATTGATGCGGGATTCATTAATTAGTAGTTAATTTTTAAAGAACACAAATCAACAATTTTTGTGTTAAGTAATAATCTATAAGCATGTTTTTATTAATATAAAATCACATTTTATTTGAATTGAATTCATTTAAAAAAATTAACCATATTTATTATGCGCGCATAATAATATTTACTAACTTTGAAATTCAACAATCTTTATGAAGGAAAAAACTATTGATTATGTTTTAAGAGCAACCTGGATGGCGGTTTCTAAAATGTATAATGAAGAAGCAGGTAAGGCTGGTAGTACTATGGCTACAGGTTTTGCTCTCTTAAGTATTGATCCTGAAAAAGGAACTCCCTCCACATCCCTTGGCCCAAAAATGGGCATGGAAGCTACCAGTTTATCCCGTATCCTTAAATCTATGGAAGAAAAAGGACTTATAATAAGAAAGAAACATCCAAAAGACGGACGAAGTGTATTGCTTCACCTTACAGATTTTGGAAAAGAAATGCGGGAATATTCAAAAGGTGTGGTATTGCGCTTTGATGAAGCAGTAAAGGAAGCTGTCCCTGAACACGATCTGGAAAAATTTATAGAGGTTGCCAATACGATCATGGACCTTATTGGAAATAAAAAGATCTATAACCAGGAAACGAATATTAAACAAACATAAGCCCTTCAAAATTTCAGAAGGGTACAACCAGAAATTAGAATATCAATGAAATGAGCATAAACGAAATTCCTCATAACCACCGGTGAATAAGAATAATGCGAATTGCATATGACCAATAAAAAATTATAAAAATATAAATATGAAAAGAAGAATTAATAAGGTTGCTGTCATAGGTTCCGGGATTATGGGAAGCGGGATCGCGTGCCATTTTGCAAATATTGGTGTCGAGGTTCTACTTCTGGATATTGTTCCCCGGGAACTTACTGAACAGGAAAAAAAGAAAGGCCTCACCCTGGAAAACAAGCAGGTGCGCAACAGACTTGTTAATGATGCCCTTCAGGCAGCATTAAAATCAAAACCTTCTCCTATATATCATCCGGATTTCGCAAGGAGAATAAAGACCGGAAATCTGGAGGATGATATATCAAAAGTCTCTGAGGCTGACTGGATCATTGAAGTGGTTGTGGAACGCCTTGACATAAAAAAGAAGGTTTTTGACAATCTGGAAAAACACAGAAAGCCCGGAACTCTTATAACTTCCAATACTTCAGGTATCCCGATTCAACTTATGAATGAGGGACGAAGTGAAGATTTCAGAAAGCATTTCTGCGGAACCCACTTTTTCAATCCGCCCAGATATCTCAGGTTATTCGAGATCATCCCGGGGCCTATTACTTCAGAAGAAGTGCTTGACTTTTTAAACGAGTATGGAGAAAAATTCCTGGGGAAAACCTCTGTAGTTGCAAAGGATACTCCGGCTTTTATAGGAAACAGGATAGGTATTTTCAGCATTATGAGCTTATTCCATATGGTAAAGGATATGGATATGACCATTGAAGAGGTGGATAAACTTACAGGACCGGTTATTGGCAGGCCAAAATCGGCTACTTTCCGCACAGTAGATGTTGTAGGCCTTGACACCCTTGTACATGTAGCCAACGGCCTTTATGAAGGTGTTCCCAATGACGAGCAGCATGAGCTTTTCAAACTTCCCGACTTCATCAATACCATGATCGATAACAAATGGTTGGGAAGCAAGACCGACCAGGGATTTTATAAAAAAGTAAGAAATAAGGACGGGTCCAGCGATATAAAATCCCTTGACCTGAATACTATGGAATATCGTGACCAGAAGAAGGCCTCTTTTGGTACCCTGGAGCAGACAAAAACGGTTGAGAAAGTTGAGGATCGCTTCAGCATTTTAATTGAAGGAAAAGATAAAGCAGGTGAATTTTACCGTAAGAATCTGGCAGCACTCTTTGCCTATGTCTCAAACAGGATCCCTGAAATTACGGATGAACTTTATAAAGTTGACGATGCCATGAGAGCCGGATTTGGCTGGCAACACGGTCCATTCCAGATATGGGATGCTGTAGGAGTCAAAAAAGGTATAGAAATGATGAAGGATCAGGGTTATGAACCTGCCGCCTGGGTAATTGAAATGCTGGAAACCGGCTCTGAAAGCTTTTATAACGTTAAGGATGGAAACTCATATTATTATGACATTCCGAAGAAAAAACAAGTTAAAGTTCCGGGTCAGGATGCCTTTATAATCTTAGACAACATAAGAGAATCAAAAGCTGTATTTAAAAACAGCGGAGTTGTAGTACAGGATCTTGGGGATGGCATTTTAAATGTAGAGTTCAGAAGCAAAATGAACACCATTGGTGGCGATGTGCTTGACGGACTTAATAAGGCCATTGATCTGGCTGAAAAAGAATACCAGGGATTGGTAGTGGCCAACAGCGGCCCCAACTTCTCTGTAGGAGCAAATATCGGGATGATCTTTATGATGGCTGTGGAACAGGAATATGACGAGCTCAATATGGCTGTAAAATATTTCCAGGATACCATGATGAGAATGAGGTATTCTTCCATTCCAACTGTAGCTGCACCACATGCGATGACCCTGGGTGGCGGATGCGAACTCTCCCTTCACGCAGATAAGGTGGTAGCCGCCGCTGAGACGTATATCGGACTGGTTGAGTTCGGCGTAGGAGTGATACCGGGAGGTGGTGGTTCCAAGGAAATGACTTTAAGGGCATCTGATACATTTAAGAAAGATGATGTTGAATTGAACCGTTTACGGGAGCATTTCCTTACCATCGCAATGGCCAAAGTATCAACATCAGCCTATGAAGCTTTTGATCTCGGCATTTTGCAAAAAGGTAAAGATATAGTGGTAGTTAACCCCGACCGGCAACTTGCAATAGCCAAAAAACACGCATTGCTCATGGCTGAAAACGGATATACTAAACCTGTTCCCCGTACTGACATCAAAGTACTTGGCAAACAAGCCCTTGGAACTTTTATGGTAGGTACAGACCAGATGGTTGCCGGAAAATACATTAGCGAGCACGACCGCAAGATCGCAAACAAGCTCGCCTACGTAATGTCCGGTGGAGATCTTTCTGATGCAAGCATGGTAAGTGAGCAGTATTTACTTGACCTGGAGAGAGAAGCATTTCTATCCTTAACCGGTGAAAGAAAAACCCTGGAGAGAATTGAGCATATGTTGAAGAAAGGGAAGCCTTTGAGAAATTAGAATTGAGATGTGAGATGTGAGATTTGAGATTTAAGATCTGAGATCTTAGAAAAAGGAATATGAATTACAAATATTTGTAAAATGCATGATTTTCAAAATTTAAAGATTTGGCAAAAAGCGATGGACGTTGCAGAACAGGCATACATTCTTACTTCCGAATTTCCGAAAGAAGAAAAATATGGCTTGACCAGTCAAATTAGGAGAAGCGCAGTTTCTATCCCTTCAAATATTTCCGAGGGTGCAGGAAGAAATACAAATGGAGAATTCAGAAATTTTCTTGGAATCGCAAGTGGTTCCTCAAATGAATTATTCACACAATTAATCTTATCTAATCGCTTAAATTTAATTACTGAAGATAGAACTCAAGAATTGTTAAAAGATTTGATTGAAGTTCAAAAAATGAATTACACTTTGATAAAGAAATTTTCAAAGTAAATCTGAGATCTCATATCTCAAATCTAATATCTAATATCTAAAAAAATGAGACAAGCATACATAGTAAAAGCCTACCGCACAGCAGTAGGAAAGGCGCCAAGAGGAGTTTTCAGGTTTAAAAGGCCAGATGAACTGGCGGCAGAGACCATAGAATATCTTATGAAAGAACTTCCTCAACTTGATAAGAAGAGGATTGATGACGTTATGGTAGGAAATGCGATGCCAGAGGCAGAGCAGGGATTGAACATGGGTAGATTGATATCACTCATGGGATTGAAGATCGAGGATGTTCCCGGGGTAACGGTAAACAGGTATTGCGCTTCGGGGATAGAGACCATTGCCATGGCTTCGGCAAAGATACAGAGTGGAATGGCAGATTGTATCATTGCAGGAGGTGTTGAGAGCATGAGCTACATCCCAATGGGTGGATACAAACCAGTACCAAATTATTCAGCAGCCCTCGAAGGTAACGAAGATTACTATTGGGGAATGGGTTTGACTGCAGAAGAGGTGGCAAAACGCTATAACATTTCGCGTGAAGATCAGGATGATTTTGCATTTAACTCTCACCAGAAAGCTTTGAAAGCTTTGAAAGAAGATAAATTCAAAGATCAGATCGTG
The DNA here is from genome assembly GCA_041743165.1 of Gillisia sp. Lineage (GTDB taxonomy): Bacteria > Bacteroidota > Bacteroidia > Flavobacteriales > Flavobacteriaceae > Gillisia. Next base: position 21,454 of record JBGTNH010000086.1, on the reverse strand, counting down.
CCAATTGATGTAGAGGAAACTTTCATCAATGCTGAAGGTAAAAAAGAAACAAGAACTTATACCGTAAATCAAGATGAGGGCCCGCGGGCAGATACTTCCAAAGAGGCACTTGCCAAATTGCGTCCCGTTTTTGCTGAAGGCGGAAGCGTAACGGCAGGAAATGCTTCACAGATGAGCGACGGAGCTGCCTTTGTAATGGTAATGAGTGAAAAAATGGTTAAAGAACTAAACCTTGAGCCCATAGCCCGATTGGTTAGTTATGCTGTTGCCGGTGTTGACCCAAGAGTGATGGGAATTAGCCCTGTGATCGCAATTCCAAAAGCACTTGAACGTGTGGGAATGAAAAAAGAAGACATAGAGCTTATAGAGCTGAATGAAGCCTTCGCTTCCCAATCACTGGCGGTTATAAGAGAAACCGGCCTGGATCCCGATAAAGTCAATGTGAATGGTGGAGCCATAGCCATGGGGCATCCACTGGGATGTTCAGGGGCAAAACTCTCCGTGCAGATCTTTGACGAAATGCGCAAACGCGACCTGAAAAACAAACACTGCCTGGTGACTATGTGCGTAGGTACAGGCCAGGGAGCAGCAGGGGTTTATGAGTTTCTCAATTAGAGGCAAGAGGCAAGAGCCAAGAGACAAGACAGGAACATGGGTAGGCACAACTTTAAAAAGATGAAGGTCTGGCAGGAGGGAATTTCTCTGGTCCAGCTGACTTATAAAATTGTAAAAACTTTTCCGGATTATGAAAAATTTAATCTTGTAACTCAATTAACACGATGTGCGGTGTCAATCCCATCAAATATAGCAGAAGGTACGAGTAAAAGAACAGATCGGCATTTTATTCAGTATTTAGAGAATGGCCTGGGTTCTGCTTTTGAATGGGAAACACAAATTATAGTTGCTCTAAACGAGAAATACATCACAACAGAAGAATTTAAAACATATGAAGAGCATATTCAGGAATTACAAAAAATGATCTCAGGCTTTATAGAAAACATTGAAAAAAAGTCTTGATTCTTAGTTCTTGGCTCTTGTCTCTCTACCTAAAATAAGATATAAAAATAACAAACTTAAGATATGAACGCAGCAACTGATAACAACACCCAACAAAAAGATCTTCTCCGGGGAGGGCAATTTATTGTAAAAGAATCAAAGGCGGAAGATGTATTCACTCCTGAAGATTTTACGGAGGAACAAAAAATGATGAAAGACTCTGTAAAGGAGTTTGTGGATCGTGAGATCTGGCCAAAAAAGGAAGAATTTGAGAAGAAAAATTATCAGCTTACCGAGGATCTGATGCGCAAAGCTGGGGAAATGGGATTTTTAGGTGTTTCAGTGCCTGAAGAATTTGAGGGACTGGGAATGGGATTTGTCACCACTATGCTTGTAGTAGACTATATTTCAGGGGCTACAGGATCCTTTTCAACAGCCTTTGGAGCACATTCAGGAATAGGCACTTTGCCCATCACCCTTTATGGAAATGAAGAGCAAAAGAAAAAATATTTACCTAAACTTGCCACAGGTGAGTGGTTTGGTTCCTATGCTCTTACAGAGCCGGGAGCAGGTAGTGATGCCAACAGCGGTAAAACAAAAGCTGTTCTTTCAGAAGATGGAAAATATTATTCTATCACCGGTCAAAAAATGTGGATCTCCAATGCAGGCTTCTGTAATATGATGATCGTATTTGCGCGTATCGAAAATGATAAAAATATTACAGGGTTTATAGTTGAATATGATCCTGAAAACCCCAATGGAATTTCCCTTGGAGAAGAAGAGAAAAAACTTGGAATTCACTCCTCCTCAACCCGCCAGGTGTTTTTTAATGAAACAAAAGTGCCCGTTGAGAATATGCTTTCTGAAAGAGGGAATGGTTTCAAGATAGCTATGAACGCACTTAATGTTGGAAGAATTAAACTTGCCGGGGCGTGTCTGGATGCCCAGAGAAGGGTAATTGATGGTTCGGTGAAATATGCAAATGAGCGCGTCCAGTTCAATACGCCTATTGCAAATTTTGGAGCAATTCAGGCCAAGCTTGCAGAAATGGCTACTTCAGCTTATGCAGGAGAATCGGCTTCTTATCGCGCAGCCAAAGATATCGAAGACAGGATCAGCCTTCGTCAACAAGCAGGTGAATCGCACCAGGATGCAGAACTTAAAGGCGTGGAAGAATATGCAATTGAATGCTCCTTATTAAAAGTGGCAGTATCTGAGGACCTTCAAAATTGTACAGATGAAGGTATCCAGATATTTGGAGGTATGGGATTCTCTGCCGATGCTCCAATGGAGTCTGCCTGGAGAGATGCCCGGATTGCGAGAATATACGAAGGAACCAACGAGATCAACAGGATGCTCGCCGTGGGGATGCTTGTTAAAAAAGCCATGAAAGGCCATGTGGATATGCTTGGACCTGCAACTAAAGTTGGAGAAGAACTTACAGGAATTCCATCTTTTGATAAACCCGATTATTCAGAGTTGTTTGCTGAAGAAAAAGAGTTACTTGCAAACCTTAAAAAAGTATTCTTAATGGTAGCCGGTAGCGCTGTCCAAAAGTTTGGTGCAGAACTGGAAGCGCATCAACAACTACTTCTGGCTTCAGCAGATATTCTTATCGAGATCTACATGGCAGAATCTGCTCTTTTACGTACTGAAAAAAATGTGAAGAGATTTGGTGAAGAAAATCAAAAAGAACAGATCGCCATGTCAAAACTATACTTGTATAAGGCCGTGGATATTATAGTTCAGCGAGCTAAAGAAGGAATAGTTTCTTTTGCTGAAGGAGATGAACAGCGTATGATGCTTATGGGATTAAAGAGATATACTAAATACCAGAATCAGCCCAATGTAATAACCCTTAGAAAAGTTATAGCCGCAAAGATCATTGCAGAGAACACCTATCCTTTTTAGAAAAAATTATTTAATATTTAAAGAACCGCCGCCATGGCGGTTTTTTAGTGTTAAATATTAATTTTCTGTAGTAATTTTTAATTCGAGAAAATTCATTATTGTTTTGCTAACCCTTTTTACGCCTTGCTACCATTAAGTTTTTTTTCGTAATTAATGTATATGTAGGAGATATTTTTAAGACCGCCGTATATCAGGCAGTTCTTGCTGCCCCTCTCAAAATCTTTGTATTTCTTCAGGAAAGATTCCGGATCCCCATGAAGAAGTTCTTCAGTAATTAAAACATAGACATCGCTTTTTATATTATTTTTTAACAGTCTATGGGCAGCAATGACTGTTTTTCCATACAACTTGTAAAAGCCCGAAAGTTTATATTCGGCAATAGGACCGTAGTGTGCTATGAGTTTAAGAGAGAGATCAATTTTTTGACCTACTTCTTGACTAAGTCGCCTTACTTCGTTATTAAAATTTTCCAGCATAACATCAAATTGCCGAAGTATCTCTTCAGGAGTGAGTTTTCTGCCTTTTCGGAAAAATAGAATGGCATCTCCCTCTATTTCGGCCACCTGGAGGTCTAAAATGTTGCTTTTCATGATGGAGGATAAAAGCCGGTAAATGACCATATTCCCAACAACCTCGTTGGTGGTATGAACAAACCTTGTAAAACCACTAATATCAGGTATGATCAAATTCACCTTTTCCACTACCATCCCATAGGAATCATCATGGGCAGGAGCACGTGCTCCTTTTCTGGCAGGACGATTTTTAAGTTTTATGTTCATGATTTCCTTTTATATAATCTAAAAATTTGCGAAGTTCCCTCCTTCTTAATTGTAAAAGAAGCAACTAACTTTTTATTGATTTTTTCTGATTTGCTATTCCGGTTTTTTTCAATATATCTTCCAGAAGGCACCATCTTGTAAAGGAGGATTGTAATAAGTTCACTCCCACAAAGGCGGTAAACCACAACCAGTTTATATTCATATAAACAGCTAACAGTAAGCTGATTAGCGCAAAACTTCCGGCTACGCCGCGTACAATTCGATTGATCATAATTTCTAAGTATTTATTGTTAATTATTCATTGTTGATTGATCATTGCAAAGTGATAAAAAGGCCACGAATTCACTAATCTTTTTTTATCACTCAGACTCTTAATACCTTTTCATTCTCAAATTTCAAAACCTCAAAGTCTCGTATCTTTAAATCTCATATAGAAATTTGGTGTTTAGTAAATGGAATTTATTCCTTCATCTTCAATCTGTTTTTGGAATTTGGCCCTCCTCCACTTTCCGTGCTTCGGAGGATAAATGCTTAAATTTTAATCTGTTCATTGTTTACAGTTAATCGTTAATTGTCAAATTGATTGTTCTATGGGGACTACCACCGCTCGGATAGGGTTGTTGGTTTCCACTTTACTGTTGAATTCACTCACAGTATTAAAGAACATGCTTATCTTCTCCTCATCGGTGAACGAGAAAAACATGGAGGATTCATTGCCTCCCTTCTCTCCCGGAAACCAGCTTTGTGTGGCAACAAGGTTATTTCCGTTTTTATAACCGTCAATCTCTGAGGAGCTAAAGGCTTCAATATTTGCTTTTTTAAACAGCTTTAATACATCCTTCTGAAAGGCTGCGACGCTGGTAACTATTAGTAGTTTCATCTTGTCTACGATTTATGTTTCATGCTTTTATCATGTTTGTTCATTTTTTTGCTTGTCCAAAAAAACGAACCAAAAAAAGGACACCCTTTTGATAGGTATTTCCAATTTTGCTCCCGCAAAGTGGAACCGTGCTCCCCCGGCTTAATTTTCTCCAAGGCTTCAAAAATTTTTAACGCCGGGGAAGCACTATACTTACAAAAAAAGAAACTACACTACATGTTTAGTATTCCATATTGGTTTTTCTTTTGTTGCCGCCACTTTCCGCTTTGCCCCTCCCGATATTCTTATGACTAAAGGGTGGCGGAGGAGTTGTGCACCTTGTCACCTCGAGCGGAGTCGAGAGGTAATGAGGACAACAACTCCCAACTCACAACTCACAACCCACAACCCACAACCGACAACCGCAATCCGCAACAGTTACACAACTTCTTCAGTTTCTCGTTTCTCCACAACCTCCGGTTTCACCTCTCTGTCCTCATACTTCTTTCTTTCGATCATGTAGTACACCAATGGAACTACCAACAGCGTAAGGAAGGTGGATACGATGGTTCCTCCCATCAGGGAGATGGCCAGTCCCTGGAAAATAGGGTCGAAGAGGATTACGAAGGCACCGATCACTACCGTTCCTGCGGTTAATAGAATAGGAGTGGTTCTTAAGGCCCCGGCTTCGATCACCGCCTGCTTCATCGGAATGCCGTCTTCGAGGCGCAGGTTCACAAAGTCAATGAGCAGCACCGAGTTCCGCACCATGATACCGGCGAGGGCGATCATTCCAATAAAGGAAGTGGCCGTAAAGAATGCGCCCATGATCCAGTGGCCCAACACTATCCCGATCAGTGATAGCGGAATGGCTACCATCATCACAATTGGTGCTCTAAAGTTCTGGAACCATCCCACGATCAGGATGTAAATGATCACGATCACTCCCAAAAATGCGATCCCGAGGTCACGGAACACCTCCAGGGTAATCTGCCACTCTCCGTCCCATTTCACGGTATAGTCATCTTCATACTGTGGCTGACCCAGGTATAAATCACTTATCCCATAACCGGCTGGCATGTCGATCTCCTTCAGTTTTTCTTCCATTCCAAGGATGGCGTACACCGGACTCTCCAGTTCTCCTGCCATATCGGCCAGTACATAAACCACACGTTTCTGGTTCTTACGATAGATGCTCTTTTCCCTTACCACCTCTTTTGGCGTTACCAAATCGGCAATGGGGATCATTTGCCCCTGCTGAGAGGCAATATTGATCTGCATGATATCCTGAACCGAGGATTTTTCCTCCTCATCAAGCGCCAGGACAATTCCTACCCGCTGGGTAGCTTCCTCGTCATACAACTGTGTGATCGCTCTTTCTCCCAAAGCAGAATTCAGCGTGTAAACGATCTGCTGAGGTGCGATCCCGTAAAGCATCGCCTTTTCCTTATCGATCTCGAACTTGTATTCTTTTTGATCGGCTTCCACCATCCAGTCGATATCCACTACATCCGCAGTATTGTGGAGAATGGTCTTAATACTGTCTGCAATCGCGATCTGTGTTTCATAATCAGGCCCGTAGACTTCGGCGACTATGGTTGACAATACCGGAGGTCCCGGCGGAACTTCCACCAGCTTGATATTAGCGCCGTATTTATCTCCTATCGCCTGGATGTCCGGGCGCAGCAGTTTCGCGATGTCGTGACTTTGCAGGCTTCGGTCGCCTTTAGGAAGCAGGTTCACCTGAATATCGGCAGTATTACTTGCTCCGCGAAGGTCATAATGACGTACGAGTCCGTTGAAAGTGATCGGGGCAGAGGTTCCAATGTAGGTTTGGTAATTTACCACCTGTTCGCTTCCGCTTAAATATTGACCTACTTCTTTGGTCACTACGGCGGTTCTTTCCAGGGTAGTTCCTTCGGGCATATCAATCACCACCTGGAATTCATTCTTGTTATCGAAAGGCAGCATTTTCACAGCTACGCCTTTGGTAAAGAACAAGGCTACAGATCCTAATAAAAGGAAGGCTGTAAGACCAAGAAATCCCCATCTTATCTTCTTGTTATCAATAAGCGGCTCCTCAAAGCGCCTGTAGATGCGATAGATCATCGAATCTTCAATGCCTTTTTGAGCCTCTTTTACCGGTTCTCCTTTTTTCTCCTTTTCACGTAAAAAGATGAATCCGAGGTACGGAGTAATGGTCAGTGCCACGAAAAGAGACAGGATCATCGCAATAGAAGCTCCGATAGGCATCGGGCTCATATAAGGTCCCATCAATCCGCTCACGAATGCCATTGGAAGTACCGATGCGATTACCGTAAAGGTTGCCAGGATAGTGGGGTTCCCCACCTCGTTAATTGCATAAAGCGCCGCCTGTTTGAATGGCAGGCGTTTCATCTTAAAGTGCCGGTGCATGTTCTCGGCAATAATGATCGAGTCATCCACCACGATACCGGTTACAAAAACCAGGGCGAATAGAGTAATCCTGTTCAGGGTATAATCAAGCATATAGTAACTCAGCAGCGTAAGGGCAAAGGTGATAGGCACCGAAAGGAATACTACCAGTCCGCCACGCCATCCCATAGCCAGCATCACTACCAGGGTTACGGCTATGATCGCGCCTACAAGGTGCAGCAATAGTTCCCCTACCTTGTGGGAAGCAGTTTCTCCATAGTTTCGGGTCACTTCCACATGCACATCTGCCGGAATAAGGTTTGTTTCCAGGTGTTTCACTTTTTCCAGGATCACATCGGCGATTTCATGGCATCAGCTCCCTTTCGTTTTGCTACAGATAGGGTTACCGCAGGATATTCCCCGGGATATTCCGAAGCATCTATTGCCTGCCCAAATCCGAAATTCACATAGGATTTTGAGATCTCAGGGCCATCTTTTACAGTGGCTATCTGCTTCAGGTACACCGGTTGCCCGTTATTCACGCCCACGATGAGGTTTTCCACATCCTGAGGGGATTCCAAAAAGCTTCCGACACTAACCAATACTTCGCTGTCGTTGCGGTCAAAACTCCCGGAGGAAAGCTGTTGATTGGAAGCTTTGATCTTTTCAGAAACCCCCAGCATATCCACTCCGCTGGCAGCCATTCTGTCCTTGTCGAGCACCACGCGTAGTTGCCTCTCACGGCCCCCGATGGTGTTCACGATAGAAACATCTTCCACCTTTTCGATCTCATGGCGCAGCTCGTTGGCCATTTGCCGCAGCTGGTAATCATCATAATTTTCGCTCCATAGGGTAAGCCCCAGCACCGGAACATCGTCAATAGCCCTGGTCTTCACCAGCGGCTGAGTAACATTTGGCGGGAACTGGTCTATATTCTTCATGAGCTCGTTGTAGAGCTTCACATACGACCGTTCAATATCCTCGCCCACGTAGAACTGCACGATCAACATCCCCTGTTCTTCCATGGAAGTAGAGTAGACGTACTCCACGCCCGGAATGTTGGAAACCATTTTTTCCAGGGGCTTGATAATGCGCTGTTCCACCTCGGTGGGGCTGGCACCCGGGTAGCCTACAAAAATGTCGGCCATGGGCACGTCGATCTGCGGCTCTTCCTCGCGGGGAATTAAAAATGACGCGTACACACCCACGATCATGAACACGATCATGAGCAAAACCGTCAGTTTCGAATTTATAAAGCCTTTGGCAATCTTGCCTGCTAAACCTTCTTTCATATTTTTAATCGTTATGTGGGTTTACCCTCCGTAGCGTTTTATATCCTCTGAAACTTGAGTGTAGGAGGAGCGAAGGTGGACGTGACCCTACGGGTCGGGCTTTCGGCGCTACATGGTAGCTGCCTCTATCCCTCACGCGGGTTTTACTCCTTTACACTAACTTTTGCTCCGTTGAACAATTTTCCGTCTGCCGAAACTATATAGGCTTCATCAGGGTTAAGTCCGCTAAGTACCTCTACACGGTCTCCGTAAGTCCTTCCCAGTCTCAGCCATCTCAGCATCGCGGTATTCTGCTGACTCACGGTGTACACCCCTTTCAGGTCCCCGCGGGTAACGATAGCCTCTGTTGGGATCATAACCGCTTCAACAGTGTTTTCCTGCTTCTCTACCGGAAACCTCACCGTGGCATACATGCCCGAATTCAGGCTGGCTTCGGTTTTTTCAAGAGCAATTTTAACCAGGTATTGTCCGCCGGTATTGCTGGCCGAAGTACTCACTTCGCTCACCGTCCCGGGAACGGTCTGGTCAACAGACTTCACAATGACATCGACTTTTGTTCCTGTTTCTATCTTTGAAATACTAGACTCCGGAACTCTCGCGGTCACCTCAAAATTCCCCGGCGCCTCTATGGCTAAAAGCGGCTGACCAGGATTGGCCATGGTGCCTTCCTCGGCAAATTTGTTGGTGATCACTCCGCTAAAAGGAGCACGAATGTTCACATAAGCGAACTGTGAGTTCACCTCGTTTCTCATTTGTTTTGCTGCTTCCAGTCTGGCCTGAGCCATCTCGAAACGGGCGGTCTGGTCATCCATCTCTTTTTGGGAAGCCGACTGCTCTTCGTAAAGGGCCTTAAAACGCTCATAATCTTTCTTCGCGTTGTTGTAGGCTGCCTCAGCTTCGGTGATTCCGGCGTTTACCTGGGCACGTTTTGCCTGCAGGTCACTGTTATTTATAGAAACCAGCAGCTGACCTTTATTCACCCGGTCTCCCACTTTCACGTGGACGTCATCTACAAAGCCCATCATGCGGGTGCTAAGGGTGGCGCTGTTCACAGCTTCGATTTTTCCGCTGGCAGTGAGAAATCTGTTTCCCGCCCCCGATGGGGTTTCCACCTGCACAGGTACAACGGGACCTACATTCACCGCCTGCTTTTTATCATCGTTACCGCAGCTTGTCACGAATAATCCCAGGGAAGCTAATGCTATTGTGTATATCGTTTTTTTCATGTCTTATATGGTTTGTTGTTTACCCCCCGGCCCCCTAATGGGGGAGAAGGGCATTTGTGTTTCAATTTTTAAATCGTTCCCTATTGACCTCTCGACGAGCCTGTCCTAAGCAATAGCCGAAGGGCTCGAGGTGACATTCGTTATAATTTGGTGCTTCCAATCTCAATACTCAATTCTCAATACTACTCGTCAGGAACTCGAGGTATGCTACGGCATAATTATATTCATAAACCGTCTGGTAATACTCCAGTTGTTTTTCGGCAAACTGGGTTTCGGCTCCTAAAAGATCTGTGGTTTTTTCCAGGCCTTGCTTATAGCGATTGTTTCGGATTCGCAGAGCTTCTTTTGATTGCTCAACGGCCAGTTGTGTGAGCTGCAGCTTGTTTTCTGCATCCTGTAAGGCACGGGCGGCGCGGTTCAATTCCATCTGACTCTGTTGTACGTGTTGTTCCAGTTCCAGTTCTGCCTGTTTGAATTCGGCTTTGGATTGTTGGGTTTTTCCGAAGCGCTTGCTTCCCTCAAACAGGTCCCAGGTCAAAGCGACTCCGGCCATATAGCCATTAGCGCCTCCCCGGAAGATTTCGTCGTCATAGAGCTCATAACTTCCAAAGGCATTAAGACGTGGCAAAAATGACATTTTTGAGGCCGTATACATTTTCCTGTGCGCCTCGGCAGCCTGTTCCATGGCCCTTATGTCAGCACGGTCGGCGGGAAGGGAAGGAGTGGTCACATGATTGAGCTTAACGCTTAATGAATCCTTTGGCAGCAGCACTATATTAAGGGCTTGGCCCATGAGGAACATGAGGTAATCGCTCGCATTTTTAACGTTGCTTTGGGCGAGCTGCAGTTGATTTCTAACTTCAGTCAAACGCACTTCCACCGCCAGCACATCAGAACGCTGCAGGTAACCCTGCTTGAAGTTGTTCTCTGCCAATCTCAGGTTTGCCTGCGCTGTTTCCAGGGCCTGTACCACCACGGTTACAGCTTTATGGGCAAGCTGCAACTGCATATAAGCATTTTCGGTTTCGAGTTTCATATGGTCGCCGGTTCGTAGGTTCTGTAGTCCTGAAGCCTCCATCTTATTCTTCGCAGCGCCGCGTTCCCAGAAGTCGTCCAGGTTCACGAGAGGTTGCTGAACTTCCACCCTTGTGGCGAAATTGTCAATTCGGCCAGGGTTGTTAAGTTCTTCCGGATCAAAATTGCTCTGATTAACTATTTTCTGATTCAATCTGGCCCCAAAAACCATAATGGGATTATTGGTGGTCATCCCGGTGTGGGAAACACTTATGTTAGGCAAAAAAACTGCATTGGTCTGCCGGTACTGTGCACGGGCTGCCAAAAATTCCTGTTGGGAGATCTTTAACTGACTGTTATTCTCTTGTACTCTTTCCAGTACTTCCTCTTTTCCAATGGATACCATTTCCTGGGCTTGTAATAGAAATCCGGGAAACAGAAGTGGAATAAGGGCAAGGATTCTTGTCTTTTTCATCTCTTAATAATTGTTAAGACAAAAGTACCCTCCAGATCTTCCGTTATAAGTAACATTTGTTACCTACGAGTGTAACATTTGTTACAAAAGGGATGTGGGAAATTCGATTATTGCAGTTTTTTCAAATGCACCTGTATTGATACCCCAATGCTGAGCTTTCGGCATTGGGAGAGGCCCCTAAGTTCCCAAAATCAGGGACGGCGCCATCTACCCGATTCTTAAAAATGTGATCAAGCTTTTGTTATTTTCCTGCTTATATTTAAATCTGCTTTTCTAATTAAGGTCATTATAATTATCATATAGTTCCGGTATGAATACACAAATGAAATTTTAGGTAGCAGCGCGCCCTAAGATTCATCTTAAAGGTAGCATATAGCAGTAGCAACAGTCACAAGACCAAAAGCCATTAAGAGCAGGTGTAGAATGATAAACCTGAGGTCTCCATTACCGTTCCACTCCTTAAGGTTGTTCTAAAGCTGCACCCGGAACTTTGAAACTGCCACTTTTAAGCTAACCCATAATGCTCCATGTATTTGCCCATTTTGCAAAGAAAACTTTCTTTCATCTAAATATCACCGAAGTACACTTTTCAAGGTTGTTCATCAGAAAATCTATTCATAAATTCTAATATTGTCATAGCTTTGGATTTATAGCACAATGCTATTATTCATTCACGCCATATGTTGTAGTGGTAAATAAGCGATGAATCAAATATTTTTTTATAGTTTTAAAAAAATCAAAATTAATGAGGACTATAGGTACCGACTTATTGGAATATTTTGTAGGTGGAATCATAATAACAGTAGTTACCTTTTTACTTGCATTTTTCATTCTTAAAAAGCTTGGGAAAGATCCCCGAAACATACTTCCGGTAAATTTTGCAAACAGGATAATAATTCCCTTACTCATATTTATTTCTTCCCTACTTATAAAAGCAGCAATCATCGCAAATATTTTCAGATTTGAATATACCTATGAGATATTAGGAAGTTTAAGTACTTTGGGTATAATTCTAAGTATAACCTGGTTCATTATTGTTACCTTAAAGATCATCAAAGGCAGAATGCTTATGAAATATGATGTTTCTTCTGAAGATAATCTGAGAGCAAGGAAGATCTACACTCAGTTCATGATCCTGGAAAATATCATCATCTTCATCATAGTTATACTGGCTATAGGAATTTCCCTCATGAGCTTTGAAGGAATTAGAACTATAGGAGTAAGCGTCTTAACTTCAGCCGGAATAGCGGGGATCATAATTGGATTTTCAGCTCAAAAAGCAATTGGTACTCTGCTTGCAGGAATTCAGATTGCCCTTACCCAACCTATCAGGCTTGATGATGTTGTAATTGTTGATGGAGAATGGGGCCGTATTGAAGAGATCAACCTTACTTACGTAGTGGTGAAAATATGGGATAAACGCCGGCTGATTGTCCCTTCCACATATTTTATTGAAAATACTTTTCAGAACTGGACCAGGGAATCAGCCGAGATCCTTGGAACTGTTTTCATTTATACAGATTATGATATTTCATTTGAAGCCCTGCGGAAGGAATTGACAAGACTCCTTGAAAGCACCCCTCTTTGGGATAATAAAGTTAATGTGCTTCAGGTTACCAATACTTCTGAAAGATCTGTTGAAATACGGGCGTTAATGAGTGCTAAAGATTCAGGCACTGCCTGGGACCTCCGTGTATATGTGAGAGAGAACCTCCTTGTATTCCTCAAAGAAAATTACCCTGAAAGTCTTCCAAAAACCAGGATTAGCATAAATGATCCATTAAAGCCGGAAACCATCTAAGCCGGTAACTCTTCAATAGGCAACAACCCTCTTGAAAAATTTGCAGCAGTTTCAATTAAAGCCAGATGGGAATAGGCTTGGGGGAAATTACCCAGCAACCTTTTGCTCTCAAAATCTAAATCTTCACTAAACAATCCCAGGTGATTGCTGTAAGAAAGAAGTGTATCAAACATGTCCTTGGCCTTTTTCTTCTCCCCTATTTTATACAAACTATCTATAAACCAAAATGTGCAGATTGTAAATGAGGAGGATGGTGATCCAAAATCATCATGATTTTTATACCTGTATAATAATCCCTCCCTGCACAATTGTTTTTCGGTAGCCCTAACTGTACTTATAAATCGGGGATCTGTGGGCTTTATAAAACCATATTGTTCCATAAGAAGCGTTGATGCATCCAGGTCTTTAGATCCATAGGATTGAGTATAAGCTCCCACTTCTTCATTCCAACCATTATTATAAATATCTACATAGATCTCACTACGCACGTCCTTCCATTTTTCATCATTGATCCCATTTCTTAATATCTCCCCTATTTTTATAGCTCTGTCCATGGCTACCCAGCACAGCAGTTTAGAAAAAACAAAGTGCCTGTCTTCTGTGCGCAACTCCCAAATACCTTTATCGGGTTGTTTCCAGTTTTCCTCTACAATTTTCACAATCCCGCGGGTAATAGTCCATAGCTCCTCACTATTTCCTAAAGAAGTTTCAAACTGAATGAACTGCTGATAGATCACTTCCATAAGGATACCGTAAATATCATTCTGCTTTTGGATATATGCCGCATTCCCAATCCTTACAGGTTTTGATCCTTTATATCCATCAAGATGGGTGAGTATTTGTTCTGTAAGCTCCTTTTCTCCATTGATCCCATACATGATCTGGATCTTTTCATCTTTATGGGGAATTAGATTTATAATAAATTCTAAAAATCCTTTTGCCGAAAGGGTATGGCCCAGTCCAGCCATAACTTTTATGACCATAGAAGCATCTCTTATCCAGCAAAAACGGTAATCCCAGTTTCGTTCTTCTCCTATGGTCTCAGGAAGAGAAGTAGTTATAGCCGCCAGGACCGCCCCTGACTTTTCATAAGTAAGGGCTTTTAGAACAAGCGCACTTCGGGATATCTCCTCATTATAGGAGGTATAAACTGTGGTTTTCTCACTCCAGTCCATCCAGTAGGTTTTGGTACGCTGGTACTTGAGATATGCCCGGTCGAGATCTTGTTTTATCAGCTTTTCATGATACCCCAGTAAAAGATAGGCATTGCTCTCAAGGGATATAGGTTCAAAGTTCAGGATTTTATCAAGGTCAAAGCTGGAATACAGATAGAGTGAATCATATTTTCCTTCCCGGGTGAAACTTTTAATATAATCTCCTTTATTCTCATTATAAGTTTTTTCTCTTGCAAAGTCCAATTTAGGGTTGTATTTTATCCTGATTACGGGATTTCCTTTTATGAGCCTTATAAACCTTATAATATCCGGGGGTGCATAATAAGATTTATCCTCGTTGTAATATCGGGGCATAAAATCAATAAGCTGAAAGGAATTATCCCCGTCGTCAAAAACTGTGCTTAGTATATTTGTTTTCCAGAGATATTCCTGTATAATTGTATAATCATCAGAGACTTCTATGCTAAAATTTCCACCCTTTGTATCATCGAGTATTTTTGCAAAAATACTGGCAGAATCAAATTGGGGTAAACAGCACCAGTCGATTGATCCGGTTTTGGAAACAAGGGCAGCACTTTTACAATTCCCAATGATTCCATAGTCTAGATTTTTCATTAATTCTTAAAGTTCTTTTAAAAGGATGGCAATGTAATAACAATTTCGGAAATTTAGGAAATAACAACCTCCTGTTAACTGCATTCAATAATTATTATGAGCAAAACAATAATTTTATCCAATAGACTTCCCTTACAAATTAATATAGATAATGAAAAATTAGAAGTTATACCAAGTGTTGGAGGCCTTGCCACCGGTTTAAAATCTTTTCATAAGGATGGTGACAGTATATGGATTGGCTGGAGCGGTTTAACAGTAGAAGAGATCCCCGGCCACCTTTTAGACAAAGTTAAAAGCGAAGCTCGTAAAGAAGCCTGTATCGCAGTTAATCTCACAGAGGATGAACTGGAAGGATTTTACTATGGTTTCAGCAACCGGAGTATCTGGCCCCTGTTCCATTATTTTATGGAATATACAGAATGGGATGCAGATCAATGGGAAGTTTACAAAAGCGTAAATCAAAAATATGCCGATGTTGTTGTAGAGCATTATAAGGAGGGAGATAATATCTGGGTTCATGATTACCAACTGTTATTGGTGCCCAATATGATTAGAGAGCAAAGGCCAAAAGCAAGCATTGGCTTTTTCAATCATATACCTTTCCCCTCCTACGAAGTTTTCAGAACCGGGCCATGGAGGGAAGAGATCCTCCAGGGAATGTTAGGAGCAAATTTAATTGGATTCCATACCTATGATTATGAAAGGCATTTTCTAAGTGCTGTGAGTCGTATTTTAAGATATCAGGTAGATTTTAATGAAGTTTCCCTTCCTGACAGGTTGGTAAAAGTGGATTCTTTTCCCATGGGAATAGATTATAATAAATTTGAAAAGGCAGCTCTTAAGCATAGGGATATTAAAGAAGGGGAGGAATCTGAATTACAGCAAAGATTGAATTACCACAGGAAGAGGTCTCCAGATTCACAACTGGTACTAAGCATAGACAGGCTGGATTATACCAAAGGAATTGCTCAAAGAATTCGTGCCTTTGAGCGTTTTTTAGAGAAATATCCACAGTATGTTGAAAAAATTAGATTAATAATGCTTGCAGTCCCCTCCCGGTCCAATGTACCCCAGTATATGTTGCTTAAAAAGGAAATAGATGAACTCGTAGGACGCATAAATGGAAAATTTGCCACTGTAAACTGGATCCCAATTTGGTACTTTTACAGATCCATGCCATTTGAAAATTTAATAGATCTTTATACATCCTGTAATATTGCCTTATTAACTCCAATAAGGGACGGTATGAACCTGGTGGCAAAGGAATACGTGGCTACACGTACAGATCAAACTGGTGTTCTTATATTAAGTGAGATGGCAGGCTCATCCCAGGAGATGAGTGAAGCCATTATCATTAACCCGAATAATATGGAACAAATTTGTGATGCTATATATCATGCCATCAATATGCCTAAAGAAGAACAACAGGAGAGAAACAGTATCCTTCAAAAAAGGCTTAAACGATATAGCGTTGAGCGATGGGCCAATGATTTTATGAAAGCCCTTGCCAAAACACAGGACAATAAATTTGCTTATAAAGCTATACCCATTACAGAGGATATAGAAGATAAGATCTTCACGCGGTTCAAAAAAGCCCAGAACCGCATATTTTTCCTGGATTATGATGGCACCCTGGTTAATTTTGTAGACAAACCCGAAATGGCGAAACCCGATAATGAATTACTGGAACTCATAACAACACTTAATAGTCTTGATAAAACCCAGGTTGTTCTTATTAGTGGAAGAGACAAAGAAACCCTGGGTACCTGGTGGAAGGATGTGCCAGTGGAGCTTATTGCCGAACACGGCGTCTGGACACGTAAAACCGGAAAAAACTGGCAATTGAATGAAAAGGTGCAAAATGATTGGATGGAAATGGTAAGGCCGGTTATTGAAACTTTTTGCGACCGTACACCGGGAAGTTTTATTGAAGAAAAAAATTACTCCCTGGCCTGGCATTTTAGAAAATCAGATCCAGACCTGGGAGAAATAAGAGCCAATGAATTGTCAAACGTTTTAAAGGAACTTATTTCCAATCATGGATTAAGTGTTTTACAGGGAAATAAGGTGCTTGAAATAAAAAGCAGTGGTGTTAATAAAGGAAAAGCAGCCGCAAAATTGTTATTAAGGAAAAAATTTGATTTTATTTTTGCCATTGGAGATGACTGGACAGATGAATTTTTATTTAAGGAATTGCCACAAAGTTCGATAACTGTAAAAGTAGGATTAAAGAATACTTCTGCTACTTATTTTGTTCACGAAACCAACCGCGTAAGAAGATTGCTGGAAAAATTTAGTTTGATTGAAAACTAATCTAATTTGTGTTAAAATTGTTAGGAATAACCATTAAAAATTATATATAACTTAACTATCAGTCGAATCCTGGCGCCATATAATACAGTACTTTTACATAATTAAATTTTGTAGAACCAAAACATTAAAAACACATAATTATGAAAGCAGGAAGATTATTAACTGGTTTAGTTTCTGGAGCAGCTGTTGGTGCAGCTATAGGATTACTATTTGCTCCAAAGAAAGGTGCTGAAACAAGAAGAAAAATTACCGAAACCGGTGATAACTACTTACAGGAAGCAAAGAGTAAATTTAATGAATTTACAGATAATTTAAGCCACAAAGTGGATGAAGTGCGAAACAGAACTAAAGCTGCAACAAGCAATTCCAAAGCTGAAGAAAAGATCAACCAGGCGAAAGCTGACATGCATGATATGGCATCCAAATAATCATCTATTACTTAAATATCTGAAATCCCCCGGTAAAGCCGGGGTTTTTTATTCCCATTTCTGAAAAATCATGGCGAAGAGTAATTCATAAATAAAACTTTCCCTAAATTAGGAGAATAAAAAAATTTATGATGTTTAAATCTTCCCTACGTTTATTAATGCTATGCTTTTCATTTTTTTTCCTCTCACAGCTTATTCATTCCCAAAATACTGATAGTCGCATCTATGTTATAATAGATGCAGTTTCTGCCGACCGGCTGGAAAATGATATTAGAACACTGGCCGGCTTTGGAACCCGAAATACCTTTAGCGACACTACCTCGCAAACCAGGGGTATTGGGGCAGCAAGAAGATGGATCAAATCTGAATTTGATGAAATCTCTTCAGAATGTAACAGATGTCTTGAAGTGTTTTATCAAAAAGACTTTGTAACCCCAAAAGATGGTAACAGGATACCTCACGAAGCCTGGATTGTAAATGTGGTGGCGGTTCAAAGAGGCACAAAACATCCTAACCGATACATCATCATGAGTGGTGATATAGATTCCAGGGCCAGCGATACCATGGATTTTGAAACAGACGCACCGGGAGCAAATGATAATGCCAGTGGTATGGCAGGAACAATCGAGGCCGCCAGGGTACTTTCTAAATATAAATTTGAAAACAGTATAATTTATGTAGGACTATCAGGTGAAGAACAAGGTTTATTTGGCGGTAAAGGTCTTGCGGAATACGCAAAAGCAAATAATTGGGAGATCATTGGTGTACTCAACAATGATATGATTGGCAATATTGAAGGTGTAAACGGAGTAATTGATAACAGGAGTTTCAGAATATTCTCTGAACCCGTTCCTCCTACCGAAACCGAAGCTGAGAGAAACAGACGCAGATCTTGGGGAGGAGAAGTGGATGGCATTTCCCGTCAACTGGCGCGCTACGTCCATAAAACAACCCGAACTTATATGCCTGAAATGAACCCAATGCTTATATACAGGTTGGATAGGTTTGGACGTGGAGGCCATCATCGTCCTTTTAACGACCTGGGTTACGCGGGAATAAGAATCATGGAAACCAATGAAAATTATAACAGGCAGCATCAGGATATAAGAACTGAAAACGGAATAGAATATGGTGATGTGATTGAAGGAGTTGATTTTGATTATGCGGCTAAACTTACAGCGGTTAATGCCATCAACCTTGCCAGCCTGGCATGGGCTCCTCCTGCCCCCTCCAAGGTTGAAATTGGAGGTATTGTAGAACCCTCAACACGGTTAAGATGGGAAAAAGCACCTGGAGATGTTGCGGGCTATAAGATCTACTGGCGTGATACAACAGCTCCTCAATGGGAAAACTCAAGATTTGTAGGTGATGTAAGTGAATTTACCCTGGAAGGAATTGTAATTGACAATTATTTTTTCGGAGTTTCAACCGTAGGAAAAAATGGTCATGAAAGTCTGGTAGTTTTTCCTTCGGGAACTTTCAGGTAACCTTTTAATCCTTAGCTTATGAAAAATTTATATATAATCATTTTTTCTGTTTTATTAACAGCGTGCACATCAGCTAACAAAAGAGAAAATCCTCCAACCCAGCCGGCATCGATGGAAGTGACTGAAGCTAAAACTTCCACTCCCCTTTCTGAAATTGAGGAACTTTCAGCATCCCCCAGACATCATGAATGGGTAACTCTAACTTCGGGCGAACGCGAATTTCAGGCCTTTGTGGTGTATCCTCAAAGTAATACAAAGACGAAATCTGTAATTGTGATCCATGAGAACCGTGGCCTGAACGATTGGGCCAGGTTGTTTGCAGATAAACTGGCAGCGGAAGGCTACCTTGTAATTGCACCAGATCTTATATCCAATACCCAGGGTAAAAAAAGAACATCAGATTTTGAAAGTCCCGATGCTGCCAGGGACGCTCTTTATGATCTGGATCCTCACCAGGTTACTGCAGATCTTAATGCTGCTTTCAATTATATTAAAAATGACCCTTCATCTACCGGTGGGGTTGCGGTCCTGGGTTTCTGTTGGGGAGGCTCCCAAACTTTCAGATATGCAACGAATAATCAGGATATTTCCTCTGCTCATATATTCTATGGTACGGCTCCTGATGATGCTGAAGCACTTTCAAGAATAAAAGCGCCAATTTATGGGTATTATGGCGGAGACGATAACAGAGTAAATGCTACTATCGAAAAAACCGATGCACAATTGAAATCTGCTAATATTCCCTTTGATTACGTAATTTACGAGGGAGGCGGCCATGGATTTATGAGAAGCGGTTACCAACCCGATGCCTCTGAAGCTAACAAAAAAGCTCATGATAAAGCCTGGATAAGATTGCTTAATCTATTGGATTAAACGTTTCTACTTTTTCTATTATGATTTAAAGGGCACCCCGTCCCTGTTTTTTCTTTTTATTATACTGGAAATGTTACTATATCATTCTTTCCAAAATCCAATTAGTGCTTAATTAACAATAGTTTAGTTAATCATTAATACAAAACCCATGACCTAAGCTGTAATTTTATGATATTAATAAATAATTACTAATCAAAATAATGAATTATGGCAGAAATCAAAATTGAAAAGAAAAAACCTGTATGGCCATGGATCCTTCTGGGCCTAATAATTCTTGGGGTTATTCTGTATTTCATATTAGCAGATAATGGAACTGAAGATATGGATGATATGGATGATGATATAGAAAGGGTAGATACCACATATCAAACCACACAAACAGGGGACCGGGGAACTTCAGACTGGCCGGATGACACAAACCGTACCCCTTCTGCTACGGCAAATAATGAAAGTGTAAATACTTATTTATCCCATGTGGGAAATACCTCAAGAATGGGAATTGAGCATGAATATACAAATAATGCTCTTTTACATTTGATCAATGCGGTAGATTATAAAGCCCAGGAGCAAAATGTAAATATTCAGACAGATATTTCCGAGATCAGGAATGATGCCCGGGCCATTACCCAAAATCCGCAGGCAACAAACCACGCAAATCATATTAGAAATGCTGCTACCAAAATAGCCAATGCTATGGAAAAGATCCAGAAAGAAAAATTTCCAAATATTTCCCAGGATATTACCGAAGTAAGAAATGCGGCACAAGATATTGAAACCTCAACACCTACACTTGAGCAAAAAGATAAAATTAATACATTTTTCAATGAGGCTGCAGATGCCCTTAGGAAAATGAGCTAATCAAAAATTTTTAGAAATTATGGCGAATAAACATGATAATAATAAAAGGGAAAAGCATTTGTATTATCTGAATGAACTTTCAGATTATAAAATTGCTAGTGATGATCCGGATGTAAGAGGCTGGGAAGTAAAAGATGCCGATAATCGGGTTATAGGAAAAGTTGATAATTTATTGGTGAATAAAGCAACAGAAAGAGTAGTATATCTGGATGTTGAAGTAGATAACAGTATTATCGAGGCAAATCATGATCCCTACGGTCAGCCGGCCGATAGTGACGTTCATGAATTTATAAATAAAGATGGTGAAAACCATATCATTATTCCGGTTGGCCTGGTACATATAAACTATGACCCTGATTATGTAATAACAGACAGGATCAATCATCAAACTTTTGCTGAAACCAAACGTTTCGAAAAAGGGGCGCCGGTAAACCGGGAGTATGAAGTTGTGGTGCTTGATTCTTATGGCAGGAAACGGGACGATTATGACAGGGATGCACACTATTCGAATCGAAATTTAGATGATCTGGACCGGGACCGTGACAGGGTTAAAAGGGATTATGATCTGGACCGGGACAAAGATAGAAGAGATTACGATCTGGACCGGGACAGGGAAAGACTGGACCGCGACCGCGACAGAGACCGCGACAGTGATTTTAACGCCGGAAGAGATAAAGGCAGGTTAACTGATGATGATTATTTCTACAGGAGAAGAGAATTTGACGATACAAATTATCGAAGAAGAAAACGGTAGATCATTTAAGCATCATATATAACGGGAAACGAAAAAGTTTCCCGTTTTTTTTCTCAATTTATTTATTTAACGTGAGTTCGATATAAGAAAAGGTAAAAAAAGAGGGATTAAACAACAAAGAAAAAGCAGAAAATTAGTATATTTAAGTATCTAAAAACCAAATATTTAACTAACTATCTGCTTATGATTTCTACCGATAAAATT
>JBGTNH010000085.1:0-62497 GCA_041743165.1 Gillisia sp. | reverse complement strand
GGCTTTTTAGTAACAAAATTTTGCGCGGGAATATCTGCTTTATTGGCCCAACTTTGCTTCCAGGGCGGCAGTTCCTCCCCGGTTTTTATTTTTTCAAGAATCAGCTCGTTTACCATAGCCTCCACATCTTTAGCTGCGGCATTCAGGCCCTCCCTTTCTTCTTCCCCGTACAGATCCCTTTCTTCATCATCCAGAATTTGATGCCCGTCTGCGAGGTAAGATCCATTTAGTCCCCTGGTGATCTCCGGAAGATCGTTGGCCGTAAGAAGGTGTTTCAATCCTAAAACTTTTTCCCTAAGCTTTTCCTTGTCCGTTTTCCCCCTGGTAGTTTTCTTGGTGGGTTTCTTTTTCGCAGTGGGTTTCTTTTTCTCGATTTTAATAATCTTCCCTCCCTGGTATCGGTAGCCTTTTTTAAGCCTGCCGCAATCATCCAGGGCTTCCTTTGCTGCTCCGGAATGACGGGGTGCGCTTAATCCGGAAATTGGTTGACCAATTTTGATTTTAAAACTTTCATCATCGTTGGAATCCAGGACCGAAGTAATTTTATTATAAACCTCCATATGGCCCTGCTTCTCTCCAAGAATAGCAAGTTGCTCTAATTCTCTCCGGCCAACTGTACGGCTATCTAATGCGTTGAATTTCTCTACTGCTGTCATTTTACTTATGATGTTACGGTGAATGATTGGCCGAATAATACAAGATCTGCAGCGGTTACTAATTTGTCGGGATCTAATACCACTGCAAGGGTTTCAGCAAACGAACTACTAATTGCAACCAGATCAACAACTGTAGGTATATTGGTAATGATCCTGGACCCATTTGCAGGCATAGAAATCTCTGAAACATTAGGGTGGGCTTCTGCTATTTTTTTACCTGATGGAGTGAAAAAATAAAGTGTTTTAACCGTTAATCTATTACCGGGAACTTCAATGGCTATATTGGTGGGGTTCACTAATTCAATATCTACATCAAAGCCAATAGTAGAGCCAAGTATTTTAATGTTCTTTACACCTTTCATATTATACTCAATCTTCTCAAGTACCTCGCTGTAGTTCCGGTATTTTTTATTTCCGAAAAACAAACTGCCTCCAACTGCTACAGCGGAAGCCAATAGTATAGCTTTTATGTTCATAGTTTTATATGTAATTTTAATTGGAATCCTATTGTGCCGGGGTCCTGGTTAAACCCAAAATGATAATATCCTCCGGCACTTGCTCCAAAAGATCCCTTTATATAAGTTATGCTTGTTTCCAGGCCGTTTACTCCAAATACCGGGGAATAATTGATACCAGGAGAAATAAAAACACCACCGGCATTTTTAACTACCGTTTCTGTGTGTGTAATCGTTTTTACTGGGTGATCTATTTCTGCAATCCAGTTAAAATCCAAAATCCGGCCCTCTATAAGTAAGTCGCTAAAAATAACAGCTCCATCTAACTTGGTTGTGTCCTGGTATCTATGAGCCGGTTTAACCAGGACACGTTGTTCCTGTGGAAGATCCTTTACATCTGTGATCCTTCTAACTGAAGTAGGGGTTTCAATAACATTTACAATTTCAGGTAGCCGGTTGTTTATTCCTGGAATACTTGTAGAATCTCTTTTGGTAGTAACCGTTTCTTCTACCGTTGTTACGGTTGCGGTACGGTTGCAATCGTCATTAGATCCACAACTTTTAAGCAGCAATAGAATAACCAAAACGGTTATAATTATATGTTCTATTGTTATCTTAAAAGTTGTGATCATTATCCTGCGGGAGCTACATTAATTTCTTTAAAAAGCAAATCTCTTTTTTTGTCAATTTGAATAAGTAATAAGCGCATCTTCTCTCGCTGTCTGCGAGCTTTTTCAACATAACTTATGTACTCATCTTCTGTAATTCTGCTCATTTCTTAAGCTTGTCAATTGTTCAACGAATGTGTGATACTTGGCAATCATAGAAATTATATCCTTATTACCGTTTTTTAGATCTTCCTTATGCTCCGTAATGATTTCAGTGATCTTTCCATTTAGACCTTTCACATCGGACTTGAGTAAATGGTTTTGCCAGATCAAATAAGCTGTGAACAATAGCAATACTCCAATCGCGGAAACGCTTTCAATTGTAACGATGTCCTTAATATCAGTTGCCGTTTGAAATAATGCTATCATAAATTTTAGTGTTTACGGGGTTACAGTTTCTTTTTCAGGGGAAATTTTCTGTTCAATTCTGTGAAGAATATTCTTTTCCAGGAATGGTTTTGGCTTAGGGTGTAAGCATAATTCTCGTAGCGCGGGTTGATCTCCCAACGATCCGTCATTATATTGACCATACTACCTCCCTTTTGCTCTTTAAGGCCATAGAGTTTCCCCATCTGCCTATAGAAGATCATTTTGTATAAGTAAGGGTACTGCAGTAAGGTGGAGTTAAGCCAAATCTCCTTTTTACCATCTATTTCTACAAGGCCGCCTAAAAAATTAAGATCAGCTCTTATAAGAACTACTTTGGTAAGATCTTCCAGGGCCGGGTAATAATTAACCTTATAAAACTTAGCTCCATTGGTGAAGTCAGTTAGAAATTCCGGCAAGTGCTGTTCATTGGTGATTACATCTGCACCACTGGTTTGCAGGTTTTCTATCCTGGATTTGGTTTCAGCAATTTCTGAAGTTGTGTCCTGAGCTTGAAGGCCGGGAGTAAGGAAAAATAAAGCTGTGATGAAGTAAGAAAACTTTTTCATAATGATTGATTTTGATGATTGATGATAATTAATTTAAAAGGCTGTAGTCCAGACAAAATATAAAAGCAATGCAGGTATCTGGATAAAATAAAAGTTTCTCCAATTAAAAGATCCGGATAGGTCCCTTAGATAATCTTCGCGCACCCAGGCAATAAATACCACTTGGATTACGGCCCAAAAGGGATTGAAACCAGATGTAAGAGTTAAAGAGCCAAATACCAGGGCCAGGATCGCACCGTAAACAAATTGCCGGTTCCAGGTTGTATTCTCTATTATTTTTAAAAACTTTTCCATATTGATTGTTATTAAACTGCTGTTGGTATAAGAGTTATTGAGCTTGTGTTATCTGCAGGAAGATCTTCTGCTTCAGCTCCTGTAATTGATACGTCTACTTGGTAAGATCCAGTTTCCAAAACTGTAGCTGTAATATTCAATACACTGCTTGCAGCAGTGGCCAGGTTTCCTATGGTCCATATTCCGGTAACTGAATCGTAAGATCCTGCACCATCATCGCTAACAAACGTGAAGCCATCTGGCAGTAGGGAAGTAATCAGCACCTCTGTAGCCGGTTTGTTCCCGTTATTAGCTCCGGTGACCGTAAATAATACGTTACTACCAATTACAGGGGTTTCGTTATCGGCTGAAATCGTTGCGGCCAGATCATTCACAGGATCAGGAGCTTGAGAACTAATTTCTGTAAAAGTCCTGTTGTAATCAGCATCCATTACCTCTATATAAAGGGCATCTGTAGCATCGTTTTTCTTTATATCTCTTGAGTAGCTGGGCGTTGTAATATCATATAACCAAAAGCCGTTTTGCCTTACAGCATTGGAATCCTTGAAAAACATATTACTAAGAACAAGCCTATCCACTACATTCAGGAAGCGCATTGTAACTTTAGAGAATACTCCCCCGTTAATATTAAATTGCTCTCTGGAATACTCGCTGTCCTTATACACGTTTGGGTGTGTTGGGCAATAGTAGTTGAAAATAGAGGTTTCAACAAGCCTGCAATTATTGAAATAATATCGTGGCGTAACTCCCGAAAAAGCAACTGAATTAAATGTTGTGTTATTAAGGTGCATATACTGCCACCATACAACCGGTAAAGGTTGATCTACCCCGGCAAGCCTAACGCCATTTTGCATTGTTCCCCAAATTGCCTTTTTGATATAGATCTCACTACACCTGGTCATATCCAGAAATGATAAATTAACGCTTGAATTAATTGAAGTTTCATAACCACTAATAAGCAGTGTATCTAACCCTAAATGGTTAGATAAATAGCCGGTTTTATCAAACAAATTCGTTGCTCCAACAAATGTGGAATTGTAGATACTTCCAAAGTCTACACTAAGCGAGAAAGTTGATTCAGAAGATAATTGCTGAAATACGGTATTACTTAAACCTTTGATTTTTACACCGTTTACGTGTGCTGTATGTGGGTTTCTGTCGCTGTTTAAAGGGAATATTGGGAAATCCTTTGCAGCGGCTAAATTTTCCAGGGTATAAGCAAATTCGGTCCATTGTGCATTTTCATTTAAGTTACTCAACATTCCCTCCGGCAACCTTGCCACATAAAAATACTGCGGCTCTGTAACCTTTCTTTTTCCTGCAGTGAAAAGCCATTTTCCTTGATAGCCTAACTTTGTAGTATTAACGTCTAAATGTTGATTAAGTAGCTTTGTTCGGCTATCCAGATCAATTTGCCATCTGCGGAATTTGGCGTTTCTCCAACACATTCCAACATCTATACCTAAGCTCTCGTTTTTTCTCGATGTGACAAATCCTGGCCTGTTGCCTATAACTTCATAATTGTCATTTGTTATTTCTGTCCAGTCTATTTCATATTTTACAATATCTCCTGGATAGGTCAAGCTCAATACTTCTTCCTCAAAAGATCCATTGTCTTTAGCTGTTAAAAGCAATTGTTCAGGTAAAATGGCAAAGTTTTCCTCTGCAGTCATATTCATATAAGCAGTTCCATCATGAACTTCTGTGTTGATTATTCCCCCTGGTTTCATTACAGGTTTACCGTTATCGTCGAAGATCTCTGCGCCTTCAGGAATAGTATTATATCTGGATAAATAATATTTAAAGCCAAGTCCAACAATCGAGTGCATTCCATTAGCAAATTGGAAATACCAGTTTTGGCTGTTAGCAGAAACAGTAGTAACATCACCAACTTTTATAGATCCTGCATAACCTTCTGGCAAATAGGTTACAATTACCTGCCGTCCGGGTGGCATATCATATATATAATATCCAAAAGTCGCATAACCATAAGCATATTGATAAGTTTCCTGGTTTCTTATAAGGCCGCTTGAGTTGGCGCCGGCAATAGAATACTTATGCAGGTAGTCCACTACCACATATTTACGACCTCTTTCCAGGCCGGCATCGGCAACGAGTGCCCTAAGATCCTGGTAATTGAAATGCAGGTAATTCTTAGGATTATTAAAATCCCCCCCGCCTACTTTATCTATTATTAATCCTGGCATTTGGTTAAGCTTTTAAGACGTAGTTAAAAAATAAAAATCCTCCGGTTGCAACGGCAACAACGGTAATAAGGGAAATTGGCTTTCGGTAGTCAACTGCAAATTTGGCAAGTCGGGTAAGCCAACCACTTTGGAAAGTAGAATTTCCAATACCCCTGTAGTGCTTTGCTCTTTCCTCGTTGTAGATCGAAATAAAACGACCTGCATCAACGCGATTTAAAGCGGCCAGGGTAAGTGGTCCCATTCTGTTATCTGTAGATAAATTAAAACCAAACCGGGAGTTTAAAACCCGTTGAGCTAACCTTACACCGTTCCCTGCATTTACCTGGTGATCAATAATAGTGTTGGCCATCGCCTGGCTTTTGATTTGATCTGCCTTTTGAGCATTCCAGAAGTAATCCAGAAAGATCTTGTGGGCCTGGTCTTTGGTAATGGCTCTCATATCGGCCTCCGTTGGGGGCCGGCCTATAACACCTTCATAGAAACGAGCTGAAATACCATAATTGGTACCTACAAGCTCACCCCTTGAATTAAAGTTTCCAGGATCTTGAGGAAGTTTTTGAAAACGACCTTCGACCTGCTGTAATAGCGGTAAGTATGAATAGAAATTTGCCATTACAGTGTTACTTCTTTAGGTCCGGATTCATTACCTGCCATAGACATAAGTATTAGCAGTAAGGCAATCCCTCCAATCGCAGGGAAAAGGTATTTCGGCACCCTACTATCTATAGCTGTGGCTTTTGCCGGAGCTGTTATAACAACTTCTCCCAAATCACCATCCATTAAAAGCTTAACGGTGGAAGGCAAAGTATTGAAATGGTATTTTGCTGGTTTAAATCCTACATAGGAAATATAAATCTCCCTGTTTCCATCACCGGAAATTGAAGCTATTCCATCAAAATTTGTTGTAGTACCAGAATTTTGATCAAAATAAACGTGCGCACCAGGCAAGGGATCTCCAAATTCATCAACTATCTTCACTGTGCGGTTGATCGCTGTCGAATTGCCAGTTAAAGTTACGTTTGAAGTCAACCTTTGAGTAGGTGCCAGTGCGTGTTGATAATCAAATATTGGCATTATTTCGGCCCTGGTATCAACCATCCCACCTCCTAAATCATGGGGTATTCTTAATGAAGTATTTTCCATTGTGTTTTTTTTAAATTAAAATACGTTTGGAAGTGCCTTTTTCAGATCGTTTAAATCCTGTAAAGGCAGTTCATTGGTAAGCCAGAATACCAGGTTTCGTTTATCTGCCGGCCAGATCCCGCCAACACCTGTAGCTATTACATATCTTCTCTCTGCAAACTCCTTACTTATAAGAATGAAATCATTATAAGCCAGTCCGGACAAAACAGATCTAATCTCTGTTATTTCATCCTGGTTAGGTTTTCCAAATGTTCTCATAGCATTATAAAGTCGATCAGCTCTTATCAAAGCCTGGGCATTGGTAATTACTGAAGGCTCAAACCTTTCATCTTCTTCTAATCCACCTGGAATGTTATTTTTTTTAAAGTCTTTGTATATAGTCCAAACCACAAAGGTTACACCCAGGGTAGTACCTACTCCTAAGATTGGTTTCCAGTTATCTTTTATAAAATTTCGTTCCTTGACTAAGGAAACAGATGCTAATGCCATAGTTGTAATTACTAAAGGGTTCATTTAGATAAAGCTTTTTACGAAGGCCCAATTGGAATTGAGCATTTCCCGCGCTTTGCTGCTTCTGGCCATTTCTTCCAGGCGTTCAATTTCCTGAACTGTGAGATTGTTGGCCATAAACTGTAAGGCCTTTGATTTCTTTTGCTCGTCCGTTTTAGACTTCGCTGTTATAATCACTGTCGCTGCCATTGTTACTGTTGTGTTGGATTAATAATTGGTTGTGAGCACTCATAAAGCCCTGGTTGTCATTGGCGTATTGCACAATGGTATTCCAGGCTGCTTCTACATATTTTTCCGGTAATTCAGGATTGGAAACAACTCCTATCAATTGATTTTTTAAGTCGCTCAAGGTTGGACCTGGTGCCGCATTTAATCCAGGAACGGGATTACCACTTTTAAAAGATTGAATAATTGAAGATAGAGCTGCGGGATTTGCGGCAATACCTTCTACTAACTTATCTAGGGCAGATGGTTTACTCTCAGCTCCTAATCTTTGTGTTAAGCATTCGGTTTCAAGTTTTTTGTTTTCCGCTTCCAGGCGTTCTACTTTAGTTAGTAGCTCCCGGTTGTGGTTTTTTGTTTCCTCGTATCGGTCCGATTGGCTGCGCATCGCCATAATTTCAGGAAAACCTAAACCGGTACCTGCACCCATTAGTCCAAGAAAAGGGGAATTGTGGGCCTGATTGGGTTGTTGCAGCGTGGCCGCGGGACTATCCACACGACCACTGGCAGCAACGTTACTATTTGGTTCTGTTGCCAGGGCATAATTTAAACCGCAACCTTCACGAATATAGGTAGATCCATTTTTCTTCTTTTTCTGAAGTTGTACGGTTTTAACCCCGCGATCTACAAGCCTGGTGAAATATTCTTCCGGAGTTTTACCTCCTGAAGTAAGATCATCATAACTGGCACATTTATGTAAGGTTCTATTTTGATCTACATCATAGATCTCAAAACGGTTACGGTCATTGTGCCGTAACCATTCTATCAATTCGTTTAATTGTGGTTTTGCCATTTTAACAGTCTTGAATGAGGGTCCCGTAATAAACCATCAGATTCCTCTCGTTTACATTATTTCCTTCAAATACAATTGGTACTTCATTCATCATCACCATTCCCATCACCCCGGCATTAAAAGCTTCTCCCGGAGGTATAACCGAGTGAAGCACTCGCACTGGATCTGGTCCGAAATTGTAAAAAGTCGGTTCTATCATCCCTTCCAGAGAGAAATTATCAGTGTCCTGCTTTATTTTTTTAAAGCCGAGATTTGCTTTTAGCATACCGTATCTTCTTTTATGATTCCAAATACAATCTGTACTTCTACAGGAATAGCTAAAGGGCTTTTTGTCATTAACCTTACATCTACTGAAGATCCACCTTTGAATCCTATAGGTTTAAAGCCATCTAAATACTGTCCGGCATTGGATCTTTTCCAAAAGGGCAAAGCCATTGGTGCTGAAACTTCATTGTTTTGCTCATACAGGCCCAAATTGATCATCTGGCCCGGTTCTGTACCGGTTTCTACGGCTGCTACGATCCTTTCTCCTAATTCAAGGTGTATCTCTTTATTAGCTATTGTTTCACCTGTTAGCATAGAGATATTAAGGGTTTTCCAGTCTACTTTTTTCATCTTGTGATGTTGTTATTAAGGTGGGTTATTAGAAAAAAAAGCCCTAACCCAAGCCAAAGGGTTAGGGCTTTTTAAATAATTAACCAACCAAATTTTTGTTATTGTTGCTTTCTTGAAGTCTTAAAGCCTTGAAGTCTTACTTCCAGGTAATTGAACACACCTGCTGCAGAAGGAGCTAAAGCCTGACCATTTGGAAATCTTAGGGTCCATTCCATTGGCTGATCATCTACCAGGTAATGAAATCCCTCAAGATCGTGGTAGTAATCGCTTTGGTTAGCAGGAGATATAACCTTAGTCATATCTGCAACTGGTAATTCAAGAACTTCTCTACCATTCTGTGTAATTACTAATACAGCATTTCTTAAAACTGCAGGCGCTTTTGTGCTTGAATAGTCTAATGCACCTTCCTGGCCAACCGCAGTACCTTCAGCAAAACCTATAGCTACTTTGTCAAAAACAACCGCCTGGTTTTTAGGTAATTTGGTTTCAGAAATAGAAGAAACACCATCTACTTTCTTAGTGTTCTCATTAATAATAGCCCAGGCACTTGAAGCGTTGGTTGCTTCTTTACGTACATAAACGGTATGACGGGTAAGACGAGCTTTAATTTCCGTACCGTCAACTGGACGGATAAGGTTTGCCAATTCGTTTGAAAAGGCGTTAGATACCGCTACCAAAAAGGCTAATGCGGCAAGAATTTTACTTCGGTTTTTCATTTTACTGTTGTTTGATGATTGATGATGAATTTTTGTGATGAACTAAATTTGGTTGTTAATCTAAAATGCTCCTGAAGGAACGTAGTCTACTACAGCATCCTGGTAAGTGTCCTGAAGGAACGAACCATTGCTATTAGAAGATCTAAGTGCTGCGAAATTGATCACCGGACTGGCTAAAGCCGGGGTGTCACAAGGGCAGGCAAGGCCAACCATACCACCCACAAACCTTTGTGATGTAGTAGAAGTTTCATCTATTTGCATAGACTTTCCTGCGAAATGCTTGATGAGAGCAGATCCTTGAGCAATCCCTATTCCTAAGAGTGCATATTTTACCAGATTTTCGGCACTGGATTTACCTTTCACTGAAGCTGCGCCTAAAAGACCAATTCCTGCCATACCACCGCGAGCAAGCAATGCCTGCTTTTCTGGTACGAAAGTCATTATTCCTCCTGACAAAGCTCCACCTGCAAGCGCACCACCCAATGATAGGGCATCGTGGCTAACGTTATCGGCTGTTATTTTTCCGAACTTCATATTAAAAAGGGTTTAAAGATTACGTGATTCATGGTCCGTTGCTGCTGTGCTTTAATTATTTTTTTTTGCTGCTGCTGCCCAGGCAATTAATCCAAAGGCTGCAGTAAATACCCAGGGTAAATATTGCCCGTTTCCGTGGGCCTTCCCCTGGCAATTCTGATTTGTTTGTTCTGATTCCACATTTATGATTTTAGAATGATACGATAAAACCGTTCCCGGCCAGTTAAATTTTTCAGGTGTAGATCCCTGGTAAGAAGAAGCTTCTGTTTCTGTCCCTACAACCTTTACTGAAAGATCATATTCTTTAACACTTTCTACATACGCCTGCATTAATGCTGTAGCTAATTCTTCACAAAAAAGAGCCTGGTATCTGGCCACATCTTTTATGCTTGTCATAAAAGCTTCATCTGCCTTTGTAGCATAAAAGGACCGGGCCACATAAAGAGCTTTCACTATTTCATTGATCTTCCAGAAATATGCTTTAGAAACTAATTGGCTTCTCTCTGTTTCAGATCCTAACCCCACAGATAAGGATAAAAACCAGGGTTTAAATTGCGTATGAAACCAGGTTGAAACATCACCGGAAACATTTGCATCCAGGCTTTTTGGGCCAGTTACATTGGGAAAGAGGCCGGTTTTAATAGCTGCTATCAACCGCACTGCAACCGTGCCATTGGCAGCTACATCGGTATTACAAATTAAGCGGGTGTACCAGGTATTCATTACTTTCTTTTTTTCGTGGTCTTAGCTCTTTTTAAAGGTGAAGAGGTGTTAGCCGCAACAGATCCTTTTTTAAGCATAAACAATAGTGGAAGTGAAGCCAGGGCAACCCCACCTATAATTAGTCCGGTATTACTTCCTCCTTCATTAGCTCCTTCCTGTTTATCGCTTCCAGGTATGAAATTTGTTCCTGGAGTAGATCCACCTTGTTGTTGGTTATTCCAAGAAGTTAAAGTTGATTTATCAATAGTATAGACCGCAAACTGTGATGTACCCCAATATTTACTGTCTTTAAGATCCTGACCTCTTGTAACCATATTAGTTTTAGGATAATTCTTTAATTCTGAAGAATTTGCAGCCACCATTTTACGGGTAACTTTTACTCCTTTGCTCTGTAGCTGCGCACTAAATTCCGCTACAATTTTCTCAAGAAGCGCGCGGCATTCTGTCATTAACCATCTATTCGCTAATTCCGTCGATTTTGCCCTGGAATGATTATTCATCAAACCTTCAGCAAAATTTCCGTTACCTCTCAACATTACATCAATACCTGTTAACTTAGTGTCAATATTCTGTATCGTAACTGAAGCGATTTCTGCCTGAAGCCAGGTCAAACCAATTTCCGCAAACCTCTTTTGAGTATCTTCCGGGGTAGTAGAAGCTCCCCAGGAACTAAGACCATACTTCAAAACATTACTTATGTTTGTAGCAAGCCCCATTTTATCTAAAATATCTTTTATGATCGCGCCAAATGGAACAGCACTTGCAGCAATATCGAGACCTCCATCTACAATTCCTGCTGCTACATCACCATTGGCATTCGCTGCAGAAGGTGTCCCCTGGAAATTCTCAAAAAGACTTGAAAAGGACCTTAGCCCTGGATTTTTTAACCCACCATAAAACGCTTGCTGAACAGCTCTAAAAGGTATTTTATGTTTAAATATTAGGGGGAATAAAGTCCCTTCAATCACTAAGCCGTCTTGAACAATATCAATCTTTGGATCTTTCCCTTTTATGGTGAAGTCGCTAACCCTTTGTCTTATTGCATTCACCGAAGCTAAAGGAACACCATGCCCCAAAAGCATTTGAGTGAAACGATTAAAATTATTAACTAATTTATTTATGCGCTCATCCTGCGGGGCATTCAGACCAATATGGTTTAAGGTTGTCATAGGTAAATCAACTTTTTCTAAAAAATTGCCTTCTACATTCTGGTGCTTTGTGGCATCGAGAACGAACATTGCGCTATTCTGTAAGTCTTTAGTATTTTGATTTTTTGGGACCACAATATATACGTGGGTAAATTGGTCCGGGAAGAAATAAGCTTGTCTAACCTGCCTTATAAAGTGCTTAATTCCTAAGTTGGATAATATACTGCTGGCAAATACGCTGTAACTCTTACAATCAACTCCATCATACCGTTGCATCCAGGAGCAAGCGGGGGACCTTAATTGTTGTAAAGATCCATCCGCTTCATACTGTATATGGTGATATAGGAAGTTGTAAATGTTTTTTACCGTTTCTTCCAATGTCCGGCCTTCAAGTTTTGGAGCTAGCTTTTTAGTTTGAAACGTGAATTTCTCAATCCAGATTTTCATACTATCAACAGTAAAAAAAGTATCGCCCTTCCCTAAAGTAGTGCGCTCGCATTTTACTCGTGGAATGAGTTTATCGTACTCTTTTCCGTCTTTCAAATTGCGTCTTAATACTGCTGAAATCCCTTCCTTATTAGCCATAAATCAAAATGTCATAGAACTATTGAGAGTGCTAAGATGGGGAGGTAGAATTTATGAGTGAGAGAATTTGCAAGGTTTGAATAGTTTAATCTACTTTAAGATACTTGTAACTATTTTTCGTAATTTTCCAAAAGTTTTTAAAAGCTTTTAATATTTTTCATAAGTTTCTATCAGTGTTAGGGTAGGGAGATATCGAAAAAATGGAGCTTGCTTAGCGGTTTGTCCTCCAAACAAAAAAGCCTGGCGGCTCAAACAACTATTTTCTGAAGGTTGAAGTATTTAAAAATAAAAATTAGGATAAATCACAATTATGTACACAAAAGAGTTCACTGCAGACGGTAAAACAATTACAATTACTTTAGAATCTGATCTAATTGATAGCAATGTACTT
The DNA here is from genome assembly GCA_041743165.1 of Gillisia sp. Lineage (GTDB taxonomy): Bacteria > Bacteroidota > Bacteroidia > Flavobacteriales > Flavobacteriaceae > Gillisia. Next base: position 49,902 of record JBGTNH010000085.1, on the reverse strand, counting down.
CTAGAATTAGACTATGTTGGGCTACCCACCAGAAAAATCGGCAGCCATAATTTAAGTGAGAATATAGAAACTTTAATTCCTGAAAAAATCGGAAAAAGCATTTTTGGAGATCAAAAAGAACATATTACATCTATAATGCTTGGTGAGATTCAAGTCATTCTTCAAAAACATATTGATCAATATGGAAAATTTGTAGAAGATGATTTAATTAAATATGTAGCTGCAACTATAATTTTCTTAGAATCATATATAACTCAGGTTTTAAATGAATCTTTTGATAATTCTGAAAAGAAAAAATATTTTCTTACCTACTTTAAATTTTACAAAATGCAGATGGACGGTAAATATGATGAATTTCTTAAAAATTTATAATATGAATAGAAAAATTGATATAGCTAGAGAATATTGTTCCCAACTTGGTTGGAGATACAAAGATGCGGGTGATTTTATTATTATAGGATTTGATGTGAATAATTTAATGGAACCAATTTATATTAAACAAAAGCATTTTTCTAATAATGGAAATCCAATAATAGAAATTTCGTATTTTGGAGGTGATACACCGGAAGATTTAATACGACAATCAGAGATCACTACGTTACTTTTAAAAAGGAACCAAACCTTAAATTTTGGAAATTGGTCAATCAAGAGAATTGCCGGTGACGATGCTTATGAATTTAAATACAATATAGAACAACAAAATTTAGACTCCGAAAAATTTGTTGAAATCGTAGGAAGTTGTATTGATGAAATAAAATACTTTAAAAATCTACACCAAAATGATAACTAAATTCCGGGATAAGTGGCGGTATATAAGAAAATAGTCCAATTATGATAACTATAGAAGGTAAATGGTCCTCATGTTGGTTATAATATCTGTAAAATTTAAAAAGTAACCTAACAGTGTATCGAAAATTACCTAAAACACCGTTTGAATGGCGAGTATCATATTTCCATAAATCTATTTTCATAGCCTTTAGGTGTACCTAATACATCAATAAGTTTTTCCATTTCTCGTCGGGTAAGCCGCTTTCTGCTTTTTGCTGCTATTTCTGTAAGATGGGGGTTCGTTTCTATTTGAATAGAGTGAATGAGTTTGCGCAAATAGCCTTCCGGTTCTCGGGGGTACATTTCTACAATTGTTGATTTTCTTGTACCGCAGGGTAATAACTTTAAATCGGAGGATTTTTCATTTTTGATCATTATGAAGGGATTAAAATTTATACAATTTTTTTCTGCGGTTGGTTTTTGTGTAATCTTTAAATTTTCTATAGGCTTCTTTCCGGTCCTTTGCCAAGATTTTTACTTTTAATCCATTTTTATTAAACTGAAATTCTTCATAACCGAAAAGTTTAAAAAGCCAGATGTAAAAATTTATTTTCCATTCACCCAATCTTAATTGGAATGTGCCAACCCTTGGAAAATATTGGGGTAAAACTTTCCAAATTGCCTTTAATAATAGAAAAACGAAAAGGACAGAGATTGCGTAGGTTACGTAATGCAGGGTAGAAAATTGGATCATAATTTAGGTAGTAAATATTAATTTCTAATTAGTAATTGAGTGAATGTGGGTAATTGTTGATCTATTAGGGTTGAAAAACGGTTGCATCGGCTTTTTTCCAAGTCGGAAAGGGATTCCTGGCGGTATTCCTGGAGTGCATCCCTAAGGACATAAGATTTATGGAGGCTGAGTTTCACATGAGAATGCTTAGGAGGGGACTGGCCAACCGTTTTTTTATGGAACTCATACCAAGCCTCTACTGCAATACTCATTTCAATAGCATACTTCCTGTTCTCTAAAGTTTCCATGAGAAACTGCATGGTTCCGGCGTAGTGGTTTAAGGCATTAAGAAATAATTGAAAATCCTTTTGTTCTACTTTTTTAATTTCTGTTATTACTCTCATAATCTATGGGTGAAAAGTTCTTCATTGCTGCCATTCGTATAAAATTTGACCATATTGGTAGCCGAAACCAGGGAGGAATCATAGAACCTTCGAAGCATCCCCTCAATTATATCTTTCTCTGGCTTATAGTTGTACTTCAAATGACTGTACCAAACCGGGCAGGCTTTATGGCCTCTATAATTTTGAAGTTTCAAATGATCATTTCCATTTTTAAGAAGGATTGACATCCTGACCTTACTGCACTTCTTACAGAAGATCTTATTCCCCGCTCCACATTGACATTTTTTAGACATTAAAAATTGTTTTTAAGTTGGAACTTCAGGTTAGCTTTTTTGATAATTTCCGGGAGATTACGGCATAGCTCGCGGTTTCCAATTTGATCAACTTTCGTGAAGAGCTCCTGTAGATCAAACTTTCCTTTTAGGTATGCACTCACATTTTTATCTACCTTTTGTCTTTCAGATAATCTTATTTTTCTTTTCTTGGCTTTTGTAGCCGTTTTCTGGTCGCATAACTTTCTATCTTCTAAATAGGCTAAATGTTTCTTCCAGCTTTTCGTGGTATATTCAAACCCACCTTCCTTGGCGGTCGTCCGTGTAGTATCGAAATAATCTCCAGGAAAAAGAAGTTGAAATTCCTGGTGTTTTTTTAGGTACCTGGTAACGCTTGCAAGTCTGTAACGCAGTTCCGGTATTCTTCTCAAGATCACATGTTTGTTTGAGCTTTGCCCAGTATGGGTTATGAATTTACTTTCTTTCCAGGTGTTATAAGCTTTGGCCCAACTGCCAGGGAATGGTGTTTTTTTGCTCCACAACTTGGCCGTAGTTTTGAAGAAGTCCTGTAAAACCAATTCTTTAAATTCATCACGGTCCAGGGCACCGGAAAAAACTTCCTTTTCCAAAATATCTATACGAAGTGGCGTGTATTTATCGTAGTGATGGGCCGCCAAGTTCTCTACAAAGTCTGCGGGATCTTCAATTTTATCTCGTAAAAAATCGCTGAGCGTTAATTTTTTTGCGCCGCCGCCGCCTGTATTGTTTTTTTCCTGACCTTGATTCCGGGTGGTCTTGTAGAAAAAAGATGAAGGTGACGTGAGGCCAGGGGCCGAACTCCTTATCTCAGAATGTTTTTCAACATTCGCTTTTATTTTAGAATTATTTAAAACTGTTCTAATAGATTCTTTATTATGCGGTAAAAATGTCCGCCCGTTCGGAGTAACTTGTTGTTTCTCAGTGTTGGCTTTTTCTCCCTGGAAATTATCTGTAATAGAAAGAATCTCCGGGTTAATACGCATTTTAACGGGTCTTGAGCTGCCTTCAAAAATGTAATCCTGTAATATTCCGGCTTCCTCTAACCTTTTGCGCTGCCTTCTGAAGGTTTTCTTGCAGATGTTAAGCCGTATTACCTCATTAACTTTCGCGGTCGTAATCCAGCCCGAATGCAATTCTATATATGGAAGTTTTCCAGGTATGAAAACTTCCAACTGGTGACGAATAGATTTTCTCTTATATAGTTGCATATTATAGTGCCAAAGGATTGCGGAGAAAATTTGTTCTGTATGGTATTTAATTGAATGGATCCTTTCTTTAAGTGCCATGGGTCGGTTGCATTGGTTATAGTTTTCAATACGCTTATTTCTTTCCCAAGTGTCCAGGGAAGCAATTAGCCTATAAAAATGAACCAACGTTATTTGCTCTTGCCGTTGCAACGGTTTTTTTGCCAGTGTTTTTTCCACTTCATTATTGTAAGACTGAATAACTTTGTTTTCATTCTCTACCTTGACATTATAGATATTTACAGCCTTACGGTAATTCTCCATACTCACTTTAAAGTCCTCGGTGGTAAGAATGGGATCTACATATTGTTTGAGTTCCCCAACCGCTTGCAATGGTTTTTCAACCGTACCCGTTGTGGACCGTTGCAAAGGGGTTTTATTGACATTAAATATCCCATTTAGCTCTAAAATTGCTCTATTTAGCATTGGGTCGTTTTGATTATTTCTGTATTTTTGCATCTCTATTATTTGTTGACAGACAAATTATTGATCAGGAGGGCAGGGGTGTCCTCCTTTTTTTTATATAAGAAATGGGAGCGGCCTATGCTTAAACTCGCTCCCATTAGGGATTTGATCCCGGGTTTCATGAATGCATTATTTCTGCCACCAGCATTTCCAAATTATCAGGATGGTATTTTGCCGGCAATTGATCATATATGCTTTTTCTTTTTCTTTTTTTTCTGCTATACTTTCTCTTTTCTTCTTCAATTAATCGCACAAATTCCTCCTTTTGGTCCTCTTCCAAGGCGTTAAAGGTGGCATAAACGATATGTGCGCTTAAATGACCCATTTATAAAGCGCTATTGTACATTTTGATACGTTGAGAGTAGAAGGCTGAAAGAACCATAGTTGAACGAATTCCAAGCTCAAAACTTTTTAATCTCTCAAGCTGAGTTTGAAGGTGGGTGATTTTCTCTACAATTTGTTTTTGTGACATAATTATTGGGTTTAATGGATCTCTTGGACCCGATGGATTTATTCTTTGTTTCTAAGAACCTTTAATTCCTGTTGTTTAGATAAAATTTCATCTTTGTATCTAAAAAGTTCCAGGAGAACATTAAAATCACTTTGGTGTCCGGCCAGTACATCACTTACAATTTTCGGATTATACTTTTTTGCTCTTACAGGCTGTAATCCGGCATCATTCAATCTTCCAGAAATTACTTTAGCATAACCAGCTGGAAAAACTCTCCTTAATTCGTCTCGTTCTTTATCTGTTATCTTTATTTTCATATCTTAGGTGCCTATAACGGAAATAATCGCACATTAGGTGAATCGTTTACATTCTACGGTAAATGATTATAGGCAAACTTATAAAAAATTATATAACTGTCAGCTCCAAATGTAAATATTTATTAGTTAAAATATTTATTATAATGAATATCAAGGAATTACGCTCTAAAACAGGTTTGTCTCAAAAAGAATTTGGAGCGCGGTTGGGATTAACTTCTCAAAGCATCACCAAATTTGAAGCAGGGGGAACTTTAACGGACACTGTAAAAAAATTGATAGGGTATGAATTTGCCGAGTTTTTACCAGAGAATGAACAAAGTGTAACAGTTCATTCCAAGGGATTATCTTCCAAAGGAGAGGAAATTCAACAATTGCAACGTGAAAACGAGGAATTAAAGGGCGCCCTTAAGGATACAGAACATTTAAAGGAGCATAATGTCCTTCTGAAAAGGACAATAGAGCTCCTGGAGGACCAAGTTAAAATGTATAAAAATATATTAGGAGAAGAGGATAAAAGTAAAACGGCTTAACAGTTGTTTGGAGGTCTACTAAGGGGTCGCCAAAGTAAGAATCTGATTTTTATTTGTTGGCTTAAAAGACATTTAATCCTGCCGGAAATTCTCGTGTTTCTTTTGGAAAAAAAGGGAAGATAAATTAGACTTGAATTAAGTATAATATGCAGACCAATTGCCGGGCCAACTTTGTAGAAAAATTAGAATTATACAGATATATAAACTATTTAAAACCAGAGGTGTAAATATTTGGAGTGGGTGAAGTCCAAAACTTAAAATCCAATGATCAGCAACGGTCGTGCGGGTTCAAGTCCCGCTCCGAGTACTTTAAACCCTGTTAATCTCTTGATTATCAGGGTTTTTGATTTATTAAGAAGGTGCTTTCCCCACACTTTCCCCGCAATCATTAAAAAAGTAATTCTTTATTGGTCAAAACAATATAGGGGGACCTTATTGTTTATTTGCCTATTGGAATTTACATTACGAACTCAGTCAAAAATAATCTACCGAAAAACTGGGTGTGCTCAACGGCAAATTTCACTTGTAAAAAAAGCAATATTGAGGGAATACAATCCCAAAAAATAGCTGTATTTGGGGAATAGAACCATAAACCTCAAAATATCAAAACAACAGGCCGCTCTTTAAATAAACAATTTTAGATCTCTGTTTTGAATGCCCGTTCCATAAAAATCTGTTCCTTCTGGGGAATACCTATTAGTTTTGCGACAGATTTCCAATCCCTGACCGCTGTCAAGACTTCATTGATGATGATGTCCATTTCACTTTCGTTCAAACGGAAAAATTTTCCAACGCTTTTTGCAAGCTCAAAATTGAGCTCATTATCATCCATATCTATATTTAGTGCAAGACCATCCTTTTCTATCGATGGATTCAAATCATAGGCAGGTGAAAGTTCCCATCCTTTTTCATTCAGGATAAAGCCGTGATTGCGCAGGTGATCATCGGTATTTGAGACAGCAATATTGAACACAATTCTGAGCCATAATTGATGAAGGTTTTCATCTACATTCGTTCCGTAATTCTCTATTACATCCACGATATCAAGATAACTGGGTGTGTGTGTTTTTAGAGATTCCTCAGTGTTCCCGGTCATGGTCATGGCTGAGGCAAAATGAATACGGTTACCATTTTCACGATCAAATCGTTTGGTTAAAAAAGTATGATATGAACCAGAAATACGCTCTATTCTTGATTCTGCCATTTCAATACCACTGGCTATTGCCAATTTATATGTAAGGAACTCCCAGGCGGCCTTATCAACAGTATCGGTTTTTGAAGGAAACTTAGCAATCCATAGGTCTTTACCCTTTCCTAATATGTTTGCTTTGGGTCTGGCACCGCCAAGAGAAGAACCCGGTGCAATTAGAACGGCTATCCATTGGCGTATACCCTCACTCTGTGTATCATTTTCTAGATGATTTACCGCTTCCTGCAATTCTCCGAGTGACGACCAGGGAGGGGTAGGATTTTGATTATCGTTATCCAAAAATGGTCCATCGGGATCGGTCTTGAATCGAAGTGCTCCCATACGGCTTTCGTCGTAGACACCTAATAAATAATCTATTTCATAAAGTGTTCTTGCCTTTTCCTTGCGAGCTCTTGCATCTTGAGCCTCCCGACGCTTCATCAATGTTTTTCCCCAGGTATCTGGCATACTGTCTAAAAAAATGCCGAAATTTTCCTTATCGGCTGGGTATTGTGGTCCGGAATAAAACGCGATATCCGGATCAAGCAAACGATAGGAATCGCGAGCCAGCCATTCTTTGTTATACTCAAAGCTGAATGCTTTTTTTGCTTTAGCGAAATGTGCCGAGAGTATCCCAATCTGTACGGGACCATCTAACCCCTTCCAATCTGCATAAACGTAAATATCAAATTTTCCTCCTGCCATAGCTTATAGTAGATCAAGATCCTGAAGTTTCCGACCAAGTTTATCATCGTTGGCTATGCTATAAAAATCCTTTTCCAGGTTCAATACCTTTAGCACATTGAAGTAAATGCCAATAGCTACCGCCGGATCACCCTTTTCCACCCGGTGCAAAGTAGCACGGTGAATGCCGGCACGTTCTGCCACCTGCTCGGCAGTTAGCTTTCTCCGCTTTCGTGCAAGCTTGATGTTTTCGCCTATTCCATCAAATAATTTCTGGTATTTAGGGAGAAGTAAGGCTTTTTTAGAATTCATAGTCGCTTATTTGCGTCAAATATACATTTTATGATGTAAATAAGCGACAAAAATAAATGCTAAATTTGAAAAAGAAATTGAAAACAAAAAGAATGCTTATCTATTGAGATTGATTGAACAGCATCAATCAAAAATTTTAAATTATAGACTTAATTTTCAATGTTTCCCTATCCACTTTCTCAAAAACTTCCTCCTACTATAAGAGGATCGGACCAATCCATTTTTTGACCAGCCCAGTTTTATGCGGATAAAGTGGAGAATGTAGATTTTATTACTCAGGCCCCGAGCCGAGTGCTCTAAACCCTGATAATCGCTTGTTTAACAGGGTCTTTCGGTTTTTGGCTTCTGCTCGTAAAATCCATTTATAAACTTATTAAAATCAAATGAGGATCGTTTTTCAATCTGATCTCAGAAAATATATATGTATTATATATATTAGCCGCTTTATGATCACACAAACAATAACAATTGGTTTGTATTGTTTTTAAGGTTTAGGAATATTATATTTTAAATGAAATATGTCAGATACTACTTCTCCGGCTCAACCAGAAGGAAAATCAAAAAAGAATTTTTTTACACGTTTTTTGGATTTTGTGGAGTGGATGGGAAATTTATTGCCTCATCCCGTTACCTTATTTGCGATTTTTGCATTTGGTGTGATTTTGTTAAGTGGCCTGGCAGACTGGCTGGGCTGGACAGCTATAGACCCACGTCCTGAAGGAGCACCGGGTAGGGCTCCCGGGGGGATAATAGAACCAATAAGTTTACTGAATGGTGAAGGTCTGAGAAGGATTGTATCCAATCTTGTGACCAATTTCACCTCATTTGCTCCACTGGGGGTGGTTTTAGTAGCATTATTGGGGGTTGGGGTTGCAGAGCGATCTGGTTTGATAAGTGCTTGTATAAGAGGAATAGTATTGAAGGCAGCATCCTTCAGGCCAATAGGTCAAGGAAAAGGATTGGGCTCAATAATACTTAAACCCATCAATTTTATTCTTAACCCAAAAAACCTTGTCACTATTGCAATTTGTTTTGCCGCAGTGATATCCAACACTGCTGCAGAGATGGGGTATGTGGTATTGGTCCCCCTTGCCGCAGTGATATTTTATTCCATGGGAAGGCATCCACTCGCGGGCCTTGCCTGTGCTTTTGCTTGTGTTTCCGGTGGGTATAGTGCCAATTTATTAATAGGGACCATAGATCCATTGCTGGCAGGACTTACACAGGAAGCAGCAAATCTTATCGACCCTGATTATCAGGTACACGCCGCTGTAAACTGGTACTTTATGATCATAAGTACATTTATGATAACCATAATAGGCACCTTTGTTACCCTTTATATTGTAGAACCAAAACTGGGATCTTATAATTCTAAGGAAGCTTCTGAAGACCTTTCAGACCAATCCAGTATGGCTCCATTAACACCACTGGAAATCAAAGGGCTTAAAATCACAGGTATTGCGGTATTGGCCATTATTGGATTGCTTGCCCTTACAATTGTTCCTGAAAACGGTGTATTGCGAAACCCTGAGACCGGTGAAATATTAAACTCCCCTTTTTTTAGAGGCATTGTTGCATTTATCTTTATTTTCTTTTTGATCCCCGGATTTGTTTATGGCAGGGTAACCGGGGTAATGAAGGATGATAAAAGTGTCATAGAAGGAATGTCCAATGCCATGTCTACACTAGGACTGTATATAGTGATAGTATTTTTTGCGGCTCAGTTTGTTGCTTTCTTTGGCTGGAGCAACCTGGGACAGATTTTTGCAGTCAAGGGAGCAGAATTCCTACAATATGTTGGTTTAACCGGGCCAGAGGTATTTATTGGTTTCATTGCGGTTTCTGCTATGGTAAACCTGATGCTTGGCTCTGCCTCTGCACAATGGGCCGTTACAGCACCCATTTTTGTGCCCATGCTTATGTTGACGGGGTACAGTCCTGAAGTCATACAGGCAGCATACAGAATTGGGGATTCGGTCACAAATATAATAACCCCAATGATGAGTTATTTTGGACTGATCCTCGCCTTTGCAGCAAAATATGTGAAGAATATTGGTATTGGAACAATTATAAGCATGATGCTCCCTTATAGTATCCTCTTTTATATTTGTTGGCTTCTACTTTTCTATTTATGGGTTTTTGGCCTGGAATTACCTGTTGGACCGGGCGCACCCACTTATTACTTAATGGATCAATAGTAAATATTTTACCTCCTATCCTTATTCCTATTCGAAAAACAACACCGGGGGAATAAGGAATAACATTGCCAGAATGGAGAACAGGAGTAATAACTTCCAGACCCATTTGAACCAAACCTGGTATGGAACTTTGGCAATAGCCAGAATCCCCATCAAAACCCCTGAAGTGGGGACGATCAGGTTTGTAATACCGTCTCCCAGCTGGAATGCCAGCACAGCGGTTTGCCTTGAGATCCCAATGAGATCACTCAAAGGTGCCATGATGGGCATTGTGAGGGCTGCCTGACCCTCCGGTCGCCTGGACAACCTTAAAAGCACCTCCCACAATCAACACAAATGCGATGATGCCTGCGGCAGAAACCATTCCGTTGAAGGGAGCTAATATAAAACTAAATACTCCCTGCGGATTAGACTCCACATGATCATAGGTTCCCGCAACCACAACCTCCCGGCCCTGTTCATTAATTATTGTTTCAAAGACCCTGGCAGGAATAATCCAGGTTAAAACAGCTACAGATGCCATTATAAAAACAACAATTGAAACAGCATCTGGGATGAATCTCAACCAGGATTTTCTTTCAATATCTTATATATGAAAGTAAAGTTATAAAAATGAGGTAGCAACTTCATTGTATATTCATAATTCCACTTCTTTTTTCAAATTCTTTTTCAAATTCTTCTAATTCAATAGCTTCTGTCAAAGTTTAAAGAAATTTTGGGAGGTTTTTTCTTCCTATTTAGCCATCTTTAAGATTAATTGAAAATTACCTTGCAGGGTTAATTAAAATCTGATTAATAGATTTTTTTCAATCTGGTAAGGGATAATTGCCGGTAAAACATAAAAGAATGGTTTTAAATTTTATCTCTTTACTTGTAATTGGTTTGGCTGGCTTTGCTATTCTCTTTTATGCTTTTTTAAAAAGGCGACAGAAGGATAAGAATAAAAAACCTTATGATCCTGATAAGGATGACCCGATCATTCATATACGCAATAAACTTTTCTTTGAAATCCCTGTAGAAAAGATCCTTCTGGGTTATTTTGCTGTGGTGGTTCTTATTTACCTGGTTAAACTCATAATCGGGGTTCGTCTTCCGTCTCTCGACCTTGTGGTATTATACCTCTCGGGGATTACTTTCTTGCTGGGAATTTATAAAATGGCAATGAGTGTAGGGGTAGTAAATAAGTTTAGCCCCTGGCTAATGTTCTCAATTGCATTTTCCCTGATCATTTTAATTGCCGTATTCAATGGGATGGAGGCAGATATTTATCAATTACTGGCAGAAACAAGAGAATATAACCTGACCATTCATCTTCTTGGCCTGGCCCTGGGACTGGGGGGGACGGCTATTGTTGATATCATGTTTTCCCATTTTATGAAAAATTATGAAATAACCGCCCGGGATTCTGTGGTGATGCACCTTATTTCCCAAATGATAATTTTTGGGCTGTTCCTGTTGATACTTAGCGGATTTGCCCTTCTATTACCGGCATGGAATGATTTTATTGAAAATCCACGTTTCTTAATGAAAATGATAGTGGTTTTTATAGTAATAATAAACGGGGCAGCCCTCAATCTGTATTTAACCCCAAAAATGAAGAAGATCTCTATGGTAGATGAAGAAAAATACCGGTATAAAACCCTAACCAGAATATCCTTTGCCCTGGGGGCGATCTCTATAGTTTCATGGCTTTCTGCCTTTTTCCTGGCTATGTTCAAAACCCTGTTTGATATGCCCTTATATTATCTCTTACCCGGATATCTTATATTGGTTGGTCTTGCCATAGGTGCCAGTCAGGTTGCTATGGTGTATTACGAAAAAAAGGAAATTGAAGAATCTGAAGCAAATTAGATTAGGTTAATGAAGTACAGTTACACACGGGCGTTTATTTGGTTATTTATATATCTCCTTCTGGCATTGGTGCCAATGGCTATTGCAATTGCCGGGGATATACCTCGGGTGCGCAGTTTCTGGATCGAGGCAGGGGTTGCAATGGGCTTTATAGGATTGGCTATGTTTGCTTTGCAATTTCTGTTTTCCGGCCGTTTTACCAGTATTGCCCCTGCTTTTGGAATGGATAATATCCTGCAGTTTCATAAGTATGTAGGGATAGTGGCATTTTTCTTTGTGATGGCACACCCTATTACCCTTATTACAGCAAACCCTCAATTTCTTGAATATTTTGATCCCCGGGTAAATTTTTTAAGGGCCATCGCCCTTAGTTTAGCCAGTTTAGCCCTTGTTTTTATAATGGCCACAAGTTTATGGAGAGAAACTTTTAAACTCAATTATGAGAAATGGCGGCTTGTTCATGGATTTCTGGCGCTTTCCCTCGTATTTATTGGGGTGGTACACTCCTTTCAGGTGGGGCACTACCTTGATGAACTTTGGAAGAAGATAGCTCTTGCAGGCATTATGGGTGGGAGCATGTACATGGTAATCCACACCCGGATAGTCAGGCCGTGGCTTAATAAGAAAAAACCATATAAAATTATAGATGTAAAAGAAGAAAGGGACGAGTGTTACACTATTACACTGGAGCCCATAGGGCACGACCGCATGAAATTTATCGCCGGGCAGTTTGCTTGGATCACAATTAATGACACGCCTTTCTCCCTGCAGCAGCATCCTTTTTCTTTTGCTTCGGGGGAAGAAGATGAATATTTAAAATTCACAGCTAAGGATTCTGGAGATTTCACTTCCACATGGAAATCAATAGAGACAGGAACTAAAGCCTTCCTGGAAGGTCCTTTTGGGTCCTTTACAATAGTACCTGATAAAAACCTGTTTCTTATAATGGGGGGAATAGGGATTACTCCTGCAATGAGCATGTTGCGTACTTTGCGACAAAAGAAGGATAAAAGAAAAGTTATCCTTATCTACGGTAACAAGGATTGGCAAAATATCACCTTTCGGGAGGAATTGGAAGAACTAAAAGAAGTTTTAAATATGGACCTTGTCCATATCCTCCTGGAACCTAACGACGAATGGGAAGGAGAAACCGGTCTTATAGACAAGAAATTTCTTGAAAAGTATATGCCGGAAAATAAAAACGAATTTATTTATTTTATTTGCGGCCCTGGCCCCCTTATGGACATTGCAGAAATTTCCCTTAGAGAACTGGGCATTGACTGGCGCTTTATATATTCTGAACGTTTTAAAATTGTATGAGGTTGAGAATAATACTATCTAATACTATCAATTATGGATGAAAATTTTAAACTTTTATATAAAACAATTAAGATCATAAGTTTTATCCTGGCAGCAATATTACTACTGGTTGCAGTATTATTTGGATTAAGGGGATGAGGTAGAGGATATTAATAAAGTCTTTCCTCCAAACAACAAATGATCTTCCACATTAAAAGAAAAAGCCCCTGAATTTTTAAATTCAGAGGCTTTTTGCAAAAGGTTGAAAAATATTTAATTCCCTGCAGTATTGCTTACGGGATTTCCGTTCATGTCAAGCTCCACTACTTCGTAATCAAGTTGCTTTAACTTGGGAAGTACTGTGGCCTTATCACCCACCACCACAATATGCATTTTGTCTACAGGCAAATGTTTTTTGGCAAGTGCGTCCAGCTCCTTTTTGGTGATATTATTCAAAATCTGTGTTTGCTTGTTCACATAATCCTTAGCAAGATCATATTCGATCAATCGGCTCAGGAAACCGGCTTTTTGTCCGGGAGTTTCATATTGACGGGCGTCTGCCTGGCCTATGGAGCTCTTCATAAAAGCGATCTCATCTTCTCTTAACCCATTTTCCTGGTAATCTTTCAATTCATTCATAAATTCTGTTACAGATTCTGCAGTAGCATCTGCACGTACACCGGCAGAAGCCGTGAACACTCCGCCATACTTACTTCCTCTGAAACCTGATCTGGCTCCATAGGTGTATCCCTTATCTTCACGAAGGTTCAGGTTGATACGGCTGTTGAAAGCTCCTCCAAGGGTATAGTTCATGAGTCCTGTCCTGTAATATTCACCTAAAGCGTCGTATGGCATTGCAGGATATCCAATTCGTATTTCAGATTGGGCTGCATCCGGTTTATCAACAAAGTAAATCCTGGTCTTTTCAATAGAAGGTGCCTTTGCATCCTCAGGAAGATTTATCTGTTTTTTCGGCCATTTTTCAAGGAATCCAAGTTTGCTTTTAATCTCCTTTTCATCGATATCCCCTACTACCACCAGGTGGGCCATGGAGGGAGAGAAGCTGTCGCTATAGAACTTTTTCACATCATCGAGGCTAAGGCTGCTTACAGATTCTGTAGTTCCGGAACCCGGAATTGCAGAGAAGTGACCTTCGCCATATAATAACTTGCTGTACACCTGGTTTGCAATAGCAGTAGGTTGGGTAGCGCTGTTTGCTATTCCTTCCAATTGCTGCTTTTTAAGCCTGTCAAAATCCTCCTGGTTGAACTCAGGCCTGAACATGCGCTCCTCCATAAGTTCAAGTGTACGGTCGAGGTTTTTAGTGAGTGATTGTACATAAACGGTGATCTCATCTGAACCCCCGCTTACTCTTACCGAGCTGCCTATCATTTCCAGTTCATTTGAAAATTCCTCTGCGCTATAGTTCTTTGTGTCTTCATTCCACATAGCTGCGGTAAGGCTGCTTATTCCGGCTTTTTCAGGATTATTCATTGAAAGCCTGTGGCCACCTTTCATATTCAGCTGTATAGTTACCGTGGGGATCTCATCACTCTTGGTTCCTATAAGTTTCATGCCGTTGTTATACTTCGCAGTCCAGTAATCAGGAACATTAACCACAGGATTTGCTCCTCCCTTAGGTCTTTTGCTTCGGTCAAAATTATCTTTTGCTTTATTATATGTAAGTCCGCTGTACTCATCTGCAGCGGCAACAAAGCCTTCCGCATTAATAATATAATTATCGGGTGCGGCTACAAGTTCGGTTTTTCCTTTAGGGACCACGCTAAGTACCACGCTGTTTTTACCTTTGATATATTGATTGTAAACGCGCATTACATCCTCTTTGGTCACAGCCTGTATGCGACGAAGTTCTTCCTGGATGTTGTTGGGATTTCCTGTGAAAGTTTCATTGTACGCCAGTTGAGAGACTTTCCCGCTTACGCTGGCCAGCCTGTTGATAAGGCGCGACTCTGTACTTGCTTTATATTGCTGAAGGTCCTGATCTGTAACCCCGCGTGTTTCAAATTCCTTCAATGACTGGCGTATAAGTTCTTCTGCTTTATCAAGTCCCTGATTAGGATAGGCCATTACCGAAATAGAGAATTCTCCTGCAAGCTCAGAGCCTGAATTGAAGGCAGAAGCTGAAAGGGCTTTTTGATCTTTTATGAAGTTCTTATATAAAATTGAATTTTTTCCCTGTCCTATTACTGATGCCAGTACATTCAGGGCGTGCTCATCTTTATGTCCTGATTCTACAACAGGGAAGGTCATGTTAAGCATCGCAGAACGCACATTATCCTCATAGGATACATAACGATCCTTGTCAAGGGAGGGGACCATAGGCTTCATATTCTTCACATCAGGTCCTGAAGGAATCGAGCCAAAATATTTTTCGGCCAGTTTAACAACTTCAGCAGGTTTTACATCTCCCCCTACAGTTAATACGGCATTGTTGGGCCCGTACCAACGCAGGAAGAAATTCTTTAGATCATTTACATCAACACGATCAAGATCTTCCAGATAACCTATAGTCAACCAGGAGTAGGAGTGTCCATAAGGATACAGATTCTTGGCGGTCATTTCACGAGCCAGCCCGTAAGGCCTGTTGTCGTAATTCTGGCCACGTTCGTTTTTCACGGTTTCCCGTTGTACCTCAAATTTTTTCTGGGTAACGGCATCAAGTAAAAATCCCATTCTGTCTGCTTCCAGCCAAAGAGCTGTCTCGAGCTGATTGCTGGGCATTGTTTCAAAATAGTTTGTCCTGTCCCGATTGGTAGTCCCGTTTAAGGTACCCCCGGCTTCAGAAATGATCCTGAAGTGTTCTTCATCGGCCACATTGTCTGATCCCTGGAACATCATGTGTTCAAAGAAATGTGCAAAGCCTGATTTTCCTATCTCCTCACGAGCTGAGCCTACGTGATAAGTTACATCTACATGCACCACGGGATCTGAATGATCTTCATGCACAATAAGGGTTAAACCGTTAGAGAGCAAATACTTTTCATAGGGAATAACCAGTTCATCACCGGTTTTGGTCACCTTTTCTACAAGTTTTGTCTGAGCTTCAGCCGTATAAGACATACAGGCTATTGTTAGGATGCTCAAACCGATCTTCTTTAGCATATTTATTTGTTTTAGGAGAATAATAATTTTGTATAAGACCAAGATAATACTTAATGGTTTAATTCAGGATAAAATATTGTTGAGTAGGGTTTTACCATTTTAATTAAATATTAAATGCCCTGGACTAAAATGGCTGTTAATAAGGGTTCGGAAATAATTATCAGAATAAAAGTCTGAAAATATTTTTCCCGGATATTTTATCTTTTTACCTCTTGATAATGCTTAACTTTATCACTTAATTTAGAATTGTTTAACCCCGCCGGGATGGAATTTATAAAGCAAAATTTCAGCATTAAAGACCTTGAGCATTTAACCGGGGTGAAAGCTCACACTGTCCGGATTTGGGAGAAACGCTATGGGATTCTTCATCCTTCCCGAACAGACACTAATATAAGGACTTATGATATTAAGGATCTGCAAAAGATCCTCAATGTCACTTTTCTCAACAGCAATGGTTATAAGATCTCGCGGATCTCAAAATTATCTGACGTGGAAATTATAGATCTTGTAAAGTCTGTAGCGGCAAGTAAAAGTGAGCAAAACAGGGCTCTTAATGATTTTAAGATCGCAATGATAAATTTTGATCGGGCTCTCTTTGATAAAACCTATCAGAGTTTATTGGGGAAGCGGGATTTCAGGACGCTCTTTCATCAAATACTGTTACCCCTGCTGGATGAAATTGGCCTTCTCTGGCAAACAAATTCCATTAAACCTGTGCATGAACATTTTCTGGCAGCAATTATCAAACAGAAATTGTATGAAAATATCGCCTTGCTGGAGAATACAGAAATTTACAAAAAAGATGAACTTTTTGTATTATTTCTGCCCGAAACTGAGATCCATGATCTCGGGCTGCTGTTTTTGAATTA
Organism: Gillisia sp.; assembly: GCA_041743165.1. Taxonomy (GTDB): domain Bacteria; phylum Bacteroidota; class Bacteroidia; order Flavobacteriales; family Flavobacteriaceae; genus Gillisia. The sequence continues at coordinate 33,154 of JBGTNH010000085.1, read as the reverse complement.
CGAACTTAACTTTCACGGGCGTAAAACTATATTTCTGGGACCAAGCCTTCCCATGGACAATATGAAGTATATCCTGGATATTCATCCCAATCCCAGATTTGTAAGTTATTTAACCGTGGCCCCACGGGATGTTCCTGAATTTATTAAGGAGTTTGAGAGAGAACTTTGCCGTGATACTCCAAGGGAATTGAACCTTTTTGGTGCCAGGATACAGGAAATGGATCCTACACGCCAACCTTCAAATATCAGGATCTTTAAATCTATTCCCGAATTTGTAAATGATCTTGCCTGAAAAAAGATTTCTATGCCTTTAATTAGACTATGCAGTCCTCTCTTTTATTTTTCTGAATCGCTTACCGCTTCCAGAAAAGCCAAAACTTTTTCCATTATATATTGACGGCTTACTTTTTCCCTTGGGACCAAATCTTTTAATTCGGTTTTTGGTATATCTGCCAGACCGGGAATGTAGGCCATTCGATAGGAAACCTCAGAGCCATTACTGTATATTTGGTGGAAAATTATCCTGGCACCCTTTTTTTCATATCTTTCTCCCGGCTCTCCGTTAATTTTCCTGATATCTGTGGTTTCGGGATCAAGGGTGAGTATGATGTTTTCCCCATAACGGTCATCTGCCTCAATTTTAATCTCAAATTCCAATGAGACCTTATTCCTTATTTCTATCAGGGTTTTCATTATGATCTGCCTGATTATATATGAATCCTGTTTATCTATTTCCATTATATAAGGTATTAATTTCTTCGGGTTTAATCTCAATTAATGAGCTGGGTCTTATCATTAATAGGCAGAGAGTTACGGATTAGGTTTTCTTAAGGTAGTCTAAAAGGTTTACTTACTAACCTGACTGTTGTTTTTTTTATTTTTAGTTGGGCTTCAAATTATCGCCCTGGCTATCAAATTTAATAATATTTAACCACTGTTTTATATGATTTTAACCTAGGATGCTCTGTATTTATTGATTTCGACTTTATCTTTAGATCAGTCGAAAATTTTAGAAAATTGACCATGGAAAATGAAGCCAAAGAGTTTGCCCGTAAAGCCCATAAAGATCAATTCAGGAAGTATAAGAACGAGGAATATATAGAACATCCAATAAGGGTAGCAAACATTGTTAAAACGGTAGCGCATACAAAGGAAATGCTGTGTGCCGCTTATTTACACGATTTTGTTGAAGATACACCAGTTACTATATGGGAAATAGAACAAAGATTTGGAAATAAAGTAGCAACCCTTGTTGGAGAATTGACAGACGAATATGTAAAGGAAAATTACCCGGATTTAAACCGCAGGCAAAGAAAGGAGAAAGAGGTAGAAAGACAATCACAAATAAGCCGTGAGGCAAAGACGGTAAAACTTGCAGATGTAATCGATAATACCAGGGATATTGTTGAAAATGACATAAATTTTGCCCGTAGATATGTGCCGGAAATGGAGGCGCTGGTGGAGGCTTTGCAAGGGGGAGATTTTAAGTTATTGATGAAAGCGTGTTACGAGATACAAAGGGGGAAAAATTTTCTGAGGGAAAATAAAGGGGCATGATCCCGAACAAATCCGACTTAAAAATGAACCTTATTCCACCACGAAATCAAAATGGGTGTCAGGGAAGGGTTCAGGTTGATAAGTGTAATGCCACCATTCCTGGGTATAAGGTCTGAACCCTTGTTTCATCATAATATTTTTCAATAACAGCCGGTTGTTTTTTTGATCCTCTGAGATGAGGGTATAATTATGATGTGATAATTCCCCGAAAAAATCATAGGATCCTCCCATATCTATTTCCTTTCCTGTACTAGCATCTATTATAGTAAGATCTACGGTACTACCTCTTGAATGCCCTGAACGTGTAGAAATATAACCCAGATTGAAAAGGTCCTTCTTGTCCACATCGGGATAAAATTGTTGCTTCTTCAGGGTGTCCCTGTTGATTTTTGCCCAGGATATGAAATGGTTAACCGCTCTTTGCGGTCTGTAACCGTCAAACACTTTTAAACAATATCCCTGGTTTTTAAGTTCTTTTTGAACTTTTTGTAAGGCTTTAGCGGCCTGAGCTGTAAGGATAACCGTGTGTCGATTATATCCCGTAACCGGGGTTCCCAAAAAATTGTTTTTCCCGGCATAGCGTACTTCCAGGACGACATCCGGGATCACTTCATCAAGGTATACAAAACCTTTTGGTAAAGAGCTTTGTTGAGCTATCGCCGGACCAATGAATATGCAGAACATTAAGGAAGATATAAAAGCCTTCATGATTTTTCCAATTTGAATGTGAAGTTAACTAAAATTTGATTCCTGATTATATCATATTTATTCCCCTCTGAATGCTTTAATTTTAAGTGTAGGGGGATAATTTTTTAACTAACGGAATTATGGAATTAAAAAACAAAGTGGCGCTCATTACAGGTGCTGCATCGGGTATTGGAGAGAGCACGGCACTTTGGGTTTTCCAAAGAGGCGCTAAACTCATTTTGACTGATTTAGATAAAGGTGTAGCCCTCATGGAAAGGATCAATCGGGATGGAGGGGAGGCGGTTTTTGTTAAAGCAGATGTCTCAGTACCTCAGGATAGTGAGAAAAGTGTTGAAAAAGCAATGGATGAATTCGGCAGGCAGAAAAAGCCCCCCAACCCCCTAAGGGGAGGCAATAAAAGTAAAGACGCGATGCTTCGCGTCTCAGGGAAAAAAAACAAAGACGAGATTCATCGTGTCTCTACCACTCAGAACTGATATCCAGCATTACACTATACACTATCCAGTATACATAATTCAATCTCCCATCTCAATACTCAATACTCAATACTCAATACTATTTTCTCCCAATTCCAATCCTGAAAATAAAAAATAATATATCTTAGACATTTCGAAATTCCACCCGCCCCAGGGAGAAAACTGTAGACTATTTTATGGATAAAACAGATGGAGAAATCTCTGATGCTTCTACTTTAAGTACCGGGGCTTCAAATTTTATAATAAACCTGGTAAATACCCTTCAGGAACCGGTTTTGGTTCTTGATAATAACCATGGTATCCTGGCGGGAAATCTTCATTTTTTTACCACATTTCGAATGATCGGGGAAGAGGTAGTGGGTAAAAAGCTTTCAGCATTAAATAGTTCAGGCTGGGCAAATCCCGAACTTCAGGAGAATATCCTGAGCGCTCTTTCACAAAATGGAAATTTCAGTGATTTTGATTTTAATTACACTTTTCCCGGGAAGGAAAAACAAATTTTCCGGGTAAATGGATCTTATCTTCCAATTAAAAATCAGGATTGTGTCCTGCTTTCGTTTAAAAATAAGATTGACACTAATACCATGGCCGGTCCAGGTGACTTTAAATATTTGGAGAGTATTCTGGAGCATGCTCCTGCAATGATATGCATTCTTAGAGGGCCTGATTTCATCTTTGAAATTGCAAATGAGAACTATTATCATTTGATTGGTAAAAGAGAGATCATTGGGAAACCTGTAAGAGTGGCAATTCCTGAAGCCGAAGAACAAGGATTTATAAAATTACTTGAAGAAGTAAAAAGATCCGGAAAGCCATTTAAGGGAATGGAATTGCCCATAAAATTGAAGATTAATGAAGTTGGAGAGAGACATTCTTTCCTCGATTTTGTTTACCAACCTATTTTTGATCTCAATGGTCAGGTGGACGGGATTTTTGTCCATGTGATTGATGTTACAGAAAAGGTTCTGGTAAGAAAGCAGATTGAGGAAAATGAAGCTAAACTCCGTGAGATCATAGATACAGTTCCTGCGATGATATGGATCACTAATGAGTTGGGAGAAAGCATTTATCTAAATAAGAACTGGTATGACTATACAGGCCAAAATCTTAAGGAAGCCGAAGGTTTTGGGTGGGTTGATGTGGTACATCCCAAGGATCAGAGATATGCCGAAGAAAGTTTTAGAAAAGCAGATAAAGAACGTAGTAAATTTAGTGCAAGTTTCAGAATTAAGAACTATAAAGGGGAATACCGGTGGGTTATAGACAGTGGCCGACCTAAATTTTCCCCTGAAGGTGAATACGAGGGAATGATTGGTACTGTGGTAGATATTCACGAAGAAAAGCTCAAGGAACAAAAACTGGCAAATACCCAATATCAGTATAGCGAATTAATACATTCATCTACCTCGCTAATCTCAACTTTTAAAGGTGAAAACTTTATTATTGAAATAGCAAATGATGCCATCATTGAGGCCTGGGGTAAGGGAAGGGATGTGATAGGGAAACCTTTGCTGGAAGTTTTGCCGGAAGTTGTTGAGCAGGGCCTTGATAAGATACTTAAAGATGTATATACCACAGGCAAGCCATACAGAGGATATGAAATGCCTCTATACCTGGAAAAGGATGGGAAACTGGAACTTTTCCATTTTAATTTCATCTATTCTCCCCAGAAGGATGTCAATGGAAATATTGTTGGAATTGTAAATGTTGCGACAGAAGTTACCACACAAGCCGTTTTAAATAAAACCATCAGGGAAAGCGAATCTCACTTCCGGCAAATGGCAGATCTTATGCCTACAAAAGTTTCAAATACAAATGCAGCGGGGGAATTTATTTATTTTAATCAGGGATGGCTGGATTATACGGGCTTAACAGTTGAGCAACTCAAGAACGAGGGCTGGAGCAAACTCATTCATGAAAATGAAAGAAAAGATTTTGAGGCGCGTTGGAAAAGATCGCTTCAAACGGGGGAGTATTTTGAAATGGAATTAAGATGCCTCAATAAATCCGGAAATTATAAATGGCATTTGAGCAGGGCAGAGCCTGTGAAAGGTGAGAATGGAAACATATCCATGTGGATCAATACCAATACAGAGATCCAGAAACTCAAAGAAGAAGAGAAGAGGAAAGGTGATTTCCTTAAAATGGTAAGTCATGAATTGAAAACTCCGGTAACTTCAATCAAAGGATATGTGCAGCTTCTGCTCACGATGATTAGCAAAGAAGAATCAGTTGCTTCCCTAACCTCATTACCTTTAAAACCTTCATTGGAAAGAATAGATCACCAGATCAAACGGCTTACCAGGCTGATTTCTGAAATGCTGGATTTATCCAGAATTGAGGAAAACAAGCTGGAACTTCAGAAACAGGTATTTTGCATTAATAAACTCGTTGATGAGACCGTACAGGATATAAGGTTTACGAACACCCAACACCATATTGAGGTTATCCACAATTTTAAGTGCAGGATTGAGGCAGATAAGGACCGTATAGGCCAGGTCCTCATAAATTTTATTACCAATGCCATTAAATATTCGCCAGACAGTAAAGATATTGTGGTGCGTATACAAAAACACACAAATAATCAGGTCGCTGTAAGTGTAAAAGACCAGGGAATTGGAATTGATAAAAAGAACCATAAGAACATCTTTAAAAGATTTTATCGCATTGGAGGAAAAAAAGAAGAAACATATTCAGGTTTTGGAATAGGTCTTTATCTTGCAAAAGAAATTGTGGAAAGACATAGTGGTTCAATAACCGTTAAAAGTAAAAAGGGAAAAGGCTCCGAATTTTGCTTTATATTAAATGTAGCCTCAAAAAAATGATTATGGGAAAAGCTAAAATACTTGTTGTTGATGATGATTCGGGGATTGGGGAAATGCTCAAAACCCTTCTTGAATTCTATGGATACCAAGTTACAGTTACAGAGCAACCCGAAGAAACTGAAAAAATTATTATAAATAAAGAAATTGATCTGGTAATGCTGGATATGCTCATATCTGGTATAAATGGGACAGATGTTTGTGCCAGACTGAGAAAAAACGAAGACACCGCCAATATCCCGGTGCTTATGATGTCTGCACTTCATGATGCGGGAGAAAAATGCAGGCTTGCAGGAGCCAACGATTTTATTGCAAAGCCCTTTGAAATGGATGAGCTAATTGAGAAGATTGATAAAGTCCTTAAACCGTAAAAAGCTTAAGCTTTCCTGTAATTTTATATAAAAAAACCCGCTCATACGTCAAAGCGGGTTTTTAAATAAAGATACCTGATGGTCAATTATTCACATCATCGGTATTATTCACTTCTTCATTGATCTCTTCTTTTACTTTCTTTGCACCTTCCTCAACTTTTTTTGCGGCTTTTTTGGTGTTATCTTCTATATCTTCCCCAATTGCTTTTACAGCTTCCTGGGTTTTTTGCTGGGTAGATTCCCGGCAGGAAAACGTTGATGTTACCATCCCGGCAAGCATCAAAATTACTAACAGATTTTTCATAGATTATATATTTAGTTTGTTAATGGTCTCCCCGTAATTACCGGGGGTAATTCTCTTCATACTGTTTTCATCATGGGCTCAAGGCCTTAGTCGTGTAACCGGAGGCATGTTCATCGATTTGCCGGGTGTTTCCTTTGTGCTCATTTCCAAGGTTCCAATTTTGGTTTTAAATTAATAAAAAAAGCCATCATAATCAGATTAGGATGGCTTTTTTCAAAGTTGTGAAACGACTATTGAAGATCGTCATCAGCATTTAAATCATCAGTTCCTTCAATTTCTTCCTGAACTTCGGTTTCTGCTTCGTTATAAGCATCTTCAGTAGTAGTTTCCATATCGGTTCCTACTTCTTCAAGATTGTCTTCAGTTTTTTCTTCAGTGGTCTCTCTACAAGAGTAGATAGATAATGTGAAAACAGAAGCTAATAAAATAAGGGATAATCTTTTCATTTTAATTTGTTTAATTAGTTGAAGACGCAAATTTAAACTATTTTTTAATCCTACAAAGAACTCTTTTCACTTAAATATTTCCAATACCTTTTTGGAACATGCTGAATATGAAGTTTTATGTTCTTCCTGGAATCAAGATTTACACTTTTAAAATACTTTTTCCACAATACCTGAAAATCTTTTTCTGAGGCCTCATAAACAGAAGCATCGAGGATCCCATTGGTCAATTTTTCAGAGAAATCAAGGCTTATATGTTGTGTGGAATGAAGGTCGTAAAACAATCCATATTTTCTCTTCAGATCATAAATAATCCATTTTTGATCTGCATTTCTCGATTCAAAATGTGGTAAAATAATTGGAAGGACATTAAAATCGGGCGCGATATGGGCAAAATAGATCTCATCTTCAGTAAGCATAAATCTTACATATTTCGAGCTTTTCCTTTATTCTTTCAAATGACATGCGATAGTTTTAGGGATCTGTTTTTTTTCTTAATAATTTCCCGATGGCTCGGCCTCGAGGTTTTCAATTTTACCCTCCCCTTTGGGGAGGTCGGAATTGTTTTTTTTCGCAATTCCGGGTGGGGTAAAATAATCCCGATAGAATATCGGGACCGTTTTTGGCCTCACGAACTAAATTAAACCGGCGGAATACCCCGATGGCTCCTATGGGAGATCTGATTCAGAAATTTTTATTTCTTTGCGTTCTTCCAGGTTTTTCATCTTTTCATGGCGGAGCGCTGTGGAGGGATTTTCTTCAGAAAATCTTGGGTCTGTGATATAGGCTTCTTTTCTCATCTTTTGAACTTCAATGGTTAGCACATCAAATTCCTCTATTACTTTTCCCAACATGGCGTATACCCCCAGGCCATGAAAGCTGTAATTTGTAGCTACGGGAGGGAAGAGCACGACATCAAAGAAATATCCTTCCCTGTCCAGGCAAGTCCCGAAATACATTACTTCCCCTTTGGAAGTCTTAGTGAATTTCACAGTGACCAGGTAGCCATAAACAAGGATTTCCCGGTTTTTAAAATTTTTGAAATCCTTTTCACAATAGCTGTTTCGCGGAGGCTCCTTGAGGAGTTCAAAATGACTGCAAAGCGGAAATCCCAGTAATTCAATTTGTTCAAAGGCCGCCTCAAGCCGCGTGGTCCTTAGATCGGGTAAAGTGAATTTCTTATGGTCGGGCCTGAACAGCGGGAGTTGTTCAGGCCTTTTCGGGAAGCGCGAAAATTTAAAATGAGCATCCCACAGCAGTTTGTATTTATCTATTCCCGTAAACCTGAAAGCATTGATCCTTATAAGTAAACTCAGCTGTTCAATTCCAATGTTCAGCCTGTCTGTAAAATCATCAAAAGAAGTGAACTTACCGTGAAAATTCCTGTTCTCAATGATGCGCTGGGCGGTGCGCTGTTCCAGTTCCTTGAGATTTCCAAATCCCAGGTAGATATGTTTTCCTTTTATGGTATTATGAAAATCTCCTTCATTGATACAGGGTGGTTCTATGATGGCCCCGCACATTTTTGCCTCATGCACATAAAGTTCTACGGAATAGAATCCCCCGCCATTATTGAGGGTGGCTACCATATATTCAAGTGGGAAATAGGTTTTGAGAAAAAGGCTCTGATAACTTTCTGCCGCATAGCTGGCCGAGTGGCCTTTTGCAAAACTATAGCCTGCAAAACTCTTTATCTGGTCCCACACCTCGAAGATTATTTTTTCCTCAATATTTCTCTCGCGGCAATTGGCCATGAACTTTTCCTCTACTTTAAGAAATTCCTGCCGCGAGCGAAACTTTCCGCTCATTCCCCGGCGCAGCACATCGGCTTCAGCTAGGCTAAGACCGGCAAAAAAATGGGCTACCTTGATCACATCTTCCTGGTACACCATGATCCCGTAAGTATCGGGCATAATCTTTTCCAGTGCGGGATGGGCCAGCTTCCTGCGCTCAGGGTCGCGATGACGAAGGATATATTCCCGCATCATCCCGCTTTTTGCCACCCCGGGACGTATGATGGAACTGGCAGCCACCAGCCCCAGGTAGGTATCGGTCTTTAATTTCCTCAACAGATTTCGCATCCCGGGAGATTCTATGTAAAAACAACCTGTGCAATTTCCTTCTTTGATAAGATTATTGATCTTAGGATCCTGCTTGAACTTCCGCAGATCGTGAATATCAAATGGCGGCGCTTCTGGCTGATTTTCAGCAATAATGTCCAGGGAATCCTTGATCTTTCCCAGCCCCCGCTGGGCCAGGATGTCAAACTTGTAAAGACCCACATCTTCGGCGATGATCATATCAAACTGCACCGTAGGAAAACCTTTTGGAGGCAGGTCCAGGGCAGAGAAAGAGGTGAGGGGTTTGTTTGAAATAAGGATACCCCCGGCATGGATGCTGCGATAATTGGGCATTCCCTCTATAAGTTTCCCGTATTTGATCACGGTCTTGTGGATCTCATCCATGATCCCGGGCCTTCCTTCGCACAACCTGTCTATGTCTTCTTTGGGCAAACCAAAAACCTTTCCCAGTTCGCGTATCACCGCCCGGTATTGAAAAGTGTTATAAGTAGCCAGCAGGGCGGTATGCTCAAATTCCTCAAAGATGAAACGGGTCATGTCTTCCCGGTCCTGCCACGAGAAATCGATATCAAAATCGGGCGGACTCGTACGAAACTCATTGATGAAACGCTCAAAATACAGATCGAGCTCCACCGGGTCTACCTCTGTGATCTGCAGCAGGTATGCCACAATGCTGTTTGCCCCGCTTCCCCGGCCTACATAGAAATATCCTTTTTCCCGCGCGTACTGGCAAATGCGCCAGTTGATGAGAAAATAAGACACAAAATTGAGTTTTTTTATTACTCTTAGTTCTGTGTCAAGACGTTGGTAGATCTCCGGATTGGCATTGGGATAACGCAATTCCAGACCTTTTTCACATAACTCCTCCAGCATTTTCTCATCTTCCTCCCGGCTACCTTTATAGATCTGCTGGTTCTGCGGAATCCGGTTGGCCGAAAAATCAAAATGAATGCTGCATTGCTCCAGCAACTCCCTGGTGTTTTGCAGAATAAAGGGGAATTCGGCAAATTTCTCTTCCAGCATTTCCTGCGGAAGCATTTTCTCATCCGGTCCTGCCTGCTCTTCAGGAAGGAGCTTGCTAAGGAGGGTGTTGTTGTCAATCGCCCGCAATAAGCGGTGGGCATTGAAGTCGCGTTTGTTCCTTATAGTGACCGGTTGCTGCACCACCAGCCTGGAAGTGAGCTCCCGCAATTTTGAGAACCGAAGTTTCCGAAGTTCGTTGACAGATACTCCTATAAATTCAAACTCCTGAAATTTGGTTCTTTCTGCGGCCATCACCTTTTCGAAAGGATAGATCACAAAGGCATTTTTGAATGTCGGCGCTTTCTCGGGAATCATTAATTTTTGCTGAAGATGATGGGAAAGAAAGGCATTGATCTCCCTGAATCCTTCGTTATTTTGCGCGATCGCCACAAACTGCTGCTGCGCCCCGTTCCTGAAATCTATCCCCAGCACCGGCTCTATGTCATATTCAGCCGACTTCCGTACAAAATTCAGGCAGGCTGAGGTGTTGTTGATATCTGTAAGCACCAGTTTTTTCACCCCATTCTCCCGCGCCAGTTCCAGTAATTCAATTTCTGAAAAAGTGCCAAAGCGCATGCTGTAGTATGTGTGGGTGTTTAGGTACATATATTAGGGGCCCCCCGACCCCCGAAGGGGGAGAAGCTGTATGATTTATGGATTAATACTGAGACGCGATGAATCGCGTCTTTACTCCTGAGACGCTACCCCCTGAGACGCGAAGCATCGCGTCTCTACTTTATTGCTCCCCCTTGCGGGCTGGGGGCTTCTCTTTTCTCTATTCTATTTTCCCACTTTCTCTTGATTCTTGTCTCTTGATTCTTGGTTCTAATTCCCCCTTCGGGGGTTAGGGGGCCGCCTCACTGCTTCCTATGCGCCAGCACCACCGGTGGTTCTCCGTTGAAAGGATTGGTCATCCTGCCAATCGTTCTCGCGCCCATCGATGCTGCGCGCAGCACGCTGCGGTCGCCGTAGCGGTTGCGTATCTTGTCCATAGCGTTATATAATTGTAATACTTCTTCATTATCGTCAAATAAATTGATCTGGTAATTTCCTCCTGCCAGATGACTGAACCGTATTCCTATCAATCTTACCAGGAGTCGGCGATTGTAGAGTTTCTTAAAGATCTCCTGGATCCTGGGAATAAGGATATGATCTGCACTGGTGTAGGGGATCTTGAGCTGTTTTGTATACGTATTAAAATCTGAATACCTTATTTTCACGGCGATGCAGGAGGTGAGTTTATCTCCCCGTCTTAACTGATAGGCGAGATTTTCTGTCATAGCCAGCAGGATTGCCTGCAGGCGGGTCACATCTATGGTATCCCGGTCAAAAGTGCGCTCGGTAGAAATGGATTTTCGTTCGCAATAGGGGATCACAGGGGTATTATCCACGCCCTGCGCCCTGTTCCATATTACTGTGCCATTGGCCCCAAGCACCTTTTGCATCATTTCAAGCGGCATTTCCTGTATAGTACTTATCTTTCTTATTCCCAGGTTGCGGAGGGTCTGGTAGGTCTTGTCTCCTACCATAGGGATCTTGCGTATGGAAAGTGGGGCGAGGAATTCCTTTTCAAATCCCGCGTCTATTTTTAATTGATTGTTGGGCTTGGCTTCATTGGTCGCTACTTTGGATACTACTTTGTTTACTGAGAGTCCGAAAGAAATAGGCAAGCCGGTTTCCCTTATGATCCTTTTCCGAAGTTCAGATGCATATTTGTAGCAGCCAAAAAACCGGTCCATGCCTGTGAGATCTGCATAGAACTCATCGATGCTGGATTTTTCAAAAAGCGGCACATCGGCTTTAATGATATCGGTCACATTGGTGGAATATTTGGTGTATGTCCCCGCATCTCCACGTATCACCGTTGCCTCAGGGCAAAGCTGCCTCGCCAGTTTCATCGACATCCCCGAATGCACACCATAAGCCCGGGTCTCATAACTGCAGGCCGCCACCACGCCCCGGTCGCTTGTCCCACCCACCAGCAACGGCCGGTTGAGCAATCTGCTGTCCAGCAACCGCTCCACCGACACGTAAAAGGTATCCAGATCCAGATGTAATACTGTTTTTGTCATTGTGTTCGCTGCGCTCACGTTAGTCTTTAGTCAGTAGTTTAGTGTGAATAGTGAATTGTGAATGGTGAATAGGGGTTTGGGGTTTGGGGTTTGGGGTTTTTGTTCAAATCATCATGCTATAAATCTCTTCTAAATTCCAGGCACCAGGCACCAAACCTGCCTTGCCGGCAGGCAGGTTCCAAAACTCTTTCTTCGATACGTCATGCTGAACTTGTTTCAGCATCTAACGTGTTTTGGAACTCAAAATATCTGGGCTCCTAAGTGTTATACCCTGAAATAAATTACCATTGACGTGTTTTGTAAAAACCTGTAAATCAGTAAATTAATATTGTGATTTTAATAGCCATTTTAGGATTTTAAAATTCCTAAACGTCAATCTCCTACGCCAGGTGAATTTTTTACTGCAGGTCTCAGGGTGACGTTGTATTTTAAGGTAACCCAACATAAATTTTCAACCTACAACCTGTTTTAAATTCTAAGCACCAAGCACCAAACCTGCCTGCCGGCAGGCAGGTTCCAAATTCCCACTGATAACTGACAACCGTCAACGCCAACTGCTAACTCGTCCCGACTATCCTCTTTCCACTTCTTCCAAATTCCAAACACCCAGCACCAAATTTCAACCGAGAACTGTCAACTCACAACTCCCATTTCCAAATCTTCAAATTCATCTTACCATTGTATCATCATACCATCATACCATCAAATTCCAAGCACCAAATCCCAACTGATAACTGTCAACTCACAACTCCCCTTTCCCAATCTTCAAATCTTCAAATCTTCAAATTCATCTTATTGCATCATCACATCATCAACTAGGAATCTTTACAAAATTATGGAATTATTCCAATAAATAGGAAATAATCCAATGTTAAAGTTGGATTAAATCCAAAAATCTTTATATTTGAATATGGGAACAGATGTATCTATAGAGGTTAAGCGGTTTAAGGAAATTCGTGATGACCATAATTTCACCCAATCTGAGTTTGCGGAAGTGTTAGGGATCAATAATTCCACAGCAGATATTGAAAGGGGGCGTACCAAATTATCGGGGAAGATGGTTGCTGAACTGCTTAGGCAATTCGGAGTGAATCCACTTTGGTTGTTTGGAGACAGCAGCCAGAAGTATTTACAAATGAACAAAGGTGACGTAAGCCCGAAAGTTGTAACCGTAAACAGCGGGGAAGAGGAGAATATTGTCCTTGTAAACCAAAAGGCCGCTGCCGGATATCCCCATAATGTACAGGATGTGGAATGGTACCAGCAGTTGCCGGCCTTTGATATTCCCCTGCCGGAATATCGCAATGCAACATACCGTGGTTTCCAGGTAGAAGGGGATAGCATGATGCCTAACCTAAGACCCGGGGAATGGGTGCTGGGTAAAGCTGTGCCCAGTATTACCGAGGTAAGCTTTAGCAAAATATATGTCGTCGTGTTATATGATTCGGTCCTGGTAAAAAAGATCCAGAAAATGGAAGATCCCTCAAACGTATTACTTGTATCAATTAATGAGGAATATGCCCCGGTACAGGTATCCGTAAATGAGATCCAGGAATTATGGCAGGTGAACAGCAAGCTCACCTTTAGTGTAGATGCTACCTCAGAAAACGGACTCCTGCGGCAATTACAGCAATCTATGGAAGAATTAAAAAGCGAATTTAAAACGCTTAAAAATTAAAAAGGTCCATTCCTGGTTAGGAATTGACCTTTTAATTTAACCGTGAACTTTAAAAGATCACTTAGTTAAGATCATCTGTCATGTCATCGACTGCATCCTCGATATCATCAGCAGCCCTTTCAGTTGTAGTTCTGTCATCTCTGCAGGAAGTGAAAACAACACTTGTAGCAAAGGTAAGAGCCAAAATTAACATTACTTTTTTCATAATTTAAGGTTTAAAATTGGTTGGTTATAATTAGTTAGTTGCAATTAATTATGGATTATCGTCAATTCTATCGATCTCGTTTCCAACATCATCGGCAGCGCGTTCAATAGAATTTCCAACATCGTCGGCAGCTCTTTCAATGTCATCACCAAGATCGTCCAGGTCATCATTAGCTTCCACTCTCGTTCTTTCTTCTGTAGTTTCTCTACAGGAAGTAAAAAAGGTGCTAAAGGTAAAAGCGGCTACAAATATTAAAACTAGTTTTTTCATAATTTTCTAATTTAAAGATTAGACTTGTATGGTAATTTAAAAATCTCAGAAATTAATTATCATCTCCTATTTTATCAATTTCCTTATCTATTTCCTTGTTGATCTTGTCATCCACTTTTTTGGCACTTCTTTCAAAAACGCCTTCTCTTTCTTCAACCTCTACAGGTTGAGTTCTTTCAACTTCCACCTCTCTTATAACAGTTTCCCTCTCAGTAGACTCTCTACAGGAAATCAAAGTTGTGGCCGAAGCAAACATTAATGCGGTTATTAAAATAACTCGTTTCATAATTTATTATAGATTGATTTCTATAGGCCGAAATTAGTATAATTAAGAATCGAGCGTTCGAATTTTGTGTTTACTTTAATATAATTTAAAAGAATTTTTAGCTTTTTAGGCAAAAATTAGGATTTTTTAACATAATGCTGCTTCAGATATTGAGCTATAATTTCGGTTGCTCCCACATTACTGTTTATAAAATGCCCGCAAATCATCCCGGTTTTTTCCCTGAAATTTCTGTCACCGATAAATTTTGCCAGAATCTCCTGTAGCTCTGTTTTATCATTGACCGTATATAAACCTGCAAGTTTTCTCAATCGTATGGCTTCAGGGAATTTATCTATATTTTTCCCGCTTATTACCGGAATACCAAAGGTGGCTGCCTCCAGTATATTATGCAAGCCGGTTTTTCCCACGGCACCCCCAATATATGCGATATCGGCGTAATTGTAGATTCTGGTTAAAAGTCCTATAGTATCGAGGATAAGGACCCGGTATCCCGAAAGATCTTTCTCCTCTTTTTCTGAAAACAGAATAGTTTTCCGGGAAATATTTTTTTTGAGATCTGCTATTGCATCGGGTTTTATCTGGTGAGGAGCGATAATGAATTTAGTTTCCGAATCATCATTGTTTATATAATCAATAAGTAATTCTTCATCTTCAGGCCAGGTACTTCCCCCTACAACACAAAGTTTATCTCCAAGGAAGTCCTCAATGAATCCCAACTTATTGTTTTGTTCCAGCTGAGCAGCCACCCTATCAAACCGGGTATCACCACTCACTGTAACATTGAGAAATCCTATGGATTTCAGCAATTGTTCAGATTTCGTATTCTGAACAAAAAAATGCTCAAAACTTTCCAGGGATTTTCTCATCCAGGTTCCGTAGGACTTAAAAAATATCTGGTCTTTTCTAAACCCGCCTGAAACGAGAAGGGTTTGTATGCTTCTTTTGTTTAATTCTTTCAGATAATTGGGCCAGAATTCATATTTGATGAAAATTACCAGTTCGGGATGAAGCAGATCTATGAATTTCTTAGCATTGGTTTGGGTGTCCAAAGGAAGGTAGACCACAACATCTGCCAGCGGCGAATTCTTTTTTTGTTCATAACCCGAAGGTGAGAAAAAGCTCACTGCGATCTTATAACCGGGAAATATTGATCTTAGCATTTGCAGTATGGGAACTCCCTGTTCAAATTCTCCAAGGGATGCCATGTGGAGCCATATCACCTTGTCTTCCGGTTTAATATTCCGTTTCAGGACATCAAAACTTTCCCTGCGTCCCTCTATAAATTGTCGCATTTTGTTATTGAAGGGGATAGAAAGCGGAAGTGCCAATTCTGCCAGTTGTGCAGTAAGGTTATAGATCTTGTTCAATGATTTTGGTTTGAAATGCTAAAATACGGGTTTCCTTAAAATAGCATTGGTGATGGGGGCTATATTTTGTATTTTAGGTCGCTCAATTAAGTATAAATGAAAAAGATACAAATGGTTGACCTGCAGGGTCAATATGAAACAATAAAAGATCAGATCAACAATTCTCTTCAGGAAATCATGCAGACTTCTGCGTTTATCAACGGTCCCGAAGTACATAAATTTCAAAAAGAACTTGAAGAATATCTCGGTGTAAAGCATGTAATACCCTGTGCCAATGGGACCGATGCACTTCAGATCGCGATGATGGGACTGGGACTACAACCCGGTGATGAAGTGATCACCGCAGATTTCACCTTTGCCGCAACGGTAGAAGTGATTGCTTTGCTTCAGCTTACTCCGGTACTGGTAGATGTGGAACCAGATACTTTTAATATAGATCCCCAAGCAATTAAAAAAGCCATTACTCCCCGCACGCGTGCCATTGTACCCGTGCACCTTTTTGGCCAGACTGCCAATATGGATGCTATTATGGAGATAGCCCGAGAACACCAGCTATATGTGATTGAAGATAACGCTCAGGCCATTGGCGCAAATTTCCATTCCAGAGAGGGTAAAACACTTAAAGCGGGTACAATTGGTGATGTGGCTTCAACTTCATTTTTTCCTTCAAAAAATCTCGGTTGTTTTGGGGATGGCGGGGCAATCTTTACCAATAATGATGATCTTGCCCATATAATACGGGGGATTGTGAATCATGGGATGTATGAAAGATATCATCATGATGTGGTTGGGGTTAATTCAAGGCTGGATAGTTTCCAGGCTGCTGTACTTCGTGCTAAACTTCCAAACCTTGAAGTCTACAACGAAGCCAGGAAAGCTGCTGCAAATAAATATGACGCAGCACTTAAGGGCCACGAGCATATAGTACTCCCATACCGCGCCGGCGAGTGTGATACTCATGTATTCCACCAATATACCCTTAAGATCACCAATGGAAAAAGAGATGCCCTGGTGAAACACCTCAATGAAAAAGGAATTCCCTGCGGAATTTATTACCCCATGCCGCTGCATAGCCAGAAGGCGTATAAAGATTCCCGCTATATTGAAGCAGATTTCCCGGTAACAAATCAATTGGTGAAGGAAGTGATCTCTCTTCCCATGCATACTGAACTTACAGATGATCAAATTGAATTTATCACTTCAAGCCTGATCGAATTCGTCAATAACTAATCCTATTTAAAAATGAAAAAATTCTTAATGATCTTCTGCAGTTTCATGATGATATCTACAGCAACCGCCCAGGATATTTATATACAGGCAGGAAAACTAGTTGATACCAAAAATGGTAAGGTTCTAAATGATAAGACTATCATCGTTTCAGGCAATAAGATAAAGAGTGTTGAGAATGGTTTTGTAGCCCCCCGAAACGCATCAGATAGTTTGATCGATCTCAGGAGTATGACGGTACTTCCGGGCCTTACAGATATGCATGTACACCTGGAAAGTGAAACCAATCCTCAAAAATATCTTGAAACTTTTACTTTTAATGAAGCCGATTTTGCTTTCAACTCTGTAGGATTTGCAAAGACCACTTTGCTCGCCGGATTTACAACCGTGAGGGAACTTGGAGGTAGCGGAGTTAATATTGCCCTTCGGAATGCTATTAATTCCGGAAAGATCGAAGGACCCCGCATATTTACGGCGGGAAAATCGCTGGCCACAACCGGAGGCCATGCAGACCCTACCAATAGTTTTAACCGAAATCTCGTAGGGGATCCGGGTCCTAAGGACGGAGTGGTAAACAGCGAAGAGGATGCTGCAAAAGCGGTAAGACAGAATTACAAGAGTGGATCAGATTTTATAAAGATCACTGCTACCGGCGGTGTATTAAGTGTGGCTAAGAGCAGCTCCAATCCGCAGTTCACTGAAGCCGAGATACGCGCCATAGTGCAGACTGCAAAAGACTACGGATTTCATGTAGCTGCCCATGCCCATGGTGATGAAGGGATGCAACGTGCCGTAAGGGCAGGAGTAACCACCATTGAACACGGTACATTGATGAGTGAAGCTACAATGGACCTAATGAAAAAACACAATGCTTATCTGGTCCCGACCATAACAGCGGGTAAAGAAGTTAGCGAAAAGGCTGAAATTGAAAATTATTACCCTGCCCTGGTGGTTCCAAAAGCAAAAGAGATAGGACCACAAATCCAGAACACCTTTGGAAGGGCATATAAACGCGGAGTTCCAATCGCATTTGGTACAGATGCGGGCGTATTTGAGCATGGGAAGAATGCGAAGGAATTTGGTTACATGGTAGAGGCAGGAATGCCGGCCATGGAAGCCATCCAAAGCGCAACAATTACCCCGGCCCGAATATTAGGTATGCAAGGGCAAACAGGGGAGATAGCAGCAGGATTTTTTGCTGATATTATTGCTGTAAGTGAAGATCCTGTTCAAAATATCCGCACCCTGGAAAATGTGCTGTTTGTGATGAAAGACGGAAAGGTTTTTAAGAAATAGATCCCTGCTTTAATTAAAGTACATCTATTGAATTGGAATATGTCCTGAGCTTTAGTTTACTATCGCTCAGGACATTTTTTAATATAATTCTTTCATCAGGTCCACAACCTTTAAAGGTTCAGGAATTTGTTTTTGTGCTTCCCGCGTAAGGTTCTCACGCCAGTTCAAACTCATCTGTATATCCCGGCAGGTGGAAAATATATGAATGCTCTTGGTAAAATCTTTCCCGGTGGTCTAATCTTCCTCTTAGGAGATTATACAATTTGAAATTTGCCCGGAAAGGCTAATGATTTATAACTCATGGCATCTAAGAGTTTTCTCTCTCAAAATTAAATTTGCTCCACAAACTCCCTGAACACCTTCTTATGAAGTTCAAGATTCAGTTTGGGGGAAACTGAGACCCGCGCAATATAATCTTTATCTGCTTCTTTCGTGGTACCCTGTGTGGAGGTTGCCGGGATAGTCCAGTAACATCCTTTTAATTGCCCATAGCTCACACAATATTTGCTCTCCTCGGGAATTTGTGTGATCATCATGTCAATCAGTTTTTGATTCAATGATCTCTTATAAGCTTCTCTTTCTTCGTCTGAATTACCTTTTGTGGGTAGATCCAAAGAAAATACAGATGGGGTAAATCCACGGTTCGCCAGTTCTTCTGATACAAAATTGATCTTCGCTTCCGGTAAAATCTCTTTGATAAAATTTACAAATTTCCGGGTATTTTTATAAGCATCCTCGATTCTCTGGTTCATTGAAGGCAATTGTTCGGCCAGGATCTTTATCTGAAGATCTGTAGCTTCATTATCGCAAAGTTGCAAATGCTTATCTATTTTCTCAAGCAATGCTTCCGCTTTATCATTTACCACACAATAACCTGCAGTGCATTTACCCCCACTTGGAAATTTAGATCCACTCACATAAGAAATAGCTCTTATGGTTGAGAGTATTCCATCTTCTGCTAAAAACTGAATATTCGGGCAAAAGGTCTGGTCCAGGATAAAAACCGGATCCACAGCGACCTCCCCGGCTGGGGTTTTCCTGACTTTGCTTAAAACTTCTTTCAGTTTTTCCAGGTTCGGAACTTCCACTCTTGGATTTGTGGGAATTTCAGCAATTATGAAAGGGACTGCATTACGGTTGGCAATGTCATCAAGTATCGTATCAATGCTTTGAACCATATCATTGTCCCCGTCCACAGGTAGATCCACCACCTCCACGCCTGTCACACATGCGGCAACCCGCCGGGCCTGATCATTTGTTCCCCCATAACAATTGGGGGGAACTATGAATTTGACCGATTTTCCGGGATGTTTATCCCGGGCTTCGTGTACAAGGCCCATCATAATTGCATACTGTATTGATAATCCCGAAGAAGCTATCAGGGCCTCATGATTGGTGCCGGTGATCTTTTTAATGGAATCTACCACAATTTCTTTGTGAGTTTCCGAATTATTATCCAGTGGTGGAATCGCGGATTTACCCGTGAGTTGTTGTAGGGCCAAAAAACAATTGGCCGGAGTCATGGCAATAGTCTCTCTTCTTCGTACGTGCTGAATTTCCGGAATATATTTTTCATTGGAAGCCCCGGTTACCAATA
The DNA here is from genome assembly GCA_041743165.1 of Gillisia sp. Classification (GTDB taxonomy): domain Bacteria; phylum Bacteroidota; class Bacteroidia; order Flavobacteriales; family Flavobacteriaceae; genus Gillisia. Next base: position 13,371 of record JBGTNH010000085.1, on the reverse strand, counting down.
AAACACTGCCTAATTGAGGATGAACGTTGACAAAAAAATCAATATTTGAATTTAAAAACGACTTACTTAAATCTGTGTGTTGTGCAATGAAAACCGTACTTCCATCAAAATCCTGGACTTCATTCTCATTCCCTACCGCACTTAATTCAAATTGATAACCATAAATATTTTTTAAAACATCAGCATCCAAAAACTCCGGTAACTCCCCGGCATGAAAAATCCTGGTATTTTTATGATCCAATAAATTTTTTCTCAAAATTGCAAAAACCGGTATGGTCGTGGAAGAAAAGCTTATAACATTTTCCGGGTTCAGGTTATTTAATTTAGCAATAGTCCATTCCATTACCGAGGACAGGGGATGGCCTAACCGAATATAATCATAGGCAGTAGGCAGGTTTTTAAGGGCAGATTTTGCAGCGTTGGTTTTTTTATACAATCTTTCAAACTCATCCAAAAATTGAGTTTTCGCTAATTCCTCATTATAAATATCCAGCCTGTGTGTGGTTAGATTTAACCAGTCGGCAGGCATATTCTCCAGTACATTCTCTATATAATTCAGCACTTTATTCTCTTTCATCAGGCATGATTTATTTTAGGCCGAAAGATAATTGAATTAGATTTATTTTGTCGTGATCAATTCAGAAGGCCTAACATTTCTTATTAAATGATTTTACAAGCTGGCCTTTCTCCATTTAAATAGAAGATCTTTTTTCCGGTCATCCCAGTCGTGTAATCTGAATTCGGACACATCTTCTACTCTGTAGGCTACATTTCCTTCGTCTTCGCCCATTTTCCCCACACAATTCATAACAAAATCAACATCGGTCGCTTTAAGGATATAACCTGAAAAATATTCTCCATTGATCTCCATGCTTACAAGCACGTCACTTTTTTCCGCCAATTGATTGATCAGTTCAGATTGCCATTCTTCCGTGGAATTCAGTTGGGGTTTGAAATCAGGTTCTTTTTCCAGAATACTTGAATATTCAATTAAGCATTCCATTGCCCTGGCATAATCATCATTGTTGTCAATACTTTGGATCCCGTCAATGGGTAAGGTGATGATCCCGTCAGTTTTTCCATATTTTGTATAATGTTGAAATAAAACCAGATCGTCATTAAAATCAATGACATAACCCGATAAGAATCCCTCATCATCCCCGTATTGCCAGATTCCAATGATCTCCTTTTCCGTTTTGGATTTATTTAAAATTTCGTGAAACAATGTGTGCTCCATACTATATATTTTACTAAGAGGGTTTATATGATATTGGCAATAAGCCATTTCGTTTTTTCTTATCTGTAACAGGGGTCTAATTCTTCAATACCTGATATTTAGCATGTACCTTTTAAAAAGGTAAATACCTGTATAAAGGTAAGTGGTTATCTAGTTTTGTCCTATAAACAATAAAAATTTATGACAATGACATCTGGGAAATAGTTATAATCAGTGCTTACCCAAAAGCTTTAGGAAAGGTGATGCTTCCACAGCATTTTTATTTTTTAGTCCGGAAGTTAAATGGCACCAACCCGTGGCTCATCAATTCGCAGGAATTAAAAACGGGTAAGATGAAATTGGAAAGATGTCTGGCAGTATGGTGGAAGCTGGTTTATCCCTAAGCACAAGGGGTTCAATACAAAAACAGAGAAGGGAATATTAAAGTTATATGTTTGTTGTAAGCCGTTTTTTATTCGTCCAGGTGTTTTTTCATATAATCTGCAATTATTTTCTCATTAGTGTCATTGCTACCTGAAAGCGAATTAATAATATTTTTACGTTCTTTAAGTGTTTTATTTTGGCTTAACTTTTCTTTAGATTGTATTTCATTCACATATATTTCAAAACCAACAATTCCGTTTATCATTTTTATTTTAAAATCCTGAGGTAATTCATTCCATTGTTGTTTATATTCTATTTCATAATTTTCAATGGTATTTTCCATTAGGTTATAAACGCTTTCAAATTTGTCAACAATTTTTGCTTGTCCATAAGCGTGAACAGAAATATAATTCCAGGTGGGAACATTTAATTCTTTCTCATAATGTTTTGGGGAAATATATGCATGAGGTTCAGTGAAGATTACCAATACCTTGCTTTTTTCAATGTCTTTCCATTGTTCATTGGCTTTTGCGAAGTGGGAAGTCAAAATAATTCCCTCCTCATTCTCAGAAACCAAAAATGGTAAATGAGTAGCAATTGGAATATTGTTTATTGAGGTAATAATAGTTCCAAAACTGAATCGTTTAATAAATTCAATTATTTGTTTCTTATCTGTCTGAATATTATTTTTTGGAATGTACATATTTATCTTCTAAGGTTTTTTTATGATCGTAAGATATGTTATATCCGGCCCTGAAAGAAATAAAAATCAATCAATAGCCCTAAAAAGGAAGAGAATAATCCATGTGCTTTTCATTTTGATAAAATTACCTCGTCAAGGTATAAAGCATAAAGAAACCGAGCAAAATAAAGATGATAGAGATACTCACTTTCATTTTATCCTCTGGTAATCTTTTTTGTAATCTTGGGCCTATTTGCCCGCCAATGATGACTCCCGGGACGGTAAATAATACCACACTTATGACCTGATCCAGTACCTCACCACCTTCTCTGGCAAATTCATAAAAATGACCTGCAGAAGCTACTAAAAAGGTTATGACCACTACAAAAATAGATGTAGCAACTGCAATGGGTGTGGGCACTTTGCATCGGGCAACCAAATGGTAATCCTGCAATTCTGCCAGGCCTACTGAAATCATACCTACAAATGCACCCCCTATAACAGCCAAACTTCTGCCCATGTTTTTGTTGCATATGGTGTATCTGTATTTTTTGCCTTCGGCATCGATCAATTCAGATTCGTAAGTTTTAGCTACTTCTTCCAGATGTTCCATTTCCTTCTTTTCCCTTTCCTCTTTTCTCCAGGCATTAAACAATTGAAACCCGATAAATACTAATCCTACCGCAAAAACGGCTTTGAGAACAATAGGTGGAACTAAATCTGCATAATAGGCTCCAATAATGGCTGCAGGCACAGAGAAAAGAAGCAGGTTTTTAGCCAGTTTAAAATCAATCAATCGAGCCTTGTAATAGGCTATCAAACCGCTCGAAAATCCAAATAATTCGGTGATTAGGGCTGCACCTATGGCAATTTTTGGCTCTAGTTTTAAAGCCAGCATAAATAAAGGAGAGAAAAAAACAGCTCCTCCTATCCCGGTACTCATTGCTATAGTGGATATAAGAATTGCTGCCGGGAACAGGTACCAAAATTCAAAAGATAGTATCATATTATTTTTTTACGTTTCTAATTATTAGCTGATTAGCCTTGTCATAGCTAAAATATTTCATAATCCAATTGATGCCTGTGGTTAATCTATTCTTAAAACTGGTAATGGAAATTAAATGAATAATTGACCATAAAAACCAACCCGATTTTCCCTGAAAGAAAACTGACTTGACATCTGCTACTGCATTTTTCATCCCTATGGTGGCCATTGAACCTTTGTCCTTATAGATAAACGGAGTTGGGTTTTCTTTTAAAATGTGCTTTGCTAAATGTGTACCTTGCTGAATGGCTGATTGAGCAACCATAGGCAAACCTTTGGGGAATTCCTTTGTTTCCAGATAAGCAATGTCGCCAATGGCAAAAATATCCTTTTCACCTTTTACTTTTAAGTACTCAGAAACAGCCAGCCTATTTTGAAACGTAATACTTTCTGAATGAATACCATCTATAACAGCACAGTTTACCCCAGCCGTCCAAATGAGTGTCTCTGCATATAAACTGAATGTTTTGTCCCCCTGTACATAAGTGATCCTGGTGCCGTCAAAATCTTTAACAATTGTATTCACAATCACGTTTACCCCTATTTTTTGCAATACTTCCAGGGCAGTGTTTTGTGCTTTTTTGCTCATAGCAGCCAGCAATTGACCACCGCCTTCTATTAAAGTGATTTGAAAATAATTTTTATTTACTCGAGGATAATCTTTTGCCAGCAACTTAGAACAAAATTCTGCCAAGGCTCCAGCCATCTCTATACCTGCCGGTCCGGCACCAGCTACCACAAAATGCGTGAGCGCTTTATTTTGTGGTTCAAGAGAGGCCTTTTCCAATTGCTGTAAGATCCAGCTTCGGATGTTTAGAGCATCATTGATGTCTTTTAGTCCGAATGCCTTCTTTTCCATGTTCTCATTTCCATAAAAATTAGTTTTATTTCCTGCAGCAATGATCAATTTGTCGTAAGACAAGGTCCCTACATTCAACTCTACACACTTTTCAGCACGATTAATTTTCAGCACTTCACCCATCACAAAATGAATGTTCCTGGTTTGGTTGAACAACTTTCGAAATGGCGCTACGATGGAGTCTGGTTCCAACCCGCTAATGGCTACCTGGTATAATAGTGGCTGAAATTGATGATAATTGTGTTTATCTACCAAAACTACATTACAATTTTGCGATTTAATGGTCTTTATAAAATTAATCCCTGCAAAACCACCACCGATGATAACTATGGTAGGCTTGTCCTGTGGTAGATTTAATAACCGGTATGGTTTCATCTGTCTATCTCTTACTTAAAATTATCTGCAGTTTCTATGGCATATTTTACTCCTGAAGGACTTTCAGCCAGATAGTGGCTTCTGCTAAAAAAGGAATTACTTAAGACCAAAATAAAAACGTTTATGTTGAACTAAAACCTGCTATGTACATTTATAGAAGGCAAATTTGAAGCATATTGTGAAACCAAATGAATACAAATTGAGCCTTCTTTCATCAAGCAATGGAGAGGCTCTTTCTCTTTCAGCTCTATTTTTTGTGCAATCACTATTTGAGAGATTTAAATAGAAAAGCAGTAGGGCTATTAATTACGAAAGCGCCCATGCTGTTGTTTCTTTTAAAAACGATTGAATCATAGGTGGTTTTGCATCACTAATAGAAAGTACCGAACCATTCCAATGCTTGCCTGTAATCCATTTGCCTGCAGAAAGTGGTTTTACTGAATCATAGTCAATGGTATTTCCATTTAATGCATATACCGACAAATAATAATAGGCTTCAGCTATCATACTATCTTCCATTGCCCAGCCAAAACCAATCCCAATGTTATCATTGACCTTAGCATATATTCCCGTATCAAAATGGTGAGGCCAGATGCGAATTTCAGCTTCTACATTCAGGTGATCTACCAATAAACTACAGGATTGATTGGCTAAATGTCTATAGTTGATCCACTGATTAAGGGCCTGGGCATCCCATTGCCGGATGGGGTCATTTTTAAAATCATAACCCGGAATTTCAAAATGCAATTCTTTGAGAAAATCTGCACTATCTGTTTTTAGAGTTTCCCTAAGGTAGTGAGCAATTGCTACTTCCACCTCGCCTTGTGTTTTCCCAATAGTTTCAAACGAGGTTACAACCTGGTGTTTTTTGTCGATTAAATCGAACATTTGGTTGTTAAGGTTTAAACTCAAGATCAACGGGTCATTATTGAAGTTTCCCCATCGTCCCCAAATTTTTTTTCCAATAAAATCAAACCGAAGGTTCGTATGGCTGTCATCTTTTTTAGCTTCTGCAAAGCTCCTCCCGAATTTTGCTAAAGTCTGACATAGTTGGTGAAGGTGTTGATCTGTTTTAGTGTATTCCTGCATCGAAATTAATTAATTATAAATGATTTAATAAGTTGAATATATTGGAAATTGCCGGAAAACTTGCTTCCTCTTTATTGGAATGATAGCCAATTGTGGGTAATTGAATAGTTGTTCCGTTAATGTTGCCCTTGCTCTCAGTAATTAATCTGCCTAATTCGGTATTTCCCAGGTTTATTCTTCCTTTGGAAGTAGATTTTTGAGTTACAAACTCATCCTTGACTATATAAGGGATGCCTAAATCCTGACACTTGTGTTTAACAAGTTCTGTGAAAGCAGGATTAAAACTGCCATTATTATCTTTGTTTCGCAAAACAACCGAGGAATCATCAATTTTATCATCTTTTGAAAATGGGCTGGTATCCAGAACCAAAAGTTTTTGAGTGGATTGTTTTGTGGTCTGGTAATAGTTTAGAATATGCTCCCAGCTTCTGCCAATTTCTTCTTCGGTTGTTAATAGTAAAGTTCCCTTAAATCCATTTTTGTAGAGCGCATATCCAATGCCAACAGATATCACATTGTCTAATTGCCCTGAGATTTGGTGATCTTCGACAGGGCAGAGGTCAGAAAAGCTTACGGGAGTGTTTTCTGATAATGATTTTAAATTCTCTACATTGAAAACATAATTTTCCCTTACAGGACAAAAGTAACCAGATGATATGATCCCTCTGCTCTTTTTCTCCCCGGTTACCGGATCATAAGCATAAACCATTTCTCCATTAAACCTATCCCGAATTTTAAGCCACATCGATTTTTTTATTTCACTCGATGTGTCATATTTATTCTCTTTTACCCGATAAGCAGCGTATTCCAATTCCCCTATTCCATTAGCGATTAAGCCGTGTCTATCAATGTGAGCTGACAGCGTAGCTGAAAGAGGAGCATCTCCTTCTATACAAAGCAGGCCTTCATACGGAGTAACCTTTAGATTTAATGCCTCAAAATCTTCTCTCAGTTTTTTTAGGAATAATTGCTCATATCCCACCACTGAAGGAACAGCAAGATAATTCCTGGTTTGTTTTAAAATGATTTCCAGTGGGGACATATATTAAATCAATTTTACATCTGTTTTTATTTCTAAAAGCGCCGGACCCTTGTGTTTAAACAGGGTTTTCATTGCTTCCTCCAACTCCTCTTTTTTATTTACGTGAATTCCAAGCCCTCCACAGCTTTCAGCAAAAGCAGCAAAATTGGGGTTTACCAGGTCGGTTGCCCATTTATCCCAACCCCCGGCTCGTTGTTCTTTGGTGATTTTTCCCAGTTCATTGTTATTGAGCACAATGACCTTAATGGGCATATCATACTTTACTAAAGTCGTAAACTCTGCCAGGTACTGACACAACCCTCCGTCTCCTGCTACGGCAATAATAGGTTTATCATCACCTACGGCTGCCCAGGAGCCAATGGCTGCGGGAAGGGCAAAACCTATCGAGCCCAGGTATCCCGACATTAAAAAGTTATGTTTTTTTGTTTCGAAATACCGTCCTAAGGAATAGGCATTATTACCAACATCTGTACACATTATCGCATTTTCGGGTGCCAGGCGGGTAAGGGCATCAAAAACCGCAATAGAACTCACCCCATTACCTTTATCCTGAATAAGTCTTTTATGTTTTTCGGCCCGCCAGATTTTCCAGCGATTTGCTATTTCCTCTCTTTGGTTGATTTTATTATTACTTAAACTTTCAGAAACAGCTGAAATCAAGCCCACGGTACGTCCTATCTCACCAAGTACAGGAATATCTATTTTATGAAATTTAGCAATGACCATTGGGTCAAAGTCGATTTGAATGATTGGTTTTTTAGGTGTAATACCTGTGTGGTTTGAGAATGAAGCACCAATGACAATCAATAAATCGGCTTCGTTCATAAAATAGGAAGCTACGGGTGTTCCACTTCTGCCTAATACCCCACAGCCTAGTGGATGTAGGTCTGAAATTTGTCCTTTCCCCTTAAAAGTGGTCATAACCGGGCAGTCGAGCTTTTCTGCCAGACCGGTAATGGCCTTCATATCATATCGGGCTCCGTGGCCTACAATGATTACAGGTCGCTGAGCGGTTGCAATATTCTCTATAGCTTTTTCCAATTGTTCTTCGGGCGGGGCTATACTTAGGGCTGTTATTCTACCTTCTGGAGTTTGTGCTTTGGCATCTTTGGCCGGTAACGTCTGGACCTGATCTGGAAAAGTGAGGTGAGACACATCTCGTTTTAAAATAGCATGTTTGATGGCTAAGCTCATCAATTCTGTATGGTTGCTTTGGTGTTCTACCCGCTGATTAAATTCTGCAACGGTTTGAAATGCACGAACCAAATCTACTTCCTGGAAATTACCTGTGCCAACTACCTGGGTAGCCACCTGGCCGGTTAAAGCCAAAATAGGTGCTCTGTCAACTTTGGCATCCCACAAGCCGGTAAACATATTAGTACTTCCAGGGCCGGCAATAGCAAAACAAGCTGCTGGCTTACCCGTAAGTTTTCCATAAGCAGAAGCAGCAAATGAGGCGGCTCCTTCGTGCCGAATGGCGATAAATTTTAATTTTCCTTTTTCTTCCTGTCTCCTCAGGGCATCAGCAAGCCCCAGATTGGAATGGCCTACCATTCCAAAAACCCGGTTGACACCCCAGTTTATCATCGTTTCTACCATCACATCGGTAATGGTTTCTTGGTGAGGTGGTTCTTCTTTTAATCCTACAAAAACCTGATTATTTTCCATTTTTAGTTCAAAGGTTTCCAGGCCGTCATCAAAATCACCCGAGCTGCCGCCGTGTGGGCAAAAATCCCATCCGTGCCACGGGCAGCGTAACTGACCATTTTCTATAGAACCTTCTCCTAAGGGGCCGCCCTGATGGGGACATTTGTTTTCCAAAGCGGTATATTTTCCTTTAAAGTGGGTCAAACACAAGTCTTTATTGCCTGCGGTTACCGTCATTACTCTTCCTTCCTGCAAGTCATCTTTATTTCCAAGCACCTTGTGCCAAACAATTTTTTCATTCATATCAATAGGTTGGATTGTACATATAATTTAAAATTGTTTCCTGGATATTTTCAGGTTTTTCTGCCTGAGCCAAACCTGAAACATAAGCCTTTTCGGCCAGAGCCGTTGCAATGCGCAAAGACACTTCTCTTATTTCCTGCAAAGGTGGATAAAGAGTTCCTCTGGACAGGTCTTCATCGCTTACACTTAGTGCCAATGTTTTAGCCGAACTGAGAAACATTTCTTCGGTAATAATTCGTGCCTCACTCACTAAAGCCCCCAGGCCAATTCCGGGAAAAATATAAACGTTATTACCTTGTCCAGGCTTAAAAGTAGTTCCCTCGTAGGTCACCTTCTCAAATGGACTTCCACTGGCAAAAATTGCCTTGCCTTTACTCCATGTGTAGGCTTGCTCTGCGGTACATTCGGCTTTATGGGTAGGATTGGAAAGAGCAAATATTACAGGTCGTTCATTGATGGCAGACATCAACTCTAACACTTCTTGTGTAAATGTACCCGGGGCTCCTGTGGCACCTATCAGTACGTGAGGTTTTATTCTTTCAATAGCGGTAGTGAAGTTTACCGGTGGCATATCCTTGATATAAGGCAGGTTATGTGGCAACAAATCTGTGCGTTTATTTACCAAAAGTCCATCCCTATCTACAAAAAACAAATGGGCGTAGGCTTCTTCTTCAGTAAGACCTTCGTCCATAAAGGCATGAATCAATAAATCTGCTATTCCCGTAGCAGCAGATCCTGCTCCCAAAAACATTATTTTCAAATCTGAAAAACGGTGGTTTGTTATACGGTTTGAGGAATAAATACCTGCCAAAGCCACGGCTGCCGTGCCTTGAATATCATCATTGAAACACAAAACACGATCCCTGTATTTTTGAAGAAGTGCGTAGGCTTTTGGGGTTAGAAAATCTTCAAATTGTATGAGGACTTTGGGATATTTTTTGATAAGTTCATTGATAAACTCCTCTACCAAATCAAAGTATTCTTCGCCATCCAATCGTTTTTTTGGGTAGCCCAGATAAAGGGGATCATTGAGCAGCTCTTCATTATTGGTGCCAATGTCCAGCATAACCGGTAAACATTGATGCGGATGAATACCTGCACAAGCCGTGTAGAGCGCCAATTTTCCAATAGGAATCCCCATTCCATTAGTTCCTAAATCACCTAGACCCAATATCCTCTGACCATCTGTCACCACCACAATACGCACATCTTCTTCCTGCCAGTTTTTTAAAACTTTTCCTATTTGTCCTTTATCTTCAGGAGTGATGTAGAGCCCTTTGGTTTGTCTGAAAATATGAGAAAACTCTTTACAGGCCTGTCCTACTGTAGGCGTATAAACGAGGGGTAAAATTTCATCAATATTATCAATAAGGGTTCTGTAAAAAAGGCGTTCGTTTCGGTCTTGCAAGGCATTTAGAAAAATATATTTTTCTATATCGTAGGCTTTCCTTCTCAGATTTTCAACAATGCGGTTAACCTGATTATCTATATTTGATTCAGCATAAGGCAATAGCCCCTTTAATCCAAGTTCATCCCGTTCCTTTCTTGTAAAGGCAGTCGATTTATTCACCGATTTATTGGTTAAAAAATCGAGTCCACATTTTAATTCATCACCTGTCATAATTAAAAATTTATTCCTGCATTATTAATTCCGGTGAGTCTGTGAATATCGTAATCCATAGTAGATAAATCGTTGTGATTAAATTTCTGAACATCATCGTGACCGCAGGAGCGAGCCACCACCTTGATTAAATCATTTGTAGCACTGAAAAAATTAAATAATTGTTTTGCTGAAGCATCAATAATCAAGCGGCTTCGTAAATTTTCTTTTTGCGTGGCAATACCCACCGGACAATTGTTGGAATTACAAGCCCTCATTCCCAAACAACCAATGGCTTGTAATGCCGAATTGGAAACGGCAATAGCATCTGCACCCAACATCATTGCCTTGGCAAAATCTTCGGCCACTCGCAGACCGCCCGTGATGATAAGGGTAACATCTTTAGCGCCCACCTTGTCTAAATGTTTCCTGGCACGAGCCAAAGCAGGAATTGTGGGTACATTAATATTATCCCGGAGTATGGTTGGAGCTGAGCCTGTTCCGCCACCACGACCGTCTAAGATAAGGTAATCTATACCCACAGCAAGGGCAAAATCAATATCTGCTTCAATATGGCTTGCTGCTATTTTGAATCCAATGGGAATACCACCTGTTTTTTCCCTTACTTCCTCGGCTACTTTTTTAAAGTCTTCTGGGGTAAAAAGGTCTGGAAAAGCAGCGGGAGAAATGGCATTTTCGCCTTCTTTCAATCCTCTTACCCCGGCTATTTCCTTAGAAACTTTATTACCTGGCAAATGGCCACCTGTACCAGTTTTAGCACCTTGTCCACCTTTAAAATGAAAGGCCTGAGCTTTTATTACTTTGTCCCAGGAGAATCCAAATTTTCCGGAAGCCAATTCATAAAAATATCTTGAGTTGTTTTCTTGCTCTTGCGGCAACATTCCGCCCTCGCCACTACAAATACCTGTACCAGCCAATTCTGCCCCTTTTGCAAGAGCAATTTTAGCTTCCCGGGATATTGCCCCAAAACTCATATCTGATACAAAAAATGGAATGTCCAGTTTTAAAGGCTTTTTAGCTTTGGGACCTATGACTACAGAAGTTTTTACTTCTTCCTCATCTAATAGCGGTCGGGTAGCTAGCTGTGCCGGCAAAAACTGAATATTTTCCCATTTGGGTAAGGTATTCCTGTCTACCCCCATACTTGCCGATGGCCCGTGATGTCCCCAATTTTTGAGTCCGTTTTGTGCCAGTTCTTTGATATAATTTATGTAGGGTTCGGTGGTTTCGGGATGTGTGTCTGCATATTGTCCAAGATATTGTTCCCTTCGGAACGGTTGAGGATGTTCTTCCAAAAAAGTATTGATTTCTGCTTCAATTAACCAGATAAAATCGTCTTTAATTTCGGCCGTGAATTTATGAAGTACTTCTTTATTATTGTATTCAGAAACGCCCGTATCAATGCGATAATCCCAACCGTGCAGACCGCAAATAAGGTTGTGGCCATCCACATATCCGTCAGACATTAAAGCCCCGCGGTGGAGACAGCGACCATAGAGTACAGATACCTTGTCATTGTATTTTATGACAACAAGGTCTAAACCATTGATTTGATAATGCGTGGGTTGATTGGCTGGAAGTTCAGAAAATTTTAGTGTTTTTATCATTTAAGTTTATGTTTAGAAATATAATGCCTTTCTCTGAACAACCATTTGGTCTTCGCAACGGGAATATCTGCTTTCAATTGGTATCCCACACAGCACAGGAAATTTAACGATCTTTCAATTGGTATTTCACCATTTGACAACTTAATTTATATAATTGCTGCATACCCAAACCTTAAACATCATGACAGGTGGTTCAACCCTCTTCCCACACAATACCACCAGAGATACCTTGCCCAATTGGCCGCGAAATCTTCCCTCAATGGTGCCGTGCTATTCCTTTGTAGCGAATCTACCCTCCAATCTGGCATTTCGTACAGATCATTGCATTCAAACAACGTCACTTGTGAGCTGTGATCCAGTCCAGGCCCCTAAAATTTCTTATTGGTTAGGTTAACTGAGACATCTTTTTATACCATTGATTTCAAAAAATCACCCAGGCAGGAGAAAAAAATTTTATTTTTTTTTCTCTTTGTGCATTTTCTCCCTTTACTTTAGAATTTTGTTTAATGCCTGTGTGTTCTTAGATTTAGCATTATGAGTCGTAGAATAGCAATCTATCTGAATTTGCTCTAAGGCTTTTTTTAAAAGAACATTTCTTGGATAAGTCGTTTTCAAGGGTTAGTTACCTGGGGGTATAGCTTTGCAACTTGTATCAATAGTTTTTTTGCTCTGGGGCAAGCATAGCTCCGGAAGCCGGGTGAATTTTTTATTTGGCTACCGGGGCATCTCAATTTAAAAGAGTCAATGTTTGCCTTGTGATCTTCCTGTTGTTTATTTCTTAACCATTTTGTCCTTGCAGTATCAACTTTTTAATCAATGATACTTGTCCCAAATGGTAATAACTATGCTCAATTTGAGCTTCAATATTTCGCAAATAGCTACCATACTCTTCTTTCACAAATGGCTCATTCAATAATTTGTCGTCCATCCTTTCAACGTGATTTATAAACTTTTCCGCATTGCTTACAAATTCATTCACTAAGCTATTCCAATCTGTCTCCGATTTAATTTCAGGCATATCAAAACTGTATTTGTCTTTAATTTCAAGATTTCCCCCTTCAAACACCGTTAATATTCCTTTTAAATAATAGTTTATATGAAAGGTTAATAACGCGATAGTGTTCAGATTTTCTACCCTCTGAATTGCCTGTATCCAGCTTATGCTTGTTATCTGTTCTTTTAAATTTGTGTTGGCAATCCATTTCCCATTTATTAAAACTTCTCTAAGCCGGTGAGCTAAATATTTATTCATCATTACAATCGTGTTTTATTTTTTGTTCAGCTTGTTTCTATACGTTATGCAGACATTCAGTATAAATTTGGTGAGAGCCGGCGAAAGGTTTGCCCGTCGTGGTTACCGTGTGGATATTCCGGTGATGCTGACCCCCCGTTCCGGCCATACTGACCCCCCCTAGGATTTTGGTCAAAAAGATAAGATTATGACAATATTACAGTTTTTTTCTTAGACTTTCTCCTTTCAATTCTATTCGATGAGAGGTGT
>JBGTNH010000084.1:0-17789 GCA_041743165.1 Gillisia sp. | reverse complement strand
CGCCTAACGCCTAACGCCTAACGCCTAACGCCTAACGCCTAACGCCTAACGCCTAACGCCTAACGCCTAACGCCTAACGCCTAACGCCTAACGCCTAACGCCTAACGCCTAACGCCTATAGATGAATCACCTCATCATAGGCAGCTGCAACAGCTTCCATAACCGCTTCGCTCATGGTAGGATGTGGGTGAATCGCTTTTAATACCTCATGGCCTGTGGTTTCAAGTTTACGACCCAAAACCGCCTCTGCGATCATATCTGTAACTCCGGCACCAATCATATGGCATCCCAGCCATTCTCCGTATTTTGCATCAAAGATCACTTTTACGAAACCATCAGGTGTACCGGCTGCTTTAGCCTTTCCGGATGCTGAAAACGGAAATTTCCCGATTTTCAATTCATATCCGGCTTCTTTAGCCTGTTTTTCGGTCATTCCTACTGAAGCTATTTCAGGGGTAGCATATGTACACCCTGGGATATTTCCATAATCTATAGGTTCAACATGCATACCCTTGATCTTTTCAACACAGGTGATCCCTTCAGCAGAGGCAACGTGTGCCAGCGCAGGCCCTGCGACTACATCCCCGATGGCATAGATACCATCCACATTGGTCTGGTACCACTCATTCACCACGATCTTATCTTTATCAGTTTTAATACCGAGTTCTTCCAAACCTATATTTTCAATATTGGTTTTGATACCTACTGCAGATAGTACGATATCTGCTTCAAGTGTTTCTTCACCTTTCTGGGTTTTGACTTTAGCCTTAACTCCTTTTCCGGAAACATCTACACTTTCAACAGAAGAATTGGTCATCACTTTGATACCCGCTTTCTTAATGCTGCGCTCAAATTGTTTTGAGATTTCTTCATCTTCAAGAGGTACAACATTTGGCAAAAATTCTACTATAGTAACCTTTGTGCCCATCGCATTATAAAAATGAGCAAATTCGACGCCTATTGCCCCGGAACCTACCACGACCATAGATTCAGGTTGTTTGTCCAGGCTCATCGCCTCACGATATCCTATAACCTTCTTACCGTCCTGTTTAAGGCTTGGTAGTTCGCGTGATCTTGCCCCGGTAGCTATAATAATATGCTTTGCTTCGTAATCTGTTGTCTTATCATTCTTATTTGTAACAGTGATTTTTTTACCGGCTTTTAGCTTTCCAAAACCTTCTATTACATCTATCTTGTTCTTCTTCATTAAAAACTGCACTCCCTTGCTCATTCCATCGGCTACATTCCTGCTTCTTTTTATTACCGCATTAAAATCCTTGTCGGCATTTTCCAGTTTTAGACCATAATCTTCGGCATGTTTTAAATATTCAAAAACCTGTGCGCTTTTTAAAAGAGCTTTAGTTGGGATACATCCCCAGTTTAAACATACACCCCCAAGGCTTTCTTTTTCAATTATAGCGGTTTTAAAACCTAATTGTGAAGCGCGAATGGCGGTAACATATCCCCCGGGTCCACTTCCTAGAACGATGATATCGTATTTACTCATATTTGGAATTATTTGTAACAGTTTAAGAAGTTGCGAATTTAAGGAATAATAGGCTAAATTGAAAGATATAAAAGAGTTTGTAAAGGCCTGAGGCTATATTATTTCAAATTATAAGGAGACTAACTTCTTTTGAAGATAGCCTCCTTATAAATACATATGTATCTTATTTTAAATTACATCATAATAATGTCCTCATCCTTAATATTCAATGACCGCAATACGGCTTCCATATTGTTTACATCACCCCCAAAAGTGGTTGCAAAATCAGATGGAACAATAATTACCCTGAATACCTGGTTTTGAGTAAATCCACTATTCAGGGTACTCAGATCAAAATTTCCATCAATAATTAATTCCACATCCTGGTTTGTGTGGGTAAATACATATTGGATGATTCCCTGGGTCAGAAAAAAATTCTGGGGTATTAAGCTCCAGGTTTCTACATTTTGAATAATAGCCATTCTGTATACCAAAACACCATCTGATGGTTCTGCCGGAGGAAACGGCAGGAAGGCAGAGTGTAAATTTTCCTCTGGGAAATAGGTGAAATTGACATCAAATTCAAATGTTTGGCCAAGGATATTTATCCCATCTTCACCGGGAGGTCCGGGAGGGCCATCATCTCCACAGGATGTTAAGATAAAGGCTGAGCACAGCATTAGAGTAAATAGTTTTTTCATGATCTTCAATTTTAAATTACTTATTAAATTTTATACTGGCAGAATTAACACAATAACGCTGCCCGGTTTGAGTAGGACCGTCATCAAAAACATGACCTAAGTGACTTCCGCAATTTGCGCATACAATTTCAGTGCGCACCATTCCAAAGGTTTTATCCTGAACATATTCAATTTTACCTTCAATAGCTTCATCAAAACTTGGCCAGCCGCAACCGCTCTCAAATTTTGAATCGCTTTCAAAAAGCTTGGTTTTACAGGCGGCACATTGATACGCTCCCTCTTCAAAATGGAGATTGTATTCTCCGGTATGAGGAGCTTCTGTACCTTTTTGTCTTAAAACCTTATACTGTTGTTCTGTAAGTATCTCCCTCCATTCAGCCTCAGACTTTTCAAACTTGTATTTTTTCATTTTCACCATTATTTTTTTGCATCCCCATCAGGAATAAACTTCATAGCGACTCCGTTTATGCAGTGCCTTTTCCCAGTGGTGTTTTTTGGCCCATCATTAAAAACATGACCCAGGTGCCCTCCGCAATCTGCGCAATGTACTTCATCTCTCTGGTATCCCAATTTTGTATCTGATCCATAAGCAACGGCTCCTTCAATTGGCCTGTCAAAACTAGGCCAGCCGGTTCCGCTTTCAAATTTATGTTGTGTAAGATATAAGTGATTTCCACATCCTGCGCACACAAAGGTTCCCGGTGTAGAAACATTATTTAGTTCACTGGTATACGGCCTTTCTGTTGCCGCATTTCTAAGGACCTCATACTCTTCGGTGGAAAGAATAGCTTTCCATTCCTGGGAGGATTTGCTTACTTTATATTTATGGGAAGTTTGCCCTTCCTTTTTCTGCGCATTGGAGTTGCAACCAAACATTAAAACAGCGCAAAAGGCGAGCAATAGATTTTTCATAGATAGATATTAATTTTCAAAAAACTTCCGATTAGGGAGCAACTCGCATAGGAGCTTTAGTCTTGAGGACTTCGCGTTACAGTATGCTCATTTGATTTTTATTTTAAAAGTACAAAGATTATGCCCTAAAGAACGTTGTGATTTTGTTAATTACTTTTTCATTCCCTAATATCTTGCGGTGTCCCAGTCCTTTTGTAACAAATAGTTCACCGCGTTTTAAACTATTTTCAATTTCATAGGCAGAACTTATGTCCACATCTATATCATCCTCATCATGTATAACCAAAGTGGGAATATGAACCTGTTTGGCAGAATACGCACCCGAAAGATTATCCATATCTTCTCCAAACCTCTTATCAAAATAGGATTTCATAATGGAAGCCACTTTAAGGCCCAGTTGCATATTTTGAGCAAATTCTTGGGTAATGTTAGTTACACTGTTTGCAGTGCCTATGATAACCAGTTTCTGCAACCCTAAACCGTCCTTAACGGCTTTCAATAATGACATTCCTCCCAGGGAATGCCCTATGGCTCCGTAAAAGGGCCCATATTTTTCCTCAAGGAATTTGATGGAATCAATGAAATATGGCATCATACTCATTTTACCAGATGACCTGCCATGTGCCGGAGCATCAAAACTTATTATTTCGAAACCTTCTTTTATAAGTGTCATTGCAATGTCCGGCATTTGCGTTCCCCTACCGCTCCACCCATGGGCAAGTAAAATTCGTTTGCCCGACTTTGCTGTAAAATTCTTATAAACCACAATATCCCTTTCAATGGTTGGGAGGATCAGTTTTTCATGTTCCATGATCTCATCCAGTTCCTTTTCTCTTGCAGGTAATTTATATCGAAAGGGTTTCAGAAAGAGCCAGGCTGCAAATCTGCTGGCAAGGAATGGGGAAATTCGGGACAGAATGCGACCCGTGATGAGGATATATGACGGGGTAAGAAGGACTTGTACAGGTTGACCTTTTTTAGATTTCTTGCTCATAAATATTAAAAAGCGCAAGGTAAGGATTAAGGTCTACATTTCGAATTAATGCAGGGGGTGAGAATTAATTGGTATCATTTTTGAAAATCAGTCTTTATGTTAAAGCGAGCATAAACCTTTGAGTACGGAAGAGAGTCTTTTGTACATTTAACAAATAAAAACCTAAAATCATGAGATTTAAAAATTTCTTTATAATGGTATTTGCAGTTTTTGCTCTTGCAGGCTGTAAAACAAACCCCTTTACCGGCGAAAAGAATCTGAACTTTGTATCTAATCAACAATTGTTTCCTATGGCATTTCAGGCATACGATCAATTTTTGGCTGAAAATGATGTGGTTACCGGTACACAGGAGGCAAACATGGTGAAGAATGTTGGCCAGAAAATAGTAGTAGCAGCTGAACGATTTCTTAACGCAAATAATTATCAGGGATATCTTAATGATTTCCAGTGGGAATTTAATCTTGTTAAAGACGAGGCGGTAAATGCCTGGGCAATGCCAGGAGGAAAGATCGTTTTTTATACAGGAATTCTTCCAATAGCCAAGGATGAAAATGGAATAGCCACAGTTATGGCACACGAGGTTGCCCATGCCCTCGCAGATCATGGCGCACAAAGAATGAGTGCAGGACAATTGCAACAACTTGTTGGAATGGCAGGAAGTGTCGCTGTGAGTGGCCGTAGCCAACAAACCCAGCAAATTTTTGCTCAGGCCTATGGATTAGGTACAACAGTGGGCGTTATGCTGCCTTTTAGCCGAAGTCATGAAACCGAAGCAGATAGAATTGGTCTTACCCTTATGGCAATTGCAGGTTATGAACCAACAGAAGCTGCCAATTTATGGAGAAGGATGGCCGCTCAGGCTGGCGGCGATGGACCGCCGGAATTCCTAAGTACTCACCCTGCTTCTTCTACAAGGATAGCCAACTTAACCAAGTGGGCACCTGAGGCAAAAGCTGAAGCCCGAAAATATGGCGTGACCAGTTTCAAATAGGGATAACAAAATATATTTTATGAAAGCTGTCTGTATTGGGCAGCTTTTTCTATTTTTAAGAAATGAAAAAGCACCCCAAGGGAAGTAAAAAATTATTACATGCATGGGCTTTTTATGACTGGGCAAATTCGGTTTACAGTCTGGTAATAGCTTCGGCAATTTTCCCCATCTTTTATGGCACCCTAACCATTGTAAGGGATGATCAGGGATTTGTCATTGATGATACCGTCCAATTCCTGGGATTTGAAATAAACAATGTTTCTTTAATAAGTTATATCACTGCCCTTGCATTTCTGGTAGTGTCTTTTATAAGTCCGTTATTATCGGGGATTTCTGATTATGTGGGGAATAAGAAATCCTTTATGAAATTTTTCTGTTACCTGGGAGGTCTTGCCTGCATAGGACTTTACTGGTTCACTCTGGAGTTTCTCTGGTTTGGATTGTTATGCTATTTTCTTGCGCTTTTAGGTTTCTGGGGAAGTATTGTATTTTACAACTCTTACCTTCCTGATATCGCTTACCCCGATCAACAGGATAAAATAAGTGCAAAGGGGTTTTCGTTGGGCTACATTGGGAGCGTGATCCTGCTTGTGATATGCCTGGGGATGATCATGAATTACGAAACTTTCGGATTTGAAAATGCAGGGGTCCCTACCCGATTGTCCTTTATTCTTACCGGGGTGTGGTGGATAGGATTTAGCCAGTATACATATTATCATTTACCAAAAGGGAACAAAAAGCAAAACCTTACAAAGGATGTTGTTTTTAACGGGTTTAAAGAACTAAAATTTATATGGTACTCCCTGCAGCACCAATTGAGGTTGAAGAAATATTTGGTAGCCTTTTTCACCTATAGCATGGGGGTACAAACCATCATGCTTATTGCCACCTACTTTGGTATTGAAGAAATCATCTGGGGTGACCAGGATCCAACAATAGGTTTGATCATTAGCATTCTTTTGATACAATTAGTAGCGGTGGCAGGTGCTACCGGAACTTCCCGGCTGGCGATCAGGATTGGGAATATTAAAACACTTATCTATTTAAATTTTTTCTGGATTGCCATATGTATATATGCCTTTTTCATAACTACCCCACAGCAATTTTATATTGCGGCCGGTTGCGTGGGATTAATCATGGGAGGCATACAGGCCTTATCCCGTTCCACATATTCAAAAATGATACCTGAAGGGACCCTGGACACTGCCAGTTATTTTAGTTTTTATGATGTGTCTGAGAAAATTGGGATCGTTATAGGTATGGTTCTCTATGGTGTTATGGCACAAATTACGGGAAGTTTGAGAAATGCTATATTGTTTCTAATCTTCATTTTTATAGCAGGCGTAATTTTGCTCTTTAGAGTACCTAAAATTCCTGATACAAATCCAAACTATAAATTTTTCTGATTGATTTTCTTAATCTTCTAATTATAAAGCAAAAGTTTGAGATAAATTTTTGATCTTTACATCCATTCAAAAAAAAATTGCAATTATGAAAATTTACTTTTTTTCTTTTTTATTTATTTTGCCTTTATTATCCTGGGGCCAACAAGACCCATCTGGTTGGACTATTTCCAGTGGAAAGGTGAAAAATTATACCGGAATAGTGGCAGCCAATGGTCGCATTGGTATTCTTCCCGAAGACAAACCTTTTGAAGTAAGGAGTATTATCCTCAACAATGTTTATGATAAAGAATCTCCTTTGGGAGTCAGTAAGATATTGTTGGGAATGAATTTCGGAAACCTTGACATGGAAATTGATGGTGAAAAAATTTCAGAAGCTAATGTGTCTAACTGGAACCAAACGCTAAATTTTAAAGAAGCCGGTTTTACCACAACATTTGATTTTAAAAATAAGGCTAAGATCTCTTATACAATTTATGCTTTAAGAAATGTTCAATATTCAGGATATATTGATATTAAGGTAGAGGCCAAAGAGAATATAAAACTTAAAGTCACGGGGAAGATTCTTACTCCAGAGGAATATAAAGAGCCTATGAGTACTTTTCGCGTTCTCCAGGATCTTGAAACTACAATGCCTATACTTCAAACGGTGGCAAAAAGCAGAATGGGTAAACATATAGTAGGAACATCTGCTACCTTTATATGGCATGATATCAATTCTGGCCGGGAACATCAACGTCCACGATTGACCCACACCAAAGTTTCAGAATATAATAATAATTTGTCATTTGAAAAAGAAATTAAAAAAGGAGAGGTAAGTGAATTTGCCTGGACTGCAGCCCAGGCAACTACTCAGGACTTTGCCGATCCTCAAACTGAATCTGAACGTTTTGTAATCTTTAACTTGTTGACACCTCGTCAGGATCTGCTTGATGAACATAAAAGATTATGGGAGGAATTATGGGAAGGTGATATCATTATAGAAGGAGATCTTCAGTCTCAGCTTGATGTGAGATTGGCCTTATATCATTTATATGCCTTCTCCCGTGGAGATTCAGATCTTAGTATTGCACCTATGGGTCTCTCTTCCCAAAATTATAATGGACATATTTTCTGGGACACAGAATTATGGATGTTTCCTCCTCTTGTGCTCCTCAATCAGGATATAGCAAGATCTCTGGTAAATTACAGGTCAGACAGGTTGGACAAAGCAAAACAAAAAGCGATAAACTTTGGTTACAAAGGTGCCATGTTTCCCTGGGAAAGTGATGACACAGGCGAAGAGGCCACGCCGGCATGGGCCCTGACAGGAACTTTTGAACATCATATCACTGCCGATGTTGCCATTGCTTTTTGGGATTACTATAGAGTAAGCCAGAATAAAGAGTGGTTAGCAGAAAAAGGATACCAAACTTTAAAAGCGGTGGCAGATTATTGGGTGAGTAGAAGTATTAAAAACGCTGATGGTACTTATTCTATTAAAAATGTGGTTGGTGCAAATGAGTTTGCAGCCAATGTAGATGACAATGCATTTACCAACGGCTCGGCAATAACTGCTTTAAAATATGCCACATTAGCCGCAAAGGAAATTGGGAAAAAACCAGATCCTTCCTGGGAAGATGTTGCCAATAAAATCATCATCCATAAATTTGAAGATGGTACTACAAAAGAGAATAAAACTTATGATGGTGAAAGAATAAAACAGGCAGATGTTAACCTGCTTAGCTATCCTTTGGATATAATTTCCGATAAAGAGACCATTATAAAAGATCTTAAGTATTATGAACCTAAATTGGCTGAAGAGGGCCCGGCAATGGGGAAATCTATTTTTGCAGTAATTTATGCAAGACTTGGCAATCCTCAGGAAGCATACAGGTTGTTCAAAGCAAGCTATGAACCTAATAAAAGGCCGCCTTTTGGAGCGCTTGCTGAAGCTGCTACCAGTGATAATCCCTATTTTGCAACGGGAGCAGGAGGAATGCTACAGGTCGTATTATTTGGTTTTGGTGGCTTACATATAACAGAAAAAGGCATAGAACAAAAAAATGAGATCTTACCCCGGGAATGGAAATCCTTAACAATAACCGGAGTAGGTCCTGAGAAAAAAACCTATGTAGTCAAGAACTAAAAATTTTTTAGTTTCCTGTAAATAAAAATCCCCGAAAAAGCCTTGCCTTATCGGGGATTATTTTATTAATAATAAAATTTAGTTTTTGGTAATCTTCCCAGATCCTGTCGTTCTGAAATTTTGTTTTTCAGGATTACCTTTATAAGAAATATCCCCACTTCCCGATATCCTTGCATTTAATTCGTTGCTTACCGAAATCTCAATGTCACCTGAGCCTGTAACATTCGCCTCCACATTATCTGCCTTGAGATCAAATGCCAGAAAGTCTCCAGAACCGGTCACACTGCACTTCAAATCTTTGGTTCTGCCGGTAAGTTTAACATCCCCGGAACCTGTAAGGCTTCCTGATAAATTTTCTGTTACAAGATTAAGGTTCATATTCCCAGATCCTGTTACACTCACTTTAAAATCCCTGGCTTTAATAACATCTGTATTTCTAATATGGCCCGAACCGGTTAAGGCAAGCGCTTCAAGGGTTTCGAAGGGGACAACCAGCTTGATAGGATGATTTCTTGATGGCTGAAGGTTAACACCTTTTTTAACCGAGATCTTTAAATGGTTTCCGGAAACCTCGGTTTCAATAAATTCCATTAAATTACTTTCAGCCTCTATATCAATTCTTCCTTCTTTTCCAGCAATAAGCTGGACTTCCATCTTTCCGGTTACTGAAATGCGGTCATAATTTCCCACGCTACGGGTTTGTTTTACCACTTCCCCGTTCCCGGTTATTCTTTCAGAAGAACTCCACCATTGGGCATTTGCCGTTGAGGAGGTAAATAAAGCTACAAGGGCTATAAGAATTAAATTTTTCATGATCGTAAGGTTTAGATATATATTAATAATTATTGTTTCAGAAATGTTACACTTCCATAACTTGAAGTGATAATGATATTTCCATTACCGGAATTATTAAGGTGGTAACCTGAGTAGTCCCTTTTATTGGATGATTGGTTTTGCTTGTTCATCTCAAAATTCTCAATTCCTTTTACTCCTGCATAAGATGTATTAACCGTAAACCTAAAGGCCTGGGCCGGGTCATAGCCTATTTTAAGACCTGTGTAATCGCTGTTTATCTTAACTTCTCCTGTACCTTTCATAATTCTTTCAATTGAGGCACTGCCGTAATCAAAGTTTAGATTGGCGCTCTGGTACAATTCTCCTATTTTGGTACTTAGGTAATCCCCGGATCCATTGATTACCTTTGCTTTATCCACCGTGAGGCTGCCATAATCACAACTAAATTTTAAGGATTCTACCCTTCTTATTTTTGAGTTGGTATAATCTGCATTAATCTCAAGACTTTTTGCATCTTCTATTGTAAATTCTGAATAATCGGCATTGACAACCGCCCGATTGATGTATCCAAACCTACTGTTACGGGAGTAATCAAAATTTATCTGGTTGTTATTGCCATGGAGTTCACCTATATCCAGCCTGCCATAGTCACAGCTTATTCTGGCATTTCCGGTTAGTTTGTCTATAAATATATGCCCGTAGTCATTACTCAGGTCCACATTATTGGTGGCTGGCGCTCTTACAATGTAATTGATCTCCATGTTCACATTGCTACTACTACCAAAAATATTGCTTAACCAGGAGCTGTTTTCCCTCCTGAAAATAGTTCTGGCGCTTACTCCAGAGGATGTTTGATTAAATTCCACATTAATCTCATCAAGTTTTTCTTTCACCTTTTGCTCATCATTTCCATTTGTTTTGATGATCACCTCAATACTAATCCTGTTTTGATCCCAGGTCTTAATATCTATGTTGCCGTAGCTGTTGTTGATTTTTAATATAGCATCTGCGTTCACATTATATTGTTTAGAGATTTTCTTCTCCCTGGTATGCCTTCCTTTGAAATTGTCTGGGGAATCACCGTTTGTACAAAAAGCTATGGTGGGGGAAAGTGCTACAAGAAATAGCAGTTTAAATAACATTGTTTTCATTATTAGGGTTTTTAAGTTCTTTAATATTTTCAATTTGTTCCATTACACTTGTTAAAATATCGATGCGTTGCTGCAGGTTTGTTATCATGGCAAAGACCACCCGTTTATCCTGCCCGCTTTTTTTAAGGTCCTTTTTTAATCTATTGTAATCCTCATCCAGTTTATCCATTTGTGCCAGTGCGTCATTAACCATTTTTTCCGTTTCAGGAGTACTTGCTTCCTCCAGTTTGGCTAATTCAGTTTTTATAAGGTTGGTATAGAACTGCTGGGTTTCTTTCATCTCAGGTGAAATGCCTGCGAGGTCTCCTTTATCTGTAAGGTTTCCGAAAGAATTTCCCGCGAGCATTAAAATGATCAAAATGGCTGCTGCAGCACCTATTAACGGGCTCCATAACATTCTCACTTTGCTACCAGAGCTTCCGGCAGATTTGGTTTTCTGTAACTTCTTAAGGAACCTCTCCTGGTGACCTATTTTAGGTTCGGCCACGTCAAGATCCATGTCCTTGAAAAAGTTTTCTAAATTATTAGTATCCATATTCCATTAATTTTTTTCTCAGGCTTTCTTTAGCCCGGGATATCGAAGTCCTGCAATTGGCAGCACTTAAACCTAATATCTCACAAATTTCATTGTAGTCATATCCTTCTATAAGATGAAGGGTAAGAACAATGCGGTAACTCTCTTTTAAACTGTTCAGGGCCCTGAGGACCTTTTGAACTTTTGTATTTGCTTCTTCAGCTTCAGTATCAATCCCCTCATGTTCATCCAATTCATGTTTGAACTCATCCTCATAGGATACATTTTGAAATTTTGAATTCTTATTAAAAGAGTTGATACTCAAATTCACGGTAATTTTTTTAAGCCAGGCACCAAAAGTAGATTTTCCCTGAAATGTGTTGAGTTTTGAGAAGGCTTTAATAAAGGCCTCCTGCATGACATCTTCAGCTTCGGCAGGATCATTTACTATTCTTAAGGCCGTATTATACATAGCTTTATAATATTTATTATAAATTTCCAATTGAGCTCGCTGGTCTCCTTTTAAGCAGCGCGCTAATAATTCTTCAGTATAGGTGATGGTTGGTGTCAAAAAAAATACTTAAGCTCTACAATAAAGATACGTTTGATTTCAAATTGTTACAGTTTTGGCAAAATTTTTTTTAAATATGTTGGTGGCACAGGAATTGAAACAATAACAGAAGAAATCCCGTTCATATCAATACCTTTGTGTATTGCAGTAAAACCCCGGATTTTCTGAAACTAGATTATAAATAACTGCAGTGACAGTTTGACTTAAAATAAGATATGGCCAAAAGCAAAATAATGAATCTTGACAGTTTGTCATTTCAGGGTATAGAGGAAGATGCTGAATTAATTCCCCTGATGACCCCTGAAGATGAAGAAGAAATAAATAATGAAGAACTTCCCCAAATATTACCAATATTACCATTAAGGAATACGGTTTTATTTCCTGGTGTTGTAATCCCTATTACAGCAGGGCGGGATGCTTCCATTAAATTGATCAACGATGCCAATAACGGAGGAAAGGTGATAGGCGTAGTGGCACAAAAGGATGAAGAAGTTGAAAATCCCCGCACCAAGGACATTTTCAACACCGGTGTGGTTGCCAGGATATTGCGGGTTTTAAAGATGCCTGATGGAAATACCACCGTGATCATCCAGGGAAAAAAGAGATTTCAAATCGCAGATGTTATCTCAGAGAAACCATATATTTCTGCAAAGATCAGGGAAGTACCAGAAAAAAGGCCGGATTCTAAAAATCAGGAATTTAGCGCCATCATAGAATCAATTAAAGATCTTGCATTACAAATAATCAAAGGCAGCCCAAATATTCCGTCTGAAGCTTCCTTTGCGATCAAAAATATTGAAAGCCCGTCTTTCCTTATCAATTTTGTTTCTTCCAATATGAACCTGAGTGTTGAGGAAAAGCAAAAACTTCTGGAAACCAATAACCTTAAGGATCGTGCACTTGCAACTTTGAAATATATGAATGTCGAGTTCCAGAAACTGGAGCTCAGGAATGACATACAGAGCAAGGTGCAAAGTGATATGAGCCAGCAACAGCGCGAGTATTTTCTTCACCAGCAAATGAAAACCATCCAGGAAGAGCTGGGAGGGGTTTCTCATGAGGATGAGATTGAAGATATGAAGGCCCGGGGAAAGAAAAAGAAATGGGATGAGGATGTAAAAAAACATTTCAATAAAGAGCTTTCCAAGTTACAGCGTATGAATCCGCAGGTTTCTGAATATTCCATTCAGCGCAATTATCTGGATTTGTTCCTGGAACTTCCATGGAATCACTATAGTAAAGATAAATTTGACCTGAAAAGAGCTCAAAAAATACTGGATCGGGATCACTACGGTCTTGAAGATGTGAAGGAGAGGATCATTGAGTATCTGGCTGTTTTAAAATTACGTAATGATATGAAATCCCCGATTCTGTGTTTGTATGGCCCTCCCGGAGTAGGAAAAACTTCTCTGGGAAGATCTGTGGCAGAAGCATTGGGAAGAGAATATGTGAGAATATCATTAGGTGGTTTAAGAGATGAAGCAGAAATAAGAGGACACAGGAAAACCTATATAGGAGCCATGCCCGGAAGGATCATTCAAAGCCTGAAAAAAGCAGGAACCAGTAATCCCGTTTTTGTCCTGGACGAGATAGATAAGCTAGCCAGCGGTAACCAGGGTGACCCTTCGTCTGCATTACTTGAGGTATTGGATCCTGAACAAAACAGTGCATTCCATGATAATTTCCTGGAAATGGGATTTGATCTTTCCAAGGTGATGTTCATAGCAACTGCCAATACATTGAATACGATCCAGCCCGCTTTAAAGGACAGAATGGAAATAATCAATGTAACAGGATATACCATTGAGGAGAAGGTGGAAATCGCCCGGCAGCATTTACTTCCAAAACAGTTAAAGGAACATGGGCTTAATAAGGAGCACCTCAAGATTGGAAGAAAGCAACTGGAGAAGATCGTTGAAGGTTACACCAGGGAATCGGGTGTACGGGGTCTTGAGAAGCAGATTGCTAAAATGGTGAGATATGCTGCCAAGAATATAGCGATGGAGGAGGAATACCAGGTGAAAATTACCAATGAAGATATTTTAAAGGTATTGAAAAGTCCCCGACTGGAAAGGGATAAATATGAAAGCAATGATGTAGCGGGAGTAGTAACCGGACTTGCCTGGACCCAGGTAGGCGGGGATATACTGTTCATTGAATCCATTCTTTCACAGGGCAAAGGGAATCTTAACATCACCGGAAATCTTGGTAAAGTGATGAAGGAATCTGCCACCATTGCCATGGAATACATCAAATCCAATGCAGAAAAGTGGGATCTTGACCCTTCTGTTTTTAATAAGTATAACGTTCACATCCACGTGCCTGAAGGTGCCACCCCAAAAGATGGCCCCAGCGCAGGTATTACCATGTTGACCTCCCTGGTTTCTCTCTTTACACAGAGAAAGGTGAAGAAGAGTATTGCAATGACGGGAGAGATCACGTTAAGAGGCAAAGTTCTTCCTGTGGGAGGTATAAAGGAAAAGATCCTTGCCGCCAAGCGTGCAGATATTAAGGAGATCATTCTTTGTGCTGAAAACAAGCGGGATATCCTCGAAATTAAACATGACTATGTAAAAGACCTTACTTTTCATTATGTAACAGATATGAGCGAAGTGATAGACATGGCGCTTACCAATGAAAAAGTAAAAGACGCGAAGGAACTTTAATCTCTTAGGGTTTAATTCCCCGATGCTTGCATCGTTTTTACTTTTTGGAATTTGGGATTTGTTTTTTTGGAATTTGATACCTCGTATGCTTGCATCGAGGTAGTTCATTTGAATAAAACTATATTAAAAGCTCCCCGGGATCAATTGGTTTCGGGGAGTTTTTATATTAATAGGTAATAAAATAGCATTGCCATCCAAATTGGTTATTTTTGCCCGAAATATCCTGATAGAAATAACTTCCGATGAAAAAAAAGATCACAATCGCCATAGATGGTTTTTCCTCTACAGGAAAAAGCACCATTGCCAAAGAACTCGCTAAAGAGTTGGAGTACGTTTATGTGGATACCGGGGCAATGTATAGGGCAGTAACATTATTTGCAATTCGTAATAAATTGGTTTCTGAAAATAATTTTGACCAGGAGGGTCTCATAAAGTTATTACCTTCCATAGATCTCAAATTCAAGGTCAACGAGAAGCTTGGATTTGCTGAAATATTCTTAAACGGGGAAAATGTAGAGGAAGAGATAAGAAGAATGGAAGTTTCAGGATTTGTAAGTAAGATCGCAGCCATAACTGAAGTCCGCAAAAAACTTGTTGCCGAACAGCAGGCTATGGGAAAGGAAAAGGGAGTGGTTATGGATGGGAGAGATATAGGAACTGTGGTTTTTCCGGATGCCGAATTAAAGATTTTCATGACTGCATCACCTGAAGAGAGAGCCGGTAGAAGATTTAAGGAACTTGAAGCGAAAGGGGAGGAGGTAAGTTATGAGCAGGTTCTTAAAAATGTTGAAGACCGGGATCATCTGGACACAAACAGGGAGGACTCTCCTTTGGTTATTGCAGATGATGCTATCGAGATTGATAATTCTTACCTGAATTTGGAAGAGCAATTCAAGATAGTAAAGGAACTTGCTGAAGAAGTGATCAACCAGCAATAAATTTATCTGCGGAATTTTACTGAAATAGTATCGCTCATCGCATGTTCTTCCAGTCCCGATGGGTTTGCTCTGTGCATTATCAGATATCCGTTTACCGTTGAAGGATCTTCAAAAGTAATCGTTCCTGAAAACGGCACCCAGTCTTCGGTCATCCATTCTTCCGGAGCAGTTATATATTTCTCTGAGATTTGATCCATATTCCCATCCAGTAATTCTACCGAGACTGTAGCTTCAAAAAACCAATACCCGCGGGCTTCTCCTGTAATTTCCAACGGACTCTGGATCAACTGACCTTCTGAAGGATTTGTCACCCTTAAAAGATCTTTTATGGTATCATTGGGAGTTACTTCTTTCTGTGGTGTTTCCGTGGCGAGAGAAGCGGGTTCTGAAGATTTTTCATTCTTGCAGGATGCTGCTATAGTAAGGAAAAATATAAAAGCTATTGACCTGACCATAACATCCAAGGTTTAAGGGGATTAAGGATTGAAGATAAAGAAAGAAATTAACTTTGTAAAGTCGTAATGAAAGAAGTCGTAATGATTTGAGAATTAAAATAATTAATGTATTTTTGCACTCCTTTTCGGCAAAATAATGGAAAAAAGAAAAGGGTTGAAAATCAAAACAATAATCTCTTCTGTGTTTTTTATTGCCTGAATTTTTTCCGAAGGGGCACAGGATACAAATATTTACATCAGCAATGGCTGAAGAAACAAAAAATCAAGAAGTTCAGGATACTGAAAATTCTGAAGTTCAAACAAAAGCGGCTCCGTCGCCTCAACAGGAAAATCCTGAAAAATTCCTCGCAGATTTTAACTGGCACAACTACGAAGAGGGTATTGACCCTGTAGATGATACCAAACTGGAAGAATTTGAGAAGTTGGTTGCCGAAAACTTCGTAGACACCCTTGACGATGAAGTTACTACAGGTAGGGTAATAAACATTACAGATCGTGATGCTATTATTGACATTAACGCGAAAAGTGAGGGGGTTATTTCTCTTAATGAATTTCGTTACAACCCGGACCTTAAAGTAGGTGATGAGGTTGAAGTATTAATTGATGTGCGTGAAGATGCTACAGGACAATTGGTACTATCTCACCGTAAGGCTCGTGTTATCATGGCATGGGATCGTGTGAACAAAGCTCACGATGAGAGTCTTATCGTAAACGGATTTGTAAAATGTCGTACCAAAGGTGGTATGATCGTAGACGTATTTGGAATCGAGGCTTTCTTACCAGGTTCTCAAATTGACGTGAAGCCAATTCGTGATTACGATGCTTACGTAGGAAAAACAATGGAATTTAAAGTTGTGAAGATCAACCACGAATTTAAGAACGTTGTTGTATCTCACAAAGCGCTTATCGAAGCCGATATTGAAGAGCAGAAGAAAGAGATCATTGGTCAGCTTGAAAAAGGTCAGGTACTTGAAGGTACTGTTAAGAATATCACTTCTTACGGTGTATTCGTTGACCTTGGTGGAGTTGATGGTCTTATCCATATTACAGACCTTAGCTGGTCACGTATCAACCATCCAAATGAGATCGTTGAACTTGATCAAAAACTAAATGTTGTTATTCTTGACTTTGATGAAGCTAAGACAAGAATCCAGTTAGGTCTTAAACAATTACACAAACATCCATGGGAAGCTCTTGACGAGAACCTAAAAGTTGGTGACAAAGTTACCGGTAAGGTTGTGGTTATTGCAGATTATGGTGCTTTTATTGAAGTTGCAGATGGTGTTGAAGGTCTTATCCACGTTTCTGAAATGTCATGGAGTACGCATTTGCGTTCTGCCCAGGATTTCGTAAAAGTTGGTGATGAGGTTGAAGCTCAGATCCTTACTTTAGATCGTGATGACCGTAAAATGTCACTCGGTATCAAGCAATTGAGCGCAGATCCATGGACAGATATTACTGCAAAATACCCTGTAGGTTCAAGACATCAAGGTATTGTGCGTAACTTCACAAACTTTGGTGTATTCGTAGAACTTGAAGAAGGAATTGACGGACTTATCTATATCTCTGACCTTTCCTGGACCAAGAAAATCAAGCATCCAAGTGAATTTACAAATGTAGGTGATACTTTGGATGTTGTGGTATTGGAACTTGATGTTGAAGGACGTAAACTTAGTTTAGGTCACAAACAAACCGAGTCTAATCCATGGGATAAATATGAGACCGAGTTTGCTGTAGGTACAACCCACACTGCAGAGATTTCTGAAATAGTAGACAAAGGAGCGACTATCGAGTTTAACGAAGATATCACTGCTTTTGTTCCTACCCGTCACCTTGAAAAAGAAGATGGTAAGAAATTGAACCAGGGAGAGAGTGCAGAATTCCAGATCATTGAATTCAATAAAGATTTCAAGAAGGTGGTAGCTTCGCACATGGCCATACATAAAGAGGAAGAAGCCAAGATTGTTAAGGCAGCAGCCAAAAAGCAAGCCGCAGAAGCTGAAGAGGCAAAACCTACCTTGGGCGATGCCAACGCAAAGCTACAGGAGCTTAAGGACAAAATGGACGGAAAGACAAAAAAATA
>JBGTNH010000083.1:0-10753 GCA_041743165.1 Gillisia sp. | reverse complement strand
AGTAATTTTATCGGTAGAAATCATAAGCAGATAGTTAGTTAAATATTTGGTTTTTAGATACTTAAATATACTAATTTTCTGCTTTTTCTTTGTTGTTTAATCCCTCTTTTTTTACCTTTTCTTATATCGAACTCACGTTATATTATGTCCCTGGCGGGACGTAAATTGAAGTAAGAAATATATCATCAATAATAAAATCTAAAATAGGTTTTTTGATGTTTACGGGCTGGATTATGGAAGCCTTAATTTAAATTTCTCTTTTCCACGAAGAACTTCTTAAGAAGAGAGGAGGCTTCTTTCTCAAGAATGCCATTTACAACCTGGGTTTTAGGATGAAGGGATGTACCCATTGTCCTGTACCCGCGCTCATGATCTGTAGCTGCAAAAACCAGTTTATGTAACTGGCTCCAGTATAAGGCTCCGGCGCACATCTGGCAGGGTTCCAGTGTCACGTACATGGTGCAGTCCTTCAGGTATTTTCCTCCCAGGAAATTTGCTGCAGCTGTGATTGCCTGCATCTCGGCATGAGCAGTTACATCATGAAGCATTTCGGTAAGGTTATGGCCCCTTGCAATGATCTGGTTTTGGATAACAACCACAACACCAACAGGGATCTCCCCTTTATCAAAGGCAATACGGGCCTCCTGTAAGGCCTTCTGCATAAAATAGGTATCGCCAAAAATCATTTGCATCTTCAAAAATACAATTTCAAAATGTACCTTTGTCTTTATGGCCAAAAGTATTTTGCACAGTATAAATTCTCCTGAAGATCTTAGAAAACTTCCCCAGCAAAAACTGAGTGAACTTGCCCTGGAATTACGAAATTTTATCATAGAAATAGTAGCAACCAAAGAAGGTCATTTGGGAGCCAGCCTGGGAGTTGTGGAACTCACCATTGCACTACATTACGTTTTTAATACCCCAGACGATCTCCTTATCTGGGATGTTGGCCATCAGGCATACGGGCACAAGATACTTACGGGAAGAAGGGATAATTTTCATACCAACCGTCAACTAAACGGATTAAGCGGATTCCCAAAACGTTCTGAAAGTATCTATGACACTTTTGGCACCGGACATTCCTCAACTTCTATTTCGGCCGCACTGGGAATGGCCATAGCATCTTCGTTAAAAGATGAAAAGGACAAAAATCATATTGCGGTAATAGGTGATGCCTCCATTGCGGCAGGTATGGCCTTTGAAGGCCTGAACCATGCCGGTGTCACAGATGCCAATCTTCTTGTGGTGCTTAATGATAATGCGATTGGCATTGATCCAAGCGTTGGGGCTTTAAAGAATTATCTTACCCGCGCCCGTGTTGGATATAAACCCTCTCAGGATAATATCATAGAAGCCCTCAACTTTAAATATTATGGTCCGGTTGATGGGCATGATATCGACGGGCTAATAGATATTTTTACAAAATTAAAGGATGAAAAAGGTCCCAAATTCCTGCATGTGATCACCAAAAAAGGGAAGGGCTTAAAAAAGGCCGAAGAAGACCAGGTGAAATATCACGCCCCGGGAAAATTTAAACCTGAGACGGGAGAGTTACTGCCTTATGAGACCAAAGGATTACCGCTTAAATACCAGGATATTTTTGGCCTTACGCTGGTAGAACTTGCCCAAAAAAATGAGAAGATCATTGGTATCACCCCTGCGATGCCTACCGGGAGTTCGCTTAAATATATGATGGATGCTTTTCCTGAAAGGGCTTTTGATGTTGGTATCGCTGAGCAGCACGCGGTGACCTTTGCAGCGGGTATGGCAACTCAGGGCTTTACTGTTTATTGTAATATTTATTCCACTTTTTTGCAGCGGGCATATGACCAGGTGATCCATGATGTGGCGCTTCAGGAGTTGCCCGTGATCTTCTGCCTCGATAGGGCAGGGCTCGTGGGAGAGGACGGGGCTACCCATCACGGCGTTTTCGATATTCCTTTTTTAAGATGTATTCCAAATATGATGATCGCTGCCCCTTCAAACGAAGTGCAGCTGCGTAATCTTTTATATACAGCACAGGAAGGGCTTAAGGGTCCAATTTCCATAAGATATCCCCGTGGCCGGGGTGTCACACCAGACTGGAAAAATGAATTTCAGAAAATGGAATATGGGAAAGGATTCAGGATCAGAGAAGGGTCAGATCTCGCGATTGTGAGTTTGGGAAGTATAGGAGAAAATGTGAAAAATGCTATTGAAATATCAGCAAAAAAAGAGAGGATTGCTCATTTTGATGCCGTTTTTGTTAAACCTCTGGATGAGGAGATGTTTCATGAGATATTTAATAATTTTGCAAATATACTTACGGTTGAAGATGGAGCCGTAACAGGAGGTTTTGGAACGGCAGTTTTAGAATTTGCATCCACCCACCAATATTCCCCCAGAATCATGTGCCTGGGAGTCCCAGATACATTTATAGAACAAGGAAGTGTGGATGAATTATATGAAATCGCAAATATAAGCGTTCAAGGTATAAGCAAGGCAATCTACGCCCTCTTGAAATAAATTTTAATTACCCGTTTTTGGATTTATGTCTCAGAATTTTTTCCCTGTCCTCATTTGCTTTATCACTTTAATAAATATCCCGGATATTTTTGCTCAGGGCCTGAAGAGTGAGGATGTAGTGATAGATACGATTCAAAGAGACACTTCAAAAGTTGATTCCCTTAATCTGGCTGTTAAAGATACTGTGGTAAATGAAGCTCAACCCGTAATGGTATGGTTTACCAAAAACTCTATTGGGGTTAATTTCAATGAAGTTGCTTTTGTGAACTGGAATGCAGGGGGTAATAATTCCATTTCTGCCTTGTTTCACGGAAATTTTGAACGAACATTTAAACGCGATCTGTTAAACTGGAAAAATGTTGCTTCCGTTCGCTATGGAATCAATGCCCAGCAGGGCAGGGAGCTGAGAAAAAGTGAAGATCAGATATCCTTAAGTTCCACAGCAGGTTATTTGCGGGACTCAGCATCAAATTTCAGATATTCAGCAAAATTCAATTTTAACACACAGATATCAAAAGGGTTCCGTTATCCTAATACAGACAGGCCAATATCAAATTTTATGGCCCCGGGTTATATTTTCCTGGGTATAGGGACAGAATATACCCACCCGAAAGAAGATCTTACAATGTATCTTTCCCCCCTCACGCTAAAAACGACCTTTGTTTTTGACCGCACCCTGGCCAATGAAGGAATGTTTGGGGTCACCCCTGCCATAAAAGATGAACTGGGGAATATCATACAGGAGGGCGAGCGCATTCGTATGGAAACTGGAATTCTCTTTACAAGCAGCTTCAATAAGGAGATATTTACCAACGTTAAGTTAGACAACCAACTCACATTGTATTCAGATTATCTGAACAATTTTGGGAATATAGATATTGACTGGCAGGTAAACGTGAATATGAAAGTCAATGAATTTATTAAAGCCAGTATAGGATCTCATTTGCGGTATGATGATGATGTAAAGATCAAGAAAGATATAACCGGGGATGGTAACCTTGAAACCCTGGGGGCAAGGATTCAGTTCAAGCAAATGCTTGGGGTTGGTGTTGTTTATGAATTTTAGGTTAATTGTTTTTCTTCACTTTTATTTCAGGATTAATTCTTAAAAGTTCTTCTATAAAGGTGTCATTGGAATCCGGGCTAAAATAGATCTCATCGTACTTTGCGTATTTGACTATAATACCCTTATGTGCAGTGGCGGGCCGGAATCCTATATAAAGATTCTTACCGCTTATAACAGTATGTATTTTGGAAATTTCGATCTTACCTTTTATGGGTCCGCTGCTATAAGTTATATATTCATTATCTATAGTGTATTTGGTTCCATATAAGATCCATAAGAGCAGGGTCGAAACTGCCACGAAAAACAGTAATATAATAATGGCTCCCGTGCCGGCTGCCTGCCCTGTGATAACTGGATAAAGTGGAGCGAACATTACGGCAATCGCCCCATAAATCACAGAAGTAACAAAAAGGTCCCGCCTGCTTTTATACCTCATTGTTATAACCTTAATCCATTATATTTTTCAAAAGATGCTACCGTATTCCCATCAGTTAATGAGGATGTGTAGGAGCAAATTTGCAGCAAAGTTTTATAAATTCCCTGCTCTTCAGGAATATTTATCTTGGGTACAGATCTTTTTACCAGTTTATGATAATTGGAATCTTCCTCATCATTTTCGGGCAAGAATGCTTCAGTATAGGTGTCGAGTAAGTAGGAGAGCATCTTATATCCGGCTATTTCCTTATTTATCACCTCTTCACTCTGGTAGATCCTTTCCACACTAATCTTTATAATATCTTTTATCTGTGCTTCGTAACTACTTTTGTCAAACAGCGATTGGTGGAAGTTGCCTGCAAGTATATTTTCCTCGTTTTCCAGGAAGATCTCCACAGCCTCCCTTATCAGGGTATTTATGGCGAGAGCGCGCAGGTAGCTCAGCCTGTCGGCAGTATTGGTGAGGGTGTGATACTTGGAAGTATTGATGGTATCTTTTACCAGTTTGATAAGATATTCCAGGGCATATTCTTCATTGATAAGTCCAAGGTTGATCCCGTCTTCAAAATCAATAATCGTGTAGCATATATCATCTGCAGCCTCTACCAGAAACGCAAGGGGATGACGCACATATCCAATATTTTTCCCGGTACGGACTGGTAATAACCCCAATTCATTTGCTATTTCTTTAAAAACCTCCCTCTCTGTCTGGAAAATTCCAAATTTCTTGTCGCCTATATTTTGTGTGGGTTTATGCGGAAGGGATTCCTTTGGATATTTTATGAATGCCCCCAGCGTAGCGTAAGACAACCGTATACCGCCTTCAACCCCGGGGCGGTCTTCAGTAAGTATGCGGAAACCATTGGCATTTCCTTCAAATTTGATGAGGTCCTGGTATTCCTTATCTGAAAGCCTGTCTTTAAATCTCTTTCCATTCCCACGGCTGAAGTATTCCCCTATTGCTTTTTCACCCGAATGTCCAAAGGGCGGATTTCCAATATCATGAGCCAGTGCTGCCGCTGCCACTATAGCTCCAAAATCGTTCATCTGGTAACCGTGAATTGTTTGAAGGTGTGGGTGCTTCTCCAGGATCTTTTGGCCGGCCAGACGGCCTAAGGATCGTCCCACTACAGAGACCTCAAGGCTGTGAGTGAGGCGGGTGTGAACAAAATCTGTTTTGGAAAGGGGAATTACCTGGGTTTTGTCCTGCAGACTGCGGAAGGCTGAGGAGAAAATGATCCTGTCATAATCTACCTCAAATCCCAACCGGGTTTCGTCCTGCTCCTTCCGAAGCCGTTTATTCTTATCTCCAAATTTCCTTAAAGAAAGGAGTTGTTCCCAGTTCATCATAATTTATTATTTTTCTCCCGCAGAATTCGCTGAATTTCGCTGAATTTAAAGATTATTCACTTTTCTGAATATTCCTGTATTGATATTATCTACATTGAAATTTACAAGAATTGCAAGTTTTAAATTTGTGAGTCTTAAATAGGTTAATACTTGCTTATGATGAACTTCAGCAAGGTTTTCTACAGATTTAACCTCGATGATCACTGAATTCTCAACTAACAAATCAATCCGGAAACCCACTTCGAGCTTCTCTTTTTTATAATAAACCGGTACGGGAACTTCCTTTTTAACCATAACCCTGCACTTTTTAAATCGGCTTCTAAAGCAGCTGTATAAACAGATTCAAGCAATCCTGGACCAAACTGTTTATAAACATCAAATATAGCTCCCCTTATCTTATATGAAATCTCATTTTCCTTCATCATTCAATTATTTTATCCCGCAGAATTCTGCGGAACGCTCTGCGAAAATCTGCGAATTCTGCGGGAGATCAAAAATAACAAAAAAGGGAAGTAATCTTTCGAAGACTTCCCTTTAATGATAATGGTAATTAAAATAAGAAACAGGGGTAAACGTATTATGATCCGCACATGAGGCAATCGTCACCTTCGGCCTCTTTGGATTGGGCTATTAATGCCCGCAACTCTTCCGGTGAAAGGGAACTTTCTGGCTCCACCTGTACCGGTACAAATTTTATTGCAGGAGAATCCATGGGTTCAGCAAAAGCCTGCACGGGTTCTTTCTTCTCTTCCTTTTTCAATGTGAACTTTATCGCATCTACCGCACTCTTGGTTCTCAGATAATACATTCCGGTTTTGAGTCCGCTTTTCCAGGCGTAGAAATGCATTGAGGTAAGTTTGCTGTAATTGGCATTTTCCATGAACAGGTTCAATGACTGGGACTGGTCAATGAAATATCCACGGTGTCTTGACATATCAATGATGTCTTTCATGCTGAGCTCCCAAACTGTTTTATACAGTTCTTTGATGTCCTGCGGAATAATATCGATATCCTGTACAGAACCATTTGCTCTAAGGATGGCATCTTTTACATCCTCTGTCCATAGATTGCGTTCTACCAGGTCTTCAAGTAAATGTTTGTTCACTACTATAAATTCGCCAGACAGTACGCGGCGGGTATAGATGTTTGAAGTGTAGGGCTCAAAAGCTTCATTATTCCCTAAGATCTGTGAGGTAGAAGCGGTAGGCATTGGCGCTACAAGAAGCGAGTTTCTCACTCCGTGCTTCACCACTTGTTTCCTGAGTTTTGCCCAATCCCATCTTCCGCTCAGATCTTCATCATTTACACCCCACAGGTTGTATTGGAATTGACCTTTGCTTATGGGAGAGCCTTTAAATGTTGAATATGGGCCTTCTTCTTTTGCCATTTCCATAGATGCAGTAACAGCGGCAAAATACAGGGTCTCAAAAATTTCTCCGTTTAGCTTTTTAGCTTCTTCACTGGTAAATGGCATTCTCAATTTGATAAACGTATCTGCAAGACCCTGAACACCCAGACCTATGGGACGGTGGCGCATATTGGAATTTTCAGCTTCTTTTACAGGGTAATAATTTCTGTCAATGACCCTGTTGAGGTTTCGGGTTACACGTTTTGTGATCCTGAAAAGTTCCTTGTGGTCAAACTCATTTCCTTTAACGAACATAGGCAGGGCAATTGAGGCGAGGTTACAAACTGCTACCTCATCTGCACTTGTATACTCCATGATCTCTGTACAAAGGTTGGATGATCTTATAGTGCCAAGGTTCTGCTGATTGGATTTTCGGTTTGCGGCATCCTTATAAAGCATATAGGGGGTTCCGGTCTCGATCTGGGATTCCAGGATCTTTTCCCACAGCTCACGTGCTTTCACGGCTCTGCGGCCTTTTCCTTCAGCTTCATATTTATGGTAAAGCTCATCAAATTCATCCCCGTGAATATCAAATAATCCAGGGCATTCATTCGGGCACATGAGAGTCCATTGGGCATCTTCCTCAACCCGTTTCATGAAAAGATCTGGGATCCACATCGCGTAAAAAAGATCGCGGGCCCGCATTTCTTCTTTCCCGTGATTTTTTTTAAGGTCGAGAAAATCAAAGATATCTGCGTGCCATGGCTCCACGTACATCGCGAAGGAACCTTTTCTCTTTCCGCCCCCCTGATCTACATACCTTGCAGTATCATTGAAAACACGCAACATGGGGACAATCCCGTTCGAAGTTCCGTTTGTACCTCCTATATAGGATCCTGTAGCACGAACATTGTGTATTGATAATCCAATTCCACCGGCAGACTGGGAGATCTTGGCAGTTTGTTTTAGTGTATCATATATACCTTCAATGCTGTCATCTTTCATCGCCAGGAGGAAACATGAAGACATCTGAGGTTTGGGAGTACCGGCATTGAAAAGGGTAGGAGTGGCATGTGTAAAGAATTTCTTTGACATGAGCTCATAGGTCTCAATTGCCGCATCAATATCATTGACGTGAATTCCTATAGATACCCTCATGAGCATATGCTGGGGGCGTTCGGCTATGTTGCCATTGAGCTTTAATAAATAGGATCGCTCCAGGGTTTTAAATCCGAAATAATCGTAATTAAAATCCCGGTTGTAAATGATAGTGGAATCAAGCAGTTCTTTGTTTTCCTGCACTACTTTATACACTTCTTCTGAAAGTAATGGAGCCTCCTTTCCGGTACGCGGATTAACGTACTCATAAAGGTCTTCCATAACTTCAGAAAATGATTTTTTGGTATTCTTATGGAGGTTGGATACCGAGATCCTTGCCGCCAGCTTTGCATAATCGGGATGAGCGGTGGTCATGGTGGCCGAAACTTCTGCTGCAAGATTGTCGAGCTCGCTGGTGGTTACCCCGTCATACAGCCCTTCTATTACACGCATGGCAACTTTAAGAGGATCCACGATCTCGTTTAAGCCATAACACAATTTTCTTATTCTGGCGGTAATTTTGTCAAACATGACAGGCTCCTTGCGGCCGTCTCTTTTCAATACATACATAAGCAATAGATTTTTAGGAGCCCCTCCCTGCCTCCCAAAGGGGAGAAGTTGGATCTGTGAAACCCCTGTTTAATAAATGTTATTTATTTAGGCAAAAAAAGTTTTCTTACAAACCGGCTGTACCATCTACCGTTTAAAGTTGAAGTCTTCCTGTCACTCCCCCTTCAGGGGAGCCCGAGGGGGACTACCAATTAAAAATCGACGTCAAAACTAATTTTGTTGGTGTCTTTATCCTTGTTCATCACCCCCGCTTTCTGGTATTCACCCACTCTTTTTTCAAAGAAATTGGTCTTACCCTGCAGGTTGATCATATCCATAAAGTCAAAAGGATTTGTGCTGTTGTATTCCTTCTCGCATTCCAGTTCGGTAAGAAGCCTGTCTGCCACAAATTCGAGATACTGGGTCATCAATTTCGCATTCATCCCAATAAGACTTACGGGAAGTGATTCTGTGATGAATTCTCTTTCAATATTCAGGGCATCTGTGATGATCTCTCTGATTCGTTCTTTGGATACTTTGTTCACCAGATGTTTGTTGTGAAGGTGCACTGCAAAGTCACAATGAACACCTTCATCCCTTGAGATCAATTCGTTTGAAAATGTAAGGCCAGGCATGAGTCCGCGTTTCTTCAGCCAGAAAATAGAGCAGAAAGCACCAGAGAAGAATATTCCTTCTACTGCGGCAAAGGCAATAAGTCTTTCAGCAAAAGAATCAGATTCTATCCACTTTAAAGCCCATTGCGCCTTTTTCTGAATAGCAGGGAAAGTTTCTATTGCCCTGAAGAGTTTATCCTTTTCTTTTTCATCTTTCACATAGGTATCTATCAAAAGAGAATAGGTCTCAGAATGGATGTTTTCCATCATGATCTGGAACCCGTAGAAGAATTTAGCCTCAGAATACTGAACCTCATTCACAAAATTTTCGGCAAGATTTTCATTTACGATCCCATCAGAGGCCGCAAAGAAGGCAAGAATATGTTTGATGAAGTACCGCTCGTCCTGGGATAATTTATTGTTCCAGTCGTTGATATCCTGGTGCAGGTCAATTTCTTCGGCCGTCCAGAAACTTGCTTCCATTTTTTTATACCAATCCCAAATGTCGTGGTGTTTGATTGGAAAGATCACAAATCTGTCTTTGTTTTCCTGTAAAATGGGTTCAAGCTGCGCCATGGGTCTTCAATTTTTTTGGTTGGTAATTGTAGCTAAGATTATAGCTTAAAACAAATATTGAAAAAACCTTTAGATTTTTGGGTGTTTAGTGACAAACGTTTTCAACAAAGTTTTTAACACGAGACTAATTAAAAAATCAATTATTTTGTTAAATTACACTCCTAAGTAATTGAAAATCAATTTTTTGATACCTGTTAATAATGATATAAAGAGCAAAATCTATATTTAGGTTTTTCCCAGAAATAACGGAAGCTAATGGACGATTTTAATAATGTTAATAATTGGCATGCCTGGCCTATAATGCAGGTTTTTTAGCAGCCGCAATGGCTTACTTTAGGTATGGATATTTTGAATACAGGTAACAAAATTGATTTAAAATGCTTTTTTAGGAATTATTTTGATCAATTAGAGCGTAACCTGAATTTTCCATTTTGTTTTTCAATTACAGTAGTTTTGGTACGGGCCAGGTTAAAACGCGAACCCGGCGGGAATGGACCCGGCTCATAGACCTTTCCACGCATGAGATTTTGCGAAGTATAAATAGTAATTATTGCATTTTTTACCGGTTTGACCTTTGAATTTACAATATTAAAGGCCCCTTCAATACTTCCCAGGTAAAATTCACAGCGATAACATTCACCCTTTAATTTATAAAGCTGGGCCTCAGTGTCCAATTCTTTAATAAAAACCCCGTTAACCCCGTTATTTTTAGGATCTACAGAGAATATCACATCGGTTACTAAACCTGAGTCCGGGGCATTTTCTTTAAAGGAATCTGTTCCCGATTGTGCATAGATATTTGCTGCAGGCATAATACAACCCACGGTAAAAAATATAAACAGCAGTATTGTATTTTTTTTCATGTGCTTTTAAATTAATTGATTTGTTATAGTGTTGAGGTTTTTGAAATAAAACGGGGAGCTCTTAAAATTTAAAAAATCCCAATGGTTTCCAGGGAATGGAACATTTGACTCTGCCAGGGATATTCAAATTCATTTGTCTGTTGGGAGAAATAATTTATAAAAATACTAAAAATTTCAAATATAATCTCTATTAAATGTTGAAATCCAGATTAACCCGGATTATTCATGAGTAGTTTAGCAGTAGTAATTTCTTAGAGCCGCTTTAGTTTTCTTTTGAATCTGGATAAGTTTTGATCATTTTTCTCCCTGATGGGTGAACCTGGGATAACTTTTCAATACAGTTTTGTTG
>JBGTNH010000082.1:0-15877 GCA_041743165.1 Gillisia sp. | reverse complement strand
GTAATTTTATCGGTAGAAATCATAAGCAGATAGTTAGTTAAATATTTGGTTTTTAGATACTTAAATATACTAATTTTCTGCTTTTTCTTTGTTGTTTAATCCCTCTTTTTTTACCTTTTCTTATATCGAACTCACGTTATTTATGAAACAATTAGTTACATTATTTGCTCTTAGCATTTGCCTTACCGGGTGCAAAAATGAGAACCGGGAAAACGATTCGGAATTCCAAAAAGGTACCGTAGGGGAAGCCGCTGAAAGGGTGGAAAGAGAAAGAGATAGTATTGAGATCAACCCTGTTTCTCACGCCACTGCGGTAATTAGATGGGATGAAACCGTTTTCTATACAGATCCCACAGGGGGTGCCGAAGCTTTCAACGGAATGGAAGATCCCGATTTTATCCTTATCTCAGATATTCACGGAGACCACATGCATGCCGAAACTTTGAAAGCCCTGAACCTGGGCAACACTCAGATTATAGTCCCTCAGGCAGTTAAAGATGCATTGCCGGAAGATTTTCACGGCCAGCTAATAGTAATGAATAATGGTGATAAAAGGGAATTTATGGGTTTCAATATTGAAGCGATCCCAATGTATAACTTACCCGAAAGCCCGGACTCCAGGCACGTAAAAGGCAGAGGAAATGGTTACGTACTTGAAAAGGACGGTCAACGCCTCTATATCGCAGGGGATACAGAAGCCATTCCTGAAATGAAAAATTTATCAAATATTGATATTGCCCTCATCCCTATGAACCAAACTTATACCATGGGCGTAGAACAAGCAGCAGAAGGTGTTTTAGCTTTTAAACCAAAAACGGTATATCCCTATCATTATCGGAATCCTGACGGGCTTGCAGATGTGGAGAAATTTAGGAAATTGGTAAATGAAGGTGATGATGAAATTGAAGTAGTATTGCTAAACTGGTATCCAAACCGAAACAATTAAAGGTATTAAAATATTATTTTAAAAGGGATCAGGTTTGGA
The DNA here is from genome assembly GCA_041743165.1 of Gillisia sp. Classification (GTDB taxonomy): domain Bacteria; phylum Bacteroidota; class Bacteroidia; order Flavobacteriales; family Flavobacteriaceae; genus Gillisia. Next base: position 14,892 of record JBGTNH010000082.1, on the reverse strand, counting down.
TCCCTTTTTTTTGTTTTCATCAATAGTTAAGTACTCCACGTAATAATTCAGATAAACCTCCATCGCTATCGGTCACCAGAACGAGCTCGGCTAATCCTTTATTAAAAGGAGGTATTACCGCAATAGATTCAACCTTAATCCTTAGCAGGTCTTTATCCAGAAGAATCGCAAGGTGGTCTGGTTTCATGTTGTTTTTAAGCTCTTCGAGGTTTATAATACCTATAAAACTTCCAAGAACTTCACCATCATCTATCCAGTTATGGGTATTCTCTACCGTGGCGGTAAAGAATAGGATCCCATGGTCAGGATCTTTGGAAGCTCCTGAAAAACCTGCCAGAATCCCATCGATTTCAGGCAAATTTATCCTGAAAATTTCCAGAGGGGGTAATGGGGTATTGTCATTTAAATATGCTTTAAAGTGGGAAAGGCTCAGTTTTATTATCAGGTTCTCTCCCCTGTTAAAAAGATACAATTGATCCTGGTAAACTTCGGCGGCCTCAATATTCAATTGCTCTTCCTTAAGCTGAGCCACAGCTCTTATGTGGGAATAGAACCCCTTCAAAGAATATTCTACAGAAGTTTTTGCAGAAAGGTTAATTTCCACCATAAGATCTCTTTCGGGAGATTTGGACCCCGATCCAAAAGCATACAGGATACTTCCAGCCTCATTACCTTTTGCAATTGCTTCCAAATCGGGTTTCTCCATTTTCTTTATGATACTATCAGAAAATTGCCTTTTCGGAAAAAGCCGGATCTTATCGGTTATTTCGAAATTCTCATTCAGTTTAAAGAGCCAGGGAGAGTCATCCCCTATAACATACATGTCCTTTCCAGTAAGCTCTATTCCCGAAGCAGAGGGGATATTAGAGAGCTCTCTATGTGCCTTAAGTTCAAATTTCATCGCTTCAAAATTACATGAAATCAAGGCAGGGGAAAGCAATAAAAAACAAAGTTTGGAAACCGGAACACTACACTTTTTATTCAGAGGAAATATTAACCTCACTCTTTTGACAGTTTTTGATATACCCCATTCGTCCATCCGAATCCGTCCTGGGTAGGGTATTCTCCTCCTCCGCTCTCTTTGGAAAGATCTTCTACGTTGTATTTTTCGAGCATTTTATAAGTTCGGTTATAAATTTCTTTATTCAGATCAAGCCAATTGTCCTTGATAAGGTCTGCCTGCGATTCAAAGCCATAATTTCTCAAACCTGTAATCGTCATCCATTGCAATGGTGCCCAGCCATTTGGAGCGTCCCATTGCTGCCCTGTATTATATGGAGTGGTTACCACGCCGCCCGGTTTTAAAAATACCTCTTCTACTTTTTTATTCATGTTTATTGCCTGCGGGGTTGTAGCTATTTTAAAATATAAGGGATAAACCCCGGCCAGGGATAAAACCCCGGTAGTTTTGCCTAGTCTAAAATTATAATCCATAAAATATTTCTCTTCCTCATCCCAGAAATATTTCAGAATAGCTTCTTTTCTGATTTCAGATCTATTCCTGTATTCTTCTGAAAGTTCCTTTTGCCCCTCTGCCAGATAAGCGTTATGGAGGGTCATTTCAAGATGATAAAGCAAAGAATTTAAATCAACGGGAAGAATATCTGTAGTGTGTATTGTTGAAAGGTGAAAAGCATTATCCTTTTCTTTAATTAGCCACCTGCTGGAAAAATCCCACCCGCTTTCTGCAGCAGCCCTTAAATTTCTGTAGACCTCTTCTTTGGTTCTTCCGGGTGATTTTTTTAAAGCTTCATTTGCGGTCTCCACATCCTCACGATAACTCTCAGGTCGGGGAGTATCCCTGGCATCCCAGTAACGGTTCAGGATTTCTCCCCCGGGCATAAGCACCACCCTGTCATTTGTACTTTGCTCCACAGAAAGTAACTTTTCCCCATTCATCCAGAAGTCATACTCTTTCTGAAGATATGGCAGATATTTCAATAAAGTCTGCGATCCTTCCATTTCAGCAAGGATTCCCACCATCAGGGAATAAAAAGGGGGTTGGGACCTGCTTAGGTAGTATGAACGATTCCCGTTGGGAATAAAACCATAAGTTTCTATTAAATAGGAAAAATTATCTACCATATTTCTAATAGTTTCAACCTCACCATCCTCCTGCAGGCCCAACATGGTAAAATAACTATCCCAGTAATAGATCTCCCTGAACCTTCCACCCGGAACGATGTAGGGTTGGGGTAAAGGAAGCAGGGTTCCCGAAACCGACACATCAGCCGGACGTTTCAATACTTCCCACAATTTATTGATGTGAAGGTTGATAGAAGAGGAATCTGTACGATAGGCATTTGTTTCCTGCGGAATTAAAAAATGTCCCTCAATAAATTTTATTAGATTTTGTGTATTCCGGTCCTCTAATGAATTGTAATTTAATCTGATTTCCTGAATGCTGATTTTAGGGATCGCATCTACAAAGGTTTTGCTATCATCGAAAATTTCAGGATTTGTTTGCACATCATAAAATAATTCCCCGTATAGTTCTTCCGGCGGAAGAATAATAACCTCATTTTCTACCTCGGGTTCTTTGACTGTGGAACAGGAAATAAAAAATAAGACAAACAGAAAATTCAGGATAGGCAAGAGGGGATAATTTTTCATAAAAAGTTTTTCTACGCTGCAAGTTAGTTAAAATTTAAAATGGAAAGAAATGAAAACTTATGGATTCTATATAAATAACCCAATATTGAGAAAAAGGTTATTTAAGGTGGGGGTAAGTTCTGTGACAAGAAAATTTTTGCCAAGGCGGGTTTGTATTCCAATTCCTGAATTGAAAGTAGGAAGGAACCTCCAACTTACCTGGTCTCTTTTATTCGTGACGTCTTCCGTGTAAATATTTTTTTCCCGCACAACAGCCATGCCGGCACCTATATATCCGTATGGCTTGAAATTACCTGAACTTCCCTGAAATTTTATTGCTATTGGTATAAAATTGAGCATTTGCCATTTGGTGTTCATCCCTACATATTGTTGGGTTTCCAAAATTTCAATATCCTTCCTTTCCCAATGATGATAAATAATACCATGGATTGAAGAAAAGTTTGGAGTTCTCTCTGTATTTGTCCTGCTGAAATAAACGGCTCCCCTGAAATGTATTGCCTCTTTTCTATAATCAATGGGAATACCGGCAAGGAAAATCCAGTCATTTGCTATTTTCTCGCGATATAATGAATCAGGGAAATAAGCGGAATGCAGAATGTTATATTCGGCAATTTTGCGCAGCAACTTTTTTTCCTGTAATCTTACCGCCAGAGGGTGCAGTAAGGAATCTGGCTTATTGTAGTATAGGCTTAAAAATTCCTCCATTTCTAAAGCCTGTGCATCGCGGGATCTATAAATCTGGGTTGAAAAATTGCTTGAATTGTTTCTAAAAAAGATCTCAGGATGTCTTTTTTGAATAGGCCTTCCAACAAAAACATCAGTTTGGCCGCGTAGCATATTCTTGGCAAAAACGAAGGTAGTATCCTCACCTTTTCCCGGTTTAGGCAGGATAGCCATTCTTTCAAATTGCCTGCCGGAATCAAATCCAAAAGCCGATAAAGTCCTTGTGGAATGTTTTTGAATATCTGCTTCTTCCGAGCTTTTGAAAACTATCCTTCGGGACATTTCCGCATCAGATTTCTCGAGGATGAGTCCGCGTAATGTATCTCCAACAATGTAGCCCGGAGAAAAGATGTTTTGAGCCGTGACAGGTACACTCAGGATCACAAATAACAAGAGAACCAGGTTTTTCATTTAATCACTTATTATTTGTAGTAAAATAAAAAAGGAGCAATATGTAAAAATACTACTCCCTGGTTTAATTTCAAAAATACTGTTACGCAACAAAAAGCGGCCGGCCTTTCATTAGATCCAGTACATTTTGTTTTACGTCACCGATCTTTGATTCATCTTCAAAATTATTGATCACGGTGTCGATATAATCAACAATGGTGGTCATATCATCTTCTTTTAGTCCGCGGGTCGTGACTGCCGGAGTTCCAATACGTACTCCGGATGTAACAAACGGAGACTTGTCATCAAAGGGCACCATATTCTTATTCACGGTGATCTCTGCCTTACCAAGAGCTTCCTCCGCTTGTTTTCCGGAGATATTCTTATTACGCAGGTCAATAAGCATCATATGATTATCTGTTCCGCCGGAGATCACTTTGTAATCTTTGGCCATAAATGCTGCAGCAAGAGCCTTCGCATTCTTCTTCACCTGTACTGTATAATAAAGGAATTCATCTGTAAGTGCTTCTCCAAAAGCTACTGCTTTTGCGGCAATTATATGCTCCAATGGCCCTCCCTGGTTACCCGGGAAAACCCCGCTGTCAAGAAGTGTCGACATCATTTTTAAATTTCCGTTCTTTAATTTTTGACCGAAGGGATTTTCAAAATCCTTCCCCATCATAATTACACCGCCCCTCGGCCCTCGTAAGGTCTTATGGGTGGTAGAAGTAACTACATGGCAATGTGGAAGTGGGTCACCAAGTAAACCCTTGGCAATAAGGCCTGCCGGGTGTGCAATATCTGCAAAAAGAATTGCGCCAATACTGTCTGCTATCTCCCTGAATCTTTTATAATCTATTTCCCTTGAATATGCAGAAGCTCCCGCAATGATCATTTTGGGTTTTTCTCTTTCTGCAATTCTGGCCACCTCCTCATAATCGATAAGTCCGGTTTCTTCTTTTACTCCGTAAAAAATCGGTTCATATAATCTTCCTGAAAAATTCACCGGGGAACCATGGGTAAGATGGCCACCATGAGAAAGATCGAATCCTAAAAATTTCTCTCCCGGTTGCATACAGGCATGAAAAACCGCCGTGTTGGCCTGGGAGCCCGAGTGTGGCTGCACATTGGCATATTCGGCATTAAAAAGTTCCTTTAACCTTTCAATGGCAAGGTTTTCTACTTTATCCACAACCTCACACCCGCCGTAATAGCGTTTGCCTGGATATCCTTCAGCATATTTATTGGTAAGGACAGAACCCGCTGCTTCCAATACTCCTTTACTTACAAAATTCTCACTTGCTATTAATTCAAGACCGTTCATTTGCCGGTTCTCTTCTTCTTTGATAAGATCAAAAATTTCGGTATCTCGTTGCATTATATCTTTTTACGTTAAATATTAATCAAAAGTAATAATTACATTCGGTTAATACAGGGAAAATAATATATTTGAATGGAATACAATTAAGAATATAATTAAAAAATTTATGTCTATTACTGCGAATGATCCAAACAGAAAAACCTGGCTTGACACTCCTGAAAACACCGATTTCCCTATACAAAATATACCTTTTGGTGTATTTCTAACAAGGGATGATATCATCACTATAGGTACCAGAATTGGTGATTACGCAATAGACCTGGGTGCCCTTCATCAATTGGGATATTTTGAAGGCATTCCTCTTACTGAAGATATTTTTTTACAGGATTCACTCAATGATTTTATATCTGACGGGAAAAAGACCTGGAGACTTGTGAGAAACAGGATTGCAGAAATTTTTGATATAAATAATAATCTATTAAAGGATAACCAGGACCACAGGACCATTGTCCTTTTCACATTGGACGAGATCGAAATGCAACTACCGGTTCAGGTGGGTGATTACACAGATTTTTACTCAAGCAAAGAACATGCGACCAATGTTGGCAGTATGTTCCGCGATCCTGAGAATGCATTGTTGCCTAACTGGCTGCATATCCCTGTAGGTTATCACGGCCGGAGTTCATCCATAATTCCAAGTGGAATACCTGTTCACAGGCCTCAGGGGCAAACCATGCCCCAGGGTGCAACAGAACCGGTTTTTGGACCATCCCGACTTGTGGACTTTGAACTTGAAATGGCATTTATAACCACAGATGCCAATGCCCTGGGGGAACCTATCCCTATTGAAGAAGCAGAGGAATATATTTTTGGGCTTGTCCTTTTTAACGATTGGAGCGCACGGGATATCCAAAAATGGGAATATGTGCCTTTGGGACCTTTTCTGGCCAAGAATTTCGCCTCTTCTATCTCTCCATGGATTGTGACTTTAGATGCCCTGGAACCTTTCAGGACAGAAAGTCCCAAACCTGAAAAAAAGCTTTTACCCTATTTAAGATTTGAGGGAAAGAAAAGTTTTGATATAAAACTTGAGGTGGCTTTGCAACCGGAAGATAAAGAAGAAACTGTTTTGACCAGGTCAAACTTTAAGTATATGTACTGGAATATGAGTCAGCAGCTGGCTCATCACACCATAAACGGATGCCCGGTTAATTCAGGAGACATGATGGGGTCCGGTACAATTTCCGGCCCAACACCCGATTCATATGGGTCTATGCTGGAACTTTCCTGGAGAGGTGAAAAACCGGTTAAATTAAAAGATGGCAGTGAAAGGAAGTTCATCGAGGACAATGACACTGTTATTATGAGAGGTTATTGCGAAGATAATGGTCGTAGAATAGGATTTGGTGAAGTGAGGACAAAACTTCTTCCTGTCTATCAGCCGAAGAAGAAATAGTGAATTCCTAATTAAGAGACGACGGTATAGGAGTTATGAATAATCTTCTTATTTACGTCACCCTCCCCTCCTGGTAATTTATTTCAGGGTATAACCTGACTCGAAGGACCAATCACGTTAGATGCTGAATCAAGTTCAGCATGACGGAAAATGTGGTGAAACAAGTTTAAAATATATAGGTAAAATGTAACCGTCACCATGAATTTATTTCAGGGTATAACATAACTCGAGGTCCAATCACGTTAGATGCTGAATCAAGTTCAGCATGACGGAAAATGGGGTGAAACAAGTTTAAAATATATAGGTAAAATGTAACCGTCACCCTGAATTTATTTCAGGGTATAACATAACTCGAGGTCCAATCACGTTAGATGCTGAATCAACATCATCATGACGGAAAATGTGGTGAAACAAGTTTAAAATATATAGGTAAATGTAACCGTCACCCTGAATTTATTTCAGGGTATAACATGACTCGAAGGACCAATCATGTTAGATGCTGAATCAAGTTCAACATAACGTAAAAAGACTTTCCAGATAGCCTCTATTGTTTATGCCTGCTACCTTTCCTCTTTTCGCTGAGAATTTTTTTCATCTATAGTCTGCTGTCGCTCAGATATCTGGTCACCAATATCGTGGGGGTTGTTAGGATCATTTTTTTCCTGTGTGTCAATCTGCTCTTTATCCGCCTCGGTATTCTGATTTGATATATTTTGAGTTTCAATGCTTTCATTATAGCTCCGCGGGCCGGCCTGCTGCCTTCTCTGAGCCTGATCCCACTTTAAATTTCGGGATGGTTCCCGGCTCTCATTATTTTCGGAATTCTTGTTTCCTTCTTCCGGTGTATACCCCTTATTTTCATCTGCTGCTTTATCTCTCTTATCCATAATTCAAATTTTTTAATCATATTTTTCTCAATTTAGTTGGGAAGGAAAAATTATTAAGCCTCATTTGCAAACTTTAACATCAAATTATTAATAATTAATTAAAGTGTTTTCTTTATAAAATATGAAGACCACTAATTTTCATTAGTGGCCCTCTTAATAACTGCAAATTACCTTTATCTTCTTCAATCGGAGTTTTAATCATTATTTTGCCGGCCTTGTTGACCCTGCTCCCTTTGCTGTTCTCTACCATCTGTCTGGCCATCACGCCCCGGAGCATTCTGTTGCTGATTGGATTGTTGGTCACCCGCTGCTTTCCCCCGATCTCCATAACCGCCCTGGCTCTGATGTCCCTGAGCCCGTTGTTCCTGTTGACCCTGTTGCTGGCCTCCCTGAGCTCTTTCTCCCCGTTGTTGCCGATCTTGCTGAACTCCTGATCTTCCCTGCTGGCCCTGGTCCTGCTGGTTTTGTTGTTGTTGCCCACCTCGCTGGTCAGATTGCTGTCCCTGCGTTTGCTGGCGGTGTTGATCATTATTGCCTCTTTGGTCCCGTCCCTGGCGCTCATTATCATGATCGCGATTTGTCTGATTTTCCATAACACAAGTTTTAAATGATTTAAAAATTATCTTCAATTTAAAACTCCGGAGAATCTATAATTATCTAATTAGCAATATTTAACAGCTAAATATTAATAATTTTTTAAATTCAGAATAAGGACCTGAGGAAGTGTTTATACAAACTCAATCAGGGAATCTACTGAAATTGCCCCGTGAGAAGCATCATATACAACCCTCCCATCACGAAGGATTATTAATTGAGGACTTTCATGAGGAACGTTGAATTTTGAAGCTATCTTATTTGAAATTTCCCGGTATCTTAAAAGATCCAAAAAATACAGGTCAACCTTCTCTGGCTCCAGATTATAATCCTTTTCAAATTGTCTCAAAACCATTCGGCTTATACCACAACTTGTTGAATGTTTAAGTATAACTGCTGGGCGTGCATGTGATCCCTGGGAAATTTCATCGAGCATCTCAATGTTGGTGATTTCATTCCAGGGAACTTTCTTTATTTCCTCTTTTGCTATATCGTCTTCACTTTTAAATATTTTATTAAAAAATCCCATTGTTGTATTTTTTTCTTTTGGCAAAAATAATGCTTATTTCCGCCAAGGTCTAATTATTAAAATTACTTTAAGATAATTCCATTAATCCATATCTTTATAGAACTACCCCATCAATGTCAAAATGGCATTCAAACTCTAATAAGTTGCAGTCAAATTGTCTTATCAAATGCACTGGTATATACTTTGCCCGCATTAAAAAAATCGAATTATGAACTTGAACAATTTTACAATTAAATCCCAGGAGGCCATCCAGCAGGCTCAACAGTTGGCGCAGGAGCTGGGCCATCAGCAAATTGAAAATGAGCATATTTTTAAAGCTATTACTCTGGTAGATGAAAATGTTGCCCCTTTCTTATTAAAGAAGTTGAATATAAACCTGAATCTTTTTAACCAGATTCTCGATAATACTTTACAAAGCTTTCCCAAGGTTTCCGGAGGAGAAACCATGCTTTCCCGGGAGGCATCCAAAACTTTAAATGAAGCCGGCACCCTAGCACGGAAAATGAATGATGAATATGTTTCCATAGAACATCTTATTCTTGCAGTATTCAGATCTTCCAGCAAGATCTCCCAGATCCTTAAAGACCAGGGGGCAACTGAAAAAGGTTTACAATCTGCCATAGAGGAATTAAGGAAAGGAGACCGGGTTACTTCTCAAAGTGCAGAGGAAACTTATAATTCTTTAAATAAATACGCTAAAAATCTTAATAAACTTGCTGAAGAAGGAAAGCTTGATCCTGTAATAGGCAGAGATGAGGAAATAAGAAGAGTGTTACAGATCCTTTCGCGCAGGACCAAAAATAATCCTATGCTTGTAGGTGAACCGGGAGTGGGAAAGACAGCTATTGCTGAAGGTCTTGCTCACAGAATCATCGCAGGAGATATCCCCGAAAATTTACGTGACAAGCAAATTTTTTCCCTGGATATGGGGGCTTTGATTGCTGGGGCAAAATATAAAGGAGAATTTGAAGAACGACTTAAAGCGGTTGTAAAAGAGGTAACAACCAGTGAGGGCAATATTGTGCTTTTCATTGATGAGATCCACACCCTTGTGGGTGCCGGAGGAGGACAGGGAGCCATGGATGCTGCAAACATTTTAAAACCTGCACTGGCCCGGGGTGAATTACGTGCAATAGGAGCCACAACCCTGGATGAATACCAAAAATATTTTGAAAAGGATAAAGCCCTGGAACGTCGCTTCCAGAAAGTAATGGTAGATGAGCCCGATGTGGAAAGCGCAATATCCATATTGAGAGGTATCAAAGAAAAATATGAGACCCATCACAAGGTAAGGATCAAAGATGAAGCGATCATCGCGGCCGTAGAGCTCTCACAAAGGTATATTACTAACAGGTTCCTGCCCGATAAGGCCATTGACCTTATGGATGAAGCAGCCTCAAAACTCAGGATGGAAATCAATTCCAAACCCGAGGAACTGGATGTACTTGACAGAAAGGTTACCCAGCTTGAGATAGAGATCGAAGCCATTAAAAGAGAGAATGATGAGAGCAAACTAAAATCCCTGAGGGCAGATCTTGCAAATCTCAAAGAAGAGCGTAACGAACTCAGCGCCAGGTGGATGAATGAAAAAGAAGTGGTTGATAATATTCAGACCGCCAAATCTGATATTGAACAATATAAACTTGAAGCAGAAAGAGCAGAGCGTGAAGGGGATTATGGAAAGGTTGCAGAATTAAGATACGGGAAAATTAAAGAAGCCCAGGAAAAACTCGAAAGTCTGCAAAGACAGCTTGACCAAAACCAGGACAGTCATTCCCTCATTAAAGAAGAGGTAACTTATGAAGATATCGCCGAGGTAGTAGCGAAATGGACCGGGGTACCGGTTACCAAGATGCTTCAAAGCGAGCGTGATAAGTTACTAAAACTGGAAGACGAACTGCATAAACGTGTAGTAGGTCAGGAAGAAGCAATTGAAGCTGTAAGCGATGCGGTAAGAAGAAGCCGGGCCGGGCTACAGGACCAGAAAAAACCTATTGGTACATTCCTTTTCCTGGGAACAACCGGGGTGGGTAAAACCGAACTGGCAAAAGCTCTTGCTGAATATCTCTTTGATGATGAATCTGCCATGACCAGAATAGATATGAGTGAATACCAGGAACGGCATGCTGTAAGCAGGCTGGTTGGAGCCCCTCCGGGTTATGTGGGTTATGATGAAGGTGGACAATTGACTGAAGCTGTGAGAAGAAAACCGTATTCTGTGGTATTACTGGATGAGATCGAAAAAGCCCATCCCGATACCTTTAATATTCTGTTGCAGGTTCTTGATGAGGGAAGATTAACAGATAACAAAGGAAGGTTGGCCGACTTCAAGAACACGATCATCATCATGACCTCAAACATTGGTTCACATATTATCCAGGAGAAATTTGAAACCCTCAAAGACATGGATTCGGCTATGGAAAGTGCCAAAACAGAAGTGCTGGGTTTACTCAAACAGAGTGTAAGGCCTGAATTCATAAACAGGATTGATGATATCGTGATGTTCACCCCCTTATCTCAAAATGATATCAGGAAGATCGTAGATCTGCAATTAAAGGATGTAAAGAAAATGCTTATAAAGCAGGGAATTGTTCTTGATGCTACAGATGAGGCAATAAAATATTTGGCAAATCGGGGATTTGACCCTCAATATGGAGCACGACCCGTTAAGCGGGTAGTTCAAAGAGAAGTTTTAAATAAACTTTCAAAAGAGATACTTTCGGGTAAAGTGCATACAGAAAGTATAATCCTGCTGGACGAATTTGATGATAATCTGGTTTTCAGGAATGAGGCTGTGGATGTGACCGGCAAATAAGTAATTTAAATGTAAAAGGGCTGCAAATGCAGCCCTTTCTTATATAGGTTAGTTAGACTATAATCTATCTATTTCACGTTTTAAATCCTCTTTGGATTTTCCTGTTTTCTCCTGAAGACGGCCTAACATCTCGTCAAATTTTCCTTCAGAATATTGAACATCGTCATCGGTTAAACTAGCATAACTTTGCTTAAATTTACCTTTAACCTGTTTCCATTTTCCTTCTAACTGATCATTATTCATAATTCAAGTTTTAATAATTAATAAAAGTAAATTTAAAATACCTTCATAAAAATATCTCTCAATAAACTCCCATATTTGTCTTAAGGATTTGTTATTTTTAAAATTTTATTATAATCCATGCGAAAATTCCATTTATATATTATTTTTCTGTTCATTCTCTCTTCCTGTGGAAGCTCTAAAAAAATAAATAATGAAAATCTTACCTTAAGGTATCTGGATGACTTTGTACTTCCCGATGGATTGGAAATTCATGGGACAAAAGTAGGGGGTCTTTCGGGTATCGAATTTCATGACGGGGATTACTACCTTGTAAGTGACCATCCAGGTAATCCCAGGATCTATAAAGCAAAAATTGAGATCAATGGGAGAAAGATCGATACTGTGATCATTTCTGATGTTATAATTATTAATAAAACAGCCCCTTTTTTCCAGGGCAATCATTTAGACCTCGAAGGCATTCGTGCAGAAAAAGGAAAGTTCATTTTGAGTAGTGAAGGATCTGTCCAAAATAAAAAAGAACCATCAATTTTTTATATCACTGCCCAGGGAGATTATATTTCGCATTTTAACCTGCCGGAATACTTCATGCCAGGAGGAGAACAGGAACCACGGAATAATGGAGTATTTGAAGGGCTGGCTGAAAGTTATGATGAAACAGGATATTGGGCAGGGATGGAACTGCCCCTGGTAAAAGATGGATCCAAACCCAAATTATTTCCAACCCGATCCCCGGTGCGGATCACTCATTTTGATAAGAATACAGGCGAAGCTACCGGCCAATTTGTGATGCAGCTTGAACATATTACCAAGATCCCATGGATGCATTTTGCTGTAAATGGCCTTACAGAACTCCTGGAATATGCACCTAACCGGTTCCTGGTGCTTGAAAGAGCTTTTTCCGCAGGTCATGGAACCAAAGGAAATACGGTGAGAATTTTTGATGTGGATGCCTCAATGGCCACAAATACTGTTCGGGAAAATAACCTGAGAAAAATTAAATACCAGGCAGCCAATAAAAACCTTATTTTTGATTTCAAGCCGTTTAGGAAAATTCTTAAAGAGCAAATAATTGACAATATAGAGGGAATGACCTTCGGTCCAGATCTTCCCAATGGCAATAAAACTTTATTACTGGTTTCAGATGATAATTTCAGCAGCCTGGGAAGGCAGATCACTCAGATCATCCTTTTGGAACTTGAGATCAAAGATCACATCAACATCAAACATTAATCAAAAAACCAAAAACACATGAAAAGATTCCTGTTTCTTATTACCATCGCCATGACCGCCTGTAATTATAATACCTCGGCTAATTCTGAAAAACTTAAAGAGGATTCGGGATCTGTCCAGGCTCCAACCACCTATTATTTTATTCGACATGCCGAAAAGGATACATCAGATCCTTCAAATAAAGATCCGGAGCTGGCTGCAGAAGGGATAAAACGGGCCGAAAAATGGGCTGAAGTTTTTAAAGACGTAAATTTTGACAGAATTTATAGTTCAGACTATAAGAGAACTAGATCCACTGCAAAAACTATTGCTGATGCCCAAAATAAAGAAGTAAATATCTACAATGCAAGTAAACTAAACGATGAAGCATTTCAGACAGATACCAAAGGAAAAACCGTGCTGGTTGTAGGCCACAGCAACAGTAACCCTGCATTTGTGAATTATATCCTTGAAGAAAAACGTTATAAAGACATTCCTGAAACCGAAAGCGGAAGTTTATTCATTGTCACCGTTTTCCCTGACGGGACTAAACATTCCCAGGTGCTTTATATCAATTAAGCATAAAAGTATTTTTAAAACTGAACCCGGGTAATTCCGGGTTCAGTTTTACATAGAATATGAATCGTGCCTACTCCTGATATTTATTCTGAAAATTTATTAAGCTTATCTTTGCGGAAATAATTTGATATGCAGTTTAAAGATCTTCCCCTTTCCCAACCTATCCTAGATGCCATTGAAGAATTAGGCCACCACACTCCTACCCCAGTCCAGATAAAGGTGATACCTGAGGTGTTACGAAGAAATGATGTTTTGGCCTCTGCACAGACAGGGACGGGAAAGACTGGGGCTTTTGCTATTCCCCTGCTACAATTGCTGAATAAACAGGTTGGGGAGGATGAGTCGAGACCAAAGGAGATCTCATATTTGATTTTAAGCCCCACCAGAGAACTGGCAGTTCAAATTGAACAGGATATAAGTGTGTACGCGAAATATACCCACATCAGATCGGGAGTAGTATTTGGGGGAGCATCTATGCAGCCGCAGATCAATTTGCTCAAAAACGGATTACACATCCTGGTAGCCACTCCCGGAAGGTTGCTGGACCTGAGAAAGCAGGGTTATATCAATCTGGATGATATTTCGGTGCTGGTATTGGATGAAGCCGATCTTATGCTGGATATGGGATTTATTGATGAAGTGCAGAAGATCATCAGGTTGTCGCCAAAGCTCACCCAGCGACTCATGTTTTCCGCTACCCTTCCACCAAAGGTGCAGGACCTTGCAAAAACATTGCTTCAACAACCGGAAAGAATTGAAGTTGCGGCAAATTCTTCCGCAGCACCTGAAGTTGTTCAGAAAATATATATGGTTCCAAAACCCGATAAGATAGAGCTCCTGCTTTATGTGATGAGAAATGTGGTAAAGGAAAAGTCTGTTCTTATTTTCAGAAGGACTAAATTCGGAGTGGAAAAGGCGCTTAATTCATTAACGCGAAATGGTTTTAAAGTTGAAGCGCTTCACGGGGACATGAACCAAAGTGACCGATCCACCGCGCTTAATCATTTTAAAAATAAAGAGGTAAACATTCTTGTGGCTACAGATCTTGCGGCGAGGGGACTTGATATAGATCTTCTTGACTATGTAATCAATTTCGATATTCCGAGTCAGCCCGAAACCTATGTACACCGTATTGGCCGAACTGGCCGGGCAGGAAATGTGGGAGCATCGATTTCTTTTTGCAGCGCCGATGAGAAAGTTTATTTAAAATTCATTGAAACCCTGATTGGAGGGAAAATTCCTGTGGAGGATAACAATCCATATCCGCTTGATAAAGAAGCCAAACCTGCCGTGCATAAAAAGAAAGGCAGCAAACACAAAAAAGGCCGAAAAGGAAGCGGATCAAAAGAAAACAAGAAACGGTGGTATTGAGGTTAGTAAATAGTGAATAGTGATTCACTGGCGTCCGGGAAACTGATTTATATATTACCTTAACGACATAAAAAAAGGGAGTCCTCGTTTTCGACCACAGACTCCCTTTAAAAGATTCCACTTAAAGCGGACAATATGGACAAAATTACAAGAAATTCTGGA
>JBGTNH010000081.1:0-62114 GCA_041743165.1 Gillisia sp. | reverse complement strand
AAAATCATCCAGAGGGGTCAACATGCTCCGGAATAAACTAAAATTTAGCTATCTTCTTTTTTCTAAGGGGATCAGCATCCGCCAGAACGGCAGCTGCCTATATGGTGGGCTTTAGGGGGGTCAGCATGCTCCAGTGTATCCAATCTAAACAAAAAGTGCAATAATTTGGAGTTATCTGTCTGATTTACATTGGGGAATTGATACTTTCCCACTTTTCATTTTTAGGTTTTTTTGATAAAAATTTCTGCACAAGGTATCCTGAATGAGACAATTAGCTCTTAAAGTCACTTATTAAATTCAAACACGAGAGCATTTGATGGGAGCACATCCCACAACAGCAAAAGCCTTACAGAGCTTAGGTGAAGGATATATGGAAACCGGAAATAATGAATTAGCCCTTAGATATTTTAAAGAGAGTTTACATATTAATCCGGACAATCCTTTCGCTAACGATATGATAAAAAAGCTTGTGAATGAATAATTGCCATTAACAACCTCCTGTTACAATCAGTTGCTTACATTCACATTAATTTATCTTGATTTCAGATCTTGTTTTCCTAAGTTGCTTTAGGTTTTGCCCAATAATTTTTCAAACGCTTCTCTGGGACTCCCTCTAAAGAAAACGATTCCGCAAAAGCTATAATTCGTTTTTTCAAAGATTTTTAACATGGCGTGATTGTCATAATTAGTATCCGCTTTTATACTGAAAATCTGGTTGTCTAAAGCGAACTTTTCAATAAATTCCAGTATTGTTTTAGATAAACCTTTACCAATAAATTTTTCTGAAATGACTACCCTATGAAACACTACATAACTTTCATTTGATAACCATTCTCCAAAAATCTTTTCATATTCCGGTTCTTCATTGATAAATATGGCGCAATAGCCAATTATTTCATCCCTTTCAGTTAGAACATACCCTGCCCTTTTTTCTATATCGTTTTTTATAACCTCCAAATTGGGATACCCATCCTGCCATTGGTTACTTCCCTGAAGTTTACGCCTGATAATTCCCTGTTGTAACAGATCCCATATATAGAGTATATCCTGGGAGTCTGCGATCCTGAAATTTTGTGCCATATAATTATTTTGGATAAAATTATTAATTAATTATCGTAAAACAATAATTAATTAATATATTCGCATAATAAATTTAATTTAATTAACATGCGCAATTCAAAATTAGTAGCTAAGATTCTTTTTGTGTTATGCAAAGTTCTTGCAGTTTTTTATTTAATACTTTTCATTTATTCAGCTTTTTGTCTGATTACAGGAATAAGGACTGAAGTATCCAATGATGGGAATATAATGCATATTTTATATCCGTTCATTGATTCCAATTTTATGAATGTTGATAACCATTTAAATTATAAAATTTTCTCGTTTTTAGTGCCCCTAGGATTATATGCACTCTTCTTTTATTTAGCCTCCAATATATCTAAAGTTTTTACGCAAGAGAAGTTGTTCACTAAGAAGAATCTTAAACAACTTAGATGGTTCTATGTATGTAATTTATTAATTCCATTTCCTGTTGCCATTATTGCAAGTTTTTTTGTTGAGGTAGATGAAAGTGTTTGGATGCTCGTTTTTGTGCATTCCATTTTAGGTGTTATCACCTATTTTCTTGCCCAGATTTTTTATCAGGGCCTTGGGCTTCAGGACGAACAAGATCTAATTATTTAAACTATGGCAATCATTGTAAATATAGACGTAATGCTTGCTAAGCGAAAAATGCAAAGCAAGGAACTCGCCGAAAAAATAGGTATTACTCCTGTTAACCTATCCCTTTTGAAAACCGGTAAGGCCAAAGGTTTTCGCTTTGAAACCCTTGAAGCTATATGCAGGGTTTTAGAGTGCCAGCCGGGTGATATTCTGGAATTTTCTGAAGATTAATTTTTCCTTCCATAATGAACTACCTCGATGCAAGCATACGAGGTATCAAATTCCAAAAAAACAAATCCCAAATTCCAAAAAGTAAAAACGATGCAAGCATCGGGGAATTAAACCCTAAGAGATTAAAAAAAATGAATACACTAATAATTAATGACCTGGCATTAACTTATAAAAACGGGGTTAAAGCTATTGATTCCATTTCTCTGGAATTGAGAAACGGAATGTTTGGCTTACTGGGTCCTAATGGTGCCGGAAAATCCTCCCTTATGAAAACCATTGTTGGTTTGCAAAAACCTGATAGCGGAAGCATTAAGTTCAACGATTTGGATGTGCTTAAAAACCCCTTAAACATTCAGAAATATTTAGGATTTCTTCCACAGGATTTTGGCGTTTACCCTAAAAGCTCTGCAATTCAGTTGTTGAATCATTTGGCAATATTAAAGGGAGTAACTAATAAAAAGGAAAGGGAAGAGCAAATACTTTCACTTTTGGAAAGGGTGAATTTAATCCATCACAAGGATAAGGAAGTTCATGCTTTTTCAGGCGGAATGAAACAACGTTTTGGTGTTGCCCAGGCTCTTTTAGGACAACCAAAAATTGTAATTGTTGATGAACCTACGGCTGGATTGGATCCTGAAGAAAGAAATCGCTTCAATTCTATACTGAATGAATTAAGTGAAGAAATGATCATCATTTTATCTACTCACCTTGTTGAAGATGTACAAAATCTATGTTCTGAAATGGCTATCATGGGTAGCGGTAAAATAATCTCACAGGGAAAACCAAAAGATGAGGTAGAGAAACTCAAAGGAAAAATGTGGCAAAAGGCTATTGACAAAAGCGAATTAAATTTTTACAGGGAGAAGTATGGAGTAATAAGCAGCCAGTTGATTGAGAAAAAATTGGTGATCACACTTTATAATGATCAGAATATTGAAGGATTTTCCCAGGCTTATCCTACCCTGGAAAATTATTACTTCTATACTTTAAATAAGCCGAAATCATGAAAGCTTTAATAGCTTACCATTTAAACCTTTACTTAAAAAGTTACACTACTTATGTGGTATTAGCATTGCTTTTGGGTTTAGGTTTCTTTGCGGGAAATAATTTCAACCTAACGGTAAGTGACGAGGTTTTTCTTAACTCGCCCTACTCCATAGGCTTTTTAACGGCCATGTTGAGTCTTATCATAATATTCATTGCTACAATAATTGGTAGTCAGCTCTTATTTAAAGAATGGGATAATCGATTTGATTTGATTTTATATTCCACTCCACTTACAAAATGTCAATTTTTATTCAGTCGGTTCAGCACATTCTTCCTCCTGGTTTTTATGGTTTTTTCCTGTTTTTACTTAGGATTTATTATTGGGCAGAATATGAGAAGCGGAAGTGAGATCCATCCGGATTTCCACCTTGAATATTATCTCTATCCATTTCTGCTTTTTGGGGTAATTAATGCATTTTTTGTGTGCAGCTTCCTCTCTTTGGTTGCTTTTGTATGGAGAAATAAAATGTTGATGGTGATTTCAGGATTGCTGCTCTACGTACTTTATATGGTGCTCATGGTGTTTTCAAATTCCCCGTTTATGAATGCGGGATTACCTCAAAGTGAACTGGCCGGGACTGTGTCTGCACTACTGGATCCTTTTGGGGTTTCCGCGTATTTTCAAAACACTAAGCATTTTACTGTGGATGAAAGAAATCAACAATTAGTGCACCTTACCGGCCTCCTGTTAATAAACCGCATCCTCTTTATAGCACTCTCTTTTGCATTTATGTACATAGCACAGCAGCTATTTTCTTTTTCTGTTTCCAAAAGGAAAAAGAAAAAAAATATAATATTGGAGCCAGTTGAGGAGGTTAATTTCTCCGCCGAAAAAATTATCACTAAAACCCCAAATTTTAATCTCAAATCTCAATTTCTTGCCATTGCATCATTCGCCAAAATAGACCTGGTGTATATCTTTAAAAGTATTTTATTACCTGCCTCATCCCTTATTCTATTGTTTTCTATAGGGATGGAAATGCATGGCAATATTGAGAAAGGAATAAGGATGCCACAAAAATTCGCCACCTCGGGTTTATTGGCAACCACCATCAATAAGAACTTTTTCCTTTTGGGGGCCTTACTTCTCACCTATTTTATAAACGATATTTTTTGGAGAAGCCAAACATCCCGTTTTTCGTTAATACAGAACTCTACATATAATCAATCTCAGAAAATAAAAGGTCATTGGCTGAGTATGAGCGTACTGGTGATCTTTTTTACTTCTATATTAATTACTGAAGCACTTATATTTCAAATCAGTTATGGGTATTTCATTGTTGACCCTGGAGCCTATGCAGGAGTTGTATTATTCAACACACTCCCCTTAATTTTATTGGCTGGAATACTTTTATTGTTGAATGCAGTAATTAAACATAAATATAAAGCACTTGGGATTTCGGTCCTGTTTACTATCATTTTTGCCACACCTGTTAGTAAAGTAGTAACCGATATATCCCTTTTACGATTTCTTTTCGGTTTTAATGGTGTTTGGAGCGATTTTAATGGTTACGGCGGGTATTTGGCATCATACCTTGAGAGGTGGATATTTGGTTTTTCCATTGTTATCTTTTTATGGCTCCTGTATTACTTAACGCAAAAATCCAAAAACATATTAGCCTTTTCTTACCTGATAATTCCTGTTTTTGTTGCTGCTTTTTTTGGTTTTAGCTTTATGAAAGGCTTTGCGGGAAGTGACGAACAATCAGGAATAAATAGAGCTGTTATTTACGAACAACAATTTAAAAAATTTCAGCATATATCTCAGCCAATAATAACTCATGTGAAAACAAGTGTTGATTTGTTTCCCGAAAAACATTCCTATACTATTAAGGGGACCTACGTTTTAAAAAACAAAACAGCCAAATCCATAGATTCTGTACTCCTCAATTTCCCTGAAAATTTTACCATTTCCAAGGTAGTATTAACTTACCAAAACACAAAAAAGCTTATTGACCAAATTAATCCGGTAGTAAAACTGGAAAAATCAATGAAACCCGGAGATTCGGCCACACTTAACTTTAAAATGAAATACCAGTGGCATCCGGTTAATGGACATGATCCAATAAATGCCATAATTGAGAATGGAAGTTTTATGCGCATAAGCAGATATTATCCAACTGTGGGTTACCAATCAGATTTGGAAATATCTGATACAGATTTGCGTAAAAAACGCGAATTGGGATCGGGCCCCGGTTTAAAAAAACTGGAAGACTCCACTTATACCCTTCAGGAAGCTATTACTCTGGATATGCTGATTTCTACACCAAAAAATCAAACCGCTATAGGCACCGGTGAACTGGTGAAATCCTGGGAAAAAGAAGGAAGAAACTATTTTCAATATAAAACAAAGGAACCTGTTCCCTTTAGATTTGCGTTATCCTCTGCCGAATATGAATTTAAAAAAGTAAATCATAGAGGAACAGATATCTACGTTTATTATTCCCCCAGACACGGGGAAAATGTTGAACATTTGATAAATAATACAAAGCTTACATTGGATTATTGTGAAAAGAACTTTGGAAAGTACCCTTTCCCTTCCATCACTTTTGCAGAAGTTTCTTCTTTTACCCAGGGTTTTAATGCAACAGCCTATCCTGCTACTATTTTTATGAATGAAGCTATGGCATTTCATGCAAACCTTAGCGCTGAACAGAAGCAGGATGTTATTAATGAATTAGCCGGCCATGAAGTAGCACATTTTTGGTGGGGAACCACACAAATAAATCCCGATTACAGGGAAGGTGGAGCTATGTTAACTGAAACCTTAGCAATGTATACTGAAATGATGATTTTCAAAAAGATGTATGGAAAAGAGAAGATGATGGAAAAAGTTCAAATGTATCAGGAAATGTATGAAAACCAAAGAGGTTTTTCAACAGAAGTGCCACTTTCCAGAGTGGCTGCAAACCAGGTACATATTTCTTATTATAAAGGAGCTGTGGTAATGGTCAAATTAAGCGAGCTGATAGGAGAAGCTAAGGTAAACGAAGCCTTAAGAAATTTCCTGGAGCAGCATAAAATCCCTAAATCTCAACCTGTTTCAACAGATTTGGTGCAGGAGTTCCTGTTAGTATCTGAAAAGTCATTACATCCTGAAATAAACAAATTATTCCTGGAGATTTAAATTAGCATTTATGAAACTCATAGCGATAACTATTTTCCTTGTTAATATAATCAATGCTACTTTTCCTGAAGGAATATGGATTTATAAGCAGGACTCGTCACGTATAGAAATAAAAAAACCAAATGAAAGGCTTTCAGGGGTATTGATCTCTACCAAAAATCCTGAGTGCAAAGCAGGGACTCTCGTTCTAAAGGATTTAATTAATTGTGAAGGATATTTCCAGGGGCAATATTATATTTCTTCAAAGGAGCGGTGGGTCGAGGCAAAATTGATGCAAAAAAAGAATCTTCTTATCATAGAACTCGATTTGGGGTATAAAATCAAAAAGACACACTGGTACAAAGGTTAAAATCCGAATAATCTTTAAGGAACACATGGGTATACCTAAAAGGGTCTGTCATCTCCACCCAGAAATCTTTTGACCAAAAATCATGAGAATTAAATGGAACCATTTAAAATATTAACTCCCGGCAGGGTGTAGCAATAATCCCTGAGGAAATTACAGATAAACTCTAAAAAAGTAAATATCAATGAAAAACAACAAATATCAAACACTCTTGAAACCCTTTAATTATACCTTTAAAAAATTTACTATGAAAAAAATATTATTCATCGCAGCATTTGGCTTTCTAAGTCAGGTTTTGTTTTCCCAATCAATTAACTCAGAAAAACTGGACTCTTATTTTGATGTTTTAGGGAAGAACAACAAATTTATGGGGACTGTGGCTATTAATAAAAATGGGAAGGAAATTTACCAAAAGTCTATTGGATTTGCCGATGTTCAAAACAATTTAAAGGCCAATTCCAACACAAAATACCGCATTGGATCTGTAAGCAAAACCTTCACCGCAACCTTAATTTTTAAAGCTATTGAAGAGAATAAATTATCATTAGAGGATAATATTATAAAGTTTTTCCCATCCATTAAAAACGCCGATAAAATTACAATTGGTCAATTGCTTTCACACCGCAGCGGAATTGGAAATTTCACCAGTGATGATACCTTTACACAATGGCGCACATCCCCCAGGACCAAAAAAGAAATGCTGGATATTATAAAAGCCGCTGGCAGTAATTTTAGCCCTGATAGTACAGCTCAATACAGTAATTCCAATTATGTTTTATTAACCTATATTCTTGAAGATGTTTATAAGCAACCTTTTGATAAAATTCTCAATAAAAAAATTATTAAAAAGGGGGGGTTAAAAAATACGCATAACGGCAAAAAAATCAACCCGGCTAAAAACGAAGCCAATTCATATATTTTCAGGGAAAACTGGATAAAAGATGCAGAAACAGAGGCATCCATTTCCTTAGGTGCCGGGGCTATTGTTTCAACTGCCAAAGATGTGAATACGTTTATAGAAGCCTTGTTCCGAGGTGAAGTAATTTCACTGGAAAATCTGGAATTGATGAAACCAAAAGGAGGAAATATTGGCATGGGTTTGTTACTTCCCCCATATAATAACAAATCAGGCTTTGGCCACAACGGAAGCATAGATGCCTTTACTTCATTTTTTGCGCATTTTCCAAAAGATAATGTTACCTACTCCATTACTTCAAACGGGAGTAATATGAATATGAATAGTATTAATGAAACCATAATTAAAGCCATTAATAATGAGGCCTTTGAAATCCCCGTATTTAATACCATTAATATAGCTACTGAATCCCTAGACCAATACTTAGGCACCTATGTAAATGAAAACGCACCCTTTAATTTAATTATAACCAGGATAGGAAACACCCTTCAGGTTCAACCCACAAATCAACCTGTATTTGACCTCACGGTAAAAGAATTACATACTTATGTATACGAAAAAAGAAACGTGGTAATCCAGTTCAATCCTGAAAAAAATACGCTTAATTTCCAAATGGGAGAAAGAAATATGGATTTTACCAGGGAATGATTTTACCCACTTTAAACATGGTACTATAATGATTTTTAAAATCTAAATTTACAAATTCAACAATCTGAAAGTCCTAACAAAAACCTATATTAAACTATGCGACATTTATTTTTACTCTCCATTCTATTGGTTTTTTGTGAAACTTACGCCCAGGATACAACCATAAATAAAGAAAAATGGCATTGGAACAAAGAATTAAAACAAGATACCATTGCAGGCTATGCTCAGGTTGTAAAAATTGACAACGTCCTTTATATATCAGGTGTCGCAACAAATGATATTACCCCTGAAGGTATCACCCGTCTATATAATGCCTTAAAATCTTCATTGTCCAGTTATGGTGCCACATTTGAAAATGTTGTAAAGGAAAATTTATACACAACAGATATGGAAGCGATGACAAAATATAATTATGTGAGGAAAAAATTTTACGGGCAGGATTTCCCGGCGGCTACATGGGTACAAATAGAAAGACTATACATGGCCAAAGCAAAGCTGGAGGTTGATTTGATCGCATATTTACCAAAATAATTTAAAATCCCATCGTTAGATATGAGAAATCCAACCGGGATGGAAGACACACACATTTTAAATGATTATTCTGAATAAAGGAAACTACACAGGCTTTCCAAAAGAGAAACTATATCAGGATGATGTTTTAATTAACATCATCCATTATAGTATGGATCATACTCCGGTGGGATTGCATTATCATGAGAATCCCCATCTCTGTTTGATTCTACAGGGAGGAGATAAAGAGAACAGAAAAGGAAACTCTTAATGAACTACCTCGATGCAAGCATACGAGGTATCAAATTCCAAAAAAACAAATCCCAAATTCCAAAAAGTAAAAACGATGCAAGCATCGGGGAATTAAACCCTAAGAGATTAAAGTTGCTTCATGAATCCTCCAAAAAAATTACATCGAATTCCCTTTCTATTGAAATGCTGTTATTAGGTATGTTTACCTCTTCTGCAAATCCCATCACAACCCGTATTCCAAAATGGGTAAAAATAGTGGATGAGGTTCTTTTGACAAGATGGAATGAACCAGTTTCCCTGGAAGAACTTTCCCTTGCTTCCCAGGTTCATCCGGTAACTATTTCCAAATATTTCAGCAAATATTACCATAGAACTATAGGTGATCATATAACCCACATTAGAATAGAAAAAAGTATACCTCTTATAAAGGACACAAAAATTTCCCTGGGTGAAATCGCACATTACTGTGGTTTTGCTGACCAAAGTCATTTCATTAGAAACTTTAAAAATTCTACCGGGTTTTTGCCGGGTGAAATGAGAAAATTATGATCTTTATGGATTATAAAAAAGAAACCACTTTATGATCAAAAGATTTTACATCACGATACTGTGTTGTATGTTCATTCAATTATCGTTTGGACAGAAAACTTTAACATTTAGGGATAGCATTGCAGCTTATTTCCAGGAAATAGAAATTGAGACAAAAAAATATGGAAAACTTTGGGGGTCAGATTTATATGGACCATTGCTTTTAGTTGATCCAAACTCAAGAGAATTATTTGCAAATTTTCCCGACACTGCAGGCACTCTCACGCAAAATGGCACAATTTATTCCGGAATTTTACCGGGCAAAATTAATATTGCAAATACAGCGATAGATTGGAGCGATAGGCGGTGGGCGATGATCATGCTCCCATTACCAATTAATAAACATGAAAGGATAAATCTATTGGGCCATGAGTTATTTCATGTAATTCAACCATCATTGGGTTTCAAACTATTCAACACCGAGAATAATCACCTTGATCAAAAGGATGGTAGAATTTACTTGCGTTTAGAACTGGAAGCATTAAAAAAGGCAATACAAACAACCAATAAAATCGAAAGAAAAGCACATCTTACCAATGCCCTGGTTTTTAGACAATACAGATATTCGCTTTTTCCTGAAGCAAATGTTTCCGAAAACTTATTGGAACTTAATGAAGGAATGGCCGAATACACCGGTTTAATACTTAGTGGGAGAAATGGAAAGCAAGCTTCAGAACACTTTGTACAAAGCATAAATTCTTTTATGAGCAACCCTACTTATGTTCGCTCATTTGCTTATCACACAACCCCTGTTTATGGTTATTTACTCGATAATACCCAAAAAGGATGGAACCGAAAAATATCCATTAATGTAAACCTGACTGACTATTTTATAAAAGCATTTGACATATCCCTGCCGGATGATTTAAAGAAAACTACCGACTTAAATTTAAATCAATACAACGGTAAAGCAATTATTTCAGAAGAAAAAACAAGAGAAGAAAAAACAAAAAAATTGATTGCTGAATATAAAAGCAAATTTATTACGCAGCCACATTTTGAACTTGTATTTGAGCAAATGAATGTTTCCTTTGACCCAAGGAATATTATTCCTATCGAAGACAAGGGAACAGTTTATCCCAATATCAGAGTTACCGATAACTGGGGAATACTTACTGTTGAAGATGGAGCATTAATGAGTTCTAAATGGGATAAAATTTCAGTTACTATCCCTTTAAAAATGGAGAAGAAAAATATAAGCGGAAACGGTTGGAAATTAGAACTAAATGATAATTACTCTGTTATGAAAGACGAAACTACGGGTAACTATAAATTGGCAAAAAAATAAAAATACATATAATAGCCTGCTGATCAAGGCTATTCATCAGGATTTCACTTAAAGGTACGCCTCCTATTTATCTCACTAAAGATTTTGGACCCAAGCAAATTAAAATGTCCCAATCAAAGCAGAATTTTAAATTAGGTTTTAGTCCCTAAAATCTCACATTGTAGAATAAACTATCTTTCAAAAGAAAAAAGACCTCCAACTGTGATTTTTCTGAAACTTAATACACTAATAAGTAAATGTTAGGTTTACCTGTGGATATAAAGCAAGAATTCATAAGCCTTATTAGGAAAAATGAAGGAATAATCTTCAAGATTACGCTGTTGTATTCAGACAGTACTCAAAGTAGGGAAGATCTGCATCAGGAAATTATATATCAATTGTGGAAATCATATGGTTCTTTCAGGAAGGATTCTAAATTCAGCACCTGGATGTACCGGGTTGCATTAAATACTGCTATTTACCATTTAAAACAAAAGAAAAGAACGGTAACCACCATTCCCCTGGAGGTAATTAACCAAAAATTTCCTGAGGAGATTGACAAGGTAGAGGAAGAAAGAATAAAAATGTTATACGAGAGTATACAACTTCTTAATTTATTGGAAAAAGGAATTATTTTACTTTATCTCGAAGGGAAAAGCCATATAGAAATTAGTTCCATTATAGGGATTTCCACGAGTAATGTTGGGACCAAGATTTCGAGGATCAAGGAAAAATTAAAAGCACAGGTTAATAAAAATAATACAGATGGAATTAGAAGAAATGAAATCAGCTTGGGAAAACTTAAATAACCGGGTAGAACAACAGGAGATCCTTTCCAAAAATTTATTAGAAAAAATAGTAGAAGAAAGGAATAAAGCCAAAATGAATAAAATCAGGTATTCAGAATATGTGGGGGCTATAATTTCCTACGTGGGAGCGAGTTATATTATAATAAATTTCGCGAAGATTGATGGGCTGCTATTACAAGCCTGTGCCTTGTTATCGGTTTCCCTTCTCTTTCTCATGCCTGTTATATCTTTTAAAACCCTCAGGGAATTCAAAAAGATTAAAATAAGTACATTAAGTTATGCCGAGGTCCTGGAAATGTATGCTTTAAAGAGAATTAGTTTTATTAAACTTCAAAGGATAAATATTTTTTTAGGCTTTTTTCTTATGATTATGTTTTTACCAGTAATTTTGGCAATGAATGGAAAGGATATCAATTCCATATCTAATTTATGGACATTAATTGTTCCCGTTTCAGTTCTTTTTTTTGCAGCCTTTTCTTTTTTTGTTCTACGCTGGTACAGCAGAATTTTAAACGAAATGAAAGATTTATTACAGGACCTGAGCTAGTAAAGGCTTAATAAAGCGCGAGGTTATCCGGCATTTGAAAATGACAAAAACAGATAAAGAGATACAAGCAGATTACAAAAAACGTGTTAACCGTGTTTTTAAATTTATTGAGGAGAACCTGGGATCAGATTTATCTTTGAATACCGTCTCGAAAGTTGCCTTTTTCTCAGCATTCCATTTTCATCGGGTATTTAATTTCGTTACCGGAGAAACTCTAAATGAATATGTGACCAGGCAAAGAATAGAAAAATCAGCATCTGATTTATTACATAACAATTCTACTGTAACAGAATTAGCACATAAATATGGATTTAGTGATAATTCATCCTATTCAAGAGCTTTCCGTAAGTATTTTAAAGTAAGCCCAACTCAATTTAAAAAACAAAATTCAAATAGACATAGCAAGATTCGTCAACTTAAAAGCAAGAACGGACAAGAATATTCTGACTATGAAAAATACATTTGCGTTCTTAATAACCTTAAAAATTGGATAGAAATGAACGCAAAAATTGAAATTAAAGAAATGCCAAAAATGGATCTGGCTTATGTATCAAGTATTGGTCCTCAAAACCTGGACAACGCCTATGGAAAATTGATGCATTGGGCCACACCAAAGGGATTAATGAATGACCAAACTAAAATGATAACAGTTTATCACGATAGCTTTAAAGTTACAAAGCCTAATAAAGTTAGAATGAGTGCCTCAATATTATTAAACGAGCCTCTCGAAACAGAAGGCGAAATTGGGCGGGCCTCAATTGAAGAAGGAAAATTTATTGTTGGCAGCTTCGAGATTAGAATGAACGAATTTGAAAAATCCTGGACAGGACTATATTTGTGGATGAACGAAAACGGATATAGGAAGGCTGAAAGAGAACCTTTTGAGATATATCACAACAACTTCAATGAACATCCTGAAAGAAAAGCAATTGTTGATTTTTACATACCAATTGAATAATAAAACGCTGTTTAGAAACCAAGCCTTATTGCTTCTACTCCCCTACTCTCAAAAATGGTTGGATTTTCCTGGTGGGTACCTATTTGCAAAATTTAGTCCTCCTACAACCTCCTGCTCATAGCGAGGCGTGTTCCAGGAATGGAATTTTAAATCCTTATATGAAGGGTAATTACTAAGGTTAAAGATGTTAAGAGACAACAATTGTATTTCCATACTTTTCCTAAGTGTTATTTTGGGATAATGTCATACTTCCTTTGATTTTTCCCATCCACAGATGCCCTTTTCTCATAGAAATTTTGGAGGAAATTAATAATTATGAAATCAGAAAAATAGTAAGTGATGTGATTTTTATTAGAAGGTATACACTAATAAAGTAATAATAATTTAATTCATAAAAAATGAACTTGAAAATTCTATTAATTATCATTGGGTTTATTAATCCCCAGGAACAGGAGTCATTTACACACTACAGTACCCAAATCAATCAAATGTATGAAGATGTGGGCGCAGTTGTTACAGAACGATTTCCCATCGCCCAAACTTTATTGGGTGAGGAAAAACCGAGTTTTATTATGGTGGTGGAATTTCCCAATCAACAAGCCCTTCAACAATTATTCACCAGTGAAGAGTACAAAGAATTGGTTCCTTATAGGGAAAAAGCCTTCTCCAAACTCAATGTTTTTCTCTCAACACAATAATTCTTTTAGAGCTTAAAGGGAAAGCTGCTCAGAAATCTAAATCAATAAAGAAGGCTGTCATTAATTTTGATGGCCTTTTTTTAAACCTGGATTTTCTTTTCAATCTATTGAGAAAACAGGAGATTCCTATTTTGTTTTCGTTTAATGTGTAAATATTTTCTTTCTGAATGTGATTTTCCGAAAACTTTATATACTAATAAGTAAACCCCATAAGCTACCAGCGGTGGAATTTAAAATAAACTATAAAAACCAGGAAAATATGAAGCCTACAGAAATCCAGCAAAATTTAAATAACCTCAATCAGGAAATCGAGGAACAGAAAAAGGAAATTACAGAAATAAAAAATAAGATGATCATGAAAAATTACTTAGTGAAGATTAGCAGAATTGGAACTTTTGAATATATAGGCACCTTGATTTGTTATGTGTGTGCTTCCTATTTAATCACAAAATTTCCCCAAATAGAAAGCATCTATATTCAGGTCCTTGATGTGATATGTGTCCTTCTCTTATTTACCATACCTGTTCTTTCCCAAAAGTCTGTGAGAACCATGAAAACAGTTAAAAAACTAAACAGAAACGATTTGGATATTTCTGAAATCTATTCCGGAAAAAAAACAAGATTTCAAAAATTTCAAAAAATTAATCTTGTTCTGAGTTTTATTTTAATGATATGTATACTTCCGGTACTTGCAGGGATAAAAGGAATAGAAATGGAAGAGATTAACAATTTATGGGCAGTAATAATTCCTATTGGGACCTTGTTTTTTGCAGGACTCTCATACTGGGTATTGACTTGTTATAAAAAAACGCTCAGAAGTGCTAAAAATACCCTTTTAGTATAAACTACTGTCAAAATTTTTTGAAGATTCCAGAAAATACAATTTTAAAGTAAGGCCTGTTATGAAAAATCATGTGGGCACCATGAATTCGCAATATCTCAAGTTTTATCATTACCCCTTTAAATTCTTAAAGGTTAAATAACTCAATTATGAAAAAAATTATTTTCACCATTCCTCTTATTCTTATAAGTCATTTTTTACCGGCACAAGACCTTAATGGCATCTGGTATGGCAATCTCGAGGTCCAGCCTGAAAAGTTTATGCTCTTCATTTTTCACATATCACAGGAAAACGGAATTACCACTACTGAAATTGAAATACCCAGCCAACAAGCTAAAGGTTTAAAAGTTCAAGGTACTTCATATGAGAAGGGAAAGCTTTCCATAGATGCTTCGAATTTCGGATTTAAATATGCAGGTGTTTTAAATTTGGAATCCAATGAAATAGAGGGAAGGTTTCTGGAAGGAATACATTCAGTACCGTTGAATCTAAGCACGAAGGAAATTAACGAAATACGCAAAAAAAGGCCTCAGGAACCTGTTAAACCATTTCCTTATACTGCGTTAGATGTTAAATTTCCAAATCCAAAAGATGGAATTGTATTGGCCGGAACATTAACCTTGCCTGATAAGGTATCCAAAAAATTCCCCGCTGTGATATTAATCACCGGAAGTGGCCCCCAAAATAGAGATGAAGAAATGTTTGGGCATAAACCCTTCCTCGTTCTTGCCGACTATCTGACCCGGAACGGAATTGCAGTCCTGCGATATGACGACAGGGGAACTGCTGAATCTACCGGAAATTTTAGTACAGCAACATCGGCAGATTTTGCACAAGATGCACTAAGCGCCATTGAATACTTAAAATCAAGAAATGATATAGATTTTAAAAACATTGGAATAATTGGCCACAGTGAAGGCGGAAGTATTGCTCCATTAATTGCATCTCATTCTAAGGAGGTAGCCCATATTGTTATGTTGGCCGGCTCGGGTATCTCTGGGAGGGATCTGGCTGATTTGCAGGCTAAGGCTGAAAATGGATTCCGCCCGGAAGCCATAGAGGATGTGGAAGCTTACATAGAATTTAATCTTAAAGTTTTAAAAATAGCCAGCTCCAAAAAAAGTATTCCACAGAAAAAGAAAGTTTTAGAACACCTCTATAAAAGTGTTGAATCAAACCTCAAAGCCATGGTTGCAGAGGATGTGAATGTTAACGATATTATTCAGCAACAAATTAATACTGTATTATCCCCGTGGTCACAGTATTTCTATTCCTATAATCCGGCTGATGAACTTAGGAAACTCAAAATCCCGGTACTTTCCCTATTTGGAACTAATGACCTGCAGGTTGATCCTGTGGTAAATCAAAAAGCCATTGAAAAGGCATTGACAAAAGCAGGGAATAATTCTTTTACCTCACGTGAATTTACGGGCCTTAACCATTTTTTTCAGGAAAGCAATACAGGAAAAATAAGTGAATATTCCGGGATCGAACAAACCATTTCCCCTATAATTCTTGAAGAAATTAATAAGTGGATACATGATAACATAAAATAGGATGATGAAAATTAATCTTCAGGAAAAATTTGAAAAGATTTCCGGGTATTGGCACCCGTACATTATTGGAGAATTAAATGAAAATTTTATCAAACTTGCCAGATTAAAAGGAACTTTGATCTGGCATAAACATGAGGATGAAGATGAAATGTTTGTGGTAATCAAAGGCACCCTGCTTATGGAATTTAGAGATGGCAGAACCCTTAAAATCTTACCCGGTGAAGTTTTGATTATTCCAAAAGGGATTGAACATCTTCCAGGGACAATGGGGGAAGAAGAAGTTGAGGTGATGTTAATAGAACCAAAAAACACCAAGCATACAGGGGAAATTGTTGTAAAACAAACGGTTCAGAATTTTGAATGGATTTAGTACCTGTTAAAAAACTTCAACATATAATTTCACAGCTTCAAAACCTAATAAGGAAAACAAATCAGAATGATCTAATTGCAAAATTGGGACAAATACTCCATTCTTCCTTCTATCAGGAGGCTAAGCTACTTTCAATAACCCCTGGCGGCACTTTAATCAAAAGGAAGATATTTGAATTCTTCCCAAAAACTGTACTACCTGTACCAGTTTATTATCTTATAAACACTCTTTAAACTTTAATTTTAAGCTATTAATGGATTTAATTATAGTTATTTACTCATGGGAATATTTTATAAAATTATTTTGTAACATTTTGAATTCTTCCGTATCTAAAGGCTAAACAATACAGATGAAAACATTAAATATTACAATTCTTTATTTCCTTCTGCTTGCCCTTTGCGGAAAAATTCAAGGACAAAATACTACCACCGCTTTTGAAATTAAAAAAAGTGGAAAGGGAGAAAAATCAATCATTTTCATTCCCGGCTTTGCCAGTTCGGGAGAAGTATGGGATGAAACGGTACAGGAATTTGAAAAGGATTACACCTGTTACATTTTAACTATGCCCGGGTTCGCAGGAGTTGCACCTCAACAAAATCCATCCTTTAATAATTGGGTAGAACAAATCGCCGGATTTATTAAAGATAATAAGATTGAAAAGCCAATTGTTATTGGACATAGTATGGGTGGTGGTTTGGCAATGGCCCTGGCTTCAGATTACCCTAACCTTCTGGAAAAAATAGTAGTTGTAGACGCGGTTCCTTTTTTTTCAGCTTTAATGAACCCAAATTCAACGGTAAGTGAAAATCCAGACTGCTCTGAAATGCGCAGGCAAATGGTTTCAACCTCTCCTGAAGATTTTTACAAGATGCAAAAATCTTCTATTTCCACCCTGGTTGCCAACACCTCTAAACAGGAACTCGTAATTAGCTGGAGTATGGATTCAGACCGGGAAACCTTTGCTCAAATGTATTGTGATTTTTCTAATACAGATCTAAGAGAAAGAATTGGAAGTATAGAGATTCCCAGCCTTATTCTCATGGAAGATCTCTTTAAGAATTTTCAGCCTGCAATAGATAGTCAATATGCCAATTTAAAAACCGCTACTATAAAATATTCAAACAAAGGCCTTCATTTTATAATGTATGACGATAAAGACTGGTATCTTTCTCAATTAAAGGATTTTGTATTTGTAAAATAATATGGTTTTTGAAGAAGTTTATAAAACGTATTGGGAAAAGATATTCCGGTTGTGCATGGGATATACCAACGATTATGACCTTTCCCGGGATCTGGCTCAGGACACATTTATACTGGTATGGCAGCAGCTACCTAATTTTAGAAATGAGTCTAATATTGGAACCTGGATTTTTAGAATCGCAACAAATAATTGTCTAAGACAAATTGAAAAACAAAATCGTTTTCCCAAAGGTGAGTTACCTCTAAATTTACAGGAAGAAAAGGAAAAAAGTATTGAACCAAAAATCCAGCTGTTATACAAATTCATAGCAGAATTGGAAGAGATAGACCGTATAATTATTTCCCTGGAGTTGGAGAATATTAATCAAAAGGAAATAGCGGGTATTGTGGGTTTATCTGAAAGTAATATCAGGGTGAAAATTCACCGGATCAAAAAAAAACTAACTGAAAATTTTTTGGAATATGGAATCACATAATCTGAACTTTAAGGAGTTGTGGTCTAATCAAAAAGTAGAACAACCGGCCTTGGAAGAAATACTATTGAAGATAGATAACTATAAAAAGAAAAACATTCGAAAGATCATTATTTTAAATATTTTTCTGGCTTTTCTCACTATAGTTATACTGTCAATATGGTATTATTTTCAACCCCAATTGCTCACAACAAAAATTGGAATTGTGTTAATCATATTGGCGATGTTCATCTTTGTTATTTCATATAATAAAAACCTTTCTCTTCTAAAAAAAACCAATGAAACGGAAAGTAATCAGGCATATTTGAAAAATTTACACAAGATAAAAGAGAAACAGATCTTTTTGCAAACCAAAATTCTATCTATATATTTCATCCTGCTTTCCTTAGGTCTTGCCCTATATTTATACGAATTCATTTCAAGGATGTCAATAACAGGCATCATTTTAACTTACGGAATTACAGGTGTCTGGATTCTTATTAATTGGATATATTTCCGTCCAAGAATCATAAAGAAACAACAGGCCCAGCTTAATAGTATAATAAGAAAGTTAGAGGGCATACAGGAACAGCTCAAAGAAAACTAATACGTGAGGCGAAGCAGCTTATAAAGTTTCAATCTAATTTATAAACTTTTAAAAAAATAAAATGAACACAAAAATTTTAATGATCACAAGTGCTGTTTTTATGGGGATTCTTGGTATTGGTTTAACATTCCTTCCCAATGAAATAGCCAGATATTTTGGTAAAGAATTGGATATTATTTCTCAATTGACTTTACAATTATCAGGCGCATTATATCTTGGCTTTGCGATGGTAAATTGGATGGCAAAACACAATTTAATGGGAGGAATCTACGGCAAACCTTTAAATATTGGAAATTTAGTACACTTTCTGGTTAGTTCCCTGGCTTTAATAAAATTAGTTATGAAAGTTGAAAATCACACCGCGATTTTACTTTCCCTCACCTTTATATATACAGCATTTGCATTGGGATTTGGAATAGTTTTTATGAGCAGTCCCCGAAATCTGGTAGCTAAGACCTAAAATGATTCCGTTGGTAGTTATAGATGGCTGTGCAGCAGCTTAAATATTATCTAACGAAAAATAAGCCTATAAAAATGAATAAATTTCCTCCTTTATTTATCATCGGAACACTGGGAATGTGGATCACATCCTCTCTTCACATGTTCTTTACCCTGCTGTTATCTGTTTCCTCTGCTCATTCCACGTTTTATGTTATATACCCAACTTTTATCACATTTCTTGCTATTGGATTTGGAATTATGTTGAATACGGGAAAAGAATCCAAATTTAACTGAGGTATTCTGGCGTTCTATTATAACATAATTATTTATTGCAGGGAAAATTATTACTCTGGCCATTAATTACCTAAATTACCTGGGTCCAATTATTTGCAGTTCTTTCTCATGCAACATTAGTTAGAAAAAATATCTCCTTTTAAAGATTGCGCTATTATTAACTTAAGCTAAGGATATTTATATGGAATATTCATAGCTTCGTATCTTTAAAAATGAAAATAATTCAAAACAATGATGTGGTGGACTTAACAGCCAGTAGATCTCCATACATTAAAAGACAGGTGAGTATTGGATTTACAACAGAGTAAAAAACATTTAGTTTTAAGATTGGCACAAGAACTATGGATTTTATTATGGAATTAATTACACCTACTTTTATCAATACAAATAGGTAAAAGTTTAGAGAAGCAGCAGCTGAGAATATCATAAACCTTGATTGGACCCAGCATGTTTTACTTTGAAAATATCCCGAACATTTATGCTGAAAAAATTCCTGTTTTCCTTTTCACTGGCAATTCAGAATCTGAAAGACCGAATTTTCCATACCCTGCTTTCAACATTGGGAATCGTGATAGGGGTAGCAGCCCTTGTGGCCGTATTGTCCCTCATTGATGGCATGGAAGAGTATGCCAATGAACAAATTACCAATACCACCTCGGTCAAGGAAATAAGGGTTCACACCAACCCTTTCAAAATGGTCAATAACCTGCAGGTGGAAAAAGAAACTTATCATTATCTGAATTATCCGAATTTTAAAAAACTTTCTGCTTCCTTAACCAAACCAGCCACAACTTACCTGAGCATCGCTAAAGCCGAAGAACTGAAAGTTTCCGGAGACACCGTTACCTATGGCGCTTCCATCAATGCCATTACCGCACGCCCGAATGAAGGCAAGCCAATCGAATATGGCAGGTACTTTACGGAAAAGGATGTGGAAAATGAAAGAAAAGTAGCTTATATCAATCATTTTCTGGCCAGTAAAATTACAAATGAGAATTCTTTGTCAAACGGCCTTGGAAAAACATTGATATTTGGAAACAAGGAGGTGGAGATCATCGGGGTTTTGTCCTCTGATGGAAATGATATTGCCCAGGTTTTTATTCCTATTACTTTGTTTGCTGATGAGGAATTAAAAGCAAATACCCCAAGAGCCATTATAGAAGCCGATCATGTATCAGATGTGGCACTTCTCAAAGCCGAAACAGTTGAGTGGCTTAAAACCTATTATCAAGGTGACAGTACTGATTTTGTCGTAGCTACCAACGAGTTTCGGGTAGAGCAGGCAGCAAAAGGTTTTTTGGCCTTCCGGTTGATTATGGGATTCCTCGTGGGGATTTCTGTTGTGGTGGGAGGCATCGGGGTGATGAACGTGCTGCTGATTTCACTGAAGGAGCGTACTGTGGAGATCGGGGTTCGAAAGGCACTGGGTGCCAAAAAAACCGATATCCTTTTTCAGTTTCTGGCAGAATCGGTCATGGTTTCCATTTTTGGATGCACCCTGGGATTGATTTTGGGAGTCCTGGCAACGCTGGGTTTTGTTCCCCTGGTCAAAGGAATCGCAGAAATACCCTTTTATGCAAGCTTTACCGTGAACACCTTTGTCATCATCTCCATCATTGCCATTCTGATAGGAATCATTTTTGGCACCTATCCCGCCCTGCAGGCCGCAAAACTTGATCCGGTAGAAGCTATTAGAAGGGAGTGATGCAAACAAACTTTTTCCCGCCAAACAGTTTGCCTCCTCGTGCATCAGGCTAATCCGTAATTTACACTTTACCTGGAAACTCTTCGCAAAGATGTCCTAATATTATTTGCTTCAGAGCAGCTGAAAGCTGAGCGGTCCGGATTCTTTTCCCAGACAACCAGGATTTCAAATATCTTTTTAAGCTCCTTTTAGGTAATTTTAGAGGTAAGTAACTTTTCTACATAAAATCCTTGAATAGCAGGTGACATAAGATAAACGCTAATACAGAGAGAATAATTCCCAATAAAAAAACATCAAAAGACTTTCTAAGAAGCTTAAATTTTTTGTCAATAACCTGCCCCAGGTGGAAAGTGTCCCTGGCAATTGTATTATACAGCTCATCTCCCTGGTACATCAAGCCTGTGATCTCATCAACATATTCCTGCTCGCTCATTTTATTAAAATTGCCATAAAACATCAAATTCCTAGTTTTTCTGTCACCATGTTTTACTTCCGGACGTGTGGCAAAAACCGCATAGGTAATAGACCCTAAACTAGATAATATCAATAAAACTGCAGGATATATAAGATGAGGATCCTTATCCAGTTTATTCAACACCATGCTTACTAGTATTGAGAGAATAATGGCATTAATGGATATAAGAATATTTGACTTGCGATCAATCATACTATTGACAGTATACTGATTTTTAGATAACAACCTGAATAATGTTTCTACCCCACGTTCAGATCGCGGTTCAACTTTAGATAGCTTTTTTTTTAAAGCTTTTAAGGCGGTTCTGTCAATGTCAAGTTCTTCCTGCAAAAGCCTATCTACCAATTTTTCCTTCTTTTTATTGGTGATTTCCGCCGTCTCTTTGACCTTTTGTAAAGTTTCGCTCATTATGCCTTGTTGTATTAATGCTTTACAAAAGTATTAAATTAAAATAAGGAAAATAAAGATACGCTTTGGTTGTTTTCTTCCCGAGATTCCTTTATCATTTTTGCCATTATAAAACAGAATGATTTCCTGAAAACGCCTACTCCTGATCAAAGATTATTTTCAATTTAAGGGCTTGTTTTTTAGTTCTCCGAATTTCCAGGGTTTTCCCCAAAATAAATAATTTTTTTCGGTGCCTTTCATAAAAGTGTTGGCTTATGAACAGGAAGCAGAGCGGTCAACAAAAAAAATTAAGAAATATTTTGGTTTTTAAA
Organism: Gillisia sp.; assembly: GCA_041743165.1. Lineage (GTDB taxonomy): Bacteria > Bacteroidota > Bacteroidia > Flavobacteriales > Flavobacteriaceae > Gillisia. The sequence continues at coordinate 39,848 of JBGTNH010000081.1, read as the reverse complement.
GCAACCTTTTTTGAGGATTTGCATCTATAAACTATATGAATCTTAATTTTTTTAACAACTACTAAGCTTTAGGTGTTAAATAAATATTAAGAAAAACACCAACTTTAACGTAATTCAATTTATGAAAGCATGAGAAACAAATTACACAAAATTCTAGCATTTTCGTTAGTGTTAGTTGTTCAATTCACTTTTGCTCAACAAGCAAAAACGGTCACAGGAACAGTGACTGATGAAACCGGCATGCCATTGCCATCTGTAAATATAGTTATCCAGGGAACAGACCGGGGAACTCAGACAGATTTTGATGGAAATTACAGCCTGGATGTCGCTCAGGGACAAACTTTAGTTTTCTCCTCACTGGGGTTTAACAACACTTCAGTAGTGGTAGGACCCGGCAATGTTATAAATGTCCGACTATCAGAAGATGCCACGGCGCTGGATGAAGTTCTGGTTGTAGCTTACGGTACTGTCAAGAAGGCTGCCTTTACAGGATCTGCGGGACAAATAGATGCTGCTCAAATAGCCGAAAGACCACTTATTAACGTTACCAATGCTCTACAAGGGCAAATTTCTGGTGTAAACACCACTACTGCTAGTGGTCAACCCGGTGCCGGTGTAGGTATTCAAATTCGTGGACTTGGATCTTTCAGTGCTTCCAGTTCCCCACTAATTATTGTAGATGGTCTTGAATTTCAGGGTTCCCTTTCAAGTATCAATAGTAACGACGTAGAAAGCCTTACTGTGCTAAAAGATGCTGCCTCCACCTCCCTATATGGCTCAAGAGCTGCCAATGGGGTAGTCATGATCACTACCAAGAGAGGTCGAAAAGATAAGGAAGTATTTAGTTTAAATGTAAGTCAGGGAATCACGGCAAGAGGAGTAGATGAATTTGACAGAGTGGGTCCCGGAGAATATTACGAACTCATGTGGGAGGCCAGAAGAAATGCACTTGCAATATCTGGAACTGTGCCTATGGAAGTGGCAAACCAAAGGGCTACCGATGAGATCTTTGGTTTATTAAAGAGTAACCCTTTTAATGTGCCAAATAACCAAATTGTTTTAACTGACGGAAGGCTAAACCCTAACGCTCAGCTTCTTATTTCAGGCGATGACCTTGATTGGGAAAAGGCTTTAACCCGCACAGGGACCAGAAGTAACCTGGATTTTTCTTACTCAGGAGGTTCAGAAAGAACTGACTTTTTTGTCTCCCTTAGTTACCTTGATGAGCAGGGATATATTATAGAATCAGATTTTGAACGATTAACTGCCCGACTTAATGTTAATTCTCAATTAAAGGAGTGGTTCAAAACAGGATTGAATGTGGCTGTGACAGATTCTGAAGGAAATCAAGCCCAAACTGGTAATACTTCTTTAGTAAATCCTTTCTTTACCACAAGAAATATTGCTCCTATCTATCCTGTATACTTACACGATCCAACAACAGGTGCTCTGGTTTTGGATGAAAATGGTAACAGGATCTTTGATGAAGGTATCAACACCAGGGTAGGAAGTACCTCGGGAAGGCACGTAATACAGGAAACCCTTTTAAATGAAGACAGGGATGAAATCTCTTCCATCACTTCCAGAGCTTATGCAGAGATTACCTTTCTAAAGGATTTCACTTTTACTGCCAATGCATCTTTAGATAAAAGATTTTTTTACAACACTTTCTTCCAAAATCCTACCATTGGTGATGCGCGTCCGGTTGGAAGAGCTTCCAGAACTTCCAACATTAATACCCTTTACCAATTCAACCAATTATTAAACTATAATAAAGTAATTGATAAACATTCCATCTCAGCCCTTTTAGGTCACGAAAGCTTCGACCAGGAAATACAGCAAGTTACGGGTACCAGGCAGGAGCAAATTGTGGAGGGAAATACCGAATTAATAAATTTTACCACCACTACAAACCTTAGTTCCTGGACAAGAGCAAGAACCAGGGAAAGTTACTTTGGACGTGTTAATTATGACTATGATAACAAGTACTTCCTTTCAGGTTCTTATAGAAGGGATGGCTCTTCTATTTTTGACAAAAGTTCTCGCTGGGGGAATTTCTTTTCTGTAGGTGTTGCCTGGAGATTAGACCGAGAAGCTTTTATTCAGGACATTGAGTGGATAAATGCCCTTAAGTTACGGGCTTCTTACGGGGAAGTAGGAAATGATGATTTAAATAATTTCTTCGCAAGCCAGTCGCTTTTTGCTCTTGGTTTTAATAATGCAAGCGCAGGTGGTATCCTGGTGAGTGATCCGGGCAATTCTAACCTTAAGTGGGAGACAAATGTTCAAAAGGATATAGCCGTAGAGTTTGGACTTTTTAACAACAGGCTAAGCGGTTCAATCGAATATTACGTAAGAGATTCTGAAGATCTTCTATTTGATGTTCCCCTTCCTGTATCTTCCGGTCTGGATGATTTCCCGGCCAACGTAGGAGACTGGCAAAACAGAGGCTTTGAATTTGAGCTTACGGGAGGAATTATAAGAAAAAAAGATTTCACCTGGAATCTTCGTATTAACGCTTCAACCCTTGAAAATGAAATCACCAGGCTGCCGCAGGAAGAGATCATCAATGGCACAAAGAAGCTAGTGGTTGGGGGTGATGTATTCGCCTTCTGGATGAGAGAGTACAAAGGTGTAGATCCTGCAGATGGTTCGGCACTATATACTGTGGATCCCGAACTTGTTGGAGATGGTTCAACCGTGCGAACTATAAATGGGGAACAGGTAACTACAGATCAAAACAGGGCTTTGTTTGGTTTTCATGGTTCAGCAGAGCCAGATCTCTTTGGTGGTATTACTAATAGTTTTGCTTATAAAGGATTTGATCTTAGCTTTACCTTCTCCTACCAAATTGGAGGAAAAACCTATGATAGCAGTTATGCAAGACTGGAAAATCACGGAGACTTTGGAGTAGCTTTAAGTAGAGAAATGCTTGGTCGCTGGCAAAACCCAGGGGATATTACCAATATTCCAAGGATGGATTCCAACCGCTTGAATCAATTTAGCGCCTTCTCTACCAGGTTTTTGGTTGATTCGGACTTCATAATGTTGCAAAATGCCAATTTTGGATATACTTTGAGCACCGCAATGGCAGAATCACTACATTTAAGCAGACTTCGTTTATACGTGAGTGGTGAAAATCTTTTTATATCATCTGCCAGAGATGGAATGGACGTTGGATCAAACTTTAGTGGAACTACTCAAAACAGGTTTTCACCTTCAAGAGTAGTGAGTGTAGGAGCAAACTTAACTTTTTAAAAAAATAATTATGAAAAAACACTTTTTATTAATGATTTGCATCGTTTTCCCGGTGCTCTTCAGTTCTTGTGATGATGATTTTCTTGACGAATTACCAACAGAGGATGTCGCCTCAGAGTCGGCTACAGCCACAACCGGAAACCTCTTTTTGATCATCAATGGAATGCACCGCTCTCTATATATAAGATATGGAGCCCAGGGAAGAACAGGTATTAGCTCCATGATGATCCAAAATAACGTTTTAGGAGAAGACTGGGTCCATAATTCCAGGGGTCTTGGATGGTTTATTGCTACTGCAGGCTGGCAATCTCATACCAATGCCACTAGCGCAGACAATTTGTTCCCGTACCGTGTACATTATCGCATAATAAGGAACGCGAACGTGATTATCCAGGGTGCCGAAGGTGCAGAGGGACCTGCCAGTGAAAGGAACGCTGCACTGGGACAGGCCCTTGTATACAGAGCATGGTCTCACTTCCAGGTAGTTCAGTTATATGCTCAGAGATATAAAGAGGGTGGCAACAATACCCAACCTGGAATCCCTATAAGGCTTACTCCAGATAATGAACCTCTGCCAAGAGCTACGGTTGAAGAGGTGTATGCTCAGATTAATGCAGATATTGATGCCGCTATTCCATTACTTGAAGGTTATGTGCGACCAAATAAATCCCATTTGGATAAGTCTGTAGCACTGGGTCTTAAAGCTAGGGTTAACCTGGTACAACATCGTTATCAAGTCGCTGCAGATTTTGCAAGACAGGCACAGCAAAGTGTAACTCTTATGACTCGCAGCCAGTATTTTAGCGACTTTAACAGCTTTGAAAATCCGGAATGGATGTGGGGTAGTCATATTGTAGAAGACCAATCTGATGTATTTGGTAATTTTGGAGCTTATATTTCCAGAAATTTTAGCTCTACCAGTATCAGGACCAATCCTCCTTCCATTTTTGCTCCATTGTATGATAAGATCTCTGATACAGATATTCGGAAAAAGCTATGGGACCCAACAGGAAAGCATGACAGCCTTCCAGCTGGAGTGGTAATTTCATCTGCCCATAACAGATTCCCCTATACCAATCAAAAATTCCTTGCAGCCGGTACAGGAGATAGCCGCATGGACACTCCTTATATGAGAGGGGCAGAAATGTACCTTATAGAGGCTGAAGCTCTGTCTCATTTTGATGAGGCAGCCGCAAGACAGGTGTTACTGGATTTTGTTTCCACCCGTGATCCTCAGGCTACCCTTTCCACAAACTCAGGACAGGATCTTAGGGATGAAATTCATTTCCAGCGTAGAATTGAATTATGGGGAGAAGGTTTTAGATTTTATGACCTTAAAAGACTAAACCAGCCCTTAGACAGGACGGGAGGAAATCACCTTGGCAACCTTATAAATGATGTATTTGAAGTCCCGGCAGGTGACCCAAGATGGGTTTGGTTGATTCCACAGGATGCTTTAAACGCAAACCCCCTTTTAGAACAAAATTAAAATTAGCCAAGCTGTTTATTATATTCTAAGTCTCCAGGGTAAGCTCTGGAGACTTTCTTTTATCAACCTATCTATTAAATTACTCTCAAATAATTTCTTAAATAAACCGAAGGATATTTTAACTAGTATGCTTGGCAAACCGAAATGTCGGCAAATTATGTCGAAATTCTTAAAATAAAAACGAATTCAATTTGACCAGGACCTAATGGATGAAATACTTATGGAGAGGCAAGATTAAAAGATCCGGATGGAAATCAATTGATCTTTTTTTGCCTGGGAAAACAGATTAAATCCACCCTGGAGAACTTAAAAGGAAAATGTTATAAACAGAAGTAATTAAGCATTTAGATGCGGATTTGTACTTCCATTTTAAACCATAATCGAACCCACAGTATAAATTACAAAATAACCGAATGAAACAATCCATTATTCACATAGCATTATTGGTCAGGGATTATGATGAAGCTATTGAATTCTACACCCAAATATTAGGTTTTGAGCTAATAGAGGATATATATCAACCTGAAGAAAAAAAGCGTTGGGTGGTTATTTCACCTCCGGGTGCTACAGGAACCACAATTCTTTTGGCCAGAGCTTCAAAAGCCGAACAGGAAAAATTCATTGGCAACCAGACGGGTGGAAGGGTTTTTCTTTTTCTGGGAACAGATGATTTTTGGAAAGATTATAATAATATGATTTCGAAAGGAATTGAATTTGTGAGAGAGCCTAAAGAAGCGGAATACGGAATAGTTGCAGTATTCCGGGATCTGTATGGGAATCTATGGGATTTGCTACAATTAAAGCCAGACCACCCAATTGCCGGAAGATTGAAATAGTATAAAAACACTCTAACGCTATTTTAGAAGTCTATAAATATGATTTATGAAATAGGGGGAAGATAACATTCCACATGATTAATATTTAACTACAAATGTTTTACATTAACATCAATAATCTGCTTAATTGTTAATTTAATAGATTCTCTAATAGTAGTTATAAAATAATCAACGTTTTAAATCATAAAAAAACCTTAACATAATTTCAGTTTGCGAACATTCATTTTTGAAAAAAGAAAGTACGGCTACGAATTACTGATGGACTTACACAGTTTCGAGAATAACCCCAATGTTTATTTCGATTCTACGCCACATACCACCAATTTTTTTGAGATCATGGTCTTCGAAAAAGCGAGCGGGACAATTGAATTGAACGGACAATTGTTGCAAGTTGCTGACAACAGTTTCTTTTTCATAAGCCCTTACCAAAAGAAGAGTTGTAAAATTTCACAAACAGGAATTAAAGGTTTTCATCTTGTATTCCAAAATGATTTTTTATCAGATTTTTTTAATGATAAACTGTTTGTTTACCGGTTACAATTTTTTTATAATTCTCAAAATCCACAATTTTTAAGCCTGAAAAAAAGGGATTATAATACTTTCCGGTATATTTTCAACGAAATCATTGAAGAGATTGAAAATTATCAAAATGATAGTCCCCATTTGATTCGGTCACTATTGTATTTCTCCTTATCAAAGCTAAATCGGATATATTCCAAATATTATAACATTTCATCTAATACCCAATCCAATTCACCAATTTATAAGTTTAAGGAACTTCTGGAACTGAACATTCGTAACCTGCATTCCGTAGAAGAATATTGTGACTTATTGCGCATCACAAGCCATCAAATGAACAGAATGGTAAAAGAGTATACAGGACACACCACAAAGGAGGTTATTAATAACAGGTTGCTTCAGGAGATAAAAACAGAACTTCGCTATACCCATAAAACTATAGCCGAGTTAGCACACGAATTAAATTTCAGCCAACCCAACAATCTTACAAGGTTTTTCAGGAAGATGGAAGGTATTGCCCCTTCGGGATATAGAGAAAATTACCAAAATGATAGTAATCAATAATAAATTGATACTATAAAAGAAGTAATGAAGATTTATATTTGGAAAAAAATAATCATGAAAAAATTCCATTATTTATTCATTGTTTTATTGATTTTTCAGGTATCCAATGCTCAGGATTCCGCCACAAAGATTTCTATGGTGGATGCAAACTGGAGCCTTCCTATGGACGCTGAATTTGAAAGATTTGATAACCGGGAAACCCTTCTGTTAAAAGGAGGAAGGGCATTAGTAAAAGATCAAAATTTTTCAAACGGCACTATTGAGGTAGATGTGTATGCCAATTCGACGAGAAGTTTTGCCGGAATTACCTTTAGAAAGCACAATGACAATATGGAAGAGGTCTATATGAGAATGCATAAAAGCAATCAGGCAGATGCTGTTCAATATACCCCCATTTTTAATAATGAGTCGAATTGGCAATTATATCATGAATACCAGGCTCAGGTACCTTTTAAAAATTCAGGTTGGAATACCTTGCGAATAGATGTGAATAACAAAAGAGCGGAAGTTTTTGTTAACGATGAAAAGGTATTGTCCATAGATAAATTAAGAATAGATTATAATCAGGGAGGAATTGGACTTTTTTCTTTATTCACCAATAGATTTTCGAACTTCAGAATTACTCATAAAGCTGCCATCAAAGATACTGTTCAAATTGAAAATAAATCTATTAACCCCGATATTATAACCCGGTGGAAAATCACACAAGCCAGACCTTATAATAATGATACTATCTGTTTCGATTATTTTTTAAAAGAAGAATACCTCAATGTAGAAACAGAAGAATCCGGTCTCTTGCCTTTTTCCAAATACATTAAGAAGTCTTCCGCCGGAAATTTTGAGGAAAACCAAGAGGATTATTCCATTGCATCCACAACAATTCAGGTCGATAATAATGAAACAAGACTTTTTTCATTTGATTACAGTGATCAAATAATTGTTTACCTGAATGGCAAAGCAGTTTTTAAAGGTGATAATTCTTTCAGGAGCAAGGGGGTACAGTATATGGGCCATATGGATATAAATGCCAACCAATTATTCTTACCTCTTGAAAAGGGGGAAAATATAATTCACTGTGTGGTAATAGATAAGGCCAATGGGTGGGGCTTAATTGCAAAATTGGAATAATTTCTGTTTGCCTAAACAATAAGATATAGCATCATTCTAAAATACGAACTTAAATCAAATAACGGTACCATCAATGGATTTAAACAAATCCATTCCTTTTTATCAAAAACCGGGTCTGATTTTCAGTTAATTGAGGATATTTATCAATCCGGACAGGAAAAGCGGTGGGTGGTAATATCACCTCCGGGAGATACAGGAACCACAATACTGCTATCCAAAGCTTCAAAATTCGAACAGGAAAAATTCATTGGCAACCAAGCAGGTGGAAGGGTTTTCCTTTTCCTGGGAACAGATGATTTTTGGAGAGATTATAATAAAATGATATCCAAAGGAGTTGAATTTGTTAGAGAGCCTAAAGAAGCAGAGTACGGAATTGTAGCCGTTTTCAGCGATCTGTATGGGAACCTATGGGATTTGCTTCAGTTAAAACCGGACCATCCAATTGCCGGGAGAATAAAATAGATTAGAGCTTCCTTATTGTAGGAGACCAGGTTTTTGCAATAAAATTTTGGCGGAGTTACATTTTGGGAAATTACAGATCTGCAAATAATGAAAATACGGGTGAGAGTTGGTGAACTTCCTGTAAAGCCACTATTCTTACCCAAACAGGAAAATGCAGGAGATCAGAAGATCTCGAATATTTCTTATAATGCTAATTGGTTTTCGGTATATTTAGAAAACTTTGAATCCTTTATTTACAGGTGGGGTTGCCATCCTTTATTCCTGACCGGCAAGGAATAATCGTAAGGATTGTAAGCTTTTACTTCGGGTGTCGGCTAATGTTTATATTTGTCTGTTTAATATCAGGTTTAATGAGTAAAGGAAATTTAAATGGATGAAAACTACCCAAAAGAAGACTTAAAGAATGCTTTTTACTTTATGCCGGACATAAGTGGTTTCTCCGGTTTTGTGCAAAACACACCTACAGAGCATAGCATTCATATTATTTCTGAACTTCTTGAAATCCTCCTGGACAATAATGTCCTGGAGATGAAGCTGGCAGAAATAGAAGGAGATGCTCTTTTTATGTATACTGAAAAGGAAATCGATTTTACCGACCTCGAAAATCAGGTTTCTCAAATGTTTAATGCTTTTCACGGTCACTTAAAAAGATACGCTCAACAACGAATATGCAGTTGTGGTGCCTGTTCCACCGCGATAAACCTACGTCTTAAATTTCTTGTTCATTATGGCAGGCTGGATTTTATTCAGGTAAGGGATATTAAAAAACCTTATGGACAGGACGTTAATAGAATTCATAGGCTTTTAAAAAATGATGTTCCCCTGGATGAATATTTACTTTTATCCCATCTGGCTTTAGAAGCCTTTGAGTTAACCGAGAACCAACCTGGCCTGATAAAAACAGCTAGTAATTATGATATAAACATTCTTCCATATTACTACATGTCACTACAACAATATAAAATGGATATGCAGGAGGAAAATATTGCACAACCAAAAATTGGTATAGACAATAAGGCAGATTTAATTGTGCAACGTGAAATCGCCGCCCCTCTTCATCTTATCTATAACTTTATAGTCAATTTTAAATATAGGAAAAGCTGGGACAAATCCCTCACAGCGATTCAATTTGAAGAGGCAAGAGTAAATAGAATTGGTGCAAAGCACAATTGCATCCTGGGGAACAGGAATATAGGATTTGAGACATCCGGTGATCTTCATTTCCAGGCAGATGAGGTTTATGGAGAAAAAACCGGTGATATGCCTATGGTAACCAGTTATCAATATTATATCCTTTTGGATGCCATCAATGAAAATCTTACCCGGGTAAAGATCTTAAATTTTTTAGAACTCGACTGGTCGGGACAAATTTTCAAGCGGGCCATATACAGCAAAATACAGCAAAAATGGAAAGAAAAATTAATGAACCTGGAAATGTTGAGCCGGGAACATTTTAAAATTAAAACCAATTAAAAACACGGTAGTTTTGAAAATCTTCTTACCAGATATAAGGTAGTTTACTTAAACAGAACATCCCAGACATTACCAAAGAAAATTATACTTCAAACCTTTTCGGTTCATTCAATTTTCCATAATTATTACGGTAATACATCCAATTAGAGTGGGTGGTTCTAATGTGACCTAAAATAAGGATAGAGCCTAATTACCGGGATGGGAATACTTCATTTTCTTAATACCCGGAGGGTTACCTTATACTTAAGAAGATCCTTTTTTGTAATGTTCCGGGTAAATATTGGACTTATCAGGAAGAATTTATATAAACAAAAAAGAACTTAAATAAATGAAAAACCAGGTTTTTACATATAATCAATTTGTTGAATGGGTCCAGGATTTAGTTGTTTCAGGAAAAACTTCCGGGGATATACAATCCCCTGCTTTGGTTAATTTTACAGCTCTAAATGCAAAGAGAATGTCGCGATTGAACAAAACCATTGTTTTGCAACCGGAATTAAATAACCTTTTAGAGCATTTGACCGAACCCCAGGAATGGCTGGTGATAACTGAAGCCTGGTGTGGCGACAGTGCCCAAATATTGCCTGTCCTTGCAAAAATTGCATCTGTATCGAATAAAATTTCTTTGAAGGTAGTTCTAAGAGATGAAAATCCCGGTCTTATGGACAAATATCTCACCAATTCCAGCAGATCAATCCCTAAACTTGTAAGTAAAGATGCAGGTGGAAATGACCTTTTCAATTGGGGCCCACGACCTGAACCTGCCCAAAAAATCTTTATGGATTGGAAAAAAGAGCCTGCAGGACGTGATTGGAATTTATTTGAAAGAGAACTACACTCCTGGTACACGGTAGATAAAAGCCTGGGTATTCAGAAAGAATTTGTTCAGATATTTAAAAATCAGGAAATGGTTTTTTCTTAATGGTCCTGCTAAGGAAAAACACCCGCCTCAATTTAAAAAATTTTCTATACCCCCATTAAGAATTACTCGGTAGCAACTTATTGGGGAATGTGCTGATAAACTTCTTATGAACCAAAAAGAAACTTTCCTGTTCTTTGGTTTTCTTTCCTCTATAAATACACACTATTCCCACAAATCCAAATTCTCCTTTTACTTTGCAAAAGCAGAATTGATAGATTTTTTTTTATAAAAATTTTCCTGCTTTGCTCTCATTTTCAACTTCTAAGTGTTTTCAGGTTAATTCCTTAACATTTCATTTCGAAAATTTCATCTCCGGACTGTCAGGAGTGGCGAATAACACGACTATTCCTTATAATACCATCAATAATTACTATGAGAAACATAATTGGTTCTATAATCCTGATAATCATCCCGCTTTTTTCTTCAGCTCAAACATGTTGTTCAGGGGGTGTTCCATTGTCCAATAATTTAGGTTTACCAAATGAGGGTAAAGGAATATTTATTATAGGGTTAAATTATGATTATAATAATTTAAATACACTTAATGCAGGTAGTAGGGAATTGGATGACGATTCCAGGCAACGTATCACAAATTCTGTTTTATTAAATTTGGGATATTCTCTCACCGATAGAATTTCTTTTGAAACCCTTTTTACCTGGGTAAATCAAACCAGAACCATTAATCAGTTTGGCTTTGAAAATTTTACTGAAACATCGGGTATTGGGGATGCGGTTTTCCTTGTAAAATATTCGATGCCAGAACTCCTTGGAAGCTTCAGTGTGATTAATTATGGCTTGGGAGTAAAGGCTCCTTTGGGAAAATCAGATCATACCACTCCAAACGGAATTCAGCTCACTGCCGATCTTCAACCGGGAAGTGGGGCCTGGGATGGGCTTGGTTGGGTTTCAATTTCAAAAGGACTTGATTTCAGGCCTTCCGCAGCAATCTCGGGAAGCTTAACATATAGACTTCCGGGAAAGAATAATTCATACCTGAACAATACCGCAGTATATCAGTTTGGAAATGAATTACAGGCAAATTTGGGGTATTCAGATCAGGTAATTATCCTGGGGGCTCTGGTTAATCCGGGTCTCATATTTAAGTACAGGAATGTATTAGAGGATGAAATTGACGGGCAGGAAATACCAAATACCGGGGGCGAATGGGTTTTTGTTCGTCCGGAACTTACAATACCCATTCAACAGAAGTTTCACCTTAGTACCAGGGTTGAATTACCTCTATATAGTTTTGTAGAGGGAACACAACTTACTCCTACTGCAAGGATTTCTATAGGAGTTTCTTATCAATTCAGTAAAGAAAAAAATGATTTTCCACTAAATAACACCTTATGAAAAGAGTAATTTTAATTTTATGTACAAGCTTTCTTTATTCCTGTAGTTCTTCAAGTTCAGATGACGGTAGTACAGGACGCAATCCCAATGACGGTATTTGGAGTATTCCTATAAGTCAGGTATTGGATGGTGGACCCGGAAGAGACGGAATTCCGGCATTGGTAAACCCTGGTTTCACCGACGTTTCGGCTGCAGGTTATTTAAATGATCTTGACTTGGTTATTGGTTTTAAAAAAGGAAATGATGTAAGGGCATATCCCCATGCCATTCTCGACTGGCATGAAATTGCAAATGATAAAATAGGGGACGTTTCCCTGGCAGTGACCTATTGCCCACTTACAGGTACGGGAATAGGCTGGAACAGGGTCATAAACGGAAAAGAAACGACCTTTGGGGTATCGGGATTATTATATAATACCAATTTAATAGCTTTTGATCGTGAAACAGATAGTAATTGGGCACAACTTTTAAATGAGGCTGTAAACGGCGAATTGATCGGAAAAGAAGCAGAATTGATTATGCTGTTTGAAACCAATTGGGGTACATGGAAGAAACTTTATCCTCAAAGCAAGGTGCTGAGCACCCAAACCGGGTTTTCACGTACTTATGGGATTTCACCATATGGTGATTATAGTACAAACAATAACAGGTTCTTGTTTCCTGTTCCTAAAGACGATAGATTACCTTCAAAAGAACGGGTTCATGCTATAGTAGGTGAAACAAATGCTATAACTTATAGATTTCCACATTTTATTTCTACAAATATTATCAGGGATACCTTCCAGGGAAAAAATTATTTGATAGTAGGAAATGAAGATTTTATTGTATCCTTTGAGTTAACCGGAGCGCTAAATAATTTGGAATTTGAATTCATTTATGCAGAGACCGAAGTTTTATTAGAAGACAATCAAGGTACCCGATATAATATTTTTGGGGAGGCTATTTCTGGTCCCGGATTGGGGAACAACCTGGGAAGTTCTCCTGGGTTTATGGGATATTGGTTTTCTATTCCTGCATTTTATCAAACCGAAATTTATTCGGGATAATTTTTATTAAATTGTTGTTAAATTGGAGGACTTAAATAATTGCGGAAATTAATGGAAGACACCCAACAACAACAAAAACAACAGCAGCATCAGGAGAAAATAACCATGTGGGTTGAAAGCTTTTCAGATGATCTATATTCATGGGCTCTTTATAAAACTAATGATAAATTGGTAGCAGAAGACCTTGTACAGGATACATTTTTTGCAGCTTTTAAATCTTTGGATTCCTTTCGGGAAGAAAGCACTGCCAAAACATGGATTTTTAAAATACTCAATAATAAAATTATTGATCACTATCGCAAATCATCCCGGTTTAAGAAAATAAGCGTCCATAATGAGGAAGAGGGAATAATTCTTACCAATGGATTATTCGATAAACATAATAATTGGAATCCTAATGGTCTGGAAGATAAGTGGGAACAGGATGAACACTTACTGGATAATACTGATTTCAACAAAATTATGAGTCTATGTATGGATGATCTTCCCACACCCTGGAGGACAGCAGTAAGCTGGAAATATTATTTAGAAAGGGAAGCTGGAGAAATTTGTCAGGAATTGAATATTACACCATCTAATTATTGGCAGATAATTCACAGGGCCAAGTTACTTCTTAAAAAATGTTTAGAAAAAAACTGGTTTGGCAAATAACCAGAGTGCCCTGGTATTAATAGATTGATATGAGACATTGGATGAATTTTATTATGCTTTCTTGTAAAAAAGCAACTTATTTAATTGAAAAAAGGCAGGAATCGCAGCTGTCAGTTAAGGAAAAAATATTAATTACTATGCATCTTTCATTTTGCGATGCTTGTAAATCTTATGATAAACAAAGCAAAATCATTAATAAGGCAATATTTAAATGGTTTACTCCAAATAAGCTTAAAAAGGAAAGTCTTCCTCCTAAGGTTAAAGAAAAAATAATTGAAAAAATAAAAAATTCATAAATAATCCAAGCGACCATGTCAGGAACAAAACATCAAGTCGTCTCTATATAAAAATAACCCATTAAAATGAATAAAAAGAAAATCATAAGGATAGGATTAATTGTTTTAGGTGTGGGAATTCTCATAGCTGGTGGCATTGGTTTTTACCTGTTTAATATGCCTCACCGGGATATTCAGGGAACCGAAACAGATTACCACGTTAACGCAAGTCAAATTGTTTCAGAATATCTGGAAGATCCTGCAAGTTCAAATAAAAAATACCTGAGTGAAGAAGGAGAGTCTAAGATATTTGAAGTCTCTGGAGAGGTGGCATCAATTGATGTTGACTATAACAATCAATTGGTTGTTTTATTAAAATCTCCGGGGGAGCAGGCAGGAGTAAGCTGCACATTTAATTCGGGAATCAATAAAGAAAATTCCGGCATTATTGAAGGCCAGATGATCACTGTAAAAGGAGTTATTCGTGCCGGTGCCTCTTATGATGAGGACATGGGTATGTACGAACACGTTATTTTGGAAAAATGTTCCTTAATTAAACAAGGATAATTTAAACCTTGAACAAGTAGATATTTTAAATAATAAAACAGTTATCCCATTAAATTCGTAATCATTTAATTAATAATAATAGTAATAACATAAAAATAGAAATCATGAAAAAAGCAACCATTTTAACTCTTGTATCGGTATTGATATTTACATTAACCGCCTTTACTACCTCCGAAAAATTAACAAGCAATAAAATTCATGTCCAATTTTTTTCATCCACACCGGCTGAGGATATAGTTTCCAATAATTATAAAGCTACCAGCAGTCTTGACAAAACCACCGGGGAAATCATATTTTCCGTTCCCATGCAAAGTTTTGAGTTTGAAAAGTCGTTAATGCAAAAGCATTATAACAGCGATAAATTTTTAGATACCAAAGCACATCCCAGGGCGAGACTTGTTGCTAAAATTAATAATCTTGGAAGTGTGAATTTTAATAAAGATGGAAATTACAGCACAGAAGTATCGGGAGAAATGACAATAAAAGGGGTTACCAAGCCTTTTAAAGAAAAAATCAATATTTCAGTAGAAGGAAAAACGGTAAAGATTCAAAGTGAATTTGATATTACTTTGGCAGATTATGGAGTTGCGTTCAGTAAAGGGAAACCTTCGACAAATATCGCCAAAACAGTGGCTGTAACTGTTAATGCAGAATATCAACCTGAATAAATAAAGTTTAAAAGATAAAATCTAATTATTACTTTTAGACGCTATTATATCAGGTATGTCAAAGTCTAAAAAAATATTTATTTGAGTATGAAGCTGCAATGTATTGCCAATTTAAATGAAATTAAGGAGCTCCTACACCAATTGCAGGATGAGGAATATCAATATAAATCCCCTATTCTCTCAGGAGCAACCATAGGACAACATGTAAGGCATATTTTGGAGTTTTATTCATGTTTATTGCGAGGCCTGGAATCTGAAATAATTAATTATGACAAAAGAGAACGGGATCTGGAAATAGAAACCTGTAAGGCCTCTGCAATTAACCTTATTGATGCCATAATTAGTAAATTGATTTTCATAAATAATGACAAATCTTTAAAATTGGCAGGTAATTTTACTGTTTCCAAAGAGAATGGGGATCATTTTCTCAACACTTCCCTAAACCGGGAACTGGCTTATAATTTGGAACATTCTATTCATCATCAGGCCCTTATTAAGGTTGGTTTAAAGGAGCTGTGTCTTGAACCTTTGATTGACGGGAATTTTGGTGTTGCGGCTGCCACTATCAGGTTTTATGATGAAAGATAATGATTGGGATGGATTTGCTATAGCCCTGGCCTGGCCGGAGACCTTTTGCAAACAAGCAGGAGGCTGGTATGATTCGCTTATGACCGGTTTGGGGTTTAACCAAAACGGGTTTTATAAGGCTGGCCATGCGGCAATAGTTCTTGTACACAATTCTTCAGGGCAATGCTATTACTTTGATTTTGGACGATATCATGCCCCCTTTGCCCATGGAAGAGTAAGAAGTGCTGACACAGACCCCGAATTAAAAATAAATACTGTTGCTGATGTTAATGGAGAGGGAATTATAAATCTAAAATCAATATTAAACGAACTTTCCCGGAGAAAGGCTTGTCATGGAGATGGAGATTTATACGCATCGTTTTGTAGGGTCAAATTTAATGAGGTAATGCAAAAAGCAATCCTGCTCCAGAAAAAAAGTCCACTTCCCTATGGTCCATTTCAATATAAGGGCACTAATTGCTCAAGATTTGTACAATCGGTAATATTAGCCGGGTCACCCCCATTAAATGACTACTTAAAGCTTTGTTTACCCTATACTCTCACACCATCTCCCCTTACCAACGTTAAGGCATTAAATGGTATGACACAAATTAGGGTGGGTAGTACAAAGAAAAATTTAATCTGTGAACATCCCGGGACTGTTTTACCCAGTCCCCCAATTCCTGGAAATATTCCTTCTGGTGCCGGTTGGTTGGCGGGGGAAGGTGCGGGAAGCTGGTTTTATATCATCAAAAGATTTAACTATTATGCAATTTCCCGCTATAGGGAAGAAGGGGATCTTGAATTTGAATCTGAATATATAATAGTTAATTCTGCAAGATTTGATCCGGCTCAAAAATTTGAGATCATCTACCCAAGCCATTATCAGGTTATATCGATACTGCAGGATCATAGGGTCATAAAATTTGAAAGAAATCCAGAAGTAAAATATTTAAAGGATGAGGGAGAATTTGCTGATTCTGCATTATTGAAAGTATCCAAAATCTCTTAAAAATCCCGCAAGTGAAAAATTTAAAATATTCTTCAACTATTTGAATGGGTAATAAATTCCCGCAAGCTGGTTAAGGTTTTAAATGAAAAACTATAAACAGGGACGATTCTGGATAGCATCCCACCAATCTGATATCTTTATTATTGATTTCTTTTATTTAACAGGAGAAATAAATTACGATGAGGCTATCAGATGTACAGAAATGAATATCAATTATTAATTCCAGATGATTTTAAGAATGAAATATATAGTGATTTCCCTAATAGGGATTTTTTTTCTAATTCCCGGTTCTATCTTCCTAAATAAAGCCGGATGGTTCGGCATTACAGGTGTTGATGACGCAGGATTGCATTGGGAGAAAAAGAGTCAGGACTTTGAAGTTGCACGAGATCCTATTTTAGATCATACCCTATGGGACGAATTATTGAAAAAACATGTCACAAACAATGGGGATGTGAATTATAAAGCTTTTGTAAAGGATAAGAAAAATCTGGAAAAATACCTCGGCTATTTGTCCCAAAACCCAGCTCAAAAATCCTGGCCGGTTTCAGAACAATTTGCATATTATATCAATCTATATAATGCGGGTACAACCCTTTTAATTGTGCAAAATTATCCTGTTGCCAGTATTAAGGATATTAAGAGACCGTGGCACCAGAAATTTATTATGGTAGGTGATAAAACAGTTTCTCTAAATACTATAGAGCATGGTATTTTAAGAAAAATGAACGATCCCCGAATCCATTTTGCTATTAATTGTGCATCGATTTCCTGTCCCAGATTACTTAATGAGGCCTTTACCTCAGAAAAATTAGAAACTCAGCTTCAAAAATTGACGGCAGAATTTATTAATTCCGATAAAAATAAGATTGCTGAAAATAAGGTGGAATTATCCAAAATTTTCGACTGGTTCAAGAAGGATTTTCCAAATAAGGATTTAGTTTCCTACATAAATATTTACAGCGATGTGAAGGTAAATAAGAATGCCGATGTTGATTACATGGATTATGATTGGCGGTTAAATGAACAATAATCAGAAGATAAGTATAATAATCCCCGTTTTTCGGGAGGCTGAAATTATTTTAAAGCTTATAGATTATCTGGTGACTCATAATGCCGGATTTGTCCAGGAAATTTTGGTGATCGATGGTGGCAGTAATGATGGTATAGAGGAATTATTTAAAGGTGATAAACGCGTTGAGGTTTTTACTTCGGAAAAAGGAAGAGCAAAACAAATGAATTTTGGCGCACAAAAAGGCCGTGGGGAAATACTTTATTTTCTTCATGCCGATTGTTTGCCTCCCCCTAATTTTGATTTAGATATTGTACTGGCCTATCAAAAGAAACACCTTGCGGGGTGTTTTCGGCTTAAATTTGATTCCGGTCATTTGTGGTTAAAACTTGCAGGCTGGTTAACAAATATAAACCACATATCCTGCCGTGGAGGCGATCAATCTTTATATGTAGACCGTGATTTATTCCTTAAGCTGGGCGGTTATAATGAAAATTATTTCATCTATGAGGATCATGAATTCATTGGCAGGCTCTATAAACAAAAAGGAACCCGATTTAAAGTTATTAAAGAAACTATTGTAACCTCAGCCCGGCGTTATGTGAAAACCGGCATCTGGAAATTGCAAATCATTTACTTTAAAATTTATTTATTACGATTTTCAGGGGCAGGTCCGGAGGTTTTATATGCACATTATAAAAAGCATTTTTAAGCTACAAATTAAATAAGCACCTTAACAGCATTTACCCTTTTCCTGAATAGAAGGACATGCTACAGTGCCGTAAGTGCAATAAACACAGCAATCTCCATCTGCTGGTCTTAGAACTGTTTTACAGTTTTCGCACTCATAGAAAAACTGGCAGGAGCCGGCAGGCATTTCTTCAACTTTTTTATGACCACATTTGGGGCAGGAAATCTCAGAGTTCTTTATTATAGTATTCATTTCTGTTTGATTTATTTTGTTTATCAGACCATGTAGACAACGTCTGAGCTTGCTGATGGATATGTAAGGATCATAGTTTTAATATCTTTGGAGGTAAAACCAGCTTTAATTGCCATTGCAAAGAGATTTATAACCTCTTCAGCATGAGGGCCTATGAGATGAGCCCCCAGGATTTTACCGCTTTCTTTGTCAATAAGCGTTTTATAAGCGTATGTTTTTTCATTGATTCTTTTGGCAGAAAACCATTCTGGAACCGTATTTTTTCTGACTAAAAATATTAACCCCTTCTTTGAGGCCTCCTCTTCGGTATAACCTACAGATGCCATGGTTGGCAGTGTAAAAACAACGCTGGGAATGGCCTGATAATCTGGTTTCTTATTATTTCCTTTAAGTATGTTTGAAGCGACTATATGCCCTTCCATTACAGCGACAGGCGTAAGCGGCATACCCCCTGAATTTGCAGCGTCACCGGCAGCATAAACATTTGGATTACTCGTGCTTTGAAGATATTCATTTACTTCAATACCTCGTTTTCCGAAAGTGACATTTGCCTTTTCCAGGTCCAGGTCACCGATGGCGGGAGGCCGGCCTGCAGAATTAATAACAGCAGCCGCATCAAAGTATTCTTCTCCCTCTTTAGCCTTACCGGTTATTCTATAAATTTCACCTGTTTTTTCAATCCCTGTGACTTCGGTATTCAGCACTAAACTGATGTTCAAATTTTTTGTAGCTTCAACTAATTGATCTACAATGAAAGGATCAAAATTTTCCAGTGGTCTTTCCCCACGATGTACTATAGTTACCTTACTACCAAAGCGGGCCGCCATATGGGCAAATTCAAAGGCCACGTATCCCCCTCCTATGAACAAAAGTGATTCTGGTAAAGTTTCGAAGTTCAGGAAATCTGTGCTGGACAGGGTAAATGCAGCACCGGGAATGTTAAGCTTCCGGGGTTTTGCCCCTGTGGCAATGACGATCTTTCCAGCCTCTATTTTTGTATCTCCTATTTGTAATTGATTCTCACTTATGAATTTCGCCGATTGATAATAAGTATCTACTCCATTTTTGTTATAACCTTTCTCAATTTTAATGGGCATGGCATCAACAAAATCCTGTTTAAATTTCATAGCCTGCCGCCAGTCTATGGCTGGAGTTTCAGAAATATGCTTTTTCTCCAGGTTTTGGGCAAAATGTTTTGCCTCAGTAGGAGCCAATAGAATCTTTTTAGGATCGCATCCCCGCAGGGCACAGGTCCCCCCGTAGGGAAGTTCATCTGTAATACCAACACTAAGGCCTTTGGATGCACAAATTTTTGCCACATTCATACCGGCCATTCCAGATCCTATTACAAATACATCGTACTTTTTCATAGATGTTTTCTTACTTTTTTGATCAATAGATTAAAATTATATTTCTGGTACAACTTTATATCCGGTTTTATTGATTGCATCTTCAATTTCACTTAAGCTAACTTTCGATTGGTCAAATTCCACTGTGGCCGATGAGTTTTCATAACTAGCTTTCACAGCTATAATCCCTGGTAGTTTATTGACCTCATTCTCCACATGGGAGGCGCATCCATTACAGGTCATTCCTTTTATAGCGAAGCTTGCCATTTGAAGGTCTGAAGAATTTACTACTAATACTTCCCTTGGTTCATTTGAAGGAAAGAAAATGTGGGCGTAATTGGGAAACGTCAACATAAGCGCAGCGAATACCGTTACAATGCCCAGGAAAGTTTTTCTTTGTATAAAGGGTTTATTTACCTCTTCATCACATTCACACTGGATTTCATTGGCAGATTTTGGTTTCAATTTTTGATACCATGCAAAACCCAGGGCAAGGATTGTAATCCCTATCAAATAGGGACGTAAGGGCTCCAGCCAGGAAAAAACAGAGGCAACGCCCGCCGCCCCGGAAATAAGGGCAAGCACCGGAGTGATACAGCATAAAGAGGCAAGGATTGATGTAATAGCTCCTGCTCCTAACAAGCTTCCCGAATTTTTAATTGATTTTTGTGCTCGATCTTTCATGCCAATTCTTTAATGGTATTATTTTTAACGTGGGCAAAAAATGGTTGAACCAGGGCCAAATGTTCAACATTAAGTGAGTAAAATATTGTCTGGCCATTTCTTCTGTGTCTTATCAGGTTACCATCTTTCATTTTTCTAAGATGCTGGGATACGGCAGGAATACTCATTTCTAAAATATCGGCCAAATCACAAGGACATAATTCTTTTTCTTCTTCCAACAAGAAAAGGATCTTTAACCTTACCTCGTTTCCTGCCAGGGCCAGCAGGCGGCTCAGTTTTGAAAAAGATTGTTCCTGGGATTTAATAGCTGATTTACAGGCGTTGATCTGGTCTTCATCAGCCAGAATTCGTATACAGGTTTGGGCTATTTTCATAGATATAGATTTTAATGAGGTAAATATATAATTAATTACTTATTTAAGCAAGTTCTTAAATAAGTAATTGTTGGAATCTATTTTATTTTTTTCGAAAAGAAAGAAGTAGCCTGTACCGGATAATTTAATAATCTTTATAGTGGAGGTATATAAACCGCGTGAAAACTAATAACCCCTCCTCCACGATACTCTTTAAACTTACTGAAATTTTCTATGAACTCACTGAAAATTACCTTATCTGCCCATTTCACCTCGCTTCGCTTAGGGAATAGGACAACGGCAGTAAGAAGTTTCCCCGGCCATACACACACCTGAATTAAACATGTGTTTTTAGCTTTCCCCCTACCCTTTCATATAGGATTGTGCATATATTTGAATATCAGAAACATTAATATTCAGGGAAAGACTTCAGACAGCTCTGCTTCTGGAACCTGGAACCAAGACTTCTATATAGGAGTATGAAAATCAATACCCTAATAATGTACTTTCTTTAATAAACGATTATAAATTCTCAAAACGAAAACCACCCACTCAAATCGATAAATTAGGTTTTTGATTAGCACTAGTACGGGTTTTCATTAATTCCCTATTTTTTAATCGGAAAACAATGTATCAGAAAAGAAAATTTTAAGGTCGCAACTATGAGTCCTATGCCCATTTTCAAAGTAGAGAACCAAAAAAATTTTTAATAAACCAATCAGGTTCCTAATAAAAATGATGATTGAAATTTATTAGATTTACCTGTACTGAAAAATTCAGCCGGGAATACGTTCTGGATTTTGGTTGTATTAGCCAGATTATAATTCTTACTCTAATAAAAATGTACTTCCAGAAAGTTATTTACCTTAAGAAATAATCTGGCTTTATTTAATGTTTGTCTTCGAAGTAATAGCAGATGTTACATTCCTGTGAGAAGCCCTGGAAATACCCTTAACATTACCTGGGAAGTTTCCATTTAACCATAGATTTTTCTCTGGGAGGCAGGATCTCAGTATTATCCCAAATTCCGGTTAACAGAGTATTCGCGTATTCTTTAAGCAAATGTTCTTTTGTCAATGTACTGGCAAGATTATGATCATAGTAGAAGGTTTTATGAGTTACTAAACCTTCAAGGTTGTTGTCTAAAATAGCATACCAAACCCAGGGTTTTCCATCATTGGCAGGCATCCCAATTACGCCTGGATTGATCCAAAGTTTATTGTCCTTAGAATGACTAAAAGGAATCCCGCAATGCCCTGCTATAATAGCATCGCTGTTGGTAGCTTCTAGAGATCTCTTCTTTTTTTCCCAAGAAGTGGACCTGAATATAAATTCTGATATATTATGGTAGGAGCCATGCACCACGGTAAATTTCCGATTTCCATAGGTGAACTGAATATGATCTGGTAAATTTTTCATCCAGTCTATTGCGTCCCTGGACAATCGGCTTTTGGCATAGGGGTACCACAATTGTGAGAAATTATCACACCGGGATCCTTCTGCAAAATCGCAGCCGCAGTCATCTTTTCCTTCAGCGAGTTGAATTTCCACATTTCCCGAAATACTCCTGGGATTCCATTCTCTAAAAAGATCTACAGTTTCCTGTGGTTGTGCACAATAACCAACAATATCTCCTGTGCAAATGCAGTTAGAAGCAGGGATGCCTTCCTGTATGGCAATTTCCATGAGTTTTTCCAGAGCCTGTAAATTGCTGTACACTCCGCCAAAAATCAACATCCGTCCTTCCGGAGAACCAATATTTTCTATTTTCTTATCCATTTGGGGAGTAAATATAAGATGATACAGGATAATATTCCCCATACATTGATCCAAAGAAGATCTGCATAAGGTCCTGTTGTCAATATTAAAACCTTTGGAAAAACTCCAAAAATCAATAAAAATCCAAACAAGAGTCCGGCAGTTACACTTAAATAAAAACTAATCCGGGGAACTTTGAGCTTCCAAAACAGAAATATGGGTGTGAGTCCAATTACCATGGTTCCACTCACAGTGGTGGCAGAGAGAATTTCAGCATCCAGAAAAACAGGAATGGTTCCCAACACGGCGATTCCAATCATGGATACCCTTCCAAAAGTTAAATTCCTGCCCATACCCAAATCAACAGCTAAAAGTTTGGAAAAGGAAGAAAATGTAGAGTCCAGGGTAGACGCAGCTGAAGTTATCATTATGAAATTAATGACCAGCAGGATAACTACTCCAAAGGCTTTTCCCACTTCTACCGCGGCCTGTCCCTGCATACCTTCTTTTTGAGCATAAACCCCGATGATGCTGAAAAGGGTGATGCATAAGCCCCCAATCACGCTTGCCAGTAAAAAACTTATAAGAGTACTTTTTGGACTGCTTAAAAATCCTCGATCTGTTAAAACGGGATCATGAAAAGGATAACTAAAGGATTGGATTACTGCCGCAAAAAGTAAGTTTAAACCGGTTGCCATGGTCCAGCTTCCGGAAGTGGCAACTTCCTGAACGCTGATCTCCCCTACGTTAAAAACATTCCAGAGGATAATGAAGAGCAGTATTGCAAAGAGCCCCATTTGTATGACATCTGTAAAAATGGAACTGCTCAATCCTCCCTTTAGGGCATAGGCGAGGGTTAATATGGTGAAAATAATGATTGCCCAAAAATAACCTGCCGTTCCCTGCTCTCCAAAATAAGTTCCAATCACCATATTATTTGACCACACTTCATTAAAAAGACGAATGCTTATGAGAATAGAAAACATGGCAACAGCGCCTCTTCCAAAGCGGGAAACCAGGAATTGGTGGATACTTTTAAAGCCTCCCTTTACCCGCATCCTGAAAATGACTAATCCCGCAACTGCAAAAGAAAGATAGTAACCGGCATAAGCCAGGCCTCCTACGATTCCAAATTCCAGTCCCAGATTTGCTGCATTGGTAATACTTTTGGCAAAGATCCAGGAGATAATCAGGCTTCCTGTAAGCATAGCCACATTAGGGGATTTGCTTCGGAAGGTAGCCTTGAAGAACTCTCTTGTGGTGGTTGCCAGAGGAGAGAGAAAAAACAGAACAGCACTGGACGAAAGCAGTAATCCCCACTGCCAGTAAATGATATCTACATTAAATATTTCTAACAAGGAAGATTATACTTTATTTTATTAAAATTAATTTTTATCCCACCAAACCGGAAAATTGATACTGTTATTGTTGGTTGCTGCTGCCGCCTGCTGATAATTCTGTGCATTTAATGCCGCCTCCTCGGCCGGGTAGGGCATTCGTACCGGAATAATATTATTGTTCAGGCTTGCAGAAATATTCTTCAATTCAGGAAAACCAGTTCTTCTCCATTCTATCCAGCCCTCATATCCATTTGTCATGCCTGCAATCCATTTTTGAGTTATGATCTGTTCAATTTTATTTGCACCATTGCCACCGTAAGCAGCTTCCAGTTCCAGATAATTTTCAGGAATTGGGGTGTTCCAATATTCAAATGCCTGCTTTACCCCACGTTCATAAAGTATTTTTGCATCGGCGTTTATAAATCCTTTTTCAGCGGCTTCCGCAAGAAATAAGGAAGTTTCCCAGGCGGTGAGAAAATTTGCGTCCAATTTTCCTGTTTCTTCCCTGAAGATTCTCCCTGCATGTGAAAAATTTGCAGGGGAAATGGACGTTTGGGAAGCATCTATCCCGTTGATGAGCCCGTTAAAGACCTCAGGATCATTACCTGTTGGCCTGTACATCACGCTTATTCTGGGGTCATTTAACTCCTTAAGGATCTCTTCCATAGTTTCAGACATGACAAAGTTATTGAAGTCGCCTGCCCGTAACCTTGCCATTCTAAAATTATTAGGCTCCCCATCGGTAAAATCAAAAGCCGCATTTTCAGAATTCTGCTGAATAAAATTACCTTCAGAAAAAATTTGCTGAAGTTCCACAGAAACATCTTTTACTGCCGAAATACGCATCAGGCTTTTTATTTTAAGGGAGTTTGCGAATTTTATCCAATTATTGAGGTTTCCATTAAAGAGAATATCTCCCTCCAGAGCTATTGCTCCCTGGTAGTCTTTTATTGCAGCTATTCCTTTGTCCAGATTGTCCAGGATACCTCCGGGGGCAAGGTACACATCTTCCTGTGCATCATAAGCAGGGGTGGTAGTAATTTCCTTGCCTTTAAAAGCTTCAAAAAAGGGAACATCTCCAAAGAGATCGGTTAAGGTCCCGGCCATATAAGCTTTCATAATTAGAGCAGGACCTTCATATACTCTGGAAACTTCATTTTCCCGGGACTTTTTCAGGATGGTCTCATTGTCCCTTAAGTTGGTATACAGTACCGGCCACGGGTTTCCCCCCAGCTGGGGGGAATTCAAAGCATGCCTGTCAAACAGGTTAAAGTCCAGGGCAGTCAATTGCTGGCCCAGTAAATTTCCGGCCACAAATCCTTCATAAGACATTTCTTCCCCATAATCAAAGATCACCTGTCTAAGTAAAAGGCCTGGCTGCACCTCTATAGGTGCATTAGGATTTGTATTGATATCCTCAAAGTCTTCAGTACAGGCGAGCACAGAAAATAAGGAGAGAATTCCTGCGATGGTTATTTTATATTTCATCTGTTTATATCATTTTTTTATAGGTCTCCCTTTATCTGCCGGGAGTTGCATCCATTTAAACATTTTCCTGTGTGAGAAAGTCTGTTCTCATGGATGTTTCATTTTAAATATTTTAGATTCGTTTCATCCAATTTTTTGCCTTGTGTGCTTAAAAATCTATTCCGGCCTTAAACCCTATACTTCTTGTGCTGGCATAAGACATATCTTCTACCCCGCTTACCAGTCCTTTCCCCTGTACAGCAAGCTGTTCCGGATCAAAATGCGGAATCTCACTAAAGGCAAAAAGATTCCTGCCAATTAATGACAAATTGAGGCTTGCCCCATCTTTTATAAAGCCTAATGCCCCTTCCTTTAGAGTAAAGGTATAACCAAGGGCAACCTGCCGAAGCTTCAAATAAGAAGCATCATAAACACTGTTTACTTCATGGTTGCGGTCAAAGAATTGCCGGTAAAAGGATTCAGGTGTTACGGCTGTGGTGTTGGGTACAAACTCCGGATTTTCCACTGTTCCAACATTTACAACCCCCGGGGCGATTATTCCCCCTTCCGGGCGGTAAGCCGTTTCCTTAAGTTGACCTCCCACAGCAGCCAGAGACAAAGTTCTGGATACCAGAATCCCTCCCTGTCTCCAATCCAACAGAAAGTTGAAGTTCCAGTTTTTGTAGTAAAATTGATTGTTGAATCCAAGGGTGAAATCGGGATTGTAGTTCCCCAGTTTCTGGAGTTCATTATCGGCTATAAACCTTCCACCTGAGGTAAATACAAAATCACCATTTTCATTTTTCAGGTAGCCCGTTCCATAGAGGTCTCCTACCCTGCCGCCTTTTTCTACCTGCAGCCACACGGTTTGATCTGGATTGTCATAAACACGGTTATAGGCAAGGGTCAATCTTCCGGCTTCCTGCGGTAGTTCGGTTACTTCAGAAACATTTCTGCTGAAATTGAATGTACTGTTCCATGTGAAATTGGCATTTCTTACCGGAGTAAGCCCCGCAACAATCTCTATTCCGCGAGATTTCACCTTTCCTGAATTGACCACTTTCTGGTTGAAACCCGAAGATATCCCTATGGGAAGCGACAGAATTTGATCTTCGGTTGTGGATTGATAATATGTCACATCAAAATTAAGACGATCCCTGAAAAGACGGATATCTGCTCCAATTTCATACGAGGTAGTGCGTTCTGGCCGCAGGTTAGGATTAGGAATAACATCCTGCTCACTAAATGTAGGTTGAGACAAAAAGGGAGTTTGTGCAACGAAAGCCCCGGTGGTTTGAAAGGGATCGGTATCATTACCTACCTCGGCCCAATTAGCACGTAATTGAACGTAGGAAAAGGCCTGCGGAAGCTGTATTACATTTGACAAGATGAAACTTCCTGAAACCGAAGGATAAAAGAACGAGGTGTTAGCTACAGAAAGCGGTGTGGCCAATGCACTGGACCAGTCATTTCTACCAGTCACATCCAGATAGAGAAAATTCTTATATCCAAATTTTGCAATTCCATAGAAACTGTTAATACGCTTTCGGGATTCAAAATCAAAAATTTCGATGGGGGAAGCCGCATTACTAAGCTTAAAAACTCCGGGCTGTGCCAAAGAGGTAGTTTGCGATTGCAGAGAAGATGCCGTTTGATCCAGTCTATTCCCCCCCAAGCTAATGTCTGCGGAAATATCTCCGAAAATCTTATTATAATTCAACAGGAAATCTGTGTTGATCTCCCTGAAGGTTATATCATGTTCTGCGTATGCCCCGTTCTGAAATCTGTTGGAACTGAAGGCTCTTCTAAACTCGCGTTTTTCAGAAGAATAATCCATACCTGTGCGAATAGCCAGGCTAATTTCCGGAGTAATTTGCTGTTTTACTGACAGGTTTCCAAAAACCCTGTCCCTGTTAAAGGAATTAGTGTTCTCAAACAGGGTAAAATATGGATTGTCAAAAAAGGTGTAGTTATAAGAGAATTGCTGAATCCCTTCCAGCCCCGGCTGCCAGTAGTCTTTGAGGTTTTCAATATTTAAAGACCGCGGGCCCCAGGCGACCAGGGAATAGTTCGTGTTCTCAGATCCGTAACCGTTTGCAGGTCGATTATCGCTTCGGGAATTCACATAATTGATAGCCGAATTGATGACCAGGCCATCTGTGGGCTTAAAACTCATCTTTGCTGCCACAGTTTGCCGGTCCAGGTTTACTCCCGGTATGATTGATTCACTGCGCAAATCGGTAAAGGAGAGCCTGTAATTTCCTTTGTCAAATCCTGAGGAAACCGCGACATTGTTGATTGTAGTGATTCCGGTTTCATAGAAACTCTTTAGGTTATCAGGGTGGGAATTAAAAGGTGTGGGAGTGATGGGTAAACCCCCATGCACCGAGGTATCACCCCCCCGTACTACTGTTCCGTCTGGTAAAGTGACTGGGCTGTCAAACTGTGGTATCAGTATTCCCTGGTCTAAACGTGGCCCCCAGCTGTAGGTAATTAAATCATTAACACCTCCTCCCAGGCCGTCTTTAAATTCAAATTCCCCCGAATTTCCCTGGCCATATTCATTTTGAAATTCCGGAAGTTTAAATGCAGTATCCACAAACAAACTTGTGTTAATACTTATTCCCATTCCTTTGGTTTCCTTTCCGCTTTTGGTTTCTATAATGATCACCCCGTTCGCAGCGCGGGTTCCGTAAAGAGCGGCTGCGGCAGGACCTTTTAAAACGGAAACCGAAGCAACATCATCAGGGTTCACTTCCATGGCCCCGTTTCCGAAATCTACTACCTGAAATCCCGCCGCAGCCTCATTGGTTTCGCCGAAGATTGTGCTATTGTTAATAGGAATCCCGTCAACAATAAATAAGGGATTGTTATCTGAAAATGAAGACTCTCCCCTAATGGTAATTTTAGAACTGGAACCTACTCCTGTCGCACCCTGTGTGATGTTTACACCCGCTAGCTTTCCGCTTAAATTATCCAGGAAATTGACCGACTTTACTTCGGCAATATCCCTGGATTGAATGCTTTGAACGGTATAACCCAGTTCACGTGTTTTACGCTCGACACCCAAAGCAGTTATTACCACTTCATTTAAACCTGTAGCAGCATCAGTAAGAGTAATTTGTATACTATTTTGGTTGTTAATTTGCACTACACGGGTTTGGTACCCAATAGAAGAAAACTCCAGCGTACCATTTAAATCTGGCACATTGATTTGAAATGAACCATCATCATTCGTGATAGTTCCTATAGAAGAATTTTTTAAGATCACGTTTACTAAAGGGATTCCTGTTCCAGATTCATCCAGAACCCTTCCTGAAACAAGATTTTGCGCAAAACCAGTTGTTGCCAGGCAAAACCCCAGGCATATGAGAATAAATTTCATCGTAAAGTTTGGTAAGAATAAACAAATAAAGTCCGCCGACAGCTCCTTTTTGAACTGTCAAGAATTGAATCAAAGGAGAGTCGGAGAACCTTTATTGTAGTAAATTTCATTAAAAAAATCATTTCTAATGAATTCAGAAATATGGAAGGTTTCTTTGTCTGAACAAAGAAGTAGTAGAATAATCTTTTTTAATTCTTTTGAAATTGAGCAAAAAGAATTGAGAAGACTTTTTAGATCAATAAGCCTGTCAATATCTTTTAACGGCTGAAGTTTGTATATCTCAACTTCCGGATTGCTAACTACCAAAAGAGAAATTGCGGTAGCAAGACGGGAAGTGTTCCATGGCAATTCTAAAAAGGAATTTAGATCAAAATGAGATTTTTTCAATCCCATAAGGTAAAATCCCCCGTCTTCTGAAGAGCCTAAAACAAAATTTTCTCTATTTAAAAGTTCTGCCGTTTTGAGAAGGTGGCTTTGTTTTAGTTGTGGCGTATCATTTCCAATAGTGATGATATTATCATACCCTCTGCTAAAAACCTCCTGAATGGCATTAGTAAAACGGGCTCCAAAAGTGGAGCCCTGTTGCTCATTTTCAGTGAAATGAAAAAATGGAAGCCCTGTGTTCTTTACAGTGTTCAGGGTTTTATTATTAAGCGCATCAAATAATCCCTTTCCGTTGGGAAAGGCCTTTTGCATTTGGTCTTCAGCTGAAGAATTTGCAAAAATTAAAACTGCAGTTTTTCCGTTCATGTCATGGAAATTGCCATAAGGAGGCTAAAAACGCTGTACTTTAGAAGATATGTCTAATATACCTTACGAACTTACAATAAATTCCATAAAAATTTTCTGTTACCTCATAATAAGCTGAATGTTAGCATCTCTTCTGTTTGTCTTTAAAATAAAATCTCTGTTTGAATAGGACCGGCATCGAAAAAAAGAGAAATCGGGAATTTTATTGTTTCAGAAACCATTTCTCCTTCCCTTTTCACTTTATTACTTAAGTTGTTTATACAGCAAATCGGCTGTAACACCAGTTGCAACGGCATAGATCACGTGGAACATGAAATCTTTGCCAAGGGCCTGGGGCGACCATTTTGTTACAGGTTCTATAACGTCCATAGCGGGTAGCAAGGTTATTTCGGTTCCCCAAATCCCGGTAAAATGTGCTGCGGTGCTGGCTGCTCCATCCATGCTGGTAGCCGCCATAACTCCCCGGGGCACCCCCCATACGGTTCCATAGGCAAAATGTATTAGGTTGTTGGCTTTTTCCTTTTTCTCTTCAGGGAGTTCTTTCATTCCAAAGATCTTTTTTATAGCCTTGTAGGGCGTGTCGCTCGGTTCACGGCCGGTAACTTTCATATCGATCATTTGTGCCGCCGTCATCACTGTAGTCCCTACCGCTCCGGCTAAAAGACCAATTCCTATCCCTGCTAAAATTTCAGCAGATCCCATCCTGTTTTTTCTTCTTTTCATTCTACCAATTTTCATTTTTATTATTTTTAATGGTTAACAATAAATAATTTATCTGTTCTTTCTCCACATTGCCGCAAAACCTATAACAACCACCGCTCCAATTGCAATTAAAAGCGCAGGGACCAAATCGGTTTCTTTGTACTTCTGTCCATAATTTTGTTCATAGTAGTTTTCCGGAGTTTCTCCATTGCTCTTATAATTTTCTTCTCTAATTGCTATGTGCATTAGCTCTGCCAGGTGAACCGCCCGGCGATTTGTACCCTGTGCGATTTGCTCCCGGCAACTAAAACCATTGGTAAGGATCATTGTACTTTCATCCTGATCCCTTACCGCAGGAAGTAAAACTCTTTCCCCTGAGGCCATTGAAATTTCATGATGGTCTTTTTCAAATCCAAAGGAACCAGCCAGGCCACAGCACCCGGAATCCAGATCTTCAAAATCAACCCCCATTTTCTTCAAAAGATCTGTTTCATCCTTCGTTTTTAAAACAGAACTGTGATGACAGTGAAAATGCAACAGTACCTTTGCTTCAATCTTAGGAAGTTTATCTTCTTCCACATATTTCATGATAAATTCGCTTAAAATATAGCTTTGTTTTGCCAATCGCCGGGCATCATTATCTGAAGGAAAAAAATTCAACATCTCATCTCTAAAAGTTAGCATACAGCTGGGTTCCAGCCCTACAACGGGAATGCCATTTCTTATCTCTTCTTTGTGGACCTCCAGAATCTCCCCCAGCCATTTTTTTGCCATATTCAACATTCCATAAACCTGTAAAGGCCTGCCGCAACAAAGATGTCCCCGGGGAATTATCACCTTAAAACCAAAATGCTCCAGCACTTCTACAGCTGCAATGGCTGTTTGGGCATAAAAATGATTATTAAAAGTATCTGCCCAGAGCATGACTTTCATGCCATCAGGGTTTTTAGGTTCCCTGTTAATAAACCACTCCCTGAAAGTTTGAGAGGCAAAAACAGGAAATTTGCGCTCTTCACCCATTCCGGCTATCTTCCGTATAATATTAGCTGTAAAGGGTGTATGGGTGAGATAATTTACCACGCCGGGGAATTTTGAGGCCAGCCGGGACCAAATGGTGATCCAGCCCAAAGCATAGGCGTGACGTGGCCGTGTCTTTTTTTCATAATAATGCGCCAGGAACTCTGCTTTATAAGTAGTCATGTCAACATTTACAGGACATTCCCCTTTACAACCCTTACAGGAAAAACAAAGATCAAGTGCCTCTTTAACTTCCTCGCTTTGCCAGCCGTCTTTTATCACTTCACCCCTTAACATCTCAAACAGCAGGGTAGACCGGCCGCGGGTGCTGTGTTTTTCTTCTCGGGTAACTTGGTAACTGGGGCACATTACCCCGTCTTCATGCTTACGGCATTCACCTATACCAACACACCGCAAAGCAGACCTGTCAAAGGTGTATTTATCATCGGGAAACTGAAAGTGTGTTTTAACCTGTTTTGGCTTATAATGTGGTCCTAACCGAAGATTGGAAAGAATTGGGTTGGGATCTACCACTTTTCCCGGATTCATTTTTCCCTGAGGGTCCCAGATTCTTTTGAATTCCCTGAAGGCTTCCAAAAGTTCAGGCCCATACATTTTTCCCAGCAATTCTGCCCGGGCCTGTCCATCCCCATGCTCCCCTGAGAGAGAACCTCCAAACTTTAATACCAGGTCTGAAGCATCATCCATAAATCTCCTGAACTTTTCCACCCCTTCCTGGGTTTCCATTTCAAAGGGAATGCGACAATGTACACAACCCTGTCCAAAATGCCCATAAACCGAAACATCGTAGTCATATTCTTTAAACAGTTCCTTCAACTCCTTCACATAGGCTCCAACATGTTCGGTAGGAACGGCCGAATCTTCCCAACCGGGCCAGCTGTCTTCCAGATTTGGCACAAAAGCGGTGGCACCAAGTCCTGCTTCGCGTACCGCCCATACTTTCTCCTGTTCTTCTTCTCCTTCATAAATCCTGAAAGCAGTCACTACTTCTTCAGATTGTAGGAATTTTAACGCTTTCTCGCCTTTTTCACGGGCTTCTTCTGTAGTATCGCCGGCCCACTCAGTGATCATACAGCTAAAACCTTCGGGCAGCATTTCAAGTTCATCCTCACGTAAATGGGAATTCCTCATAAAGGTTACCAGTTTATCATCTATCCCTTCCAGCCCTATGGGTCCATATTCTATTACTTTAGAAGCATATTCCCCTACTTTGGTAACATCTTCGAAACCTACCACCATCACTATCCGTTTCTTTGGATTAGGGACAAGTTTTAATGTAAGCTCTGTAATTACCACACAGGTACCTTCTGAACCTCCCAGAGCACGGGCCACATTAAAGCCGTTTTCCGGCAGAAGATCATCCAGGTTATATCCTGAAACCCTTCGCGGGATTTTAGGAAAGCGTTCCCGGATGAGATCTGCATATTTATCCCTTAAATCCCTTAACTCTTGATAAATTTCTGCTTTTCGCCCCCCTTCCTGAACTATTTTTTGAAATTCCTCGTCAGATGTTGGGCCTACCTCCATTTCGATTCCATCATAGGTCATGATCTTCATTGAAGCAACATTGTCTGAAGTTCTTGCCCCGGGGCCATCTTTGGATGCCATCACAGACCTTACTCCGCAGGAATTATTACCCATCATTCCACCCAAAGAATTGTGGTTGTGGGTAGCGGGATCGGGGCCAAACATTAAGCCCTTTTCCTTTGTTTTATTTCTCACCTCATCCAGGACGATACCGGGTTGTACAGAGATGCTACTGTTTTGGACATCAAAAAAGGTGATATTATTAAAATGCCGTGACATATCCATTACCACTGCCCAATTGCAGCATTGCCCGGCGAGACTTGTACCACCACCCCGGCTCAATACAGGAGCATCAAATTTCCTGCATATTTCCAGTACAGTAGCAATATCCTCTGCATTTTTAGGCCGTACTACTCCAATAGGAACCTGCCGGTAATTTGAAGCATCCCGGGAATACAAAGCTTTAGTTCCCACATCAAAAAGGACGTCATCTCCCAATTTTTCCTTTAATGCTCTTTCCAGTGCAGATTCGTCAACATTGGGTTTCTTCTTTACCGGTTCCTGTTTGATTTCTATATCCTGATGTGCCATGGTCTATCTTTTAATTTATATTTTCTTCTGAAGAATAGATTTTGTATTTTTTTACTTCTTTCTCCCTTAACTGCAAGCCCAAACCGGGTAGGGAAAGATCGGGCCGGAGGTAACCATCTTTAACTTCTGCAACACCCTCAAAAAATATATTTTCAATGCGTACATGATCGTGAAAATATTCCAGGTGAAGCATACCAGGTAATGAACAGGCAGGATGTAAATGCAGGGCAGGGCAGCAATGTGAGGAAAGAGGGATCTGAAAAGCCTCAGCAAGTTTTGCCACGGCAAGAAAACCAGTGATACCCCCACAACGGGAAGCATCTGCCTGAATGATATCAACCGCACCTGCGCCTAACATTTTCTGAAAATATGGAAGGGTATAACCATATTCTCCTGCTGTAATTGCCATTCCTGCCGGGGCCCGGTCGCGTAACAGGCGCAACCCTTCAAGGTCGTCTGAACGTAGGGGTTCTTCAAACCAGGTTACGCCAGATTCCGCGAATTTCGCACTAAAGAATAATGCCTGTTTCCGGGTATAACCTCCATTAGCGTCCACAAACAATTCAGCAGCCTTACCTATAGCTTTCCGGGCAGTTTCTACCCGGTCAATATCTTCTGTAGGTGTTCTGCCTATTTTGATCTTGAACATTTCTATACCCAGATCCTGCCAGCCGGAAAGTTGCTCCTGCAGGCGCTTGTGGTCATAGGAAGTGAAGCCGCCGCTTCCGTAAACGGGGATATCAGTTCTGGCAGCTCCAAGTAAACTAAGCAGCGGCAGCTCCAGAATCTTCGATTTAAGATCCCACAGAGCATTATCTACTGCAGAAATTGCCATCATACTTATTCCGCTTTGTCCAAGATTGCGTACTGCCTCATACATTTTATTCCAGATGAGGGGAATATCAAAGGCATTTTCACCAAGAACAATGTTTTTTAATTTCTTCCCGATCAAATGTGCCGTCGATACATCTGCATAGGTATAACCTATCCCTTTTTTATTACCTGCTGTAACCTGAACCACAACCAGAGTGGTAGCATCCCATTCCAGGGTACCATCAGATTCCGGATAATCTGTAGGAATTTTATAGGCAGAAACTACAAGCTTTTCCACCGGATGATTTCCGGCTTTCAATTTAGAATTTTCTGCCGTTACAGACCTGAGATCGTTATCTTCCATAACTAACTGTCTTTTTTATGGGGAAGGAAACTTTCTATGGAATCTTTAGCTGTTTGTTTAATAATTCCCAAGGCACTTTGATCTCCTTTGATCAGGGCTTTAGAAAAGTTTATTGCCTGCTCAAATGTTATATGTGGAGGAAGGGTAGGCACATCCGGATCTGTATAGGCCTCGACAAGCACAGGACGGTTTGCAGAAAAAGCCTCTTTCCAGGCATCTGCTATTTGCTCGGGTTTGTCTACACGTATTCCCTGAAGACCAAGCATTTCAGCATATCTTGCATAAGGAAAATCCGGAACATCCTGAGAGGTTGCAAATCTGGGGTCCCCTTCCATAACCCGTTGTTCCCAGGTAACCTGGTTGAGATCCCGGTTATTAAGTACAAGTATGACCAACCGCGGATCATCCCATTGTTTATAGTATTTTGCTATAGTTATAAGTCCGTTGTTACCCAGCATTTGCATGGCACCATCCCCTACCAGGGCAATGGCGACTCTGTTGGGAAATGCAAACTTCGCAGCAATAGCATAAGGCACGCCTGGGCACATAGTTGCCAGGTTCCCCGAAAGAGAAGCCATCATTCCTTCTCTTATCTTTAAATCGCGGGCAAACCAGTTTGCAGATGATCCTGAATCGGCAGAAAGAATACAATTATCCGGAAGTTGGGAAGAAAGTTCCCAAAAAACCCGTTGTGGATTTATAGGATTGGCATCTTTCATCGCCCGCTCTTCTAAAACTTTCCACCAGTTTTGAATTTCTTTTTCAATTTTTTCCCTCCAGCTGCGGTCTTCTTTTCTTTCAAGGAATGGTATCAAAGCTTTTAATGACTCCTTGCTATCTCCGGTAAGAGCCACTTCCATAGGGTAGCGTAAGTTTAACATTCGGGATTTGATATCTATCTGCACCCCCCGGGCCTGACCTTCTTCCGGTAAAAATTCAGAATAAGGAAAAGAAGACCCAACCATTAACAGGGTATCACATTCAGACATCATTACCCAGCTGGGTTCTGTACCCAATAAGCCTATTGAACCAGTGACGTATGGAAGATGATCGGGCAGCACCGCTTTTCCCAAAAGAGCTTTGGCAACTCCGGCACCTAAAAGTTCAGCTACTTCTTTGACTTCTTCTGATGCATTCAGCGCCCCTGCTCCCACCAGGATAGCAACTTTTTTGCCTTCGTTAAGAACGGCCGAGGCCTTTTTGAGATCACTCTCCCGTGGTATACTATAGGGTGAAGAATAAGCACTGCCGGAATGGATAGTACCATGTTTCCTGCCTGGTTTTTCCACAGCATCCATTATCTGTACATCATTTGGAATAATGATACAGGTTACTGTTTTTTCAGCCTTAGCGATGCGCACCGCCCGATCAACCAGGTGCCGTATTTGAGCTGGATCACTGGCCATATGTACATAGTCACCGGCAACATCCTTAAAAAGGCTAATAAGATCAACTTCCTGTTGATAATGCCCTCCCATAGCCGCCAATGCCTGTTGCCCAACGATGGCTACCACAGATTGATGATCCATTTTTGCATCATAAAGTCCGTTTAACAAATGAATTGCTCCGGGACCCGAGGTTGCCAGACAAACTCCCACTTCACCAGTGAATTTAGAGTGGGCACAGGCCATAAAGGATGCCATTTCCTCATGACGTACCTGTATAAATTCCATGAGATCTCCCGTAGTATTAAGGGCTCCCATAATGCCATTAATACCGTCGCCGGGGTATCCATAAATACGTTTAATATTCCATTCAGATAGACGGTGTAATAAATATTCACTCACATTTTTTCCCATAACTTTCTTTTTTACCCGGAACAACGAGGCTGCCCCGGGGAATTAATAAATTGGTAAGAAAACTCTACTTCAATTCCAATATATCTAATAAGCAGTGGCTGTTTTTTCTGTTGCCGTATTTTTGTCGCGTAATTTAAAATATGCCCAAACGGCTACAAGTCCAAATACCAGGTGAGCAAAAATTGTTACCCAGTTACGGGCATTTGCAAACCAGGGCCAAACCCCTGTCATTAAATAAAATCCAATTACATACAAGATAAGACCCATCACAGCACCAACTATTAATGCTGTTACAAGTGACATTTTATCAACCACCAGGGCAGTAATAATGGCAAAAATTATAGATATTGGGAAGTGTACTGCCATTGCAGCCATAAGTATTCCAATATCAAAGGTGGCCGGAGGTGGCAAAACCTCTGCCCCTAAAAGAATAGCCGCCATCATTCGTGGAGGCCCCCATGGAGATCCTCCTAAAAAAAGTGGAACCATGATCATTTCGAGCAACATAAAAACAATTCCTGTTATTACACCTGCCCATACCGCTGATTTCAAATCAATATTTCTCATACTTACTTATTTAATTAAACATTTTTATTAATTGTTGATTAAGGCGAATAATAGCTTGCAGCTTAAATATTTCTGCGAAGTAATTTATTCGTGTGTCTAACCATCCTCCTTAATATTTTTATATATCATTATCATACTGTAATAATGTAATTGACGCTAATATTAAACATTAAATTAATTAGCTTTAAAAAGAATAAATGTCAATTAATTGACAAAGAATATGGAAGAGGTGGTAATTTAAATAAATCCTTCACTATTTAACATGAAATTGGCTTCATCAGTGAGGAATTAGGTTTTCTTTAAGTCATGGCCTAAACCTTGAAATGGATATATTCACCAATAATGATTTTAAATAGAAAGTCTTATGAGAGGAAAACTGTGCAAAGACAGCCAAAATGGCCCGGGCGTAGAAAAGAAATTTATATTGATTCCAGGACGTCCTGTATATTCCGGTTAATAATGATATATCAGTGATCATCTTTATATTGGAAGCGCTTATTACCAGGATCATTTATTCCGCATGTTTGCATAAATAATAAACCAGGGAAATACCCCTCAAACCGGAAATCTGCTGCCATGCCTGTGTGGCCCAATAAGGAAAAGGGAAACACACTACCAACAGGGCTAATCCCAAATGCGATTTTAAAATAATAGTCTTGGTCGCCTATGATTAATCTAAGGTAATAATGCCCGCTTTATACCCCTTCCCTTTCGTGGGGGAGAGAGAAGGAGGAGTACCTGAGTTTCGTGATATAAATGTCACGATATACCCCGGCAATAAAGCAACGGCACAAGGGGCGAGGTACGCAAGAACCCCCTGTAAAAAAGAAAACCAGATAAAATCCATCGAATTATTTTAGTAATTGCTCAAATAATTCCCGGTATTCATCTGCGGTTAAAACACTTTTATTTTTTTGAAAAGCAACATTTCCCTCCCGGGTAACTCCAACGGTAGTAGCCTGGCTGTCTACTCCAAAGTCCAGCATCACCTGTGGGTTTCCTGCAACAACAGGAAATTGAAAGTTATGTTTGTCATCAAGATTTCTCATCACTTCCTCGTCATCTGTGGGATCTATGCTTATAGCAACAAGATTTATCCTGTCCTCATATTCGGGATAAACTTCAGAAAGTGCGGGCCAGTTTTTAGCACACATGGGACACCAGGAAGCCGTAAAATAAATTACGGTTGCTTTATTTTCATCCATGGATTGCTGAAGGCTTATTGTTTCTCCATCTATAGTGGTAACTTCAAAATGAGGCGCTTTTTTTAAATTTGAATCTGATCTTTCTTCTACAGCTACTTCGTCAACTGAAGATTGAGATGTCTTATTATTACAGGCACTAAATAAAAATATTGATACGACCGCAATCATTGTGAATTTGGAAAATTTTGTCATTTTTTAAATATGAATTTGGGTTAGTAAAAATTAAATAAAAGCACCCCCTAAAAAAGGGGCACTTTTACCAGAAGGGGAAGATAAATTATCCTATTGTTTTAAGTTCTTAATTGTAGGGATTGCAAAGAAACCCAGGACCTCCAGCAGAAATTATAACACAAGGTTTAAACTGCCAATAACTCCTAATGAATTACTTCCCCGGTTACTTCCCTTCTTTTCTGCAAAAAGAAGTAAGCCCCTATCATCATCAGAACCATTAAAGGCATAATTGGGAACTGAGGTTGGGCCGGAAATGCAGCAGGATTAACAACTACAATGTGAACGTAAGTTGCAACCAGCATAATAGGAATTATAATAATCATAGTCAGTTTAGCCTGATAGTTAAATAATAGCATAAACCCGAGAATGACCTCAATGATGGGTATTATCCAAAAATTTAATTCTACCATGGGAATTCCGGCCTCTGTGAGCTGAATTAAAAATGCATTACCAAAGAATGGAAGAAATAGTTTCATCATTCCAGTCATTAAAAACATAATTCCTAAAAAGATTCTAATTATTTTGCTGAAATTCATAGTTAAGATTTTAAAGTTAAATCAGAAAGTCAAAAATAAAGAGATTAAAACGGCAGGTGTTAGGTCAAAAAGTCCAGGATGTAGTCTTTTTAGCTCCCCCTGAGCTTATAAGAATCTCCTCCTGTTTTAATTCACCCAAAGATGGATGCACGCCTATGTTTAATTTTTGTTTAAATTTTTTGATACATTTACTTTATAATTATAAATGGATGTAAAGAAATTTAAGTCAAATAATTTCCTTCAGTCATATTACTATTTTTAATTATCTCTTTAACCGCGTTCTGGCAGACTACTATGATATACTGTTGAGGTTTTTGGGATGTATTCTAATTCACAATATGAGATTCACCTTTTATAACTAACACCCCAGGCCAAAGGCAGGCTTTATGTACTATAGAATAAACTATGCTTGAGAGGACCTACGTATGATCGTTTTTGGCTTTTAATTCCTATTAATCACGCCCACTTATGAAGCTATGGCTTGAACAAGGAAAATACTTCGATTTTAACCCGGATTATGCATTAGAATAAGTAAAGGGAGGGTTGGAATTTTTGATTTGGGCAAAAATTCCGTCCATCCAAGGTCTTCGTTTAGTTGGTAGGGCGATCTTCAGGACCTTTTTATTAGCGTGACTTACCTGCCA
>JBGTNH010000080.1:0-18333 GCA_041743165.1 Gillisia sp. | reverse complement strand
GTATTAGAATTAGATGTTGAAGGACGTAAATTAAGTTTAGGTCATAAACAAACTGAATCTAACCCTTGGGATAAATATGAAACTGAATTTGCTGTTGGGACAACCCATAAAGCAGAGATAGCTGAAATAGTAGACAAAGGTGCAACTATAGAATTTAATGAAGATATTACTGCATTTGTTCCTACTCGTCACCTTGAAAAAGAAGATGGTAAGAAATTAAATGCTGGTGAGTCTGCGGAGTTCCAAATTATTGAATTCAATAAAGAATTCAAGAGAGTGGTTGCATCTCATACAGCGATCCATAAAGAAGAAGAACAGCAAATTGTTAAGCAGGCCGCTAAAAAGCAGGCTGCACAGGAAAAGGAGAACAAACCTACTATGGGTGATGTGAATGCTGAGCTTCAGGCTTTAAAAGATAAAATGGAAGGAAAGTAATCTTTCTTTAATCTTTATATAATAACCTCCTAAGGCAACTTAGGGGGTTTTTTTATGATTTGTTAATAAAGTTTAATTAAGAAAGGAGTTTTAATTAGATTAAGGCTTAAAATATAACAATAACACCTGGGTGAATT
This sequence comes from Gillisia sp., assembly GCA_041743165.1. Lineage (GTDB taxonomy): Bacteria > Bacteroidota > Bacteroidia > Flavobacteriales > Flavobacteriaceae > Gillisia. Next base: position 17,761 of record JBGTNH010000080.1, on the reverse strand, counting down.
ATTCATTTTTGCTAGGGACAACATATGGGTAGAATTCAGAATAATTAAGAATCTCCCGTGCCTTTAGGTACGGCATATAATGAAATAGAAATTATTAGAGACCAGGAATATTCTGTACCTAATTGCACAGTTTTCATCGTTGATAAACCTACTTCTACCAATAGATTGTCCCTACGGGACAAAGAGGAATTTCAGGAAGAAGAATATCCTGAGGTTTTCCGTGTTATAAATTTTCTAAAAAGTTTTCAAAATGCTACAAGGCTTTCCCCCAAGAATTTATTTAATCTCTTAGGGTTTAATTCCCCGATGCTTGCATCGTTTTTACTTTTTGGAATTTGGAATTTGTTTTTTTGGAATTTGATACCTCGTATGCTTGCATCGAGGTAGTTCATTTTTTATGTCCCGTCAGGGACAGCATATTGGTATAATTTAGAATTAACCAATTTTCCGCCCGTGCCTTTAGGTACGGCATATAATGGATTAGAAATTATTAGAGACCAGAAATATTCTGTACCTAACGGCACAGTTTTCATCTTTAATAAACCTACTTCTACCAATAGATTGTCCCTACGGTACAAAGAGTAATTCAAGGAAGATGAATATCCTGAGGCTAGCTTCGTTATTAAATGTTTTAAATTTTCTAAAACACGTTCAAAATGCTAAATTCTAAAAAAAATCTTTACTTTTGAAGAGATAATTCCAGTCCTTAAAATGATATGAGCCAAAAAGTGTTGCTGAATTCCAAAGAGATCAACATTATTCTTCACCGTTTGGCCTGCCAGTTAATAGAAAATCATCCCGGTTTCACCAATACTGTCATTATTGGAATTCAACCCAGGGGTATATATCTTGCAAACCGGATCTTGAAAATCCTTGAGGAGGATTATAATATCAGGAATATTTCATCAGGACAGCTCGATATCACTTTTTACCGGGATGATTTCAGAAGGGGAGATAAGCCTCTGGAAGCAAACAAAACCAAAATTGACTTCATAGTAGAAGACAAACATGTGGTTTTTATTGATGACGTTCTTTATACCGGAAGAAGTATACGGGCAGCTTTAACAGCAATTCAGTCATTCGGAAGACCTCATGGTATTGAATTACTTACTTTAATAGACCGAAGATTCAGCAGGCACCTTCCCATTCAGCCCGATTACAGAGGGCGGCAGGTGGATGCAATAAATGAGGAGCAGGTCAAGGTACACTGGAAAGAAGTACAAGGGGAAGATGCAGTTTATTTAATGTCAAAACAAGAGAATAAATGAGCGAATTAAGTGTGAACCACTTACTGGGTATCAAATACCTCAAACCGGGAGATATTGAACTTATATTTAAAACGGCAGATCATTTTAAGGAGGTGATCAACAGACCCATTAAAAAGGTTCCTTCCCTTCGTGATATTACAATTGCCAATTTATTTTTTGAAAACAGTACCAGGACCAGGCTTTCTTTTGAACTGGCAGAAAAAAGACTGAGTGCAGATGTCATAAACTTCTCATCCTCATCTTCATCTGTTAGTAAGGGAGAAACGCTTATAGATACAGTAAATAATATCCTTTCCATGAAGGTTGATATGGTGGTAATGAGACACCCCAACCCCGGAGCCGGAATATTTTTATCCAGGCACGTAGACGCAAGTATAATCAATGCGGGAGATGGCACCCATGAACACCCCACACAGGCACTTCTTGATTGCTACTCCATAAGAGAGCGACTGGGAGAGGTTAAAGGTAAAAAAGTGGTCATTGTGGGAGATATTTTACACAGCAGGGTTGCACTTTCAAATATCTTTGCATTAAAACTTCTTGGAGCACAAGTAAAGGTGTGTGGGCCAAAAACCTTAATTCCAAAGCATATAGAATCCCTGGGAGTAGGAATAGAGACAAATTTAATAAAGGCACTTGAATGGTGTGATGTGGCCAATATGCTAAGGGTTCAGAATGAAAGAATGGAAATAAGTTATTTTCCAAGCACACGGGAATATACGCAGCAATATGGATTGAATAAAGAGATCCTGGATTCCTTAAGGAAACAAATTGTAGTGATGCACCCCGGCCCAATTAACAGGGGAGTAGAGATCACAAGTGATGTGGCAGATTCAAAGCAGGCCATTATCCTTGAGCAGGTTCAAAATGGTGTTGCTATAAGAATGGCTGTAATTTATCTGCTAGCTTCCAAAATTAAACCTTAAATTTAGTACTAAAGTCACTTGTTATGAATATTACTAAAAAGGAAAATTATGTAATTATAGATGATTCCGGTACAGATCTGGCAACCTTCGCAACTCAGCTTTCCCAATCACATTCAGATTTTGAAAAGGACAATGTGGTAGTAAATGTTATGGATAAAGGAGATCTTGAGTCCAGGGATCTTTTGGTATTTCTTGAAATTTCAGACCTGCACCGAAAGAATAAAAAATCATTCGTGATTGCCAGCAATCCGGTGTCTGTGGAAACACTTCCGGAAGATCTTATAATTGCTCCCACCCTAAGGGAAGCAGAGGATATTGTGAATATGGAAGAACTTGAAAGGGAATTGGGTTTTTAAATACTTAAATTTTCTTCCGGGTGAGCAAAAATACAAAAAAAATGAAGCTTACCATTTTGGGCTGTTATGCAGCCACCCCAAGATCTTTTACCAATCCAACTTCCCAGGTATTGGTGATCAATGGGCATAAATTTCTTATTGATTGCGGGGAGGGTACCCAGGTAGAGCTTAGAAGGAACAAGATCAAATTTTCCCGCATCAAACATATTTTTATTTCGCATTTACATGGAGATCATTTTTATGGTCTCATTGGATTGGTTTCTACCTTCAGACTATTAGGTCGGGATACAGAATTACATATATATGGCCCAAAAGGAATTAAAGAAATAATTACCCTTCAGCTAAAACTTGCAAATTCCTGGACCAATTACCCCTTATATTTCCATGAACTGGACAGCAAATTTCCTGAAGTCCTTTTTGAAGATGATAAAGTAACTGTAACTACCATTCCCTTAAAACACCGTATTTACACCAATGGTTTTCTCTTTCAGGAAAAACCCGGGCCCCGTAAATTACTCATTAATGAGGCATGTAATTATAACATTGATGTTTCCCTTTACCAGAGTTTAAAAATGGGTAAGGATGTTGTTTCTGAAGATGGGAAGTTAATCCCTAATGATCTGGTCACTGCACCTCCTGATCCTCCTAAAAGTTATGCTTATTGCAGCGATACTGTTTATGATCCTGAAATAATTGAACACATCAGGCAGGCTACAGTTTTATATCATGAATCTACATTTCTTGAAGAGAACATAGAACTAGCATTTCCCACCAAACATTCCACTGCCATCCAGGCTGCCACTATTGCCAGGGACGCCGGCGTCAAACATTTGATCCTGGGGCACTATTCCACCAGATATCAGAATATTGATCTTTTTAAATCAGAAGCACATACCGTATTTGAATCGGTCGAATTAGCTGATGACGGAAAAGTGTTTGAATTTTAAAAATTCTAAATATTTTATTTGAAAATATATAAGGTGTAGGTATTAACTTACGTCAAATGTTAAAATTTCCTTAAATTCGACAAAATACATTGTTAATTATGCATTTAGTCGGTTTTTTATGTACTTTGGCTATCCCAAGTCTAATTAACCTACTTTGCCTATGCATACAATTACTAAACAATTGTGTCTAACTTTAGTTTGCGTTTTTATGTTTACTTCGTGCGCTAAAGATGAAATAGCTGATGATTCAGCTTTAAAAACTGCAGATCTTGTAGATTATGTTACTTATTCCAAAATGGAATTGGAAATTCTCAATGCAGTAAATAACCACAGGTTAAATGTTGGTTTATCAGAACTGAAAAGAGTTGATGGAATTACTTTTCTTGCCAGTGATCACAATAACTACATGATCGAGCAAAAAAAGGTAAGTCACGACAATTTTCAAAAAAGATATTTTGCCCTGGTTAATGATATAGGAGCCAAAGCCGTTAGTGAGAATGTAGGTTTTGGATATAGAACCGCTGAAGCCGTTATAAATGCGTGGTTAAAAAGCGAGGGACACCGTAAGAATATTGAAGGGGATTATACCCACTTTGGTATTTCTGTAGCGCAGGACGAAGATGGTAAAAATTATTTCACCAATATTTTCGCTCGTAGATAAAAAGTTTTTTTAAGGTTAGTTATATTAAAGGGTCGGACCAATGGGGTTTGACCCTTATTTTGTTCAGGGTTCAGGGTTCAGGGTTCTGGATTCTGGGTTCTGGGTTCAAAGTTCAAGGTTCAAAGTCAGGTCCGGATTAGGTGAATTGTTTTATCAACTGTATAATGTAATACTGTATAATGTATGTATTGTTTCTGTTCTGGAGACAATAAAAAGATTAAATTATCTTTTTTGGGATATTCCTGTGCATTTCGCCCATCTCGTCCTACGGACACCAGGGAGAGTAAAAGATTCAAGATTTAAGATTAACTGTATACTGAATATTGTATAATGAACAAGTATACCGGGTCTTCCTGTAGACATCGGAATGATTTTAAATATATCCCATTCCTATGTCTTAATGAAATTTATGATTCCCCATTTCTTGAATTCCTACCCCGTCCAGCGGACACCCCGCGGCGACATGTTTATAGCACAGCAGGGGCTGTAAATTTTCAGCCCCAGGTGTGTTGACATATTTATTAAAGGCAATTTTATAGTGCGGGAGAATTATTGGAGCATATTTTATATTACAAAAAAAGGATCAGACCCTGAGATCTGACCCTATTTTCAAAATTGCCCCAAAAAGGTCTTAATTCATTTGAACCACTTTAAAAACGGATCTCCTGTTTAGCTGATGTTGGTCTTCAGTACATCTGCTGCATTCTATTGCAGGCCGGGTTTCCCCGTAGCCCTTATAATCGTGTATTCTGGCTGCATCCACACCCTGGGAAACTAAATAATCAAAGGTTGCTTTTGCCCTTCTTTTGGCCAGTCCTTCATTGTACTGTTCACTACCTCTGCGGTCTGTATGCGAACCAATCTCTATTACAAGTTCAGGATATTTATTATTCATAAGGTTAACCAACTTATCCAGTTCTTTTGCAGCATCAGGACGAATGTTGTGTTTGTCAAAATCGAAGTAAATAGTATCTATTTCTGCCAGGTATTCTATATCCCTTACAGGATCCAACTGGATATTGTAAATAAGTTCTTCCTTATCATCCATGTTCATAGAATTAACCGTTCCGGTCATTTCCTGATATTCAATATGTTTGGCTTCTATAGGATATTGCTTATTCCGACTTATTGTAGTTTCATAATTTCCATCCTCATCAGTCTCAAGAAATGCGATCTGGCGATTATTCTCATCAAGAAGTCTTACCGTGGCAGTCGCCACAGGACGATTATTGATCTTATCTGTTACCTGGCCTTTTAATACCAATGGTTTTAATAAGTTGAATCCAAAAATATTATCGACGCCATTGTCCCGGTTTGATGCAAAATAACCTGTATTCACTTCCCCTTGCTGAAAGTATGCAAAATCATCCATATTGCTGTTAACAGGAGCGCCAAGGTTTACAACTTCTATGATCATTTCACCAAGATCTGCCTTGAAAACATCCATCATTCCTAATCCTAAATGACCATTTGAGGAAAAGTATAATACGTTATATTCAGTAACAAAAGGAAAGGTTTCATCCAGGCTTGTGTTGATCACATCTCCTAGATTAACCGGGATTCCATATTGATTATCTCCCAGAATCTCCACTTTATAGAGATCTGTCCCTCCAAAACCATTTGGCATATCTGAGGCAAAATATAATGTCTTTTCATCTGCAGAAAGAGCAGGATGACCAACAGAATATGCGTTATTATTAAAAGGTAGTTCCACTACTTCCCGCCATACCCCGTTTGAATTAGTTGCACGGTATATCTTTAAGTGGTTGGTTTTATCCTTATCTCGTTTTCCTTTTTTGTTATTCAGGATATTATTTCTGGTGAAATACATATGCCTGCCATCTTTTGTAATGGTAAGAGGACCGTCATGAAGAATTGTATTTACATCTCCTTCCACAGGAGTTATGGTTTCACCTTCCATTTTGTATACATCCAGGAAGGGTTCCCCATTCCAGGAATAGATCTTACTTTTTTTGGACATTCCCTCATCTCTTGCAGAGACAAAATAAGTTTTACCGTCATGAACAAAAGCTCCAAAATCACTAAGTCCGGAGTTGAAGTTTACCTGGTTTAGGGAATATTCATCTGCGATCTTAAAATCTTCGATGTTTCCTGCCAGCATGGCTTCCACTACTTTGCTTTGTCCCTTTGAGTCACGATATTTTTGCAACCATTCCCTGGACTCATCGTAGCGTCTCACTCCGCGCAGGGCTTGTGCATACTTGAAGTAATATTCAGGAGAAATACCTGGATCATTAATAGCGTCACCATAATAGAACACAGCATTTTCAGGACTGCGCAGCTTCATATAACTGTCTCCCAGTTTCAGACTGTTTTCAATGGGATTGTAATTGTTTTCGATAAGGTCTTTATATACATCAACTGCTTCTATATAAGCAAGATCATCATACAATCTATCGGCCTTTTTCTGCTTTCCGCTTTGCGCCGAAACCATAAAACTATTTCCGATAAATAACAGAAGGATTAGATAGTAAAATTTCTTCATAATAGTTTATTTTATGGTTAGAAAAATCTGGGGGATTTATATTTGGTATTTTGAAATCTAAGTTCATAGATTAGAATAACCTCATGTGAACCGCTGGTAAAAGGACGAAGATCAGAAATTGAGTATTCGTAACCATAGCCTATTCTTAAGGGTTCAAAAATCTGGAAATCTACAAAGCCTCCAATTGCATCATCTATCCTGTAGGTTGCTCCCAGGTAAAGCTTTTCATTATAAATAGCTGTAGCAGACATGTCAAAAGAAAGGGGAGCGCCTGAGGTTACTTTTGCAAGTGCTGTAGGGCGTAACTTCCAGTCAGGGCTCATATCAAATACATAACCTCCTGTAAAAAAGTAATGAACCTGCTCCAGAGCTACAAAATCGCTGAAATCATTATTATTATTGTTTATTACTTTTGGTGCAGAGAACCCGAGGTACCAATCCTGGGCAGAAAGGTATAATCCGGCTCCAAAATTGGGGGTCCATTTACCAAACTGTTCCCTGAAAAAAGGATCCTGAAGTACACTGGGCTCATTAAACAGATCCTCATCCAGATCGTAATAACTGAACCCTCCTTTTAATCCAAAGGCAAGAGTAACATCATCACTCACATTTATGGTGTAAGAGAAATCACCATATAAGTAAGTGTAATTTTCAAAGCCCGTTCTGTCATTGATTACTGACACTCCCAAACCGACTTTCTCATTTTTTAGCGGGGAATGAATGGATAAAGTCTGGGTGCGGGGTGCACCAGATATTCCTTCCCACTGGTTTCTGTGAAGAGCCGTCATGGATAAACCGTCCCTACTCCCTGCATAAGCGGGGTTTATAGATATGGTGTTATACATATACTGGGTGAACTGGGGTAATTGCTGGGCATGGCTTGTAGACAAACCTGCAACAAAAAGTATCGAAATCAGGATATAGAAATTTTTCATGTTTTTAACTTTATTTAGTTCCTAAGAATATGTAACCCTGGATTGGTGCAAAACCGCTTCCAATTATTTCTAATATATAATAGTAAGTACCTGAAGGCAATTGATTTGATGATGTAACAGATCTGTTGGATTGTCCATCCCAGGTGTTTCGGTAATTGTTTTGAGCAAATACTTCAGCACCCCACCGGTTAAAGATCTTTACATTGAAGGTAAAGCCGCAATCGGTATCGATATCTACAGAAAAGAAATCATTATGACCATCCCCGTTTGGTGTTACAGCCTTTGAAATACTACTTCTTATATCTTCAAGACCACAAGGTAAAACCACACAGTCATCATTAATGCTTACTGCTACTACTGTAGTAGAAGGACAACTTCCGCCAAGTACATAGTTGAAAGTATAGTTTCCAACAGCAAGTCTGGATGGATCTATTCTGTTACCTGTCAAAGCACCGGTTTGTGCAGGGTCTTCCCAGATTCCGCTCTCATCGAAATCTCCTAGTAATAACTCATTCAGGTCAAATGTTGCATCCTCGATACATAAATCTACAGAGGTTGTCTGAATTGGCTCGTTTGACTGAGCCTCATTTATTACCACCATAGTGGCGGCCGAAACACAACCTGCCTCATTTCTTGCGGTAACATTATAACTACCTGGAGCAAGGTTGGTGAACTGGGCAGCAGTTTGATAATCTGTACCATTGATGCTGTAGCTAACACCATCTACGCTCACAACTGTAAAGCTTCCGGTTTCTGATTCACAATCAGGTTGTACTGTAGAAGCGATAACCGGTGCAGCAAGGTCTTGTGCCTCATTGATGGTAACCGAAGTTACAGCAGATACACATCCGTCAGCATTTCTAGCAGTTACATTATAGGTTCCTGCAGCAAGACCTTCAAAAGAAGTTGTTGCAGAATAAGTACCGCCATTCAGGTTATATTCCAGACCTTCTACAGCAGTGATGCTGAAAGACCCTGTTGCTACATCACATGTTGGCTGAGTAGTTGATGCTACCACCGGAGTGGCAGGTACATCATTTATAGTTAAGGTAACCGCAGTTCTGGATGTATTGATACAATCTCCATCTGCACTCTGTGCATAATAAGTTGTGCTACCAACACCCACCTGCACCGGATTTTGGACTACAGTTCCACCTTCAGCAGCAGTGTACCAGGTAATGTTCATACCCTCTGCAGTTGCAGTCAATGTCTGATCTTCAGTTCCATCTGAACATACTGTCTGGCTTTGAGCTAAAGGAGCTGTAGGAGTATTTGTAATAGTTACAGTGAAAGAATTTTCAGCATATTCACAAGAACCTTCACCAGCAGTGAACACATATATAGTTTGAGTGGCAGTGATCTCAGTTCCAACAGCTATAGGATCAACTCCACCTTCAGAGGCGAAGTAAGCACCGTTATCAAGAGCAGGAAGTGTATAAGAGTCACAAGCCTCAACATTCTCAGGAGCATCAGCTATTGCTACACCGTGTACGCTTACAACATCGGAGTAAACATTTATATCTGTTCCATCTGTAGATGTTAATGTTACCGTATAATCTCCAGGCTGTTGAAAATCAAAGAAAGGATCTTTTTCTGTACTGCTTCCTAAGCCGTCAAAATCCCATTCATAAGTATAAGTGTCAGGATTTCCACCGGAAGTAAGGTTGGTAAAAGATACCACAAAACTTTCACAGGACTGCGTATAAGAAAAATAAGCCACCAGAGGAGTACGAATAATAAAACCTTCACCGGGAGGGATTTGAAAACACTGTGCATTTCTTCCAAGCCTTTCACAGGTGCGCAGGCTCTTATTTGTAAGCCAATCCATGTAATAGTTCTTTATTTCTATTTTATCTCCGTAATTCCAGGTAAATGAGGCAACGGCTTCTATTGTTCCCCTTGGGATTTGTTGACCATTAAAGAGACATGTTTGTACCAATCCCTGTCCTACATCATTAATGAATATTTCATATTCAATGTATAAGGAGAATCCATTACCTGCACTTCCACCAAAACTGGCAAAAATATAACCATTGATTGGTTCGCCAATTTCAAATCCGTCATTAGGATCAATTTCATTCTGGTCTGCATCTCCGAAGAAAAAATCGGTTACTATAACATTCTGGCTATTACATCCTGATTGTGCAAACACACTTGTTATGTTTAAACCAAAGAACAATAAAAGAAGGAATGTATAGACAGGAATTGCAGTAACGTTTCTGCCTGAGTTTTTGTACACCAATTTTAACGCTGGAGAGAACTCCGCAGATTTAAAAAAGGTGACCAAAAATGCGAGAGTAGTTTTCCAAATCATAGTTTACATTTTTGAATTAAACGTATTCATTTAAAATTTTAAGTTCCAATTTTTAATTGGAGTACAGTTTTCAATAATATTTTATTCGTTCGTGTAATAGGATGATTTGTAGGGTTACAATCATCAAATCGTTTTTCTATGTGAAAACAATTGCAATTAATACGGAAGATTAGCGGGGGAATCTAGGTCAAAACGATTTGGGGTCGGATTGGGTCTGTATTAATTACGGTGTAAAGATTATTAGAATTAATTGTTAAAAAAAGGAATCATAAATCTTTTAGATATAAGCATCATTTTTTGCGATGAAATACACAAAAAGGATAAAAAAAATGGGTGAAAACCCCTAAATTTTATCAGTAATTTACTGGAATTCAAGTGTCGACATCCCCAAATTTGACCTGAAAAAGGAAAAAAACGCCGGTAGATTTCCGTCGATTTACATCTCCTTATTATGAAATATGATAACTTTTCAATTCAATGAATAATGCTAAAGATTTTATTCCCGCGATACATAAATTACTTTCAAATCTCGTAAATTGCAGCAAAGTGTAGATATGATTAAGGATCTGGCAAATTACAGAAGAGTTTATTCTAAAGGAGAGCTTTTGGAAGCTGAACTTCCCGGGGAACCCATGGAATTATTTCGGGACTGGTTTGAAGAAATGGAAAGGATCAGAAATCCTATAGAAGTAAACGCGATGACCGTAGCAACGGTTGGAACCGATGGTTTTCCAAAAAACAGGGTTTTATTGCTCAAGGAATTTGGCCCCGATGGATTTGTATTTTATACCAATTATAGTTCTGGAAAAGGAAAAGCCCTGGAAACCAATCCCAATATCTGTCTTTCTTTCTTCTGGGCCGAAATGGAGCGGCAGGTTATCATCCAGGGTATTGCCGAAAAATATTCAGAAGAAAAAGCTGTGGAATATTTTAGCAGCAGACCACGTGGAAGTCAGTTGGGAGCCTGGGCTTCCAATCAAAGCAGCGAGATTGCATCCCGTGAAGTATTGGAAAAATGCCTCAGGGAATTGGAAACCGAATACAGGGATAAAGAAATACCCAAACCGCCACATTGGGGAGGATATCTGGTAAGACCTGTAAACTTCGAATTCTGGCAGGGACGCCCCAACAGGTTACATGACCGTATACATTTTGAAAAAAGAGATAATAACTGGAACATTAAACGATTATCACCGTAATGAAAAGATTAATATTAGTAAGACATGGAAAATCCTCCTGGGAATATGATGTTGCAGATGATAAAAGGCCTCTGAAAGAACGTGGATTCAAAGATGGCAAATTGATTGCGGGTGCTTTTGAAAAATTCTATGTTCCTCCTGTAAAAATTTGGACCAGCCCTGCAGTGCGGGCCTTTGAAACGGCCAAAATATTTAAAGAAGTTCTCCATGTGGAGGATAAGGATTTTGAGATCAAATCTTCTTTATATACTTTCAATAGAAAAGATCTTATTGATATTATAAAGTCCTGTGAAGACAGCATTCATAAACTTATGGTATTCGGGCACAATCCGGCAATGACGGGGGCGGTGAATGAACTTGGCGATAAAACTTTTGATAATATCCCCACGACAGGCCTTACGGTTATAGATTTTGAGGTATCGGGCTGGAAGGAAATTGCAAACGGGAAAACAATTCTAAATTTATTTCCTAAAAACCTGAGATAAAATATTCATGGCAAATTACCAATACATCAACAGGGAATTAAGCTGGTTACAATTCAATGCACGGGTTTTACAGGAGGCCGAAGATGAATCTGTTCCTCTTATTGAACGACTACGCTTCCTGGGGATATTTTCAAATAATCTTGATGAATTCTTTAAGGTAAGATATGCCACCATAAAAAGAATAGAACTGGCCGGTAAAAAAGCCAAAAGAGTTCTTGGAGATATCAACGCATCAAAACTGCTTGATGAGATCACCCAGATCGTAATTGACCAGCAATCTGAAAGTCTTATGGTTCTCGATAAGATCCAGGAACAATTAAAGGAACATGATGTTTTTATAATTAATGAAAAGCAGGTTTCGCCCTCTCAGGAGGCCTTCGTGAAAAACTATTTCCTTTCAAAAGTGAGTCCGGCACTGGTTACTATTATACTAAATGATCTTGTAAAAGCGCCCAGTCTTAAAGACAGCGCAGCTTACCTGGCGATTAAGATGGTAATGAAAGTTGATCAACCCAGGGAGGGCATAACCAAATATATTTCAAAACCTGTTCAGGATAAAAAATATGTGCTTATCGAAATTCCCCGAAGCATCAACCGTTTTGTGGTGTTGCCCGAGGAGGATGGAAAGAAATATATTATCCTTCTGGATGATCTTATAAGGTTCAATCTAAAAACCATCTTCAATATTTTTGAATATGAGAGCGTAACCGCCCATATGATCAAAATAACCAGGGATGCAGAGTTGGATATTGACAGTGACTTGAGTAAGAGTTTTATTGAAAAAATTTCCAATAGCGTCCAGGATCGTATTAAGGGTGATCCCGTTCGCTTTGTTTATGACATGAATATAGACGAAGATACTCTCAAATTCCTGATGGGAAAAATGGGAATTGATTCTACAGATAGTATTATCCCCGGAGGCCGCTACCATAACCGAAGGGATTATATGGACTTTCCCAGCCTGGGCAAGCATAAATTGCTTTATGAAGCCATTGAATCATTACCCATTCCCGGTCTTATCCTGCAGGGCAGCCTGCTGGGGATGATCGCTAAAAAAGATTATCTGCTTTACGCTCCCTACCAGACCTTTGCATATGTGGTAAAATTTTTAAGGGAAGCAGCGCTGGACCCCAAAGTAAAATCCATAAAGATCACGATATACAGGCTGGCCAAGATCTCCCACATTGCCAGTTCATTGATCAATGCAGTTAAAAACGGAAAGAAAGTAACTGTGCAGATAGAACTTCGCGCAAGATTTGACGAGGTTGCAAATATCAGGTATGCAGAGCAAATGCAGCAGGAAGGGGTCAATTTGATCTTTGGAGTTACAGGCTTAAAAGTGCACTCGAAACTTTGTGTGATAGAGAGGGAAGAAGATGGAAAATTACAGAAATACGGATTTATAAGTACCGGAAACTTTAATGAATCCACTTCCAGGATCTATACAGATTATACACTATTTACAGGAAAACAGGATCTGCTCAAAGAATTCAGCAAGGTTTTTGATTTCTTTGAGATCAATTATAAACTGAGCAGATATAAACATTTACTGGTTTCTCCTCATTATACCCGTTCTGCACTTATAAAATTGATCTCTACCGAAATTGAGAATGCTCAAAAAGGTCGAAAAGCCGGGATAAAACTGAAAATAAACAGTCTTTCAGATTTTACGCTGATAGATAAGTTATACGAAGCCAGCAGGGCGGGGGTGAAGATAAAGCTTATAGTGAGGGGTATTTGTTCCCTCATCCCGGGGGTACCCGGCCAAAGTGAAAATATTGAAGCCATATCAATCCTGGATAAATTCCTGGAACATCCCAGGGTTTACATTTTTGAAAATGAGGGAGATCCTAAAATTTATATTTCTTCGGCAGATTGGATGACGAGGAATATGGATTATAGGGTAGAAGTTTCCTGTCCTATTTATGATGAGGATATCAAAAATGAGATCCTTGAAACTTTTGATATAAGCTGGAGGGATAATGTGAAAGCCCGTGTCCACTCCCTCGCTCAGGATAATGCATACCGGCGTAATGATCAGCCACCATTAAGGTCTCAGTTTGCACTTTATGAATATTACCAGAACAAGTTAGAAAACATTACGGTTTGATCAAACAAAGAAAATTAGCAGCTATAGATATTGGATCCAACGCGGTACGATTACTCATATCCACAATAACCGAGCAGGAAGGAAAGGAACCTATTTTCAAGAAAACCTCCCTGGTGCGGGTGCCAATCCGGTTGGGGGGAGATGTGTTTGAAACCCAGCTTATCTCAGATGAAAATAAACAACGACTTATTGATACTATGCAGGCTTTTAAACTTCTCATGCGGTCGCATCATATTGAAAAATATCAGGCCTGCGCCACTTCAGCCATGAGGGAAGCAAAGAACGGAAACCAGGTTGCGGAAATTATTTTTGACCAGACCGGAGTGAAGATCGAGATCATTGATGGAAACCATGAAGCCGCGATGATCGCAGCAACAGATCTTCATTCTTTCATACAAAGTGACAAAACATATCTGTATGTTGATGTGGGTGGAGGTAGTACAGAATTCACTCTTTACTCAGGCGGTGAAACCATAGCTTCAAAATCATTTAAGTTAGGTACAGTAAGGTTGCTTAAAAATCTTACTGAAGCAGATGTATGGGAAGAAGTTGAAGGCTGGATCAAAGAGGTTACCGCTCCCTATCCAAAGGTGGACCTGTTGGGCTCTGGTGGAAACATAAACAATATTTTTAAAAGCAGTGGGAAAGCCCCCGGGAAGCCTCTTAGCTTTCTATATCTGAGTTCTTATTATCAATTGCTCAATTCCTTTACCTATGAGGAGCGTATTACAGAACTTAATCTGAATGCAGACAGGGCAGATGTTATTATTCCCGCCGCCAGGATCTATCTTTCGGCAATGAAATGGTCTAAGGCCCGAAGGGTTTATGTGCCAAAGATCGGACTTGCAGATGGTATTGTAAAATCCCTGTACCAGGAAAAGTTGAGTAATTAACCGTGAATACTTTCTTTTTTTCCAAGATCTTTCATCACTTCTGCTTCAAAAGTTAAAAGATCCTGCCATTTTTTATCCACTTCTTTCCGTTCCCCGTATTGCCGGGCAAAGTTGAGAAACAGAGTATAGTGATTTGCCTCGCTAACCATAAGATTACGATAGAATTCCCTTAATTCGGGGTCTTCAAGTTCTTCAGAAAGCAATCGGAATCTCTCACAACTTCTGGCTTCTATAAGGGCAGCGATTAATAGCCTATGCACCATCTGGTCTATACGGCTTCCACCTTTGGGAAAGAATTGCCTTATCTGTATAACATAATCGTCTTTCCTGTCCCATCCCAGCTTTATTCCCCTTGCCTGTAATTTATCATGAACCATTTTAAAATGGCCCATTTCTTCACGCACCAGGGCAGTCATTTCATTTACCAGATCAGGGAATTCAGGAAAAGTTACTATCAGGGAAATCGCGGTAGAGGCAGCTTTTTGTTCACACCAGGCATGATCAATAAGGATCTCATCAATATTCTTTTCTGCAATTTTTGCCCAGCGCGGGTCTGTGGGAAGTTTTAGACCAAGCATAATTATATATCAAGATCAAAAGTGGTTCGAAGTTTCTCAATTAAAGGATTTTTCTCCTTTAGTTTATTGTATTTTTCAATATTGGTAAAGGCATATTTCTTTGCCGTGCTCTCATTCACCTCAATTTCAAGCGTTATAAGCGTATTTTTTAATCTCTTTTTCAGATATGCTATCAGTGGATTTTGTCCTTTTTCCAGGTCCCTTTTCATAGTTTCGGCAGGGAGTTCAATCGAGATCTTTAGCCCGTCCAGTTTTGGCATATCGGTTTCCATGATGGAAGCCAGGATCTTTTCACCTTTGTTTTTCAGTCGGTGAATGTATTCATCCCAGGCAGCGTGTAGCTGGGTCTCATTGAATTTTTCTTTGAGTACTTCGACTTCTGGACCTTTCTGGTTTTGTTGCCGGGCAAGCAATTCCTTTTTAAGTCTTATGCTTTTTATGGAAAGTCCCGAAATCTTTTTCTGGTTCAGGTCCGCTATGGATGGGGTTTCCGGGGTTTCTTCAGAATGAGTTTCCTGAGGTAGAGTTTCATTTTCTGTTTCTGCGGATGGATTTTCCCCGGCAACTACTTCGGCTGTATCGGTATGATCTTTCGTGTTTTCCTCTTCTTCAGATTCCAGGTTGGCATCGCAAGCTGATTTTTCGGGGTCAGGAAGGCCTTCTTTGGGTTCTTTGTCTCTTTCGGACTTATTCTGAAGGTTGGGAACAAGATCTTGTGCCTGCGTAGCATTATCACCTACGGCATATTCATCATTGGTGATAAGCTTTTGTTCTTCTGAAGATAATTTAACCGCAGGAACAATGACGGTATCCTTAAAGTTAACCGCGGGGATTATGAAGTTGTCAGGATTTTTTTTTTCACCATCAAAGGTGATAGAGGCGAGCTGCATCAGGCATAATTCTACCAGAAGTCGCTGGTTCCTGCTGCTCTTATATTTAAGGTCGCATTCGTTTGCCAGTTCTATACCCTGTAACAGGAATGCTTCATTAGTTTTCTGGGATTGCTCAAAATAACTTGCTTTGGATGTTTCGCCAACTTCCAGCAGGTCTATGGTCTTTGGGTTCCTGCAAACCAACAGATCCCGAAAGTGGGAAGCAAGCCCCGCAATAAAATGGTGCCCGTCAAAACCTCTTGCGAGGATCTCATTGAATTCCACCAGCAATTGCGGAATATTATTTTCCAGGATAAGCCTGGTCATGTTAATGTATGTTTCGTAATCGAGAACGTTGAGATTCTCGGTAACCGCCTGCCTTGTGAGATTATCTCCGCTAAAGCTTACCACCCGGTCATAGATAGAAAGCGCGTCACGCATGGCACCATCGGCTTTCTGGGCGATAATGTGCAGGGCATCATCCTCGGCGGTCACGCCTTCCTCTTTTGCGATGTAGGTGAGGTAATTCTTAACATCGGTAACCGTGATCCTTTTAAAATCAAAGATCTGGCAACGTGAAAGTATGGTGGGGATAATCTTGTGCTTTTCTGTGGTCGCAAGAATAAAGATCGCGTGCTTGGGAGGTTCCTCCAGGGTCTTTAAAAATGCATTGAAGGCGCTGGCTGAAAGCATGTGCACCTCATCTATGATATACACCTTGTAATTCCCTATCTGTGGCGGGATCCTTACCTGGTCAATAAGACTTCTTATATCGTCTACCGAGTTGTTGGAAGCCGCATCGAGTTCAAATATGTTGAAAGCAAAATCCTCATCGGGTTTCTGGGTCCCGTCATGATTGATCATTTTGGCAAGGATACGCGCGCAGGTGGTTTTTCCTACTCCGCGCGGACCTGTAAAAAGCAGGGCCTGTGCCAGGTGATTGTTGTTGATCGCGTTGAGCAGGGTATTGGTAATAGCCTGCTGGCCCACCACATCATTAAAGGTTTGCGGGCGGTATTTCCTTGCCGATACAACAAAATGCTCCATGAATAATTTTTGAATCACAAATATAGAAATACCATCCTTAACAAGTAAATCTTATTTTCGGTTTTTTGTCCTTGGGGATTAGCGTCATAAAACTTCCTCATGATTCTACTCACAGCTTTTTTGACTAAACATTAAGATTTATTTTCTATATTGATCCAAAATGGCCCAGACTTAATTTCTTCCCTACAATTACGAGGCTGGATTTAATATAATCTTTACAGCTATATTTATATAGACTTGGGCACACATTAATAAATAACCTAAAACACTACAAATTAAAAATCACAATTCTATTGCTCTTGCTTCTTCCTTAAGCCCCATTTTATGCTCAGAGCAACACAAAAGATATTATTGAAATCTTTTTTAAAAATTATAAAACTAACGGATCATCAGTTGCAGTAGATAAATTGTATGAAAACAACTCCCTGGACCAATAGAATTCAAGATGCTATAAATAATGTTAAACTCCGACTCGCACGATTGACGAAGATTTAGTGTTTTATAGAGAAGTTTTTTTTGGTTACTTTAACCCGGATTATGCATTAGAATAAGTAAAGGGAGGGTTGGAATTTTTGATTTGGGCAAAAATTCCGTCCATCCAAGGTCTTCGTTTAGTTGGTAGGGCGATCTTCAGGACCTTTTTATTAGCGTGACTTACCTGCCA
>JBGTNH010000079.1:0-50465 GCA_041743165.1 Gillisia sp. | reverse complement strand
TGGCAGGTAAGTCACGCTAATAAAAAGGTCCTGAAGATCGCCCTACCAACTAAACGAAGACCTTGGATGGACGGAATTTTTGCCCAAATCAAAAATTCCAACCCTCCCTTTACTTATTCTAATGCATAATCCGGGTTTAACTACGATCTTGCTCTTCCTTATAGCTTTAGGTCCCGGGACCAACTATTGGTAGCAAAATATTTACCAACCATGAAAATTGTGCCGTTAGGTACATTACCGGTTGTACCGTGATTCCGCTAACCCATCATATGCCATACCTAACGGCCCGGGAGGAACTTATTGATTCCGATTTTTTACCCACATATTGAACCTGCCGGGACATGAGTTTTAAGTTAAATACCCTGATTTTGTTGCTATAATATCTTTGATAAGCTTAAAATAGGATTATTAATCCTGGGAGTGAAGAAAAAAATTTTCTTCTGACCCAAAGTTCATCACGATTTTCCCCCAGTTCAATAAATTTAGGATAGATCTAAAACAACCCATTATTCAAGTGATTGTTTAAAATATCGAAAGCCCGGTCATAGTAGTTAATTTCTCAAGGGCCGCCATACCCAACTCAGAATTACCCTTTTTATTAAGAATGGGGCTCCAAACAGCAACGGAATATTGCTCGGGATGAATAGCAACAATCCCACCACCAACACCACTTTTCCCAGGAAGACCTACTTTAAAACTAAATTCCCCGGCTTCATCATAGAAACCACAGGTTTGCATAAGACTGTTTATCCTTTTTACTTTTTTTTGCGTTAAAATTCTCTCTTCCGTTTCCAGTATTTCTCCCTGATTTGCATAGATCATAAATGCATGAGCCAGATCTTTACAAGACATTGCCAGGGAGCATTGATGAAAATAAAAATCCAGAATGGATTCGGGGTCATTCTTAATATTACCTAATGCCTTCATGTAATAAACCAGGGCATAATTTCGAAATCCGGTAGACTTTTCTGAGGCAGCGATCTTTGGATCATAATCAACTTCCGGATTATTTGAAATCTTTCTTACCAACTTCAGTAATTCTGCTTTTGGATCCTCAAGATTTGACACTAATATATCTGCAATTACCAATGCTCCCGCATTAATGAAAGGATTACGAGGTATACCGCATTCATACTCCAACTGGGTAAGGGAATTAAATGGATCTCCCGAGGGCTCAACGTGAACCCTTTTCCAAAGATCCTCTCCCAGCATATTCATAGCCATTGTAAGGGTGAAGACTTTAGATATACTTTGAATGGAAAATTTCTCACTGCTGTCACCAAAATGAAATCTTCCTTTATCCTGACAATAAAGATACATTCCGAATTTTTTGGGATCTACCTTGGCTAGTTCAGGAATATAAGAGGCAACCTCACCATGTACCTTTTTATGATTTAATTCATCCTCTATGGTGTTGATGATTTTTTGGTAATCCATGTTAATTGAGATCTGAAAGATTAAAATTTGACTCTACCTCTTCAGGTTCCTGTCCTGCTCTGAATATTCTTGCAGGCAGGCCTCCTTTTAAAATTATTTGTTCCCCAAAATATTCAAGCCAGCTTCCTTCTCTTAACCCCACAACGGGTTGAGTATTTAGGGTGTGGAATTCCCGGATGCGGGTTTCCCTGGATTCTCCCATATACGGTTGATCCTGTTGGGGATCCTGGTAATGAGGATTAATATTAAAAGGGACAATTCCCAGTGTCTGGAATGTAGGAGGATATATAATAGGCATATCATTAGTGGTTTGCATTGTTAAGCCGGCGATATTTGTCCCTGCACTGATGCCCAGGTATGGAACCCCAATTGCTATTTTTTCCTTTATCTGGTTTACAAGGTTACATCTATAGAGTTTTTCAACCAGAAGAAATGTGTTTCCGCCGCCGCAAAATATTCCTTCAGCAGTTTTCAATGCTTCAACCGGTTTGGCAAATTCATGAATTCCTTTAATTTTTAATTTGAGGCTATCAAAAACTTCTCTTACCTTGTTGGTATATTCATCATGGGTAATTCCTCCGGGGCGGGCATAGGGAATAAAAATGATCTCATTGGACTTTTGAAAAAGTGGTTCGATAACGGGGATAAGATATTCGAGGTACGATTCTCCAAATAATGTTGAAGTACTCGCCAAAATTAAATTCTTCATGATGCATATAGGATTAGCTTAACACTGATAAAACAGAACTAACAGAATTTAGTCCTCTGTAAGGAACAAAAAATTTTATACAGTAAATTTACTTAATATAAGGGTTTAACAAAAGTTTAGGCGATACTTATATTAATTATAGGATTAGGAATTGTTTCTTTAAATAAAAGATTTATAATGAAAAAAATACTCTCTTTGGTCTTTTTACTGTTTACAGTATTATGTGCCACTGCCCAGGATGTTCCCAGGGTAAATGTAGCGGGTACAATAGAAATGCCTGAAGGGGAAGATCCTCAGGGGATAAGCGTTTTTAATATCAACTCTGGCAGGGGGACAGTGTCCAATACTTCCGGACAGTTTAATATTGCTGTAGCGCTTAATGATAGTGTTTCAATTTCTTCACTTCAGTTTCAGCCTTTTACTGTTGTAATCGATAAGGGCATTATAGATACAAAACAAATAAATATCAGGCTCAATGAAGTAGTGAATCTGCTTCCAGAAGTTGTTGTCACTCCTTATGATCTCACAGGTAACATTTCTGTTGATATTAACAGGTTGCCTGTAGTAAAACTCCCGGATACTTTAAATGCAGTGAATACCCAGGGTATGTATTTTGAATCTGACGCTGCACCAGATCATACTTCACCACCAGAGAATGTTGCCCTGGCAGTGAGCCAGAATAGACTAATACATGGATTTAATTTCGTAAACTTGTTCAGGGAATTATTAATAACAAGTAAGGCTGAACAAATACAGAGGCCCCAAACTGATGTTGATTACGATGTAAGGGCCTTATATAATGATGAATTCTTTCAGGAAAACTTTGACATAAAACTTGAGAATATACCAGATTTTATAAATTTTGCCGATCAAAATGGACTGGATGAAGAAATGCTGAAAGAAGGGAATGAAATGGATCTTATCGAATTTTTATTGAATCAAAGTAAAAGATATAAAAAAACAGCAGCGAAGAAATAATTAAATACTTAAACAGCTATTATGAAAAATAAGTTAATCCTGATTGCTGTTTTTATCTTCTGTTCCTTTCCTGTTTTCTCACAACAAAATATTCTTCTTAAAGGTAAGATCATTGCAGATTCTTTACATGATTCTTCGATTCATATAATAAATCTAACCCAAAAGACCGGCACTGTTAACACGGCTTCGGGAAATTTTGAAATTTTGGTAAGAGAAAACGATATACTATTATTTTCATCAATAGAATTTGAGAATAAAGAAATTGTGATAACTCCGGCAATTTTGAAGGATCTCTTTCTAAGAGTGGAACTGAAAATAGAGGTGAATCAACTCGATGAAATTCCTCTTAGTAATATTACTTTAACCGGAAATATAAATACAGATATTAATAATATTAAGATAGTGAAGGATCTCCCCCTTGGTCTAAGCGCAGCAGATCTTAAGGATATTAAATTGCAAGGCGATGTAAATGATCCTTTAAAAAATCCTGAAAATCTTGCCTTTCACCAAAATAATATCCTTCAGGAAACTTCTGTCGACCTGATAGCTGTCGCCGGGCTGATTTCAGATTTGATAGGTGTTAAAAAACCGAAAAAAGAAAGGATCCCCCCGGGGTCTGGTAAGCCAATATCTCTTCAGATAAGAACCTTGTTCGCAGACGACTTTTTTCTTACCAGCCTTAAAATAAAAGAAGAAAAAATTGGAGAATTCCTTTTTTATCTGGACGATCAGAATATTGACCGGCAATTGCTTTTTGAAGAAAATAGAATGGCTTTAATTGAGCTCCTTATTCATCACAGTGAGAAATACAGAACTCCTGTTACAGAAAATTAAAACATTATATTAAGGTTTAGGAATATATGGCGAGAACGGAAAGGACATCACTGAATTTAATTTTTCCAACCCCATATTAAGCTGACTTTAACTTGCAGTCTTTCTTAAATAGTCAAATTTGTGTTTATCTTTGTGGTCTATGATCACACTTCCATTATTCATAAGCGGCGCCGAAATTGCCTTTATCATGTTCATTTTGGTAATGGTTTTTGGCGCAGATAAGATTCCTGAAATAGCCAGAGGTCTTGGTAAAGGAATGCGTACACTTAAAAATGCCACAAATGACATTAAGAGTGAAATACAGAAAAGTGCTGAAAAACAGGGAATTGATACAGATATTTCCAAAGATGTCAAAGATGAAATTGCTAAGGTAAAGGAAGATATCGATGAGATCACGGGATCTGTAAAGCGTAGGTTTTAATTTTAGTCAATTTTGTTTTTTTAGATAATTAAGAATTAGGATTTTTAAAACTCTTTTTATTCTTCTCTGTAATCATTTGGCAATTATCCTTTAACGGAATCTCAAAAAGTAAAGTTTGTGTCAATTGCTTTTCTTTCGGGTGATACTCAGTCCATCTCTTACGGGCAATAAAATAGTTTCAAGCCGTGTATCCTGAGAAATCCTCTTATTATACTCGAGTAGGGCGATGGTCGAGAAATCATCTTCTTCAACCTTTTCCAGCACTTTGCCACTCCACAATACATTGTCTGTCAATAAAACTCCCCCTACTTTAATTTTATCAATTATCAGGTCAAGATAAGCAGGATAGTTGGGCTTATCTGCATCCATGAAAACCAAATCAAAAGAACCGGGAATTTTGGGGATGATCTCTGTTGCCGCACCCAAATGTGAATGGATCTTATTTTTATAAGAAGACAGATTGAAATATTTACACTGAATTTCTACCAGTTCTTCATTGATGTCTATAGTGTGTAGTTCGCCATTTTCAGTAAGTCCCTCGGCAAGACATAGAGCAGAATATCCTGTAAAAGTTCCAATTTCCAGGATCCTTTCAGGTTTTATCAGTTTAGATATCATGCTTAATAATCTTCCCTGATAATGGCCGCTCAACATCCTTGGTTGCAATACTTTTAAATATGTTTCGCGGGAGAGCCGGGAAAGAAGTTCAGGCTCTGCACTGCTGTGTTTTACGGCATAATCATCTAAAGCTTCGGGGATAAAATTCATCGGACTCTATTTTGGTCAAATTTAAGAATATCAAAAGGTTCTGGTTAAAAATTTAAATAAAATCATTGCTCCTTTTTGAAGCTCAAATTAAATAGTATTTTTACCTATAACGAGAGGATCCTGTAAAGGGAGCAAAACGGAAACTTGTTACAAAGCATATTGAATATATGCGAATTACAAATGACCGTTGTAAAAAATCAGGGACATATGAAATATGAAAATACCAGGGAATTTGCCCAATCTCTTGACCGGGCAGATCCTCTATCCAAATATAAAGAGGAATTTATATTTCCAGAGGTCAACGGTAAAAAGGTAATCTATTTTACGGGGAATTCCCTGGGTCTTCAGCCTGTGCGGGCCAGGCTCTACGTTGATGAAATTATGAATGATTGGGCTAATCTTGCCGTAGAAGGACACTTTAAAGCTTCAAAACCATGGTGGGATTACCATGAGAGATTTTCAGAGAAGCTGGCCGGTTTAGTAGGGGCCAAACCCCGGGAGATCACTGTAATGAACACTTTGACCGTAAATCTTCACCTGCTTATGGTTTCCTTTTACAGGCCCGAGGCAGGTAGATTTAAAATCATAGTTGAGGAAAAGGCTTTTCCAAGCGATCAATATATGATAGCTTCACAGGTTCGTTACCATGGTTATAATCCTGAAGATGCAGTAATTGAAATAAAAAAAAGACCCGGTGAGCACCGTTTTAGGACAGAAGATATCCTTAAAACCATCCGTGAAGTGGGAGATGAATGCGCCCTGGTCCTTATTGGAGGGGTTAATTATTACTCAGGACAGGTATTGGAAATAGAGGAAATAACTCGTGTAGGACAGGAAGTGGGGGCAAAAGTAGGGTGGGACCTCGCACATGCTGCCGGAAATATCGAATTAAGATTACACGACTGGAATGTAGATTTTGCTGCCTGGTGCAGTTATAAATATATGAACTCCGGACCCGGCAATGCTTCAGGTTGCTATATTAATGAAAAATATCTCAATCGCAGGGATATTCCAAGATTTGAAGGATGGTGGGGACATAATAAGGAAAGAAGATTTCTTATGGAGCCACACTTTCAGCCAGAACCCAATGCACATGCATGGCAAATAAGCAATGCCCCGGTTCTTGCTCTGGCACCTTATCTGGCCTCGGTAGAAATGTTTGCTGAGGTTGGCATGCCGGCGCTTATTGAAAAAAGGGATTCTATTGTGGCATACCTGGAATTTATTCTTCACGAAATTGACAGGGAGGTGAAAGGAGATTTTGAGATTATAACGCCATCGGGTGCAGGAGAAAGAGGTACACAAATTTCTGTATTTTTACATGGTGAGGGGAAGGATCTTTTTTATTATCTTATGGAAAATGGTGTGGTGACAGACTGGAGGGAACCCAACGTTATAAGGCTGGCTCCTGCGCCATTTTATTGTTCTTTTGAGGAAATGTATGATTTTGGCCAAATCCTGAAAAGAGGAATTCAGAAAAAATGAGATTTTTTGATAATGAAATAATTTTTTTAATAAATAAAAGCCGGGTGACTTTCCGGAAAATAATTCATTCCTTATTAAAATAAGAAACAGAGAAGTTTTGAGTGCTGTTTCCAATGATGAATTTACAGAATGATGACTATTCATTTTATGCAAATTATGAGCTTTCCCAGATCCACCCATATATTCATACCGCAGCCAAACAGAGATAGCTAAAACCATGCTGCTTTTAACTTGGAATTGTCAATGCACAGTAGATGATTAAATGTTTTATATCGCACAAAAACGATAAAGATAACTTTTGGAATATCGTAATGGGAGTCAGGTAATTAGGAGAAAATCCCGAATTTTCTCTGGAATTATTTAGAATCTTTCTTCAATTTGGAAGCCTGCGGAATTATTTGATAACCTCAATATCTGTAAAGAACAGTTGGAAGCTTTCGTCCTCGCTTTTGTGCATCTTTGCGACTTTAACGCCACCAAAATCCTCGTAATCTTCCCAGGTCGTAGAAAGTGATCTTCCTTCCGAAGAGACAAAGGTCCATTCCCTTATTAATTTATCATCTTTAAAAAAAATGTGGTATGTATCTCCCGGGGTGTATCCTCCTTCATTTTCAAAAGATATTGTCAATTGTTCCATTTGTACTTTACTTAATGGAGCTTCAGCATTTGGGGTGTGTTCCATTTCAAAATCACTCCATATAAGTTGGTATGGAAATAGAAACCAGTATGTATCATTAATAAATTTCCGGTCTGCGGCCTTTTCAGTTTCTGTATAGTCGCCATCGTTATCATAGATAATGGTTTCTCCTTTTTCCGTAAGTTCTACCCGGTCTTCCTGAGGAAACCATTTCCAGGCTCTTGAAGTCCTTAAAGTATCATTTACTTTTACGTTAAATGTAAAATTGATTTGTTTTACCTCCTCAAATTCTTCAAACCCATTGGCATAGGCTATCTGTTCATTGACCGGTAGCTCAATATCTTTTGAATGCTCATCTGTTGTAAAGTTTTCCTGCCGCTCCTTACAACCCGAAAAGAGTACCATACAGATAATTAATGAGCTTAAGTATTTCATAGCTTATATTTTAATTAAAAGTATGTAAATTTTATTCAAAATATTACAGGCATTGAATTCATTTATTTTTTTTAAAATTTTAGAAATAAAAAAAGCCCTCTCATTGAGAGGGCTTGGGTTTTAAATTACATCCTTCTACCGGTCAGTAATTTGTATAAGACTAAAATTACAGCTACGACTATTAGGATGTGGATGATGCTTCCTAAATCAGGGAAAGCAAAATATCCAACTAGCCAGCCGATTACTAATAATACTACGATAAGCCAAATTAAATCTCTCATAATTGTTGGTTGTTTTAGTGTAACTCTAAGTTACAAATTAATAGTTATTGATTTCAAAAAAAGTAAAACCTTTTTAACCAGGTTTATAATACTTTATATCATTTCCAAAAATCAATAACCTGGTTAGTTATATCTTACGAATTTATGGAATAGGGTTTTTACTGGAAACCACTTTAACGAGTGTTTAACTTAATTCTTAATTTATCGCCAGTTTTTTAGGATTGATTGAAATTTACCGCAATTATTAGTTATGTTTTATTAAATTGGGAATTAGATAAAATTAAAATTAATGAGGGAAGTTGAGATTTTTAATTATTTGAGTTGAAAAAGGAATTAAGAGCTTGTCCTGGTTTTGCATTTTGAAATCTATCAAGAAGAACCGGAAGCGCATATCCATCCAGTCCATTTATAGCTACAGTATCTGCATCATCCAGTCTTAACCATCCATCTGGCATCTGTATACCTTCTTCAAAATAAAGGTGTTCTATTTCTCCAATTACCAATATTGTATCGTTTTCTCTAATATGATATTCGTTTACATAACTGCACCCCATTTTGATGGTAGACTGTTTTACATATGGAGCATGAAAATTATCGAGAGATTCCTCTTCAAGTCCGGTTTCTGTAAATTCAGATACAAGCTTTTCATATTTTGCAGCAGTTTGGTGAGCTTTTTCTATCATATCCTTTTGAATATGATTTATGGTGAAAAAGCCGGTTGTTTTAAGGTTATGATAAGTGTCTCTGGGAACAGTTTGTGGTCTTAAGATAAATCCAAGCAAAGGCGGGTTACTACCTATGTGGGTAACTGAACTGAAAACAGCGACATTAGACAATCCATTTGCAGACCTGGTTGCCAATAAATTTGCTGATTTATAACCCGTGCAACTGTTAATGAGATTTGATCTAAACAACTTCTCCAGTTCCTTAATCTCAGAATTCGAATAATGTTTCATACAAATATCTATTTCAATATAGATCTTAATTTAAGGAATACCCTGAATTTATTCAAATTTATCCTTCATTCTCCATCTTGTTAATCCTTATCTCATAGTTTTCTATAATCTCTGTCACTGCTTCCACATTTTCTGAAGCTGCCTGATGGGCTTCTTCCATGGCCTTTTCAAGTTCGGCATCAGGATGCTGAAAAAGATCTGTTATTACATGATTTATTTTGTCAATTATACTTTCCTGGCTGTTTTTTATGTCCTCCAGTTTGTTGAGGATAGCCCGCATTTGATCTAATTTTTCCTGGTCCATGATTTTTTTATTTTTTTATTCAACGATTATTCATTTGGGCATTGTTATTATTTACTTATAGATT
Organism: Gillisia sp.; assembly: GCA_041743165.1. GTDB lineage: Bacteria > Bacteroidota > Bacteroidia > Flavobacteriales > Flavobacteriaceae > Gillisia. The sequence continues at coordinate 41,156 of JBGTNH010000079.1, read as the reverse complement.
CCTCTTGAATCATGGGATAATCAATATATCCTTTTTCGCCCTGGGTATAGAATGTTTGACTGTCCCACTCCTGGATTGAGGCATTACTCCCAAAGCGTAGTGGTAAGTCAGGATTGGAAATAAATAATTTTCCAAAAGAAACAAGATCTGCCAGACCTTCTTCGATTGCCTTATTGCCTTTTTCCCTGTTATAACCTCCATTAATCATCAATGTTCCTGAATATATAGGCCTGTAGTGTCTGGCAATTTCAGGAACCAGGAAATCTATTTCCTTTACCTTTACCGGCGGTTCTGTAAGGTGGAGATAGGCGAGGTCATACGCATTCAACTTCTGTATTATGTAATCAAAGGTTGGAATGGTTTCTTCTGTTGCAATTATTCCAAAATCATTATGCAGGGAAGGATTTAATCTGACGCCAATCCTGTTTTCTTCCCAAACTTCACACAGGGCATCTATAACTTCAAAAAAGAATCGCGCCCTGTTTTTGATATTGCCACCATATTCATCTGTTCTCAAATTGGCATTTTCATTAAAAAACTGATGTATAAGGTATCCATTTGAAGAATGAATTTCTACTCCATCAAACCCGGCCTCTTTGGCATTCTGGCCGGCTTTTTTATATTCGGTTACTGTCTCCTGGATCTCTGTAAGTGTCATTTCTTTTGGCTCAACCGTGTCTTCAAAACCATCAGGGGTATATGATTTTGAATTAGGGTTCACTGCACTGGGAGCCAAAGGCCTTTCTCCATTATGAAATTTAGGATGGGACATTCTGCCGCAATGCCATAATTGGAGAAATATTTTACCATTGGCTTCATGAACTGTAGTGGTAACTTTTTTCCAGCCTTCAACTTGAGCCTCTGTATGAATCCCGGGAGTATTTATATAACCTATGGCTCTTTCTGAGATCTGGGATCCTTCGGTAATAATTAACCCCGCACCTGCGCGCTGGCGATAATATTCTACCATAAGATCATTGGGTTTGCGGGCACTGTTATCTGCCCGGTTACGAGTGAGAGGAGCCATTATTACCCGATTCTTCAGCGATATATTACCAAGTTGATATGGCTTAAGTAAAGCTTGTTCTTTTTGCATGTATGAATAATTTTTAAGACTTACAAGTTAAGATATGCCATTAGGAAGTGGTGTTAAACTAATGGTAAATACAATTATTATGATTTTTAAAGTTGGGTATGGAGTACTTAAAATGAGCTATACTTTGAGCATATAAAGACTTTTCTTAAAGTGGTAATTATAAATTAAGTAATTTTATCATCCAGAAAAGAGAGCAATTTGTAAGGAATAGTATTCCCAATCGCCTTCTTATTCTTAAAAAGAACATGCAGAAAACAAAAAATATTGCAATAATAGGCTCCGGTCTTGTTGGTTCACTCCTCGCAATTTATTTAAAAAAAAGAGGGCACTCCGTTACTATTTTCGATCGCAGGCCCGATGTAAGAACCGTTGAATTTTCCGGCAGATCTATCAATCTGGCTATGTCAAACCGGGGATGGAATGCCCTAAAAAAGGTAGGAATTGAAAAAGAGGTAAGGAAGCTGGCCCTTCCCCTGGACAAACGGGCAATGCACCTTAACGATAAACCATTATATTTTCAAAAATATGGGAAGGAAGGAGAAGCAATTTATTCTATTTCCAGAGGTATATTAAACAGGAGAATGATTGATCTCGCAGAAGAAGCGGGAGCCATATTTAGATTTGAGGAAAAGGTATGGGATATTGAGCTGGCGGAAGCTAAATTATATACCGGAAAAACCGAAAAAGGGAAATGGGTTGAGTACCAGTTTGATCATATTTTCGGGGCAGATGGCGCCTTTTCCCGGGTACGGCATAAAATGCAGCGACAAAGCAGATTCAATTATTCCCAGGAATTTATAGAGGTAGCATATAAAGAATTGACCATTCCTGCAAATGAAGATGGCACGCATAAACTTGATAATGCCTCCTTTCATATTTGGCCACGCGGGGAATTCATGCTTATTGCTATGCCCAATCTTAATGGCAGTTTCACCTGCACATTATTTCTTCCTTTTGAAGGGGAGATATCATTTGAGAATCTAAAAACCGAAAAACAGGCTGAAGAATTTTTTAACCAATATTTTCCTGATATTAAGGATGATATTTCCAATTTGACCAAAGATTTTTTTAGACACCCCACCAGTGCCATGGTAACCATTAAATGTTTTCCATGGACCTATTCGGATAAAATTGCCCTAATAGGGGACGCTGCTCATGCAATCGTGCCTTTTTATGGGCAGGGGATGAATGCCGGTTTTGAGGATATTTCGGTATTGGATGATCTTATGGAAAAATATGGGGATAATTGGGAAATGATTTTTAAGGAATATCAGGTTCTCAGAAAACCCAATGGTGATGCAATCGCCGAACTCAGTTTCAGGAATTTTCTTGAGATGAGTAAAAAAACAGCAAATCCGGAATTTTTACTGCGGAAGAAAATAGAAAATCATTTTGCTGAAAAATTTCCCGAAAAATGGGTCCCGTTATATTCCCGGGTTACATTTTCAGATAAATCCTATGCCGAAGCACTTGCTATAGGTGACCGCCAGCGTGCAATAATGGACCAGGTAATGAAATTGGAAAATTTGGAAATAGATTGGGATAGCGCTGAAGTTGAAAATCTTATTCTTAAACTCCTGAAAGAATAACCTGGAAACTATTCATCGAGTTGATGTATATCCATTTGAAGTCTCTTATAAACCTCGGTTAGACTTTGCTTGTCCTCGGTAAGAATAACCAGCATATCATTGGGCTTTATTTCAGTAGAGCCAGTAGGGGTTATGAATTTATCATCTCTTGAGATCATGGCAATAATGGCCCTTCTTGGCAAATGGAGGTCAACAATTCTTTTCCCAATAATGTGATTATCTTCAGGAATAATTATTTCCCGTATTAATGATTTTACTCCGTCGTTTAAAAAAGTATCCACGGGGGAACGCGGTTTTACCTTTGATGGCAGGGCAACATGCAGCCATTTGGCCACCAGGCTCAAAGTAGTACCCTGTATAATGACCGATGACAACGACACAAAAAAAACAATATTAAAAATCATATCTGCCTTATCTATTCCGGCCAGCAGGGGATAGGTGGCAAATACTATAGGAACGGCTCCCCGAAGGCCTACCCAGGAAATATAAAAACGCCTTCTCATCTTCATTTTAAAGAACATCAGGCTTATAAAAACGCTTAAGGGCCTGGCAATAAGAATTAAAAATGCCGATACGAATATTCCAATGCCTACTACAGGCAGAACATGGCTGGGGAATACGAGCAGGCCTAAAGTAAGGAACAGTACGATCTGCATTAACCAGGCGATCCCATCAAACATTTTCATGATGGTGCGCTTATGAATAATGTCATGATTTCCCAGGTATACCGCACTTAAGTAAACAGCCAGAAATCCATTTCCTCCCAGAAAATCTGTGGCCGAGAAGGATATAAACATAAGTGCTATAGCCAAAACAGGATATAATCCATCAAAATCCAGACTTATCCTGTTAATAATGATCTTGCATATTTTGCCGAATCCCAGACCCAAAACAGTTCCAATTATAATCTGCTGCAAAAAGAGAGGTATAATGCTGTAAATACTCATATCCTGATTCATCACCAAACCAAGGAACGCTATAGTAAGAAAATATGCCATGGGATCATTACTACCACTTTCAAGTTCCAGCGTAGGTCTTAATTGTGATTTTAATCCCAGGTTTTTGGATCTTAGAATTGAGAAAACAGCAGCAGCATCTGTGGAAGAAACAATAGCTCCCAGCAGTAAACCCTCATAAATGGTAAAATCTGTTATAAATGAGACAAACACTCCTACAGATAATGCTGTGATCAACACTCCCAGGGTGGATAGGGATATGCCCTGCCACATTACTGGTTTTATGCTTTTCCAGCTGGTATCAAGACCCCCTGAAAATAGTATGAAATTAAGAGCTACGATCCCAATGAACTGCGCCAGTTGGGGATCGTTAAATTCAAGCCCGCCAATACCTTCAGACCCTGCAAGTATCCCTATAAGTAAAAACAGAACCAGGGTGGGAACTCCAAATTTATAAGATGTTTTACCGGCAAATATGCTTATTAACAGGAGAATAGATCCAATAAGTAAGATATTTTCGGTGGTAATTACCATAAATTTTCAGTTGCCCTGCAAAGTTAATTTTTATCTTTTTACAGGAGGTAGGATCATAATAAATATGAAGTAGTTTTCTTAAGATCTTTAACAGGGTAAATCCTATTTAAGAATGTCAGGAAATTTTTGCTTGAACCTGTTAAGCCTTGGGACAGAAACATTTTGGATGTAAGGATTATTGGGATTTAATTTCTCATAATCCTGGTGATAGTCTTCGGCGATCCAGAACTTTTGAAAAGGAAGAATTTCTGCGGCTATGGGTTTACCATAGTTACTGGCAACTTCTGCTTTTATTTTTTCAATAACTGCCTTTTCTTCCTGGTTTTGAAAAAAGACTATAGAGCGATATTGAGATCCAATATCCGGACCCTGACCATTTACCTGGGTGGGATCCTGAGAACCAAAAAAGACACGTACAAGGGTTTCAAAATTCACCACTTCGGGATCATAGATGATCTCCACAGTTTCAGAATGACCTGTTGTGCCAGTGTTGGTTGACTCATACGTAGGGTTTTTGGTATGACCCCCCGAATACCCGGAAATAGCTTCATCAACCCCTCTAATGCTTTCATAAATGGCTTCCACACACCAAAAACATCCACTGGCAAAATATGCTTTGGCTTTTCCGTTTTCAAGTGGAACCTGAACCGGATTGGCATTTGCAATTTCAGGTTTTGTAACGGTTTGGGTATTACCATTTCCACAGGAAAAAAGAAAAATGGAAAAACTTAAAAACAATAATGTTCTCATAAATTATTTCTTCTTATAATCGCCTTCAAGGGTTTTTTTACCAAAAATAGCATAGTCTATAGCTAGGTCGCCATTTATTTTGAAACCTAACCAATCAAGTTCAAGTTCCCCATTGGACTTTGGTTTAATGGTCGCTATTGCATTGTTTCGGTCAAAATCCTCCCAGGGAATTTTTCTGTCATCAGTATTACGTGCCGAAGGTTCAACAAAAAAAACATCGATGGTATTATTTGAATTTTTTTGCAGCCGCGTATTCACATACATTTTACCATTTACCAGACATAATTCGGCCGTATTGGAGGAAAGATCCAGACAATAGCAATTGCAGGCAGTATCACTCTCTTCTCCTTTTTTAATAAACCGGCCCGTTAAAGCCGTTTGATTATTTTGGCTTCCAGATTTTCCGGGCGTGGATTCCTGAACCCGGGAATTTTCTGTATTACCGCTTGTATTACTGTTATCATCCTCCTTCACCTCATAATCTGAATCGTCAACAGCTTCCCGCGGAATATTTCGATCTACGGGTGAAAATTCATTTTCTTCTGTATTTAGAAGATCCTTTTCTTCCCGGGGTTCTGTTTCCCTGCAGGATATTAAAAATATACAGCAAAGAAGAACTGGATAAAAGGCTTTAATGCTCATAGAAGTCAGGATTAAATATTTTACTAATGTAGAATTTAAAAATCGAAAAAATGTGAAACAGGTGTTAATGCGTGAAAGGGGTAAAAGATTGTTTTTATAATAAGGATTATCCTTAATAGAATAAATCTCCATTATAAACACTTTTCCATATAAAAAACCCCGAAATTTTTTTTCGGGGTTTTTTATATGTGTTGTAACCAACTTAAGAAAAGAAGGAGGCCATTTTTTCCTGTTCCTCTTTGGCAAGATCTTCATCTACAAGTATTCTTCCACTGTGCTCATCTGTAATGATCTTTCTTCGGCCCGCGATCTCTACGATCACCTGGGGAGGAATGGTGAAATACGAACCACCTGAAGCCCCTCTTTCAACAGGAACAACTGCAAGACCATTTTTAACGTTATTTCGAATGCGCTTGTAAGCATTTATCAATCTAGGTTCAATCTGCTCCTCAAACTCCTGAGACTTTTTCATCAACATATCCTCTTCCTTCTGAGTTTCGGCAAGAATCGCATCCAATTCACCTTTCTTGTGAGCCAGATGTTTCTCACGATCTGTAAGGCGCTCTTGGGTTTGCTCGATAATATCTTTTTTCTGCTCTATCTGGGAACGATATTCTTTGATATGCTTTTCAGCAAGTTCGATTTCAAGTTCCTGAAATTCGATCTCTTTACTTAAAGCATTAAATTCCCGATTGTTTCGAACGTTTTTTTGTTGTTCGGTATATTTCTTAATAGCTGCTTTGGAATCCTCTATGAGTATTTTTTTACTTTTGATATCGTTATCACTAACTTCCAGTTCGGCTTCCAATTTTTTTACTCGTTTGCTTAATCCTGCTACTTCATCTTCCAGATCTTCAACCTCCAACGGAAGTTCACCTCGTACGTTTCTAATTTCATCGATCCTGGAATCAATTAGTTGAAGATCGTACAACGCTCTTAACTTCTCTTCCACAGTAACATCGGTTTTTTTTGCCATAGTTAATAATACTTGATAGGATTGGTTTTTGTATTCGCTAAAATAAGCGCAAAATTACTAATTTTTTTACTAAGATACGAATGTATTAAATCTTTTGTGTATTGTTCACTTTCATAGTGCCCAATGTCTGCCAGCACCAGTTTTCCCTCAGCTTTATAAAAATCATGATACTTGAGATCTGCCGTGATAAAAAAATCTGCTCCAGATCTTTTGGCGTTTTCAATTGCAAAACTTCCACTTCCGCCTAAAACAGCAACTTTTTTGACAGGTTTATTTAATAATACAGAATGACGTATACAATTCGTTTTAAAGGTTTCCTTTACCAGTTGAAGAAATTCCTCCTCTCTCAAAGGTTCTCTCAACTCCCCTGTCATGCCCATTCCCTGTTGCTGGTGAGCATTATTCAGAGTTGTGATTTCATAAGCCACTTCCTCGTAAGGATGATGAACTAGTAAAGCTTTCAGGATCTTGCTTTCCAAATGGGCAGGAAAAACGAGTCCGATTTGCATTTCTTTCTCAAAATGCACTTCTCCTTTCTTACCAATGCTGGGATTTGCATTTTCATTTGGTTTAAAGCTGCCTAATCCCTGTACGTTAAAACTACAATTGTCATAATTTCCAATAGCGCCTGCCCCGGCTTTAAAAAGTTGAATCCTGAGATCTTCGGCATTCTTTAAAGGAACATAGGTGGTCAATTTTTTGATCTTATCTGTTGTGGGGATAAGAATATTCGTGTTTGTAAGGTCAAGACGATCACAGATCATTTTATTTACGCCCCGGAAGTGGTTATCAAGGGCTGTATGTATTGCATAAATAGCGATGTTATTTTGGATGGCTTTTATTACAGTTCTTTCTACATAATCTTTACCGGTGATCTTTTTAAGCCCGGAAAAGATTATAGGATGAAAACTCACAATAAGATTACAGTTCTTTTTTATAGCTTCATCTACTACCTCCTCAAGGGTGTCCAAAGTGATAAGGATCCCCGAAAGTTGGGTTTTGGGATCACCAACGAGTAATCCCACGTTGTCAAAATCCTCTGCAGTCGCTACCGGTGCAAATTCTTCCAAATGTTCAATGACCTCTTCAATTAACATATAGTAGTATTTTAGATTCAAATATAAATATTATACTTTCGTTGGAATGAGTATCTTCAGAAAATTCCTTTTACCAATTTCGCCATTATATGGCCTTGCAACAAGCCTGCGCAATATTTTCTACGACAGGGGTATCTTTAAATCCAGATCATTTCCATTGCCAATAATATGTGTTGGGAATTTAAGTGTAGGAGGAACGGGAAAATCTCCAATGGTAGAATATCTTATAAGTCATATCAGTAAAACCAGGCGGGTTGCAACCCTTAGCAGGGGTTATGGCCGTGTTACCAGGGGTTTTCACTTATTGAATAGCAATGACCGGGCATATTTGGTAGGAGATGAGCCATTGCAGTTTAAAAATAAATTTACCAAAATTCATGTTGCTGTTGATGAAAACCGACAAAGAGGAATTACTAATCTTATAGAGATTACGAAACCTGAGGTTATTATTCTTGACGATGCCTTTCAACACAGGAAGGTAAAAGCAGGCCTTAATATACTGCTCACATCCTACGGAAATTTATATACAGATGACCTTTTGTTACCGGCAGGAAATCTAAGAGAATCCATTTCAGGTGCCCAAAGAGCTCATATTGTTGTGGTAACAAAATGTCCCGGAAACCTGTCCCATAGAGACCAGGATAGAATTTCACTAAAATTAAGACTGAGGGATTACCAAAATGTTTTCTTTAGTTATATAGAGTATTCTTCAGAGATATTCAATGATAAAGAAAATATATTATTAGAGAGCCTTGCCGAAAAAAAAATAACACTTGTTACCGGCATTGCAAATCCACAGCCTTTACTGGACCACCTAGAAAGAGAGAATATTAACTTTGAAGATGTGCGATTTCCTGACCATTATAATTTTAAAGAAAAGGATGTAGAAAGTTTTGCAGGGGAAATAACACTTACTACCGAAAAAGATTATATGAGGCTAAAAAATCTCATCGATACAGAGCATCTATTCTATATTCCTATATCCATGAAATTTTTAAAGAATACTAAAGAATTTGATATGTTGATTGATCAATTTATTATAAAATGAAAAATGAGGTACGCTCTGTACCTCATTTTTTCTTTTGGCTAATTCAAATCATATGTTGCTATTGCTATCTATATAATTTTAATTAACCTATCTCTTCAAACAGTATGCCAGAGATTTAAGCCGGTATGTTTGCCGCTGAGAGATGAGTGTTTATTTTGTGAAAGAACTCTTCTGTTTTATAGGGTTTTGGAATAATATCTGTAAATCCATTAAGATAAAATTCATCAAGATTTTCATCGAGCGTAACCGCGGTTAATGCCACAATTGGGATCTGATCATCAAATTTTCTGATCTCAATAGTAGCTTCGATACCGCTAATTCCCGGCATGTGAATATCCATAAGTATAAGATCAAAATGGTTATTCTTAACCTTTTCAATTGCAATTGTTCCATTATCTGCCACATCACAAATTACCTGATGTTTTTCAAGGATCTTTCTTGTGATCATCTGGTTTATCTTATTATCCTCTACAATAAGGATCTTCTTATTATGCATGATTTCATTGGAAAGGGCAGCTGTAACAAGTCCCGGTCCTTTGGCTCCGGCGGTTTCAAAAGCCTCAAACTTTAGATCAAAACTAAACGACGAACCTTTCCCAAGTTCACTTTCCAGGTGAATCTCGCTATTCATAAGGTTAAGCAAGTTCTTTACAATGGATAATCCCAAACCTGTGCCACCAAATTTTCTGTTAATTTGTAAGGATCCCTGGGTAAAGTTTTCAAAAATGGCACTTTGCTTTTCTTTTGAAATACCTTCGCCGTTATCTTTAATTTCAAAATGAAGGAACAATTGCTGGCCAACCTGATTCACTCTTGTAACATTGATCCAGATATCTCCATTCTCAGTAAACTTAATGGAGTTGCCAATCAGATTTATAAGGATTTGGGAGATTTTTAATGGATCTCCTTTCAGTTTTTTAGGGATTTGTTGGTCAAAATTGAAATGAAGCTTGGTATTCTTATCGTCTGCAGAATTTTTAAGAGCGATCAATACATCAGAGATACGTCTTTCTAAATTGAATGATGTCTCAAGTATCTCAACCTTTCTGGCCTCCAGCTTATTTAGATCCAGAATATTATTTATAAGTGATAATAAATACTCACCTGAAAATTTGAGCGAATTTAAATGTTCCTTTTGATTCTCGGTAGGACTTTCTTCCAGAAGTAAATGGGTGAGTCCTGTCACAGCATAAAGAGGAGTGCGTAATTCATGGGTAATGGTTGAAAGGAATTGCGCTTTGGCAAGAGAGGATTTTTCTGCATTTTCCTTGGCAATGGTTAGCTCATCGTTCTTTTTTTGCAGAAGATCATTAGCTCTGGCCCTTAAATTATTATTCTTATAAAGAGAAAGCGTAAGAAGGGAAAGTATAGTTATAAGAGCTACGCTTAGGATGGTTGTTAACTTATTTACCTTCAGAGATTTTTCCTGCTCGGCATTTTGCCTTTTCAATTCCGTGAGATTATTTCGCATAGCATCCACTCCATACCTGGTATTGGCATCCAGAGCCAGCGCTTCTCTGTTCATATTGAATATAGAATCTTTTACCCGGTCACTAATTTTTAAGTACACAAGGGATTTTTCATAATCACCTTTTTCTTCATATATATTACTCAACATTTTTTGGGTATACATGATCATACTTCCAAAATTGTTTTCCTTAGCCAATTGCATAGCTGCAAAAGCTTCTTCTTCTGCTTTATTATAATTTTGAGTTACGGTATAAGCCCGACTTTTAAAATAGTGCAGTCTCGATCTTTCGTATAAATTGTTTGATTTGTTAAGGTAGATTGCGGCATTGTTGAGTTCGGCCATTGCCTTTTCCATTAGCTCAGAACTGTTTTCAGTATTCAAATATATTATGGCCCTATTTAAATGAACTATCCCCAAATATTCGTCATCATTGACTTTTTTATAAAAATCTTCGGCGAGGTTTAAATATTTTAATGCTCTTTCAGAATCTCCTTTAGCATTAAGAACCTTAGCATAATTAAGATAACTATATGCAAGTCCCGGCTCATCATTGATATCTCTCTGTATTGCTATTGCCCGTTGAAATTCTGTTATTGCCCGGTCATAATCATGACGTATATAGAACAATTGTCCTAAGATACCACTGGATAAGGCAATGGATTTCTGGTCATTGATCTGTTTGGCAAGATTAAGAGCTTTGTTTAATTGATCCAGGGCTTCTTCAAAATTCAACACATTGACAGAGATCTCAGCTGCATTGAGCAACTGTTGGATCTTTGTGTTGATTTCAGTGATTTCTTCTTTACTCTTTTCCTGAAAAGCTACCAGATGGTAGCTGCTCAGCAGGAGTATAAGAGAAAAAAATAAGTTCTTCATCTGGGGATATGAAAGTATAAATTAATGTTAAATATAGTTATTTCTTTGAAACCAAAGAAATTAATTCAATCAGGCGGCTGGAATATCCTATTTCGTTGTCATACCAGCCTATTAATTTTACAAGATCCCCGCCTATAACAGAGGTCATGAGAGAATCAAATATGCAGGAATAAGTTTCTCCAATTATGTCAATGGAAACAATTGGCTCCTCGGTATAACTTAAAATTCCTTTCAGGTAAGTATTGGAAGCTTCTTTAAAAACAGCATTGACTTCCTCAATCGTAGTAGGTACATTCACGTTAAGGGTCATATCTGTAAGAGAACCATTAGGTACGGGAACCCTAATACCACAGCCACCAATAACATCTTTAAGATCTGGAAATACCTTGGTGAGTGCTTTGGCAGCTCCGGTCGTTGTAGGAATAATAGAAGTGGCAGCAGCTCTTGATCTTCTTAAATCGCGATGGGGACGATCATGAAGGCTTTGATCTGCGGTATATGAATGTATAGTAGATATATAGGCATGTTTTACTCCAAAATGCTTCTGAATCACGGCGAGCATTGGCGCCGCATTATTGGTTGTACATGAGGCGTTGGAAATAATTTGATCTTCATTATCCAAAATATCCTCATTAACTCCCAACACCACCATTTTAATATTTTCATCCTGGGGTGGCGCTGTTAGTATCACTTTTTTAACCCCCTTAGAGAGATGATGATTTAGATCATTCAAACTCTTATATTTTCCTGAAGATTCTATAACTATCTCTACACCATACTTGTCCCAATTGATATCCCCGGGATGTTGATAATTGATTACCGGGATAATTTTATGATTTACAGTGATACTATTGGTGCCGGGCAGAACTTCACGGCCAAGCCTTCCATGGATACTGTCATATTTTAATAAATGAGAAAGGGTGGGAGCATCTGCAATATCATTCACAACAACTACCTCTATGGTGGGGTGATCAATGAGTAACCTGAATAAATTACGGCCTATGCGGCCGAATCCATTTATCCCGATCTTTATTTTGTCTGGCATGGGGTAGGGAGGAAATAAATTAAAGTAAATGCTTTTGAGCTTTGTAAGAAGATCTTACCAGGGCACCGCTTTCAACATGCCGAAAGCCCAGATCTAACCCTATTTCTTCATATTTCTTAAATTGGTCTGGAGTTATAAATTGTTTCACAGGCAAGTGTTTTTTACTGGGTTGTAAATATTGACCTATTGTAACAATATCCAGATCTACACCTCTTAGGTCGTGTAGTGTTTGAATAACCTCATCCTCCTGCTCTCCCAGACCTAGCATTATTCCTGATTTGGTCCTGGTGATTCCCTTGTCTTTAAGATATTTCAACACTCCCAGACTTCGCTCATATTTTGCTTGTATCCTTACCTCGCGGGTAAGCCTTTTAACCGTTTCCATGTTGTGAGATACCACTTCAGGATTAACTTCAATGATCCTGTCAATGTTTCTTTCATTACCCTGAAAATCTGGAATAAGTGTTTCCAGAGTGGTTTCGGGATTCATTCTTCTTATAGCTTTAATAGTTTCAGCCCAGATTATGGATCCCATATCTTTAAGATCATCCCTGTCCACACTGGTTATTACAGCATGTTTGATCTTCATTAATTTAATAGACCTGGCGACTTTTTCAGGCTCATCCCAATCTACCGTTTCCGGCCTTCCGGTCTTAACCCCACAAAACCCACATGACCGGGTACATACATTTCCAAGGATCATGAATGTGGCCGTGCCTTCGCTCCAGCATTCTCCCATATTTGGACAACTACCTGAAGTGCATATAGTATGAAGGTCATATTTATCAACTAACCCCCGAAGCTCTGTATATTTTTTCCCGGTGGGTAGTTTTACCCTTAACCATTTTGGTTTTGGTGCCGGTTTTTCTGTGGTTATTGTATCTGAAATCATAAAAAAATCTAAGGTTCAAATATACAATAATAAGACGAAAAGAGGAATTATAGCAAGGGTATTAACTTCCTCTCGATTCTATGATCTGGGAAAGTAATTTTTTTGCCCGAAGCAATTTTACTTTAATATTACTAAGGGGTTCTTCCAGTTGGAGAGCAATTTCTTTGTAGGTCTTTTCCTGAAAATACCTCAGATTGATCACCTCCTGGTAATGTGGCTTTAACTGCTTAATGTCGCTAAGTAATTGGTCCAGGTGCTGTTCTTTTATCAGGCTGTCTTCGATGGTGGGCGATTCATCTGCGATCTTTTGGACCTTTTCGGAGGATTCATCTGCCGTGTTTGCCCTTATTGAAGCATTTTGTTTCCTTAAAAGATCAATATGTATATTTTTGGATATGGTAATAAGCCATGTCTTGAAGACATAATTCTTGTCAAAGGTTTCCAGTTTATCAAACGCCCGGGAAAAGGTTTGGATCGTGATCTCCTCGGCGTCATATTCGTTTTTTGTACGCTTAAGCTGAAATAAGTAGACGTCACCCCAGAAGGTATCCAGCAAAAACTTATATGCTGCCTGGTGTCCTGCCCGTGCCTGATCAATTTGATGAAGAAGATTAGGATTATTTATTTCCAATTGGATGGTTTTGAGATTAAATTGGCGCAAAAAATTCCAAATTGAAGAAAAACCAGGAAAAAATCAAATAGAGGGACCAGCCATACGAGATCCAGTTCGTCAAGTCTTTTGGCAGATTTATAAAATACCACATATTGTATTATAAGGCGTATTGTGAAAATAATCAAAACTTCATGCCAGAAAGTTGGATAAAAAAGTAATACAACAAAAATAACCCAGAAAAAAAACTGAGAAATAAAAAATAATCCCAGTAATAATTTATGTTCCGTTTTATATAATGCAGCGGTGGAAATATGACGTCTTTTTTGCCCCAGCCAGCTTCTAAAACTGGATTCAGGAACACTTCGGGTAATTGAAGAGCCCCCATAGCATAAGGCAATATTATCCCTGGTCGCAGCCTGGTTTACGAAAAGATCATCATCTCCCGACTTTACATGAAGATGTGTTGCAAAACCATTTTGGGCATAAAACTCATTGGAAGTATAGGCCAGATTCCTGCCTACTCCCATATAAGGCAAACCTAACCGGGCATAGGAAAAATACTGGATTGCAGTGAAAAGAGTTTCAAACCGGATAAGTTTGTTTAAAAGCGAGAATTTTTCCTTGAAATATCCCCCATATCCCAGGATTATAGATTTATTTTGTTGGAAATGAGCACTCATATTTTCTATCCAAAGATCGCTTTCAGGAGCACAATCTGCATCTGTGAAAAGGAGGTAATTGTTCCTGGCCTTTTTTATACCCAAAGTTAGAGCATATTTTTTCTTACCCCAGAACGCTTCATTATTTATAACATTTACAATTTTAACCCGGGGATCTGATTCCTGGAATTCTTCCATTACATCCAGGGTTTCATCTTTAGAAGCATCATTGATAAGGATAATTTCAAAATCCGGGTATTTTTGCTGTAGTATTAGCGGAATAAATCTTTTAAGATTTTCGGCTTCATTCTTGGCGCAAACTATAACCGAAACGGGGATTGTTCTTCCGGGTGGATCAGTAGGTTTTGCGGTGGCAAAACTTAAATATCCTATATAGTACAGGATATTTAAGAGCGTAATAAAAATAAATAAGACGAATAAAGTTATTGCCATAGAAGTCTAATTGACTTTCTCAGGCTCAGAACAATTCTTTGCTTCTTCAGGTGATTTCCCGCAATAACTGCAGGATTCTCCATCCTTATTAAGAAAAGGACTTTGACTTGCACAAGTACCGGCAAATTTCCCATCCTTTTTGGACCAGATCTTTATGGCAATTCCGGCAAAAGCCAGGGCTAATAATATAATTGTTATTATTAAAAGTTGCATAGCTAATTATTTTATACAAAAATAAGAATAAAAATGTGCTCTGTAAAATGAAACCCGGAATTAATACAACCTTTACAATATTTAACTAAAATTTAGTTGGAGACACTTCAAAATGTTGATACTCAGTGCTAACTTGCATAGCTTAAACTTAAAAAACCGACGTTATGAAACTAAACAAGTTATTAATAGTAGCAGCCTTTTCAGGACTTGCTTTTATCTCTTGTAGAAATGCAGATAGAGGTATTGATGATGACAACCGTGTTAGGATTGAAGAAGACAGGGAAACCGATATGAGAACCGGTCAACAGGGCCTTAACGATGAAAACCGTATTAGCGCAAGGGTCCAAAGAAATCAAAATCTTAGTACTTTTAATGAAGGATGGACGAGAAACCAGATAAGCCAGGACCTTGACCGAAGGGCAACCACCCAAACCGGGACTACAACAGGTCAAACCGGGACTACTACAGATCAAACACGTACTACTACCAACCAAACTGGAACGACAGCAGGTCAAACCAATAATCAGGGAATGGCCACCGGGGAGCGTTCTTATACTATTTTTGCACCATCTAATGATGCCTTTGATAATCTTACAGAAACACAAAGGAATCAATGGAACAGCACACAGGAAAGGGACAGGAATGTTGCTTCTATCAATTATCTTATGGTAGATCAAAGATTGACACAGGAACAATTGAGACAACAAATCCAAAGTTCCAATGGAACTCACACAATAAGAACCATGCAGGGAGAAAACATTACAGCTACTCTGGATGGCAATAATATTGTCCTTAGAGATGCCTCAGGAAATCAGGCAAGGATTGTAGAATCTGATACTGAAGGTTCAAATGGAGTGATTCATGTAATAGACCGGGTTTTAATGCCAAAAGATGCTACCCGAAACGAGGCAAGAACCGGCACAAACACCGGAACTACAAATACGGGTAATACAGGAAACACAAACAACAGGAACAATACTCAATAAAAAGTAGATATGAAAAAGGAACGAGGTTTACAGCCTGTAAACCTCGTTTTTTTATATAATATTTACCTCAGGCTGTAGCTCAATGCGGAATTTTTTATAAACGTCTTTCTGAATTTTTTTAGCCAGATCAAGGATTTCCTGCCCCGTAGCATCACCATAATTAACTAACACCAAGGCCTGATTTTTATGCACTCCGGCATCACCCTCCCTATATCCTTTTAGTCCTGTTTTTTCTATAAGCCATCCTGCAGGAATTTTAAATTCATTGAGCCCAGCTTTATAATTTGGAATATCCGGAAACCCTGCCTTCAATTTTTCCAGGTGATCTGCGGTAATCACCGGGTTCTTAAAGAAACTACCGCTATTTCCCAGCTCGGCCGGATCTGGTAGTTTTTCCTTTCTTATCTTAATTACAGCTTTGGATACATCATTGATCGTAACATCTGTAACTCCCATCTGGTCAAGAGCTTCCCTGATGGTCCCATAGTTTGTCTTAATAATGTGGTCTTTTTTGGTCAACCGGAAGGTCACGCTTATGATGATATAGCGGCCTTTTACTTTAGATTTGAAAATTGAGTCTCTGTAACCAAATCCGCAATCTTCATTAAGAAATTCCCGAACTTCCAAAGTCTGAATATCAATAGCTTTTAAAGAAATAAGAGTATCCCTTATTTCGGTACCATAAGCTCCAATATTTTGGATAGGTGCAGTACCTATATTTCCCGGAATCAGGGATAAATTTTCAAATCCTCCCCAATTCTTGTCCAATGTCCATAAAACCACCTCATGCCAGTTCTCACCGGCATTTATTTCAATGACAACCTCTTTTTCCGTCTCTTCAATGATCTGTTTTCCCTTAAGCCCTATATGGATTACAATAGAATCTATGTTTCGGGTGAGAAGCATATTGCTTCCACCACCCAATATAAAAAGATCTTCAGCATAATTTTTTTGAAGAACGGTCTTAAGATCCTCAAGACTTTCCACAGATATAAAGGTTTTGGCCTTCACATCAATTCCAAAAGTGTTATAGTTTTTTAAAGAGGTATTATGGGAAATTTTCATTACTGGTTATATTCCTTTAAGGCGACCTTTAAAATTTCAATAGCCTTAACCAGATCTTCCTTTTTTAATACGTAAGCTATCCTAACCTGGTTGAGTCCGGTATTGGGAGTTGAGTAAAAACCTGCGGCAGGAGCCACCATTACTGTTTCATTGTTATAATGAAAGTCTTCTAAAAGCCATTTTGCAAAATCGTCTGCACTTTTTACAGGTAATTCCGCGATACAATAAAATGCACCTTTTGGGGTTGCGACTCTGACACCACTTATAGATTCCAGACCTGCTACCAGAATATTTCTTCTCAAAGTATACTCTTCAATAACTTCATCAAAATAACTCTGCGGAGTTTCAAGTGCGGCTTCGCTGGCAATTTGTTCAAATGTAGGAGGGCTCAAACGCGCCTGGGCAAATTTCATGGCTGTGTGCATTACCTGATCATTGCGCGATACAATACATCCTATGCGCGCACCGCACATACTATAACGCTTTGATACCGAATCTATCATGATCGCATGTTCTTTTAACGCGGGGATGCTCATTATAGAATAGTGTTCTGCACCATCATAGGTGAACTCCCTGTAAACTTCATCAGATACCAGGAAAATATCATGTTTCTGCACAATTTGAGACAACTGTTCTATCTCTTCTTTGGTATAAAGATAACCTGTAGGATTTCCCGGGTTACATATAAGGATGGCTTTGGTCTTAGGAGTAATCAGTTTTTCGAACTCCTGAATAGGAGGAAGGGCAAAATTAGTTTCAATAGTAGACTCCACGGGAACTATCTTAACACCAGATGCTGTGGCAAATCCATTGTAATTGGCGTAAAAAGGCTCAGGGATTATGATTTCATCTCCGGCATCTGCAATGGTTCCCATAGCAAAAAGCAATGCTTCAGAACCTCCGGTAGTAATAATTATATTATTGCTGGAAACAGGTATATCTTTTTGTTTATAATAATCGGCAAGCTTAACACGATATCCCTCAAAACCGGCCGAATGGCTGTAGGAAAGAACCTCAATATCATTGTTTTTTACCGCATTTAGTGCCACTTCAGGAGTTTTTATATCGGGTTGACCTATATTAAGCTGGTAGATCTTTCTCCCTTTTCTTACTGCTGCTTCTGCATATGGCACTAATTTTCTTATTGGGGATTCGGGCATAGAGCTCCCTTTGGCTGATATTCTGGGCATAATTTCAATTATAAATTTACAGTGCAAAAATGCGAAATTTATTGCAGATAATACCTTTTTGCGCATTGTGTTTTGTATGCTGATTTTTAGTATTTTAAACAAAAAAATTGGGTCTAAAAATTTTAATATTGGCTTGTTTTCTCTGCGTTTATGGTTTTGCCGAAGCTCAAAGCAACTTCAGGATCAATAATGATAAGGGCATTTTTACCATGCCTTTTGAATTGGTTAATAATCTGGTAATCATTCCTCTGGAAATAAATGGACTGGAATTATCCTTTTTGTTAGATACAGGAGTAGATGCTACTATTTTATTTAGTCTGGGGACAAGAGAGGATCTGGAACTTAAAAATACCGAGGAAATCCTTCTTAGAGGATGGGGAGATGGAGAGCCTATAAGGGCTCTAAAGTCTTCCGGGAACGAGGTGAAAATGGGAGATATATTTAATCCCGATCTAAATGTTTACCTCGTATTTGACAACCCCCTGGGTCTTTCAAACCGTATGGGGGTACCGGTCAATGGGATCATTGGCTACGACCTTTTTAAAGATTTTATTATAGAATTTAATTATGTAAGTAAAAGGATTTTAATTTACAACCCTCAAAATTATAATGCCCGAAGGTGTAAAAAATGTGATGAGCTTGATATTATTTTATACAGGAACAAACCTTATGTTAATATTACCGGTGAGATTAATAAAAAATCCATTCCCTTAAATATGCTGGTAGATAGTGGATCTGGTGATGCATTATGGTTGTTTGAAAATGATTCTGATATAAAATTACCGGCAGATCAATTTAAGGATTTTCTTGGTTTTGGTATAGGGGGAAGTATATATGGCTCCCGCAGCCGTATTGATGGAATTAATTTTGGGAAATATACTTTCCCTTCGATTACGGCCAGTTTTCCGGATTCGGCATACTATAAGGGGATAAATACTTATGAAAGTAGAAATGGTAGTATAGGAGCCCAGGTTTTGAAACGCCTCCATTTAACCATTGATTATCCCGCTAAAAAATTGAGATTCAGGCCTAATAAAGATTTTAATAAGCCATTTGAATACGACATGAGTGGGGTAATCGTGGCGCATGATGGTTTCACTGTTATAGAGGATATATTAAGAAACCCTATCGCGTTCAGGGAAGAAGACCGAAATAATACCGGCGTTGGTAGTCTGGTATATTCAAATACTTATGATGTGAAATTTTCACTGGAGCCTCAGTACAAGATCGTGGAAATAAGACCCAATTCCCCTGCGGCGCAAGCAGGTCTTCTGGAAGAGGATATTTTACTAAAGATCAATGGAAGGCCTGCTTACAAATTCTCTCTTTCCCAAATAACGAGATTGCTGAGTTCAACAGACGGCAAAAAAATGAAGCTGGTAGTAGAGAGAAAGGGTATTGAAAAAACTGTGGTTTTTTTCCTCAAAAGGAGTATATAAAAAACTCCCCGGGGGGAGTTTCAGTTCAATTTATGCGATTCATTTACCGGTCTTGCCTCCTTGCTTATTTAAAGTCAGGTTCCAGCACTTTACCTTTGATCTTCACGGCTTTTGTAGGTTCATTTGCATTTGAAATAATTGTAATGGTCCTTCTTATAGGCCCAACTATATCTGTATTATATTTTACAACTATTTCACCGCTGCCACCAGGAGCAATTGGAGTTGAGGTCCATGAGGGAACTGCGCATCCACATGATGAATGTATATTCTCTATAACAAGAGGAGCGTTTCCAATATTGGTAAACTGAAAAACCCTGGTACCGTCACTTCCTTTTTTGATTTCACCGTAATCAATAACTTCGGTCTTAAACTGGAATTTAGGCGTGTTTTGGGCTATAACCGTTGCAAAACCTGCAAAAACCAATATTATAAATGTAATTGTTCGTTTCATAATTTCCGCATTTAATTAGTAAATATAAGTAGTTTTAGGATAGTTCAAAAGTAGAGAAATAAAACCACTTTTTTAATCCTCAACTTATAAGTACTTTTGCCATTATTTCAAAAATCAGACCACAAATGCCCAATCCATATATATACGATACGCAACAGGTAGAAGAGAAATGGTATAATTACTGGCTTGAAAATGATTATTTTCACTCAGAAGTTGATGAGAGAACTCCCTATACCATTGTTATACCTCCTCCTAATGTAACCGGGGTTTTACACATGGGGCATATGTTAAATAATACCATTCAGGATGTATTAATTCGCCGGGCTCGCCTAAAAGGTTATAATGCCTGTTGGGTGCCGGGAACAGACCATGCTTCAATTGCCACAGAAGCCAAGGTAGTTGCCAAATTAAAAGCTGAAGGAATTGATAAAAATGATCTTTCCAGGGAAGAGTTTCTTGCTCATGCGTGGGATTGGACTCATAAACATGGAGGAATTATCCTTGAACAGCTAAAAAAGCTTGGAGCTTCATGTGATTGGGAAAGGACAAAGTTTACAATGGATGACCATATGTCTGCTTCGGTAATAAAAGTTTTTGTTAATCTTTATGAGAAAGGATTGATCTACCGGGGTTACAGGATGGTGAATTGGGATCCGGAGGCAAAGACTACCCTGAGTGATGAGGAGGTTATATATCAGGAAAAACAGGGTAATTTATATTACATAAGCTATAAAATCGAGGGAAGGGAAGATACAGTCACTATAGCTACTACACGCCCTGAAACAATATTGGGTGACACTGCAATTTGTATTAATCCTTCAGATGAGAGATTCGCTCATCTGAAAGGTAAAAATGCAATAGTTCCCATCGCAGGAAGAGTAATTCCAATTATAGAGGATGATTATGTAGATATGGAATTTGGAACCGGGTGCTTAAAAGTAACACCTGCGCACGATGTAAATGATAAGGTATTAGGTGACAAACATGGGCTGGAAGTAATAGATATTTTCAATGAAGATGCTACCCTGAATTCCTATGGTCTTCATTACCAGGGACAGGACAGGTTTGAAGTCAGAAATGCCATTATTAAAGAGCTGGAGGAAAGTGGAGTCCTGATCAAAACAGAAGTGCATATCAACAAAATTGGCACCAGTGAGCGCACGGGTGCAGTTATAGAGCCCCGTTTAAGCGACCAGTGGTTCCTTAAAATGAAAGATCTTGCGCAGCCCGCTCTGGATGCTGTACTGGATAGGGAGGTAAATCTTGTTCCAGATAAGTTCATCAACACGTACCGTCACTGGATGGAAAACGTGCGGGACTGGAACATTTCAAGACAGCTCATCTGGGGTCAACAAATTCCGGCTTACTTTTTTGGTCCCGGAAAGCAGGACTATGTAGTTGCAGAAAATATGGAAATTGCTTTAGAAAAAGCGAGAAATGCTTCGGGAAATTATGATTTAAATGTCTCAGATCTTAGACAGGACAAGGATGCGCTTGATACCTGGTTCTCCTCATGGCTTTGGCCTATAAGTGTATTCAACGGGATACTGGAACCAGACAATGAAGAGATAAATTATTATTATCCTACCAATGACCTGGTTACTGCCCCTGAAATTCTGTTTTTCTGGGTAGCAAGGATGATCATTGCCGGGTATGAGTTTAGAGGAGAAAAGCCTTTTACCAATGTTTATCTCACCGGGATAGTAAGAGACAAGCAAAGACGTAAAATGTCAAAATCTCTGGGCAATTCTCCCGATCCTTTGGAACTTATTGGAAAATATGGGGCAGATGGGGTTCGGGTAGGAATGCTGTTAAGTTCCCCGGCAGGGAATGACCTTATGTTTGAAGAAGATCTCTGTAAGCAGGGAAGTGCATTTGTCAATAAAATATGGAATTCTTTTAGGCTCATAAAGGGATGGGAGATTGATCCCGACAGGCAACAAATAGAATCCTCACAGATGGCACTTAAATGGTATAGAGCCCGTTTTAACCAGGTTTTAAATGAGCTTGAGGATCACTATTCCAAATACCGTATGAGCGATGGGTTAATGGCAACCTATAAACTTGTTTGGGATGATTACTGTTCCTGGTTGCTGGAAATAGTTAAACCTCCGTATGGCGAGGCGATAGATCAAACAACCTATGATGAGGTAATTGAGATCCTGGAGAATAATTTAAAGATCCTTCACCCCTTTACGCCGTTTATAACTGAGGAGATCTGGCAGCAATTAAAGCATAGGTCAACAGATGAAGCATTAATTATTTCTGAATGGCCGGAAATTAAAAAATTTGATAAGGAAATTATTAAAAATTTTAATTTTGCTGCAGAAGTAATAAGCGGAGTAAGGAACATTAGAAAATCGAAGAATATCTCCTTTAAAGATGAAATTTCTCTTTTCGTTCTTAATCCCGAAATGATTTCAGACAGGTTTGATACCGTTATTGAAAAGCTTGGAAATATAACCAGAATCAAATATGTTGAAGATCAAATTGAAGGAGCTTTATCTTTCAGGGTAAAGTCCAACGAATATTTTATTCCTTTAGAAGGAGCCTTTGATGTGGAGGCAGAAATAAAAAAAATACAGGAAGAACTTGATTACACCCGGGGATTCCTGTTAAGTGTTGAAAACAAACTATCTAATGAAAGCTTTGTGAAAAATGCTCCGGAAAAGGTAGTTGCTCTCGAAAAAGCTAAAATGGCAGATGCGCGTGCAAAAATTGAAGTGCTTGAAGCCGGTCTTGATTCCTTGAAATAATAATAATCAGGAGAATAATAAAAAAAGGGGAGGTTTTAAACCTCTCCTATATACTTTTCTACCATTTCAATATATCTATCTCTTGCTTCTTTTTTAGTAAGATTGTCAACCTGCAAAAGTGCATTGGCCTTGAACCCGTTGCGAAGATCATCCTGATTCTTAGGGGTGTAATTACCTTCATGGTGTGTTG
Organism: Gillisia sp.; assembly: GCA_041743165.1. Lineage (GTDB taxonomy): Bacteria > Bacteroidota > Bacteroidia > Flavobacteriales > Flavobacteriaceae > Gillisia. Next base: position 18,169 of record JBGTNH010000079.1, on the reverse strand, counting down.
CTTTTTTATAATAAGCGTAAAGGTGAAGCATGATATCTGGCGGCAGTTTTATGTCTGAGCTGCACGCCATTTCATAGGCTCTGGTGAATTTATGATCAGAGATTTCTGTCATCCTGTTCTTTTTCAATATTAGCTATAATGCTTGTACCTCCTCTAACTTTATCCTGAAGATTAACATTCAATTTAGTTCCCAAAGGTAAAAAAACATCTACACGCGAACCAAATTTAATAAAACCACTATCGCTTCCCTGTAGAACTTCCTGCCCTTCTTCGGCATAATTCACAATGCGTTTGGCTAATGCACCTGCTATCTGCCTGTAAAGGATTTCACCTGAAGTGGAATTCTCCACAACTACCGTAGTCCTTTCATTTTCTTCACTTGATTTAGGATGCCATGCAACAAGAAATTTCCCCGGATGATATTTGCTGAACTTTACTTTTCCACCAATTGGATACCTTGTTACATGCACGTTTATGGGAGACATAAATACTGAAACCTGTATACGTTTATCCTTAAAATATTCTTTTTCAAAAACCTCCTCAATAACAACCACCTTACCATCTACAGGGGATACAACACTGGAATCATTTTGTTCTGTAAGACGTTTGGGATTTCTGAAAAACTGAAGAATAAGAATCAGGATTAAGATGCTAAACAAAAGAATAGCAAATTTGACCAAATAGTTATTGATAGAGAGATATGAGATCACATTGATCGCAATTAAAAAAATTGCTGTGAAAAGTATAATTCTATGACCTTCCTTATGAAACATAATCTACAATTAATAAATAAGCATAAATAAACGGACTTGAGAATATTATACTGTCCAATCTGTCATATAATCCCCCGTGGCCCGGCATAAGTTTACCACTGTCTTTAACTCCCGCTTGTCTTTTAAATTTGGATTGGATGAGATCACCCAATGTACCAAAAATACTTAATATTCCAGCCATTCCCAACCAAAACGGAATATCCCTGTAATTGGTAAAATCATAAATAAAAAAACCTCCCAGGCCACTAAAGGCAAGACCTCCAAGGAATCCTTCTATAGTTTTATTGGGAGAAATCTTTTCATACAACTTATTTTTCCCAAAATTCTTTCCTACAATAAAAGCAAATGTATCATTAGTCCAGATGAGGATAAAAACCCCAACAATCAGGATTGGATTGAAAACCCCGTTATATGTGGGGATGAGTGTGAGAAAAACAATTGAAGAAATAAGATAAAATATCAGGATGATATATTTCTTTTTCTCGAAAACAGGAATTTTCCTGATAAACAATAAATCTTTGACCAGAAACAGGTTTACAAAAATTGTGATACAAAGTAATACGATTGTGGCATTTTTGTCAAATTTCCAATAGCTGAAAATTAAAAAGAAAATAATATGCACACCGTAAAGAGCATAACTCTTGAGTCTTAACAATTTTTCAAGTTCAAGAAGGCAAACAAAACCTAAAAGAAAAAATAGAGAGACAAAGATAAATTCAGAAGAGAGTATAGAAACCACCAAAATGGATATATACAGCAATCCTGAAATTGTTCGAATAATGGTTTCCCTCATTTGTTACAGATCTTCCCGAAGCAACAAATATAAGTTTTTTGTGCTACTTCCATAACTCATAAAATCTCCTTCTTTCTGGGTTTCAAAACTTTTAATTGTGGTAATATTGGAGGGTATTCTGTCTTTATTATTAAATTTTATTCCTCTTAAGCCTTCGCCTATAGTGTCTACTAGCTGACTGGTTGAGGCCAGAATAATAAAATTTGTGGGGAGTTCATTGAGCTTTTTCTCTTTGATCTGGTTGGAGGAGATAAGGATCGAGCCATCGTTTGCGATCAAATATTCACAAGTGGAAAGGAAAAAGGATGAATTACCAGATTTTGTGAATTCCAGATTAAATTTATCAAATTTGCTTCGAAGATTTGGATCAAAACAACAACTTGAAGTTTCATACCAATCATTTTCCAGTAAAATGTTGTCAAAAGCTTCCCATACTTCTTTATCATTGTCACAGTAAAGAAATTTACCACCATTATTCTTAAAGTTGAGCATAAACCGCTCATCGGTAGGAAGTTTTACATCTGGCATATATTTACCCCTGTCCGCTTTTTCCGGAGCATCCTGACCTTTGTCTGATTTAGGGTTTAAAAATTTACTAAATAGACTCATAACATTTGTAGGGGTTATAGCACATGTATTCCAAAGGTAAAAAATCTTAATCTAACACAAGGTCAAATTAAGATTTTTTACAATAGCAATTACAACTTATTTATTTATCGAAGAGTCCTCTGTGACTTCAGGATCGTTTGCGCTATCAGTCTCGCTTTTGGGCTCATCTTCTACCGTATTAACACCTCCTGCTCCCGGCTTTGTAACCAACGGAATTTCTTCCCTATTTCCAAAAGGGCGATCTCCAAATATCTTTTGAAGGTCATCTTTAAAGATGACTTCTTTTTCCAGTAGGATGGTTGCTAGTTGAGTTAATTTATCCTTATTGGCTTCCAGTAGGTTAATCGCTCTTTGATATTGAGATTCTATAAGATTGGAGATCTCTTTATCTATCAATTCACTGGTTTTTTCGCTGTAGGGTTTGGTGAAATTGTATTCACTTTGACCGCTGGAATCATAAAATGTAAGATTTCCCAACTTCTCGTTTAGACCATATATGGTAACCATGGCACGGGCCTGCTTCGTAACTTTTTCAAGGTCACTTAAAGCACCGGTAGATATTTTGTCAAATATTACTTTTTCCGCAGCACGTCCTCCAAGGGCCGCACACATCTCATCCAGCATTTGTTCAGGTCTTACTATGAGTCTTTCCTCGGGCAAATACCAGGCGGCTCCAAGGGATTGTCCACGAGGAACAATAGTTACCTTCACCAGGGGCGCAGCATGCTCCAGCATCCAGCTGGCGGTAGCATGACCTGCTTCATGATATGCGATTGCTTTTTTCTCCTCGGGAGTGATAATTTTATTTTTCTTTTCCAAACCTCCAACTATACGGTCTACGGCATCGAGAAAATCCTGTTTACCTACCGCTTTATTACCTTTTCTAGCCGCTATAAGCGCAGCTTCGTTACAAACATTTGCAATATCTGCTCCTGAGAAACCTGGAGTTTGTTTTGCGAGAAAATCTATATCCAATTCCTCGGCCACCTTTTTTAACGGTCTCAAATGTACTTCAAAGATCTCCTTTCTTTCTCTAACATCCGGAAGATCCACATATATCTGGCGATCAAACCGGCCGGCTCTCATAAGTGCCTTATCGAGTACATCTGCCCGGTTTGTAGCCGCTAACACAATGACGTTGGTATTGGTTCCAAACCCATCCATTTCTGTAAGAAGCTGGTTAAGGGTGTTTTCTCTTTCATCATTTGACCCGGAAAAGTTGCTCTTCCCACGAGCTCGTCCTATAGCGTCGATTTCATCTATGAATATGATAGAGGGAGATTTTTCTTTTGCCTGCTTAAAAAGATCCCGTACACGGGATGCTCCTACCCCCACAAACATCTCAACAAAATCTGAACCTGAAAGGGAGAAGAAAGGAACTTTTGCCTCCCCGGCCACCGCTTTGGCCAGTAAAGTTTTCCCTGTACCGGGAGGTCCTACCAATAAAGCACCTTTTGGTATCTTTCCTCCCAATGAGGTGTATTTTTCCGGCTGTTTTAAGAAATCAACAATTTCCTGTATCTCTTCTTTTGCACCTTCCAGTCCTGCAACATCTTTAAAGGAGGTTTTTACATCTGTATTTTGATCAAATAGTTTTGCCTTGGATTTCCCGATGTTGAAAATTTGTCCTCCTGCACCACCGCCTGCACCGGAACTCATTTTACGCATTATGAAGATCCAGATTCCTATGATAAGCACAAACGGCAAAAGGGTAAGAAGGATATCTCCCCATACATTGGATTGTGTATTATAGGTTACAACTGTGTCCAGGTTATTAGCTTCCTTGGTTGCCTGTATAGTATTCTCAAAATTCTGCAAATCTCCGAATTCAAAAGTGTAGGCAGGATTATCTCCTCCGGCAAATAACTCGCTTTCAGTGGCCTTTCTGTGTATATCTTTTGACTTTGCTTCTTCGGTAAGATAAACTTTTGCCTGATTACGGTTGACAATGACCACCCTTTCAACATCTCCATTTCTCAGAAAGCTCTCGAATTCGGCAGGGTTTGTTTTGGCTGGTTCATTAAATCCCCCACCTCCAAAAAAATTAATTCCTAAAAAAATTATAATGATAGCAGCATAGATCCAGTAGGCACTAAATTTTGGCTTCTTGGGTTCTAATTTTTTATTAGGTTGCTTATTTGACATTCTTGTTTAATTAAATTTTAATAATTTGTTTCAATTGAAGTGGTTTTTGCATCTCCCCACAAACCTTCAATATCGTAATATTCCCTAATGTGTTTCTGAAATACATGAACCACAACAGAGACATAATCCATTAAAACCCATTCAGCATTATCACTACCTTCAACATGCCAGGGTTTATCTTTAAGAGATTTACTTACGATTTTTTGTACGGAGTTTACTATGGCGTTTACCTGCGTATTTGAAGTACCACTACAGATAACAAAATAATCACAAACTGTATTGTCAATTTCCCTTAAGTCAAGAATATCTATGTTATTTCCTTTAACTTCTTCTATTCCTTTTATTATATGAGCTATAAGTTGATCGTTGTTCGTTTCCGTTTTTGCCATTAAATTTCTTTCTTTACGCAAAGTTATTACTTTTTAGTCTTTTACACGGCCTGTTAACATAACATTTATCGTAAGTATCAAGTCCATCTTCATATGCGTATTATCAAAGTTAATGCCACCGAATCAACAAACAGCCTCGCAAGGGAATGGTTTCAATCCAATATAAATGAGACACCTTTTTGTATCATCACCAGGGATCAAATAGCCGGCAGAGGTCAAAGGGGGACCAGCTGGGTTTCAAATAGGGGGGAAAACCTGACTATGAGTGTTGTTTATTCCAAGCCACAGGTGGAGATTTCAAAACAGTTTTTACTCAGCGCCAGTGTTTCCCTGGCAGTTTTAGATGCATTAAAAGATCTAAAAATTAACAATTTTAAATTAAAATGGCCCAACGACATTATGGCAGCGAATTATAAAACAGGGGGTATTCTTATTGAAAATATACTTAGTAATGGCAGTATTAACGCCACTATAATTGGGCTGGGTTTAAATATCAATCAAATGGATTTTCCAGGCTTGCCAAGGGCTGCCTCTCTGGCAATGATTTCAGGCAAAAAATTTGATATTGATGAACTCGCAGATAAAGTGTGCAACTTCTTGGAAAAAACGCTTTATAATCTTGGGGCTATAAAGGCAGAGAAAATAATTGAAGAGTATGAACACAATCTTTTCCGGAAAAATAAAGTTTCTACCTTTATGTTTCCAAATGGAGCGCTCCTCACGGGGATAATAAAAGGAGTCACCCCCACTGGCCTGTTAAAGGTAAGGGTAGAGGGTGAAGCCCTAAAATTGTTTGACCTGAAGGAAATTAAGCTTTTATTTTAAACCTGCTGAATATTCTGGCTTAAGGTGTCAATAAACTTTTTTAATGGTCCTTTGACCATCATAGCCATCATAGTATTAAATTTTCCTGTAAAAAAGAGCTGAACATCACTTTGGTTCTCCCCGGCCGGTTCAATATTAAGATCTATAGAAAAATTGAATTTATCTGAAGTTGAACCTAAAACTACCAGTTCCGGTTCACGTGTTTCCTTGATTTCAAGTTCTATCTGTGGCATTCCTTTTAAGGAAAATAAAAAAGTCTGGGGGGCGGTAACTTCAAATTTTTCCAGGCTCTCCGGCATTACCTGCTCATAATTTTCTACCTGGGTAAGAAAATTGAACATTTCCTGCTGACTTTTTTGGGTTGTTACTTTTGGGCTTTCTAAATTCATGATTTTGGATTCCATTTACTTGGATCCTCACGCCAGCTCTTCAAAATTTCTGCTTCAGATCCATTAATATAATGTGTTTTTTGAGCGGTCTCAATCAATTGTTCATAACTGCTTAAAGTATGAAGATCTATTCCGGCATTTTTAAAATTTTCTTCTGCAATATTAAATCCGTAAGTAAAAATTGCAATTAAACCTTTAACATTTGCCTGCTCTTCCTGCAGGGCTTTAACGGCATTCAGGCTGCTGTTCCCGGTGCTTATGAGATCTTCAATTACCACTACAGTTTGCCCTTTGTGCAGTACGCCTTCTATCTGGTTTTTTCTCCCATGGCCTTTGGCCTCAGGTCTCACATAAATGAAAGGTAAATTCATATACTCTGCTACCAGCATACCTATACCAATGGCTCCTGTCGCAACTCCGGCGATAACATCCGGCTTACCATAAAGTTCCTCAATTTGCCTTGCAAATTGCTCCCTGAGGTAATTACGTATGGGAGGATAAGATAAGGTGATCCTGTTGTCACAGTAAATAGGGGATTTCCATCCACTTGCCCAGGTAAAGGGTTGTTGCGGTTCTAATTTTATTGCTTTAATTTGCAACAATAATTCAGCAGTTTTAAGTGCTGTTTCTTTATTTAAAATCATACTGCAAATGTATAAAGTTTTTGTGAATGATGTTCCTATAATTCTTTCGACAGATAAGGACTATGGGGAAAATTATACTTCTTATCCTATAAAAACCATTAAATTTAAAAGAATAATCAGGAAGATAAATGAAGGCCAACTTCTTTACGTAAATCTGTATCACAAAAAGGAAGAAAAGTTGCTTCAGCACCTTTTTAAAAAACTACCTGTGGTTACAGCTGCTGGTGGGTTGGTGTACAATGATAAAAAAGAGATCCTTTTTATTTACCGCAATAAAAGATGGGATCTTCCCAAGGGAAAAATTGAAAAAGGTGAAACTATTAAGGAATCTGCCATAAGGGAAGTAGAAGAGGAAACCGGGATACAGGATCTTACAATTACACGATTTATACAAGATACTTATCATGTTTTTAAGCGCAAAGACAAATATAAATTAAAAGTAACCCATTGGTTTGAAATGCATTCCAGCTTTGACGGTGAATTGGTGCCGGAATTAAATGAAGGGATTAAGAAGGTAAAATGGAAAAACCTTGAAAAAAGCCGGAAAGCCCTTTCCAAATCCTACTCAAATATTAAACTGTTATTCCCAAAGGAATACTTATCTGCTAATTCTAAAGACAGGGTAGCGTAAGTGCGAGGTTTCGGAAACCGTAGAATTCTGATAGATCCACATTAATTGCTGGCTACTACTATTGGAAAATTCCCGGTCTTCACGTTTTTTAGTTTCAAATTCTTCTTTGAGCAAAGGATCTTCTTCCAGAATCTCTACTGCTTTATCCTCAAATACATAAGGGGAAAAACTTTCCTTTCTCTGTAGGATAGGATCGAAGAAATTCCAGTTAAAGAATGAATCTGTAGTTACAGGTTCCAGAGTTTCAAGGAGGTAGCGAACCCCCGGCTGGAAGGTTTTGATATAAAGATCACCTTTTCTGAAAGTTATATTTTCGCTGGTTTTGGAAATACTTGTATTAAAATGCGGGTAATGACCTTCATAGGAATTCTCACGGGTTTTATATTCTTCAATACGATAAACTTCTACCAGCATAACCGTATCTCGGGCAAGGGGGGTCATTTCAATTTTGTTTATCCTCAAAAGATCAATAACATTCCACCAACCCTGGGGGATCACATACGCCCTGGGGATTTCAATTCGTTCAGTAGGTTGAAAGTTGTTATAAAAATCAATTTCTTTCTCAAAAGTCCGGGATTGATCATATTTTAATCTTGATCCTACCGTTACCTCACTATCTAAAATTTCTCCTTCATATCCCTTGAAGTTGAGTTTTGAAACAATGCTGCTGTCTACCTTAAAATTCACCGGGTAAAATCGCTCGGTTAGATATTTACGTTGAGCCCTGGCTCGTAAATCCCTTATTGTGGGACCATCCCTTTCAGCTACATCTACAAGGGATTGTAAAGCGCGGTAAGTTCCTTCTACACGGTCTTGATAAGGTTTGAGCATATGGGTTTCAATCATCAATCCTATAGTATTCCATAGGGTAGTATAACCGGTTGAATATCTTGGGGTGTCAAGGAATTGGTGAAAGCCTTTTTCAGGCACCTCATTATAAACATTTACATAGGGCGAAATATCCCATTCATGTTCCCATAAAGACTTTTCAAATGAGGGGATAAATTTTTTCTCCAGATATTCGCCCAGTTCTCCTCCCAGTTTATTGTGCTGGGTAAAAAGATGGGTTATGGTATATTGATAATTTGCCCCATTGCTTACATGGGTATCTATAAAAATATCAGGATTAACATGATGAAAAATTGCAGAAAAGCTGCGGGTATTTCTTGTATCTGCTTTGATAAAATCCCTGTTAAGATCGTAGTTGCGGGCATTTCCTCTAAACCCATATTCTACAGGGCCATTTTGATTGACCCTTGTTGTGGAATTCCGGTTTAATGCACCTCCAATATTATATACGGGTATGGTTACTATTACCGTGTTGCGGGGGACTGGAATCTTTTTATTGGCATAATCTCTAAATAACATCATGGTGGCATCTATCCCATCGCTTTCTCCCGGATGTATTCCATTATTGATAAAAATTATTGTTTTGTTCTCTCTTACCCTGGTAAGATTAAATTCTTCATCAGGACTATAAATGACTAAATGCAGGGGGAGGCCACTGTCGGTGAGACCATGTTCCTCTATTCTTATAGTGGGAAAAGCATCGGTCAACTGTTTGTAATAATTTATTACCTGATTGTAAGTAGCCGTTTCAGTGCCTTGAGATTTCTCAAAAACGGTTTCAAAGTCATACTCTTTTACAAGTCTGTATTTAGATAAATCACAAGATGTCAGTATTATAAACCCAAGCAATGCTAAAGAGATTTTTTTCATAAAGAGCTTACAATTGATTGTATAAACATACTTAAAACTCCCAACGCCACCAAAATTTATTATTTATAAGATTCTAGACGCCTGTTAAAGTATAATTAATCCTTTATCAAAAATTTTCTGCACTGTTTTATTAAAGCTATTTTTAGACCGGTTATACCATAAATTCCGGAAAATAAAATCATGTCAAATATCTTATATAAACCTCTCTGTTTTGTTATTTCTTTTCTATTCTCTTCTTTCTGTTTGGCACAACAATTAGAAGGTAAAATTTTTAATGTTGCTGGTGGAGCAGAACTTGCAAATGTAAAAGTGGAAAATTTGGAAACACGTGAAGTTGTTTTCACTTCTTTGGCGGGAGATTTCAAAATTATAGTAGAAAATTCACCTTATAATTTGAGATTATCACATCCGGGTTTTGAAGATAGAATATATACAGGGACAAATACTTCACAAGTAATAATTTATATGGATCCTGGCATGGTAAACCTGGGAGAGATAGTCATCCGTGGCACTCATATCCCATCTCAATTACGCAAAATTCCGGCCGCTATTAGTATTATCGCGGGCAGAGATCTGGAGCGTATAGATGCCACTAATTTTGCCCAGGCTTTCAATAATGTACCGGGAGTTTATGTAAATCAGGGAGCATTGAATACTACAAAAATAAATATTAGAGGTATAGGTGGAAGGGCCCAGTTTAGTACCAATCGCATACAGGCGTATTTTGACGGATTTCCTTTAACCACTGCTGAGGGAGAATTAACTCTGGATGATATTGACCCCGAATCTATTTCGCGTGTGGAGGTGATCAAAGGACCAGCGTCCAGTATTTTTGGTGCAGGATTAGGTGGGGTGATAAATATTTTTTCTGCAGAAGCTCTTCCAGGCGAAACTTCAGCTTCTGTAAAAACCTTGTTTGGAAGTTATAATATGAGCCGGAAACTGGTAAATCTTTCCCATGGAGCTGAAAATTCTTCAGTATTTGTTAATTACAGCGATTTGCAAAGCGATGGGTACAGAGAGAATGGTGAGTATGACAGAAAATCTTTTATGGCACACGCAGGCCTGAAAACAGCAGGTGATAACAGGTTAAGTTTTCTCGCTAATTTCACCAGGTTGAAAGCCTTTATTCCAAGCTCTATAAACGAGGAAACCTTTATTAATTCACCACAAAGTGCCGCAGTTAACTGGGCGCAGTCTAAAGGTTTTGAGTCCTATGACGTGGGAGGTATTGGGGTTTCTTATGAACATTCTATTTCATCAAATTTAAGGAATTCAACCAGCTTGTTTTTAAATTTCCGGGATGCCTATGAGCCACGACCATTTGATATTCTTAAAGAAGAACGTGTTTCTGCGGGAGTACGCACCCGCTTCAACTTAGATGCTACTTTGTTTGACCTTGTGTCCAGGATAAGCTTCGGGGCAGAATATTATAATGAATGGTATGAAACCGGTACTTTCGAAAACCTTTTCCGGCAATTTGAAAATATGGGCAGTGTTGCCGGGCTCAGATTAAGCAATAATGAACAAAACAGAAATTATTCAAATTTATTTGCTCAAATGGAACTGGATATTTCAGATAAATTAAAACTGGAAGCAGGTGCAAATCTCAATAGTACCCAATACAGGCTTACAGATCTCTTTCAGCAGAATGAAATTGACCAATCTGGTGATTTTAGGTTCAAAACTATTTTCTCTCCCAGGGTTGGAGCAACCTATGAAATAAGCGATAGAAAAAATTTTTATGCTTCCATTAGTCACGGGTTTTCTATACCCACTGTAGCAGAAACTTTGACTCCTGATGGCCGAATAAATACCTCCCTACTTCCCGAAAGTGGAATAAATTATGAAGTGGGTTTTAAAGGAAACTGGCTGAATAATAATCTTTATACAGAATTTGCACTCTATTCCATTCAAATAAAAGATCTATTGGTAGCTGAGCGGGTAGCAGAAGATCAATTTGTTGGGTTAAATGCCGGGAAAACAAGTCACACCGGGATAGAAATGCTTTTAAATTATTCGGCAACTTTGGGTCCCGGTATTCGCTTAAGGCCGTTTGTTAATGCGTCTATTAACTATTTTGAATTTAAGGAATTCAATGACAGAGATATGGATTTCTCCGGAAACAAACTCCCGGGTATACCTGCCCATACCGTGAATGTTGGAATGGATGCAGGATTTCAAAATTTCTCCTTGTATACAAATTTATTCATGGTGGGAGAGATCCCCTTAAATGATAGTAATTCCCAGTTTACTGATCCCTATGAATTGCTGAATATTAAAACCACGTATGAACTTAACCTGACCGGGAAAATAAATTTGCTCTTCACCGCAGGAATCAATAATGTAATGGATGAGCATTATTCGGCAAGTATACTTGCAAATGCGGTTGGATTTGGAGGGGCTGCACCCCGATTTTTTTATCCCGGAAACCCAAGGAATTATTACGCTGGAGTAACTTTAAATTACAGGTTTTAGAAGGCACTTTACTTAACGGGTTCAGGAACCATAAAGGAAAAGTCTCCGCCATTTTTTCTAACATCCCTCACCACAGTAGATGATATATGCCCTTTGCCGGAAGAGGCAATTAGAAAAATGGTTTCAATTCCTGCCATTTTATAGTTGGTCTGCCCAATCGTCTTTTCAAAATCCATGTCAACAGCATTGCGTAACCCCCGTAAAATAAAATTTGCCCCTTCTTTTTTACAAAAATCCACAGTAAGACCTTCGTATGTCATTACTTTTATTTTCTCTTCTCCTGCAAAAGTTTCTTTCAGGAACCTCACCCTGTCCTCCAGGGAAAACATATATTTTTTATCTGTATTCACACCAATAGCAAGTATGATAGTGTCAAAAAGTGGTAGTGCCCTTTCAATGACATCAACATGCCCTAAGGTGATAGGATCAAAAGACCCCGGAAAAACAGCCTTGTTCATAATAGAGGTTTTTTCATGTTTTTATAATTATAAATTGCATTTATAAAGCATCTTCTATGGCACTTCCAAACAGATCTTTCAGGCTTATGCCTGCATTAGTTGCCTGCTGAGGTAAAATACTCGCCTCGCTTAATCCGGGAGTGGTATTCATTTCAATAAAATGGGCCTCTCCATTATGAAAGATGAATTCAGACCTTGTAAGCCCCCGCATTTTTAACCTCGAGTAAATGAGTTTTGCACTATCCTGGACCTCTTTGGTCTGTTCTTCAGAGATCCGGGCCGGGGTTATCTCCTGTGATTTTCCCAGATACTTGGCTTCATAATCGAAAAATTCATTTTCTGAAACAATTTCTGTCACCGGTAATGCGAGGATCTCCCCTTTAAACGTGATCACCCCCACAGATACTTCTACCCCATCCAGGAAAGATTCTATGATCACTTCATCATCCTCCTTAAAAGCAAATTTTACTGCCTGTTCAAGATCTTCGGCTTTTTTCACTTTCGTAATTCCAAAACTGCTTCCCGCCTTGTTTGCTTTTACAAAACAGGGTAAACCTACTTTTTCTAAAATTTCCTCCCCATTAACTTCATCTCCTTTGTTCAAAAAATAGTTGGTGGCCGTTTTTATTCCGTAGGGCTTCAAAACACTTATAAGGTCTCTCTTATTAAAGGTAAGGGCTGCCTGGTAAAAATCGCAGGATGTCTGCGGGATACCCACCAGTTTTAAGTAGGCCTGTAACAAACCATTTTCCCCGGGAGTGCCGTGAATGGTGTTAAAAACACAGTCAAAAATGACGACTTTGTCCTTGATCTTTACCGTAAAATTGCTTTTGTTTATAGGATAGGGAGTGTCATCATCCATCACAACAAACCATTCATGTTGCATGATATGTACCCGGTAGGGATCATATTTGTTGCGGTCAAGGTGTTTGTACACCATGTTTCCGCTGTTGATGGAGATGCGGTATTCACTTGAATAACCTCCCATTGCGATCGCAATTTTTTTCTTCATTTTAAATATTCAGGCATAATTATCGTTAACAAAAATATGACTATTCGGGTGGGTCACCAAAACCCGGCTGTTTTTATATCTTTGCCTATTATTAAAATTTATGAGCTTTATCAAATTCCTCTTCAGTAAAACTTTTTTAATACAAATTGCATTAGCAATTCTGGCCCTTGTGGTAATAGCCTTTCTGGTGATGCAATGGCTTAATTTTTCTACCAACCAGGATCAGCGCATTGAAGTGCCAGATCTTACCAAATTAACCCTTAATATAGTAGATGAAAGACTTGATGAGCTGGATCTAAGATATGAAATTTTAGATTCTGCCAATTATAATCCTGATTATCCTCGCTACGCAGTAATTGAGCAGGTTCCGGCTCCGGGATCCTACGTAAAAGAGAACCGGAAAATATATTTAACACTCAATCCTTCGGGATACAGAAAAGTCACGGTACCTGACCTGATAAGAAGAACCCGCAGACAGGCAGAGCCTACGCTCAGGTCACTTGGATTTGAGATTGGAGATATAACATACAAACCAGATTTTGCAATAGATGCCGTTCTTGAATTAAGGCATAAAGGGCGACTTGTAAATCCGGGGGATGAACTTATGAAAACTTCGGTCATTGATCTGGTTTTAGGGGATGGTCAGGATAGATTCAGGCTGGATGGAGAAGAAGATGAGGACGATAGTCTGGATTTTGATGACGAACCATTTGAAGAAGATTTTGATGACGAATTCTAATATTGACCCTGAACTCGAAACCCAGGACGATGATCTCTATGAGCATCATAAGTTTACTGCAGACAAAGGCCAGCAACCTCTCAGGGTAGATAAATACCTGATGAATTATATTGAAAATGCTACCCGAAATAAAATTCAGAAGGCAGCAAAAGACGGAAATATCTTCGTCAATAATGTTCCGGTTAAATCCAATTATAAGGTAAAACCCGGGGATGTGGTGCAGGTGATGTTTGAGCACCCACCTTACGAATTCTTACTTACCCCTGAGAATATTCCCCTTGATATAGTTTATGAAGATGATTCTCTGCTCGTTGTAAATAAACCGCCGGGAATGGTGGTACATCCGGGCCATGGCAACTATAGCGGCACGCTCATAAATGCTCTGGTTTATCATATTGAAAACCTTCCCAATAACAGCAGCGAGCGCCCCGGCCTCGTGCATCGTATTGATAAAGATACCAGCGGACTTCTGGTTATTGCCAAGACTGAAGCCGCGATGACGCATCTTTCAAAGCAGTTCTTTAAAAAGAGCAGTTCCCGGGAATATGTTGCCCTGGTTTGGGGTAATGTTGAAGAGGAAGAAGGGATTATTGAAGGTAATATTGGCCGGCATCCAAAAAACCGCCTGCAAAATACCGTTTACCTGGGAGATGATGAAGACATGGGAAAACCCGCCGTCACCCATTTCAAAGTGCTGGAAAGATTAGGCTACGTCACTTTGGTTTCCTGTAAACTGGAGACAGGGCGTACCCACCAGATCAGGGTACATATGAAACACATTGGCCACACACTTTTTAATGACGAGCGCTATGGAGGTGACAAGATCCTTAAAGGCACTACCTTTACAAAATACCGCCAGTTTGTGGAAAATTGTTTTAAAATTCTTCCCCGCCAGGCCCTGCACGCCAAAACGCTTGGTTTCGTTCACCCCGAAACTAAGGAATGGATGAGTTTTGAAGCACCACTGCCTCAGGATATGATAGATTGCGTTGAGAAGTGGCGTAATTACTCTAAAAATCAAAAGGATTATTTAGACGAGTAGGGCGTGCCCCCAAAGAAAATTTTGGGGTCGGGCTTTCGGCAGTCGCTTCCCTCCCTACGGTCAGGAGAGCTCCATCAATGCCTCAATCCCTCACGCAAAAAACAAAATAGACGAGTTCAATAGTTCTATTGATAATCTGGAACCAAATTGATTGATTCCTTCTATTCATTAGTTTATTTTTGGGCTGTAAAAAGTTTAAATAAGCATGAAAATAGTTATATCCCCCGCAAAAAGTCTTGATTTTAAAAGTAAATTACCCACCACCCGTGGTACTCAACCCCTGTTCCTGGATATTACCGAAAAGATCAATGCCAGGTTGGCCAGGATGAGCAAAAAGAAGATCGGGGAGCTTATGGATATCAGTGATAATCTTGCCGAACTCAATTACGAGCGTTACCGTCAATTTGAACCGGAACATACGAAAGAAAATTCGCGTCCCGCTATTTATGCCTTTGCGGGAGATGTGTATGTAGGTCTTGATGCTTATTCCATTCCAACAAATAAACTTGATAAACTGCAGAATTCTTTAAGGATCTTGTCGGGATTTTACGGCATCCTTCGCCCGCTGGATCTTATTCAGCCATATCGCCTGGAAATGGGAACTTCCATAGGAATAGAAAGAAAAAAGACGCTTTATGAGGTCTGGGGCAAAAAGATAACAGATTCTCTAAACAAGGAATTGGAGCAGGATGAATTGTTTATCAATCTTGCCAGTAATGAATATTTCAAAGCGCTTGATATCAATAAATTAAAAGTACCGGTTATCACTCCGGTATTTAAAGACTTTAAAAACGGAGATCTTAAGATCATAAGCTTTTTTGCCAAGAAAGCCAGGGGGGCAATGGTTCGTTATATCATTGATAAAGATGTAAAGACTCTTGAGGAATTGAAAGGCTTTGATTATGAAGGTTATGCTTATGCCGAAAATGAATCTAAAAATGAAAATGAATTGGTTTTTACCAGGTAAGATTTAAAATTTTCGGTTGTGAATTGCTTTCAAGATTGTATTTTACTTAGGATTCACAGGTGTATCTAACGATGGTGGTATGAAAAGTTGCCGTTTTCGAAGCGATTCATTATCAAGGTACACATAAGTTTAATAAGAGTTAAACCCTTGAATAAACCACTGTGCCGACAATTTTTTATACCTCGTGTTAGCGGTTCGGCTTTATTTTAACCTTCCTTTTTTGTCTAATATTTTTGTTCATCAATTGATTTTGTGATTTCTGATTTAATTTTACCAGTATGTTCGGTAGTTTTTGATTCGATAAGCATAATTAAGCATTCTTCTTTAGATGAAACTCTGTGA
The DNA here is from genome assembly GCA_041743165.1 of Gillisia sp. Taxonomy (GTDB): domain Bacteria; phylum Bacteroidota; class Bacteroidia; order Flavobacteriales; family Flavobacteriaceae; genus Gillisia. The sequence continues at coordinate 2,214 of JBGTNH010000079.1, read as the reverse complement.
TTGATTCCTTTTTTTACAACATAAAAATCCCCTTTTTGCATAATGAAATTTTCCTGATTTTCAATTTCCATTAACAAAGAACCTTCAACGATATAAAATAATTCATCTTCATTTTCGTGATTATGCCAAGGGACTTCTTGCCCCTTTATTTTTACGACTTTAATATATTGGTCATTTACTTCACCTATAATCCTTGGTGAAAAATATTTTTCAACATTTAATAGTTCGCTTTTTAAATTCATCTTTTAAACAGTTTGCATTTTACAATTTTGCCCTCCTTTTGGGCAAGGTAATAAAGAACAATACCAATAAATAATAGAAAGGATGCCGTAAAAATTGAACCTTCAATCCCAAGTGCACCTCCTGTTAATAATTCAGGACCTGTAAATTTAGATTGAATAATACTGCCCATATCATTTGTCCCTGTGAGATTGGAGCCATAAAAAGGCTGAGCAAAATTCCAGCCTAAATGGAAGAAAAAAGGCAGCCATATTCTTTTAGTATATATAAACATCATAGCCATAGTAAATCCCCAAATCAAGTAAAAGAAAAAACTAAACAAGTCGGAATTGGGATTAAAAATGTGTTGAAGTTCTACTAACATTGCAATGACAATGGCTATATGTGTACCTAACCAATTTTCTATCTCTCTTACGATTAGTCCTCTATGAAACAAATCTTCAACTAAAGCAGCAATTATTAATACAGTGAAAAACATTGCTGAGTAGTGAGCTGTTGTAATACTAATAGCCTGATAGTGCCCTAATAAATATATAATGAAAATTGATAATGAAATTGTCAAAAACCCAAAAATAAAGCCCCCAAACATTTCTTTAGGTAAATGTCTTATGGATAGTTCGGTAATTTTTCTTTTATCATATAAACGGAAAAAATAGTAATAGCTCACTAATAATAATATAGAAGAAACACAATGAATAATTGGGTTAGCAATACTTTTATCTTGAATAATGCTATAAAAAAATGGTTTTAATACAAAGTTTTGAATTACTACAAATAGTGAAAAGCAAACAGTAATTCCCAAAATAATTTTTGTAATTGGGAAGTACAATATTTTTTTGATTGATTGTTTCATAATTGATTTGACGTATAGATTGTTAATTTGGTTACAAAATAGTAGTCAATTATACAGGACAGTTTTAATGTGTAATTTTTCAATGACACATTTGTTTTTTAAGTTAAATTGTTTTTTATCTATTATAATCTGTTCGTTTCAAGTTTGGGATGTCGGCTGGTTTCAAGCTGACCGCTAACATACCTACAGAGGCACCTGTGTTGTGAATTGCTTTCAAGATTGTATTTTTACTTAGGATTCACAGGACGGAACTAAATTTTATTATGGAAGAACCGGTTGTGAATTGCTTTCAGAATGGTATTATTACTTAGGATTCACAGGTAATTTAAACGACTCTCAACGACCTAAATAGTTGTGAATTGCTTTCAAGATTGTATTTTTACTTAGGATTCACAGGTCTCTTATTTCCCCGTTCCCGTCCAGTATAGTTGTGAATTGCTTTCAAGATTGTATTTTTACTTAGGATTCACAGGGCAAATGTTTGTCGACATAACCGCTGAATAGTTGTGAATTGCTTTCAAGATTGTATTTTTACTTAGGATTCACAGGTTGCACATGAACTTGGCCACGGACTCCACCGTTGTGAATTGCTTTCAAGATTGTATTTTTACTTAGGATTCACAGGGGAAATGGTTTATTGAAGGAGAGGAGCTGGGTTGTGAATTGCTTTCAAGATTGTATTTTTACTTAGGATTCACAGGTTACCTCGAAACATTTCCCCCTCGCCGGTAGTTGTGAATTGCTTTCAAGATTGTATTTTTACTTAGGATTCACAGGCTGGCGGTCAGGGATTGTTTGTCATTCTTGGTTGTGAATTGCTTTCAAGATTGTATTTTTACTTAGGATTCACAGGTTCCCGCTAACGGTCTAGTATAAGGGCAGTAGCGGATTACGGAGCGATTACCTGTCCGACACCACCAAAGTTTATTAAATGCACAGACCTTGATTTTGACACTTCACCCGCTATTGCTCTTATACAATGTGCCTGTTGCACAAGATACCGGAAAAGCTTAATTTTCTAGTATGCAAGGCAAAAAAAAATATCAGGAAAAGCTGTTTACTTCCTTTAGATTAAGTGACCGAATTCCAAAAGAAAATTTTTATCGCAGATTGAAAGAGGC
>JBGTNH010000078.1:0-23346 GCA_041743165.1 Gillisia sp. | reverse complement strand
GTTGCTGGTTGTAATCCTTAAATTTATGGCTCATTTATGTGATTATCAGTACTTAAAAATACGAAAATCCCAGTAAAACTGCAACCTCAGACAGCTATAAAACAAAAAAAACTGCCTCAAATTAATGAGACAGCTTCTTTTATATTTTTTTGGTAACGTTCTAAAAATAACAGCTTCCACCTCTTCGACGTCGCTGGCCTGCCGTTTCACTGTCCCATATCTTGATGGTAAGACTTACTATAAGTTGGTGTAATCGTGCATCATCAAAAGTCGCACGATTAATCCCAAATTCACTATTCACAATATCAATTGTTTGTGATTCTTCGGTGGCCAATGTTCGATCATATCGAACATCAATTCCAAACGCACCAAATTCTGCTTTGATCCCTGCTTGTGCAGACAATGGAAAATTTTGAACTACGATCAAAGGAGGATTATCTAAAGGTTCTGTTCCCTGCAATCTTGCATCCAATATATTATTATAAGCAGGACCTGCATAAATATCAATTGGTCCCCACACATTATAACCAACGAGAAAAGGAACACTTAAAAGATCAACATCATATATCGACGGCCTCCTGGGAAAGTCAAATCTTGATTCCAGCTGGGAGTACATTACTTCTGGTCTCAGAAAAAATCTTCCGAAACTTAACTGCGTCCATATCCCTCCATGAAAGCCAATCTCACCTTCGGCATTAAAGGTATCCCCGGTATAAATGGGACTTGACTGAATTCCTGTAATTTGCCCGCCAAAAGTTTTATTAATTCCTGCCTTCAATCCAAATTTAAATTCCTGTGCCTGTAAAGCTGTTAGGCTGAATACGACAAAAAACACAACAAGAACAAGTTTATTCATATAAAAGGGATATTTCGAATTTTGGTTGATCGGGCGTAAATATATTATATTAAAAAATAAGATACTTGTGTTTAACTATGCAAATAACGGTAAAAAGGAAAAAAAATTATAAGTCGGTTTAAGAAATCTACTTTATAAAAAAAGCTGCCTTAAATATCCTTTGAAAGAGTACTTAAGGCAACTATAAAAAATAAAACTTATAAAAGTGTATTTACGATAATAGGATCCGCATTACCATCAGGATCATTCTTAGCAGTTCCCGAGGTTCCCGGCTTTCCCAATAATAAAACTCCTGCTGCATGTGGTGCCGCCATTGAAGTACCACTTATTGTATTATAACCTCCACCTTTCCAGGTAGACTTAATGGAGACTCCCGGAGAGGCATAATCAACAGGAGGATTTCCCCAATTTGAGAAACTGGCAAAAGTATCCGTTGAATTTATTGCAGAAATAGTATAAATATTTGCTCCATTAACCCTTGCAGGAGAACTGTTATTAGCGTCTTTACCGTCATTCCCTGCGGCGAGAACAAACTTGACATTTTGAGAGGCAGCCAAAACAGCGGCGTCCAGGGCATCAGAAGAGGGACCACCTAAACTCATGTTTGCCACGTCACCAGATTTTCCATTAGCCCCCACAAAATCTACCCCGGCGATAACTCCGGAGTAAGACCCACTTCCACGGCTGTCAAGAACCTTTACAGGTATAACGGTAGCTCCCGCAGCCACTCCTATAACCCCAATTCCATTATTTATTGCAGCAACCGTACCCGCCACGTGAGTTCCATGACCGTTTCCGTCATTTAGAGAACCTCCATCTCTACCAGAGGTGAAAGCATTAAATCCACGAGAAGCATCAACATTTAAGTCTGGATGGGTTAGATCTATTCCTGTATCCAGGATCCATGCAACACTGGTCCCCGTATAATTGACACCACCTTTAACTCTGGTAATCCCATAAGGAGTTTCCTGAGTAGAGGTGCCACCGTCTCCACCTCCATTATCTTCACAAGGAGGAGTTTTCCCGGTTCCACAAGTGGGAGGAGCAAAGATTACAATTCTGTTCTGCTCGATATAAGCAATCTCCTTTATCCCTTTTAGTTTTTGAACCTGCTCATCAGTTAACTTTAGAGTAGCACCCAGTAAACTGTTACTATACACATTTACAATTTCAGCATCAATTGAAGCATTAGAGAGGACTCTTTTGGTTTGATCAGCCATCATTTCCTGGGCTTTTGCGTAATTTTCGGGGTACTTGGCTCCTGCATCCTCCACAGCTCCTTTACGATATACAACAATGTATTGACCTTCAATTACCTGTGAATCAAAATTTCCATCCAATTCTGTGAAAATCGCTTCCTCGACAGTAGCATCCTCCTCCTGGGAACAGGAGTAAAAAAATAAAGATGCTACTAAAGCGGCAGCACCAACTCTAAAGTTAATTTTTGTCATCATAAATAAAGTTTTGGTTAATATTATTTCATGGTTGACTCAAAACTAAACTTATTTCCCAATAAATAAAATGAAGTGTTACCGATTTGGAAATATGAGAGTTTAAATTAATGTAAGAATTAACTGTCATGACAGCCAACACGGACCTTACAAATAAAAAGTTAAATTTTCGTTAAATTTATTTTTTAACATTTGTCAAAGATGTTTAAGATAAGGAGTCTAGCCCGGTTGTAATAGTCCTTTGTCAATATTTATTATATTCTCTATAGGGATCAAATTTAAATCAAAGTAGAGGAGAGAAAGGGGGAATAAATTATCCTTTAAAAGGTTTTTTTCTATTATATAAGGTTCTAAGTGCGATTGTGCGTTTTTTGAATTAGTTTTATTCCACTGCTCTTCATGCTGAAAACCTAATAATATGGCAAATATACTTTTATATGCCCATATCATTAAATTTTGGGAGACCTGCCAACAAAATGTGGTATATAGAGAAACGTTAATCAAAAATCAATATGGCCACAACTTAACTAACAACCTCACCGTCCCATTCCGTTATTCCTCCTAACAAATTGTAGGTGTTTTCAAATCCCTGCTGTTGCATTAATGCGCATGCCTGAGCACTCCTGGCTCCTGAACGACAATACACATAATATTCTTTGGATTTATCCAGAGTATTTACCTCATCCAGAAATCCCTGACCTTTATAAATATCTATATTTTTTGCCTTTGGGATATGAGCTTCCTCGTATTCATCTGGAGTTCTTACGTCAAGGATTTCAATATTATTTTCATTGGAGATCCCTTGTTTCCATTCTTCCTGTGATAAATTTTTCATCAGATTTAATTTTAAATTTATAAAGTTCGGTAAAGATAAGATTTACTTAGAATTCTCTTCTCTCAATTAATTTTTGAGTTTATGATGTAATTATCAATTGTTTCTTTTGTCAGTTTAAAATACCTCATTATATTTGACCTCATGAAAATTCAAAATGTACATACCTGGTGGTGGAATAACTTACGTCAATCGTCGTGAAGTAACACTGCTATAGTATGAAATTATATACAAAAGGCTTGTCTCACGACAAGCCTTTTTTTATTCCATAAATAATAAAATGTATACACTTAAGACAACTTTTAAAAAACTGCTGGCAGATACCATTACCCCGGTAAGCGTTTACCTGAAAATACGTGACAAATATCCAAATAGTTTATTGCTGGAAAGCAGTGATTATCATGCCAGTGATAACAGCTTTTCTTATATCTGCTGTAACCCTATAGCCTCTTTTAAGATTGAAAATAATTTAATTAAAGAAACATTTCCTGACGGAAAATCAAAAGAATCCCGGATCTCCCCGGGTACACATATTCCCAAAGAAATTCAGGATTTTTCAGCAAAATTTAAAACTCAGGATCAGGGATTCAAATTTATTAACAATGGGCTTTTCGGCTACATCGCTTATGATGGGGTAAAATATTTTGAGAATATCAACATCACTTCCAAAGAAGGTGATCTCAGGATCCCGGATATTTATTACGCGGTTTATCAAAACATCATCGCCATTAATCATTTCAACAATGAAGCTTACATTTTTGATCATAATTTTAATGCTGAAAGCAACTTAATGGAGATTGAACAATTGCTCAAGGTTAAGAACTTTGCCACCTATAATTTTTCCCGAAAAGATGAGGTTGTGTCAAATCTTAGTGATGAGGAGTTCAAAGAGAATGTACGCAAAGGAAAAAAACACTGCCAGCGGGGCGATGTCTTTCAGCTGGTTTTGTCCCGCAGGTTTTCCCAGGCATTTAAAGGAGATGAGTTCAATGTATACCGTGCATTACGAAATGTAAACCCCTCCCCTTATCTTTTTTATTTTGACTACGGAAATTTCAAAATTTTCGGAAGTTCTCCTGAAGCGCAGCTGGTGGTAAAAGGTGATCAGGCAGAGATCCATCCTATCGCAGGTACTTTTAAACGCACCGGAAATGATGAACAGGATGCTGAACTGGCCAAAAGTCTTACTACAGATGAAAAGGAAAATTCTGAACACGTGATGCTCGTTGATCTTGCCCGTAATGATCTAAGCCGCCACAGCAGCAAGGTGAAAGTAGAAAAATACCGGGAAGTCCAGTTCTTTTCCCATGTCATCCATTTGGTAAGCAAAGTGACCGGAGTAAAAAATAAGGATACTTCTACAATGCAAATAGTAGCAGACACTTTCCCGGCAGGAACCCTGAGTGGTGCTCCCAAACACAGCGCGATGACACTTATTGAACAATACGAAAATGTAAACCGGAGTGCTTACGGAGGAGCAATTGGTTTTATGGATTTCAAGGGAAATTTCAACCATGCAATAATCATTAGATCCTTTGTAAGCAAAAACCATTTCCTGCATTACCAGGCGGGGGCCGGGATCGTGTCAGGATCAAACGAAGAAAACGAACTACAGGAAGTATATAACAAATTAGGCGCGCTCACAAAAGCTTTGGAAATCGCTGAAGGAATTTAACTCACAGAAAAAATTAAGCACCTGGTTTAGGTGTATAACAAGAATATGAAAATGGAAAATTATAATAATAAACCGGAAACTGTTGGCAAACCAATTACAGTTCTGGTTATAGATAATTACGATTCTTTCGTATATAATCTCGTGCATTACCTGGAGGAACTTGATTGTGTGGTTTCCGTAAGACGCAATGATGAAATAACTCTTGGAGAAATTGCTCAATTTGATAAGATTTTACTTTCCCCCGGGCCCGGTATCCCGGAAGAAGCAGGGCTTTTGAAAGCAATTGTAAAAGAATATGCCCCTTCAAAAAGCATACTTGGGGTATGCCTTGGCCAGCAGGCGATTGGAGAAGTTTTCGGCGGAAAACTGATTAACCTGGAATCGGTTTATCACGGGGTGGCAACCAAAGTTACCAAAAGCGTGATCGATGAAGGTCTTTTTGACGGATTGGAGAATGACTTTGAAGTGGGCCGTTACCATTCCTGGGTTGTGGAAAGAAATTTACCTGAATGCCTTGAGGCAACATCCCACGATGAAAAAGGGCAGGTAATGTCCCTCCGTCACCGCGAATATGATGTAAGAGGAGTGCAGTTCCATCCTGAATCTGTACTTACTCCGGACGGAAAAAAAATGATAAAGAACTGGATCAAGGGTTCAGAACACAATTTTACTAAAGATAGTGAAGAAACAAAACCCGAAATACAAACTGAAGTTTAATTAAAAATTCCATAAACTCTCCCCCCTCGGGGGAGCCGGAGGGGGCCCTTATATGAAAACATTACTTAACAGACTCATCAATCACGAAACTATCTCCAAAGAAGAAGCGCGAAATGCCCTTGTCAGTATATCCGGAGGCTCTTACAATGAAAGTCAGATCGCGGCTTTCCTTACCGTTTATATGATGAGAAGTATCACCATTGAGGAACTGGAAGGTTTCCGGGACGGACTACTGGAACTTTGCCTTGCCGTGGACCTCAGCGCCTATGACCCTATAGATCTTTGCGGTACAGGGGGTGATGGGAAAGATACTTTCAATATTTCTACAGCCGCCTCTTTCGTAACCGCTGGGGCCGGAATAAAAGTGGCTAAACACGGTAATTACGGCGTATCTTCAGTAAGCGGAAGTTCGAATGTCATGGAACATCTCGGAATAAAGTTTAGTTCAGAAGCTGATTTTCTTGAAAAATGTATCGATAAGGCAGGAATTTGTGTTTTGCACGCGCCATTGTTTCACCCGGCGATGAAAAATGTTGCTCCTATAAGGAAGTCACTTGCTGTAAAAACTTTCTTTAATATGCTGGGACCAATGGTGAATCCTGCATTTCCAAAGAATCAGCTGGTAGGAGTTTTTAGCCTTGAACTTGCAAGGATGTATGGCTATCTTTATCAAAATACCAATAAGAACTTTACGATTTTGCATGCTTTGGACGGGTATGATGAAATATCCCTCACCTGCCCGACCAAGACTATTTCCAATAATGCGGAAGGAATGCTGGAAGCTTCAGATTTTGGTGTGGATAAGCTTGCTGAAGCCGATATAGCCGGCGGGGGTTCTGTTGCCTCCTCAGCTGAAATATTTTTGAATATTTTACAGGGCAAAGGAACAACCGCTCAACAAAATGTGGTGTGTGCAAACGCCGGATTGGCTATCGCAACAGCTCAGGATCTTTCACCCAAAGAAGGTTTTGAAAAAGCAATAGAATCCCTCATTTCCGGGAAAGCATTGGCTTCCCTGGAAAAGTTGCAGGAATTGAGCAGGTAATAAAGAACTGATATTTAGAAGATGAACATTTTAGACAGGATCATAACAGACAAATACAAGGAGGTTGCTCTTAAAAAGTCACTTATCACTTCCTCTCACCTGGAAAAATTTCCGCTTTTTGGTCGTCAAACTATTTCTCTTTCTACTGCTCTGAAAAACAGCAACAGCGGGATTATTGCGGAACACAAAAGGAGGTCCCCATCCAGATCTGTGATCAATCAGGATCATAATGTTCAGGATGTGGTTTTGGGATATGAAAATGCTGGGGTCTGTGGAATTTCTGTCCTAACTGACGCAAAATATTTTGGAGGTTCCCTTGACGATCTTATCCTTGCAAGGGCATCAGTTCAAATTCCATTATTGAGAAAAGAATTTATCATAGATGAATATCAGCTCCTTGAAGCCAAGGCTTACGGAGCAGATGCGATATTATTAATTGCCGCGGTTTTAAACCCAATAGAATTGAAATCACTTTCTCAACTGGCAAACTCCCTGGGTCTCGAAGTCTTGCTGGAAGTTCATGACCGGGAGGAACTTGAAAGATCATTGATTCCGGGAGTAGTTATGATCGGGGTCAACAACAGGAATTTAAAGACCTTTGAGGTCAGTACAGATATAAGCAAGCAACTCTCTGAGATGATCCCGGATGAATTTGTGAAAATCTCAGAGAGTGGTATTAGCAACGTAGAGGCAATAAAGGATTTAAAGAATTATGGTTATCGCGGATTCCTGATCGGAGAAAATTTTATGAAAACCACAGATCCGGGAAAAAATGCTACCCAGTTTATCAATGAGTTAGAGAAGTAATATGGAAAGGCAAACAGCATCTTCTGAACGTACCAGACTACATCTAAAAGTTTGCGGCATGGGTACTGCAGAAAATATTCTGGAGGTAGCGTCTTTAAAACCTGATTATCTTGGATTTATATTTTTTGAGGGCTCTCCAAGAAATTTTATCGGAAGGATCCCTCCCCTTCCGGAAAGGATAAATAAAACAGGGGTATTTGTAAATGCCTCAGCTGAATTTATTCTGGAGAAGATCCGGGATTATGAACTGCAGGCCGTCCAGCTGCACGGGGAGGAATCGGCTGACTTTTGCAAGACCTTGAAAGCGGCATTTCCAAAGGAAAATAAAGTGGTTTTGATCAAGGTGTTTTCAGTAAGGGATACTTTTGATTTTGAAACGTTAAAACCTTTTGAAGGCATTGCTGACCTTTTTCTTTTTGATACTAAGGGAGAAAATAAAGGTGGGAACGGAATTGTCTTTGACTGGGAACTTTTAAAAAACTATTCCTCTTCCACACCATTTTTCCTGAGCGGGGGAATTGGGCTGGAAGAAATTGAGGCTTTGAAGGACTTTTTCAGATACCTGGAAAGCCATGGCAAAAGAGAGCTGCTTTATGGGATTGATGTGAACAGTAAATTTGAGACCGCCCCGGGGCGTAAAAGTAAATTTCCGCTCGAGAAATTTAAAAAAGAAATATTCCTGCAGTAACCAATGCGGGTGATAATTACAGAATAAATAAGTCAAAGACAATGACATACCAGGTTAACGAAAAAGGATATTATGGGGATTTTGGAGGGGCCTACATCCCCGAAATGCTCTATCCAAATGTAGAGGAATTGAGATCAAGGTATCTTGATATCATGCAGGAGGAATCTTTTCAGAAAGAATTTAAATACCTGCTTAAAGAATATGTTGGTCGGCCCACACCACTTTATTTTGCAGAGCGTTTCAGCAATAAATATAATACCAAAGTCTACCTGAAGCGGGAGGATCTTTGCCACACCGGAGCACATAAGGTGAATAACACCATTGGGCAGATCCTTATGGCGAAAAAACTGGGAAAAAACAGGATCATTGCCGAGACCGGCGCGGGCCAACACGGAGTTGCCACCGCAACTGTTTGCGCTTTAATGGGTATAGAATGCATTGTGTATATGGGTGAGATCGACATCAAACGGCAGGCGCCCAATGTTGCGCGTATGAAAATGCTTGGAGCTACTGTGGTTCCCGCCCTCTCCGGTAGCCGGACCCTAAAAGACGCAACCAATGAAGCCATAAGAGACTGGATAAATAATCCCGTGGATACCCATTATATCATAGGATCTGTTGTGGGACCTCATCCCTACCCTGATATGGTAGCAAGGTTTCAGGCGGTAATATCTGAAGAGATCAAAGTACAGCTTAAGGAAAAGGAGAACCGGGAAGATCCCGATTATGTAGTGGCCTGCGTGGGAGGCGGAAGCAATGCAGCCGGAGCTTATTATCATTATCTCGATAATCCAAAAGTTGGGATCATAGCAGTGGAAGCTGCGGGAAAAGGTATTTATACCGGGAAGAGCGCCGCAACATCAGCTCTTGGAAAAGAAGGGATCATTCATGGCAGCAAGACGCTGTTGATGCAAACCGAGGATGGCCAGATCACCGAGCCTTACTCGATCTCGGCGGGATTGGATTACCCTGGAGTTGGACCCATGCATGCAAATCTTTTCAGAACCGGCCGTGCCGAATTCATCTCGATCACAGATGATGCGGCCATGAAAGCAGGAATGGAACTCGCAAAACTGGAGGGCATCATTCCCGCTATTGAGACCAGCCATGCCCTTGCCATTTTTAATGACCGGAAGTTCAAAGAAGAGGAGATAGTAGTGGTTAACCTTTCCGGTCGTGGCGACAAGGACCTGGGAACTTATATAGAATATTTTAATTTATAGAATCAAAAATTAGCCTGGAGCCTTCCCGGTTAATTATTCGGAAAGTTTATTATGAACAGATTGAATCAAATATTTTCAGCAAACAAGGAGGATAAAAAGTTCCTCTCCATATATTTCACAGCCGGATATCCCGAACTCAATGATACTGTACAAATTATCGAGGATCTCGAAAAAAGCGGAGTGGATTTCATCGAAATTGGTTTGCCATTCAGTGACCCGCTTGCCGATGGACCTACGATCCAGGCAAGTTCAACCACCGCTCTGAAGAATGGAATGACAACCATCAGGCTTTTTGACCAGCTTAAAGATATTCGCAATTCAGTGAAAATTCCGCTTATACTTATGGGGTATTTCAATCCTATTTTGCAATACGGTGTTGAAAGGTTTTGTGAAAAATGCAGGGAAACGGGAATAGATGCTCTCATTATCCCCGATCTACCTGTGGAAGTATATCATGAGCAATACCAGGCGACCTTTGAAAAATACGGACTTATAAATATTTTCCTAATCACCCCGCAAACTTCAGAAGAAAGGATCAGGTTTATTGATTCGGTTTCATCGGGCTTTATTTATATGGTGAGCAGCGCAAGTGTGACGGGATCTACAAAAGGATTTGGAAAAGAAACCCAGGATTACTTCCGCAGAATTTCTGCAATGAAACTTAAGAATCCGCAGATCATTGGTTTTGGTATCAACAATGCTGAAACTTTTGATCAGGCCACGCAATTTGCCCAGGGCGCTATCATTGGGAGTGCCTTTGTCAAACATTTAACTGAAAAAGGAACGGGAGATATACCATCTTTTATCAACTCTATCAGGCCTTTAACAGGGATTTAATACAATTTCGTTTTCATCTTCTTATCTTTAATAAATTTTAAAAATCGAATATTATGGGACGTATGGAGGATAGCAGAATTAAAAGAAAAGATACTGACAGTAATCCTTTGAAAAATATTGGTAACAGAAAGCAGGATACCAATAAGGTTGATTATGATGAAAAGACCATCAAACGTCAGCAAAATAAGGAATAGTCATGGGAAAGGGTGATAAGAAAACCAAACGCGGAAAAATCTTTATTGGGTCAAGTGGCCGGTTAAGACCCCGCCGTAAAAAGTTTAAGATCAAACCTACCACATTAGCAGAAAAAGACAGGGATGAATTAAAGTAATCCCCACCCAGAATTGCAAAAAAGCAATTCTGACCTTCCCCAAGGGGAGGTAAAGTCGGAAACTTCGAGGCAAAGCCATCGAGGAATTATTTAGATTAAAAATATCCCTTATACTGAAGGATCCTGAAATCAATTGTATTGAATTCAGGATCTTTTAATTTTAGATCTTTATATAATTGCATTCCTCCAATAGATCTGTTGGCAGAACCGGAAGGAGCTGTGAGGGAAACAGTATTGATCATCCTGCCATCCAACACAAACTGGTGCACCCGCGGCACCTCATTTGAGATCACTTTTAAATTAATGGGCTCCCCAATTTCTTTGATATGACGCCTGAAAAAATATTCCGGGCCATTTTTGCTGTTTCCGCCTGTGAACAAAAGCATTTCGATCTTGGGATGATCCCGGAGGATCTGTATCATATTTCGCATTTCCACATGCTGCATTCCAAGATCTGAAGCGTCGATCTTATCCCTCCTGCTGCTCTCCACCATATCGCAAATGCCTATTCCCCGTTTAATAAGAAATCTTTCCCGTTGTTCTATGGCTTCGGCTGTGTTCTCATATTTGAGTCCCAGGTCAAACAATTTATCCAGGATCACCCATAACATACCATCCCGGCTTCCGTAGCAAAAATCCACATCACCTTCCTTCAGTTCTCCTGTAGTAAAGCGCGGGGGAGGTAGGGTTCCCACAATCAGCTTTGTGGCATTTTCAGGGATAAAAGGCCTGTAAGGGTGAACATGATGAAACATTTTTTCCTTCATAGTTTTCCTTTTCGGCTATTTCATCGCTACTACAAGATCATCTGCAAAAACCATTTCACCTTCCTTCAGCACAACCCTTTCAACTTCTCCAGCTGTATTTGCGGTAACCGTGGTCTCCATTTTCATGGCCTCAATAATGAACATAGGCTCATTCTTATTCACCTTTTGTCCTTTCTCGACAAGGATCTTTGACAGGGAACCCTGCAATGGAGCTCCAACTTCCTTAGGATTGGATTTATCAATCTTGGCGTGGGCGACTTTCTCTACCTTAACAGTTTTATCCTGGACTTTGACGGCCCGTGTTTGCCCATTAACCTTAAAGAAGACCTCAACTTCTCCATCTTCATTGGCTTCTCCAATGGACAAAAGTTCTATTAATAAAGTTTTTCCTTTATCCATTTCAACAATGATTTCTTCCCCGGGTTGCAGACCATAAAAGAAATTTTTAGAAGGAATAGAAATTACATTGCCATACTCTTTATGGTGATTATAGGCATCTGTAAAGACTTTGGGATATAATTTATAGGAAAGGAAATCGGCCATAGTAAGCTTCCTACCCATCCCCTCATTAAAAGTCTCTTCAAATTCCCTGAATTCACTTTCAAACTCTATGGGTTCCAGATGTGCGTTTGGTCTGTCTGTATATGGTTTCTCATCTTTGAGAATGATCTTTTGCAATTCTTCAGGAAAACCACCCACCGGCTGACCCAGATCACCTCTGAAGAAACTGATCACAGATTCCGGAAAAGAAATACTCTCTCCTTTTTCCCAGATATCTTCAATTGTTAGGTTATTACTCACTAAGAACTGCGCCATATCTCCTACCACCTTTGAACTCGGGGTAACTTTTATGATATCTCCAAACAGATCATTCACTTTGGAATACATTGCGGTAATCTCATGGAATCTGTTACTTAGGCCCAGGGATTCGGCCTGGGGCTTTAAATTGGAATACTGACCTCCCGGAATTTCATGCTTATAAACATCTGCAGATCCTGATTTGAGTCCGCTTTCAAATGGATAGTAATAAGTCCTTACTGCTTCCCAGTATTGAGAATATTCATTGAGCTTATCCATATCAAAATCAGCCCCCCTGTCATGAGATTTCAACATCTCCACCACCGAATTGAAATTGGGCTGCGAAGTTAATCCCGAAAGACCACCCAAGGCTACATCTACAACATCCACTCCGGCCTCAATAGCTTTCAAATATGTTGCCGCCTGAATGGATGAGGTGTCATGGGTATGAAGGTGAATAGGAATATTGATATTTGATTTTAGAGCTCCCACCAGTTCGTGTGCGGCATAAGGTTTCAATATTCCCGCCATATCTTTTATGCCAATTATATGCGCTCCGGCATCTTCCATCTGTTTGGCGAGTTGCACGTAATATTCAAGATTGTATTTGGTGCGTTTGGGATCAAGAATATCACCCGTGTAACACATGGACGCCTCAGCGAGACCTTCTGTATTATTGCGCACATATTTTATACAGGGCTCAATGGATTTCATCCAGTTAAGAGAATCAAATATTCTGAAAATATCAATCCCATTTTCCCAGGATTCGGTCACAAATCTTTCAATCAGGTTATCGGGATAGGCTTTATAACCTACGCCATTAGACCCCCGGAGCAGCATTTGCAGAAGGATATTGGGCATGGCTTTCCGCAAAAGTTGCAGCCTTTCCCAGGGATTTTCTTTGAGAAACCGCAGGCATACATCAAAGGTGGCACCTCCCCAGACCTCCATACTAAAAGTTTGAGGGTGATTCTTAGCAAAGCCTTCAGCAACTTTGATCATATCATAAGTTCTCATTCGGGTTGCAAGCAGACTTTGATGGGCATCCCGCATGGTTGTGTCTGTAAACTGTGCTTTATTTTGATGTTTTAACCAACGGGAGAACTTATCCGGCCCGTATTCTGTAAGAAGATCTTTTGTTCCCTGTGGATAGTCAATATATTCATTAAACCTGGGAACCGTGGGAAGGATAAACTTCTTTGAATGTTCAATAACTTTGACATCAGGATTACCGTTAACCGTAATATCTCCCAGGAATTTCACAAGTTTGGTAGCTCTGTTGCGGGATTCACGAATAATGAATAATTCGGGATTGTCTTTAATAAAGTTTACAGTCACTTCCCCTTCCCGAAACCTCTTATCTTTTAAAATGTTATCGAGAAAAGCCATATTGGTCATCACCCCTCTTACCCTGAATTCAGCCAGTGCCCGGCGCATTTTTCTACAGGCTCCATCCAGGGACCTGCTGCTCGCTGAAACTTTTACCAGCATGGAATCAAAGAAAGGAGAAATCTTTACTCCCTGGTAAACGCTCCCCCCATCCAGTCTTATCCCAAACCCTGAAGCACTCCTGTAGGTGGTTATGGTGCCATAGTCAGGTTTAAAATCATTGGTGGGGTCTTCTGTGGTTATACGGCATTGAAGGGCATAACCGTTTGTGCTAAGACTTTCCTGGCTATCGATCTTGATTTGCCGGTCACTTAGTTTATATCCTCCCGCGATAAATATCTGAGTTTTGACCAGATCAATATTGGTCACGATCTCAGTTACAGTATGCTCAACCTGAATACGCGGATTAACCTCGATAAAATAGATCTCTCCTTCCTCTACCAGAAATTCAACCGTTCCAATATTATTATAATCTACCGCTTTGCATATACGTAAGGCATAGTCGTAAAGCTTTTGTTTGGTATCTTCGGTTAGGCCAAGAGAAGGCGCAAATTCTATTACTTTTTGGTACCTGCGTTGTACAGAGCAATCCCTTTCAAAAAGATGGACCATATTACCATGATTATCGGCAACTATCTGGATCTCGATATGCTTGGGATTTTCTACAAATTTTTCTATGAATACGGTATCGTCTCCAAAGGCATTTCCTGCCTCCCTTTTGGATTCGGGAAAAGCAGATCGCAGCTGATCTTCATCCCTGATCACCCGCATCCCCCGGCCACCGCCACCTGAAGCTGCTTTAAGCATTACGGGAAATCCTATTTCTTTAGCTTCTTCCAGAGCAATTTCTATGGAATCCAGTTCCCTTTTATTGCTCTGAATAATTGGAACATCATTGTTTACGGCTACCTCTTTAGCCCTGACTTTATCCCCAAGAGAGCGCAAGACCTCAACCTTGGGCCCTATGAATATAATTCCGTTTTCTTCACACTGCTTGGCGAATTCTGCATTTTCTGAAAGAAACCCATAGCCGGGATGAATGGCATCTACTCCGTTCTTTTTGGCGATCTTAATGATCGCTTTAATGTCCAGATAAGGTTTTAAAGGATCGTTGTTCTCCCCTACCTGGTAAGATTCATCGGCTTTATAGCGATGCAGGGAGTACCGGTCTTCATAAGTATAGATACCAACTGTTTTTAAGCCTATTTCTGTACACGCCCGGAAAATTCTAATTGCTATTTCTCCCCGATTGGCGACTAATACCTTTTTGATGTCCATTTCTTTCCCTTTGATGAATTCTCATTAATTTATCGAAAGTTACTTAATAATGATTGCAAACCCACGGAAAGAAAAGTATAATTGGGTTAAGGATTAGTTAAAATAAAGTAGAAGAGAAATAAAAAAATGAAGTGTAAGAAGTATTACAAACAAAAGCGACCAGTTAAGGCCGCTTTAAATGTTTTCACAACGGAATAATCCTTATTGTGAATTGCTTCGGAATAAATTAAACCCATTATTATGCTTTTCGTCGATTATTACGGAAAACCGTAAGGAGGAATTTTATCTTATACCTATATTACACTTGAATAAAAAAATCCCACGGAGTACGCAGGATTGAGAAAAATCTTCGGCTTATAGCCTTGTTGTGAATTGTCTTTCAGACTTCAAATATAGAAATTAATTAAAAATGAGCAAAACTTTAGGTATAGATTTAGGAACAAATTCTATAGGAATGACTCTCAGAGAGGATGATTTCTTTAGGTGGTATGGAGTATACACTTTTAAAAAAGGAGTAGGCGACGGAAAAAGTGGAGAATTTTCTTTAGCAGCAGAGCGCACTCAAAATAGATCTTCCAGAAGACTTTATAACTCCCGTAGATATCGAAAATGGGAAACTTTAAAAGTGCTTATTGAAAATGGATTTTGTCCTTTAAGTATTGAAAACTTGAATAAATGGAAAAACTATAAGAAAGCGATTGGTAGAGTTTTTCCGGTTGATGATACCGCCTTTACTAATTGGATAAAAATGGATTTTGACAATGATGGCAAACCTAATTATTCAAGTCCTTATCAATTGAGAAGGGAGCTAATATTTCGCAAATTTGATTTAAATAAAACTTCTGACAGACACAAAATAGGAAGGGCCTTATATCATATTGCACAAAGACGTGGATTTAAAAGCAGTAGAAAAATGGGTGCCAATGAAAAAACAGCTGTTTATAACGGAAGCAAAGAAACTGGAACAGTAGGAAGAAATTCTTATGAAGAATTAATTATTGAAAATGGAAGTTTAGGCGCTGCTTTTTCATTTTTAGAAGATGAGGGAGTAAGAGTAAGAAATCGCTATACTTTACGGTCTGATTATTTAAGTGAAGTAAATAAGATTCTTGATTTTCAGGGATTAGAAGATGGTTTCAAAGAAAATGTTGTAAAAGCTATTTTTTATCAGCGTCCATTGCGTTCACAGAAAGGTTTGGTGGGCAAATGTACAATGGAACCTAATAAACCTCGTTGCCCTATTAGCCATCCCAATTTTGAAGCTTATAGAGCCTGGTCTTTTGTCAATAATATTAAATACCGAACTGAAAAAACTGAAGCGTTTCAACCTTTGCCCTTTACGCTGAAAAAAGAAATAATTGATGAGAAACTCTTAATAAAGGCAAATAAAACCTCATTTGATATCATAAGAAAATTTATTGTTAAAGGAGAAAGAAAGCACTGGGAGCTAAATTATTCAGCACGCATGGATAAAATGACGGTTTCAACATGCCCTGTTTCTGCTCATTTGAAAGCTGCCTTTGGCGATATTTGGGAAAATATTATTATCAAAACTGAAAATAATAGAAAAGATAAAAAAGGAAAAAACCATAAAATAAGTTACAACATTGAAGATGTATGGCACATTGCTTTTTCTTTTGAGGATGAAGAATATTATGAAGAATTTTTGGTCAAACAATTGAGGCTTAATGAAGACCAAATTTATCAACTAAAAAAACTCTGGAATACTTTGCCAACAGGTTATGCTAATTTAAGTCTTAAGGCAATTAATAATATTTTACCCTTTTTAGAAGAAGGTATTATTTATAGTGAAGCTGTTTTTCTGGCAAAGATTCCGGAAATTATTGGGAAGCAACTGTTTGATGATCATAGAGAAGGTATTCTAGAAGCCCTTCATTTAGAAATTAAAAATAACAGACATCAAAAAACTGTTATTAATATTGCTAACGCATTAATAGCAGATTATAAAGTTCTGGATGGAGAAAATAAGTTTGCCTATAAGGATGTGAAATATAAATTGGCTGAAACGGATAAAATAGAAGTCTTAAAAGCTTGTATTAGGCATTTCGGTAAAAATAAATGGGATAAAAAAAGGGAAGAGGAGCAAGATAATATTGTTAAACAAGTTCAAGGCAAATATCAAGACTTTTTTTCCGCTTCAAAAAGGGATTATTTTAAACAGCCCAAATTAATAGAACAGATACAAAATTTCCTAATTGAAGAATTTAATGTCTCAGAAGAAGCGGTAGAAAAACTTTATCATCCATCAATGATTGATATCTACCCAAGTAGTGAAGACCAACAATTCTTAAAATCTCCTAAAACAAGAGCTTTTAAAAATCCAATGGCCTATAAAACCTTGCATAAATTAAGACACGTTATCAATCATCTATTAGAAAAAGGTTTGATTGATAATTATACAAGGGTGGTTGTTGAAGTTGCAAGAGATTTAAACAATAAAAACAAACGGGCTGCCATTGAAGATCATCAAAGAACCAGAGAACGAGAGAACTTTGAGTTTGGGGTTGCAATTACCGAACTTATTAAAGATCCTGAATTTAAAGGTTCTGCCAATCCTGACAATAAAAATGATAGGGATAAATTTAGACTTTGGGCAGAGCAAATTGAGGATAAGGAAGAAGTAATTAAAACCATATTAGCTACGAAAGAGGAAATTAAAAAATATCGTCTTTGGAAGGAGCAAAAATGTGTGTGTTTCTATACCGGCAAACTTATTAAACTCACCGATTTATTCAACAATAACGTAGTTGATTTTGAACATACCATCCCAAGAAGCAAATCCTTTGATAATTCTTTAGCCAACCTTACAGTATGTTATGCCGATTATAATAGGAATATTAAAAAGAACAAAATCCCAACAGAACTTTCCAATTACAAAGAATTTTCTAATGGTTATTCCGCCATAGAGCCTCAATTAAAAGACTGGAAAAACAAAATTGATAGTTTGTATGGTCAAATACAGACTCAGGTTAAGAATTCGAAATATGCAATTGATAAGGAATCAAAAGATAATGCTATTAGGAGAAAACATCTGTTACAAATGGAATATGACTATTGGAGAAACAAGGTTGACCGATTTACAAGAGAAGATGTGCCAAGTGGTTTTAGAAATAGTCAGCTAGTAGACACCCAGATTATTTCAAAATATGCATTTCATTATCTTAAAACCGTGTTCAACCAGGTAGAAACTATAAGAGGAAATACAACCTCTGAGTTTAGGAAGATATATGAAATTCAACCTAAGGATGAATCTAAAGACAGAACGAAACATTATCACCACGCAATTGATGCGGCAGTATTGGCTATGGTGCCAACAAGTGCTAAGAGAAAGGAGATTTTAGAAAAAAAATATAAATACGAGGAAACTTATCACAATAAACAATATCACGATAAGCCCTTTGAAGGGTTCAATTATTCAATGATCAAGCAGATAGAAAATGAGATTTTGATTAATAATATGAAAGACCAGGATCAGACCTTAACTCCTGCAAAAAAACATGTTCGAAAAAGAGGGAAAATAGAATACCTAAGAGACGATCAGGGAAATACCTTAAAAGATGAAAATGGAAATCGATTTCCTAAAGTCGCAACAGGAGATTCTATACGTGGTCAATTACATTTAGATACGTTTTATGGAAAGATAAAGATTGCAGCAAAGGATGATAACGGTTCGTTATTACGAAATGAAGATGGTTCAGTTCAATATTTAAAAGACAAAAAAGGAAACGAAATTTTTAAAATGGTAGGTCGAAAGCCAATTGAAAATGTTAATTTCCAAACAGATAATATAATTGACGAATATCTGGCAGACCACTTAAGGAAACAAATTGAAAATGGAGCAGATCAAAAGGAATTAAAGGATTTCCAGGGAAATATTATTAGACATATACGTTGTGAGGTTAAATCCGGAAGAGGGGTGATGAATCCTGAAAATGCAACCATTGTAAAAGAACAAACCTACAGGTCTGAAAAAGATTATAAAAACTATTATTATACTGATTCAGGAGACAACTATTTGTTTGGTTTATACGAAAATGAAAATGGAAGAAAAATAGTATCTATAAATACTTTGGAAGCTGCGAAACTTTCTTTAAACCAAAACGAGGATTCTAATAGAGAAATTTTCAAATCCAAAGAACCTGTATACATTGGAAGAAGTAAAAAACAAAAAGAAGCTAACTTAAAGCACATATTCATACCCGGTCAAAAAGTTTTGTTCTTCAAGGAAACAATGGATGAGATCAAAGATTTAGACAAGAATGATATTTCTAGAAGATTGTATTTTGTAAAAAAACTTGCAGATGCCAATCAAGGTTTAATCCAGTTTCAACATCACTTAGAAGCCAGAAGTGATGAGGAATTGTCAGAAACTTTTCCAAAAAGCGAATTTGGTTCAAAAGGTAAAAACGGATTTTCCAGTTTCAATGTCGATTTTATTTCTCCTAGGTTATTACTAAGTCCTGGTAATTACAATTTTGCCATAGAAGGAAAAGACTTTGTAATGAATTTAGATGGTAAAATAAATTTCCAGTTTTAATTATGATCAAACGCACCCTCTTTTTCGGAAATCCTGCTTACCTCAGCACCAAAAATGAGCAACTGGTGGTTGCTTATCCAGATGAGGAAAAAGAGACTAAAAAGGTGCCAATTGAAGACATAGGGATGATTGTTCTGGAAAACCAGCAAATAACTATTACAAATGGGCTGATCACCAAATTAATTGAAAATAAAGCTGCTATTGTTAACTGTAACCAGCAGCATTTGCCCTGTAGCCTATTGCAACCCCTCACCGGCCACACCGAACAAACCGAAAGGTTCAGGAACCAGTTAAATGCCAGTCTTCCTTTAAAGAAAAACCTTTGGCAACAAACCGTGAGTGCCAAGATTTGCAATCAGGCAAATCATTTGTACAGAAGAGGTAAAAACCATAAAAAAATGGCAAGATGGGCCGGGGAAGTAAAAAGTGGGGATGCAGAAAACCATGAAGCCGTCGCGGCTGCTTATTATTGGCAAAATTTATTCGACATTGAAGGTTTTAATCGTTATCAAAAAGGAATCCCACCCAATAATTTGCTCAACTACGGCTACGCCATTTTACGGGCAATGACTGCGCGTGCGTTAATAGGAAGTGGAATGTTACCTAGCGTGGGTATATTTCACCGTAATAAATACAACGCTTACTGCCTTGCCGATGATATTATGGAACCCTACCGCATTTATGTAGATGACCTGGTGTACGATATTGCTAAAACCGGGGAGGAGATTACTGAACTAACTACTTTTTTAAAAACTCAGCTTCTCCAAATTCCTGCACTGGACGTCATAATTGATGACAAGGCGAGTCCGCTAATGGTGGCATTAAGCAGAACAACTAACTCTTTATACGATTGTTATACCGGCCTGAACCGGAAAATCCTTTATCCTGTGTATGAATAGATCTCAAAAAGGTCTCGACTCCGCTCGACCTGACAGCAGTATATGAGAGATAAATTTTCACGTCTAAACCAATATAGAAGTATGTGGGTACTTGTATTTTTTGATCTCCCGACTGAAACAAGAAAAGATCGCAAGGCAGCCACGAGATTTCGAAAAGATTTACTGGACGACGGGTTTGCCATGTTCCAGTTCTCCATCTATATGCGGTTTTGTGCCAGCAGGGAAAATGCAGAAGTGCATATGAAAAGGACAAAAAGATCCTTGCCCAAAAAAGGAAAGGTTGGAATTATGCAAATAACCGACAAACAATTCGGAATGATCGAACTCTTCCATGGTCAAATGGAGACTGAGACGGAACAACCAACCCAACAACTTGAACTTTTCTAACGGAAATATGTAAATTACCTGGCTGTGCTTGTTTCATCCTCTGTTCGTCCAGGAAAGAAAATATCATGTGGAGCAAGGTTTTGACCCCCTCAAACCATTTCATTTTTAAATCCTGATACCTCACCTAAGAAACAGGATACCAGTCCTTTATGGCGGGTATCCTGTGAATCCTAAGTAAAAATACCATTCTGAAAGCAATTCACAACCGGAGTTTCTCCCAGGAGCCTTATCGGGA
Source organism: Gillisia sp. (assembly GCA_041743165.1). Classification (GTDB taxonomy): domain Bacteria; phylum Bacteroidota; class Bacteroidia; order Flavobacteriales; family Flavobacteriaceae; genus Gillisia. The sequence goes on along the minus strand of JBGTNH010000078.1, from coordinate 2,573 downwards.
TCCTGTGAATCCTAAGTAAAAATACCATTCTGAAAGCAATTCACAACCGCCGGAGGAAGTAAAAAAGATTAAAAAAGCCTGTGAATCCTAAGTAAAAATACCATTCTGAAAGCAATTCACAACCGGAGGATCTGAGTTCCAACTTCTTTTAACCTGTGAATCCTAAGTAAAAATACCATTCTGAAAGCAATTCACAACATACAGGAAACTGTTTGCGTTGTGGGAGACCTGTGAATCCTAAGTAAAAATACCATTCTGAAAGCAATTCACAACATTTAGGGATGCCACCACGTCGGCGGAAAACCTGTGAATCCTAAGTAAAAATACCATTCTGAAAGCAATTCACAACTAGCTACCGATTACATATTTGGAAGGAAAACCTGTGAATCCTAAGTAAAAATACCATTCTGAAAGCAATTCACAACCTTTAAAGGATATTGATAAAACCGCGTCAACCTGTGAATCCTAAGTAAAAATACCATTCTGAAAGCAATTCACAACATGTTTTTAATATAGGTGCAAAAAAATGTGCCTGTGAATCCTAAGTAAAAATACCATTCTGAAAGCAATTCACAACTTCGTTTAGGGATGCCACCACGTCGGCGGACCTGTGAATCCTAAGTAAAAATACCATTCTGAAAGCAATTCACAACTAATAGTCAAAGCAGAACTTTGGATTATCCCCTGTGAATCCTAAGTAAAAATACCATTCTGAAAGCAATTCACAACTAAATTAAATGATTTAACATCGGTAATTAACCTGTGAATCCTAAGTAAAAATACCATTCTGAAAGCAATTCACAACACCAGCAGCGCGATCTCTTTTACGGTGAGACCTGTGAATCCTAAGTAAAAATACCATTCTGAAAGCAATTCACAACCATAAACAAATTAACGCCCCTCCTAAAAATCCTGTGAATCCTAAGTAAAAATACCATTCTGAAAGCAATTCACAACAATAAATCGGAAAGTTCAGCTGCAGCTTTTCCTGTGAATCCTAAGTAAAAATACCATTCTGAAAGCAATTCACAACATTAGGATCAGTCCAAAAAACAGGACACCACCTGTGAATCCTAAGTAAAAATACCATTCTGAAAGCAATTCACAACCGCTGCCTGTAGCATCGCGCTGGGCTTTGCCCTGTGAATCCTAAGTAAAAATACCATTCTGAAAGCAATTCACAACACAGAGTTGGTTCCCTGGGTAATACGGCTGCCTGTGAATCCTAAGTAAAAATACCATTCTGAAAGCAATTCACAACAGATGCTGAAGTAGGTAAAAGAAGTTACGACCTGTGAATCCTAAGTAAAAATACCATTCTGAAAGCAATTCACAACCCAGCCGCGGCATAGGTGTTATTCAAATTGCCTGTGAATCCTAAGTAAAAATACCATTCTGAAAGCAATTCACAACAGTTCTGGTAATCTATTTTCTACAGTTCTTCCTGTGAATCCTAAGTAAAAATACCATTCTGAAAGCAATTCACAACAGATTCATTGCAAAGAAATCATAAGCACTTCCTGTGAATCCTAAGTAAAAATACCATTCTGAAAGCAATTCACAACGCCACCTCCATTCCACTTACCCAAGATATACCTGTGAATCCTAAGTAAAAATACCATTCTGAAAGCAATTCACAACTATTGAACTACCCGGCCTTTTTCTATTTCTCCTGTGAATCCTAAGTAAAAATACCATTCTGAAAGCAATTCACAACAGTGGCTTGTATTCTATTTCCTGTACCCCGCCTGTGAATCCTAAGTAAAAATACCATTCTGAAAGCAATTCACAACTTCCCCCCAAACCTCCAGAAGATCCTGTTTCCTGTGAATCCTAAGTAAAAATACCATTCTGAAAGCAATTCACAACAAACTTTTTCAGTAAGAAACATCAAGGACACCTGTGAATCCTAAGTAAAAATACCATTCTGAAAGCAATTCACAACTGTAACATTTGCATTAAAGCCGGGAACAAACCTGTGAATCCTAAGTAAAAATACCATTCTGAAAGCAATTCACAACCTTGGCTTATATCTTTTTGGATGTGCTAACCCTGTGAATCCTAAGTAAAAATACCATTCTGAAAGCAATTCACAACATATAATATGTTGTGGCTTTTTTTGTGTTTCCTGTGAATCCTAAGTAAAAATACAATCTTGAAAGCAATTCACAACTGTGCGCTCCCCGCATAACCTCCCCGGTCTCCTGTGAATCCTAAGTAAAAATACAATCTTGAAAGCAATTCACAACACCCGAAGGATGGAATCTTGAAAAAAACGGCCTGTGAATCCTAAGTAAAAATACAATCTTGAAAGCAATTCACAACGCTCAGGACTTTCATAATATTCTGCTTTCACCTGTGAATCCTAAGTAAAAATACAATCTTGAAAGCAATTCACAACGAGGTGTGTTTAGCTGTATGTTGTGTGCAATGTTAAACCCGTATTATGCATTTAAGAATTAAACCTGTTTGTTAACTCTCTATATTCAGTATATTTCGTATACATTTTAATTTCACCCATATGGTTAATCTTCCCATTGAGTATTCTGATAAGCACGTGACTCCTTTTGGTG
>JBGTNH010000077.1:0-103519 GCA_041743165.1 Gillisia sp. | reverse complement strand
GTTGCTGGTTGTAATCCTTAAATTTATGGCTCATTTATGTGATTATCAGTACTTAAAAATACGAAAATCCCAGTAAAACTGCAACCTCAGACAGCTATAAAACAAAAAAAACTGCCTCAAATTAATGAGACAGCTTCTTTTTAAAATTCAAATTTTAATTGAACGGCAATTTCTTTATTTTTTGAAGGGTAACTGTTTACTGTTGTGTTTAAATTGGATAAAGTAATTCCTAAAAGCCGAACAGAATCTTTCATTTTTTCCTGAAAAAGTAATTCTTTAGCGTATTCGAGGATCAAGTCTTTTGTAGAAATAAAATACGGAAGGGTCATACTTCGTGTATGCTGATTAAAATCACTGTACTTGATTTTTAAAGTCACGGTTTTTCCGGCCACATTGCTTTTCTTTAGTCTTCTTTCAATTTCTTCTGCAATATTTTCCAAACGCTCCAACATATATATTTCAGAAGAAATATTTTCGTCAAAGGTCCTTTCTGCTCCCAGGGATTTTCTCAGGCGGTTAGGTTTCACTTCACTATGATGAATGCCTCTTACTACCTGATAATAATATTCGCCATTTTTACCAAAATGTTCAGAAAGAAATTCATAGGATTTATCTTTAAGATCTAAACCCTTAAAGATGCCTAACTGGTACATTTTTTCAGCAGTAACTTTACCTACACCATAAAATTTCCTGATCTCCAGTTTCTCCAGAAATTCTTTAACTTCTTCAGGATTCACTGTTTTTTGTCCGTTAGGTTTGTTGATGTCGCTGGCTACTTTGGCAATGAATTTATTTACAGAGATTCCGGCAGAAGCGTTTAATCCTGTATGGTCTTTGATCTTTTGTCTTATTTCCCGGGCGATGAGGGTCGCGCTGGGATTTCCTTTTTTATTTTCAGTAACATCGAGGTATGCCTCATCCAGGGATAGGGGCTCAACAAGATCTGTATATTCATGAAAAATTTCCCTGATTTTTTGTGAGATCTCCTTGTATCGCTCAAACCGGGGTTTTACAAAAATAAGTTCGGGACAATTGCGTTTTGCGATCACACAGCTCATAGCGCTCCTTACTCCAAATTTACGTGCTTCATAACTTGCAGCGGCCACTACACCGCGTTGCTCGCTTCCTCCTACTGCTATGGCTTTGCCAAGTAAATCAGGATTGTCCAATTGCTCTACAGATGCATAAAATGCATCCATATCAATATGTATTATCTTGCGTAACGCACCCGTTGGATTCACTTCACAAATTTACTCAAATCAATGGTTAGAATGAATTACCCGGGAAAATTCAGGTGATTAATTATTCCGTTAAAAAGTTTTAAATAAAACTAAACATATCCTAATTTTATAAAATTGTAACTTTACTTTCAGCGAATCATTTGCATGGATAAAACAGCAATCATATTAGGAGCCACAGGATTAACAGGAGGGATCCTGCTACAGCAGTTAATTCAGGACCCCCGGTATAAGAAAATTAAACTCTTTGGCCGTAGTCGCGTTGCTGTAAAGCACAAAAAGATAGAGGAACATCTTGTGGACCTTTTTAAACCAGATTCTTATAAAGACAGATTTACTGGCGATGAGGTCTTTTGCTGTATTGGGACCACGAAAAATAAAACTCCCGATGAAGAAACTTATAAAAAGATAGATAAGGGTATTCCCGTCTCTGCAGCTATACTTACCAGGAAGAACCATATACCAACTTTTTTGGTTATTTCGGCCCTGGGGGCAAATAGTGATAGCAAAATATTCTATAACCGAATCAAAGGTGAAATGGAGGCAGAGGTCCTTGCTCAGGATATTACAAATTCCTATATCTTACAACCCTCCCTTATTGCCGGAGACCGGGTGGAATCCAGACCAATGGAGAAGTTCGCAATGAAAACTATGAAGGTCCTTAATCCACTTTTTGTGGGCACCTTAAAAAAGTACAGGTCCATTACTCCTGAAACTATCGCACGGGCCATGATCACCATTGCAAATGACGGATATCCCAAGGCAAGAATAACTTCAGAAGAAATTAAGAAAATTGCCGGAAATGAAAGCTGATCTTATAGAAACAGAAAGAAAATTTCTTGTAACCTCATTGGATTTTAAAAAGGAGGCTTTTAAAAAAAACAGAATTGTGCAGGGTTTTCTTACTACAGATCCTGATCGTACTGTACGGATAAGGGTCAATGGTGAAAAAGGATTCATTACAATAAAAGGCGGGTCAAACAATAAGGGCTTGAGTAGATTTGAATGGGAGAAAGAAATTGAAACATGTGAAGCCGAAGAATTATTGAAGTTATGCCTTCCGGGTAAAATTGAAAAATTTCGATACCTGGTAAGATCGGGAAAACATACTTTTGAAGTAGACGAATTTTTAAATGAAAATTATGGATTGGTTATCGCTGAAATTGAGCTGAATAATGAAAGAGAAGGATTTAATACTCCTTCCTGGTTAGGAAAGGAAGTGACAGGGGAAACCAAATATTATAATTCTCAATTGAGTCTAAAGCCTTTTAATTCCTGGAAAAAATAATTTAAAGGATATTTTATGAGAAATCTGGTAATTTGTATAATGCTTTTCTCTGCTCTTATTTCGTGTGAACAGCCAGTAGAAAAAGTACGCGGTATCCCCTCAGATGCAAGAGTTGAAAAGGAAAGACCTGATAATGAAAGCCTGGAAAAGGATTTGAAAGATCAGGGTTATCAAACCTTTTTATTCAAAGAAGGAGATTCTACATTTCTGATGCAACAGTATTATATCGTTTTTCTGAAAAGCGGGCCAAATCGGAGCCAGGATTCAATTACTGCTGCACAGTTACAGGAAGGACATATGGCCCATTTAAACAGAATGTATAAGGAGGGATATACGAGCCTTACCGGTCCCATTGGCGATAATGGAGAGCTGAGAGGAATTGTTGTCTTTAATACTGCTACATTAATGGAAGCAGATAGTCTCGCACGATTGGATCCTATGGTTCAGGCAGGACGGCTGAATGTTGAAGTGCGCCCGTGGTGGGTAGCCAAAGGTGGCAAATTGAAATAATTATAATTATGGAAATTAAAAGAGTAGATCAGGAAACAAGCGGATATTTCAATGCAATGATTGATGACCGTGAAGCCGGAAAAATGACATTTACAAAGTCAGGTGATAAGCAAATCACTATTGATCATACAGAAGTTAATTCTGAATACCAGGGAAAAGGGGTTGGAAAGGCCCTATTGCGAAGTGCTGCTGAATATGCCCGGGAAGAGAATTTTAAAATTGTTCCCAGTTGCTCATATGCCAACAAAGTGATGGAAAGATCTTCAGATTACGATGATGTTTTAAAATAAGCTGAAATAAACTTAAATATCCACACCGGTATCATAATTCCTTTCTACCCTAAGATATTGATCTATTGCGTTTACAATTGGAATACTCAGGCAAATACTTGTAGTAGCATCACTCACCCAGTGCGCTCCTGCCCATAGTCTGGAAAATGGTGCGATAGAGCCAAAAGCGTAAAATATAAACCGGTAAATAGGATTATTAAACTGAGTGCCTATTGCATATGCAGTAGTAAATGATAATATAGAATGTCCTGAAGGAAATGAATAGTATGAATTTTCCTTACTGAAGGGTTTAAAACTCAATTTCCCTTCATTTCTTAAGGGGCGGGCTCTGCCAACCAGAGTTTTCACAATGGTTTGCAGCAAACCTGAAGCCATTGTTGATGAAATAAGCAGGACGCCAGCTTTTCTTACACTTTCATTTTTTGCAAAAAAACCGTAAAGATAAAAGCCCCCATTAATAGCATAATGGTTCTCCGGACTCCCATAATACCATCCAAAATCTTTTAAAAAGGGCAGTGCTTTTTTCTCCTGTTTTATAAACCATTTGCTTAAAGATTCATCAAATAAGAAAATAAGGCCTAACCCCGCTATTACCAACCAAACTCTTAGGACTTCCTTTTTCTCCCAATTTATCGGGGCCGTATAAGCCTTAACCATGCCGCCATAAATGCTCTGGCCATCATATTTTAAAATAGATATTCTGGTGCCGGTTCTTGATTTTTTTGCTTCAGAAATTGCCGCCGATGTCAGGATACCCAGTACTGCAAAAAACACTGAACGCTTAATTAAAGCCAAAGTTGAAGACATAATTTACATGTGCTGAAAATTGAATTTAAGATTTTTTATATTGAATCATATGTACGCTCTGAAATATTGCCTTTAGATTAACAAAAACTTATAATTCTTTGTAGGACAATAAACTTTCAAATCCCAAAATTGAGCTCATTTTGAAATAAATCTGATAAAAAGAAGGAATAAAAAAAGCCTCCAATTCCGGGGAGGCATTTAAATATTTAAAAAAAAGTCAAATTTAATTTCTGATTGCCTCAGAAGTTTCGTTTTCCTTATAAATCCCAATTATTAATTCTCCATCACGATCCATGGCCGCACGATACATTCCTGCTGAATTAAATTCCATGGAAATATTTCCTTTTTTATCTATCGCAATGATACCTCCTTCGCCTCCAAGATCTGTAAGTTTATCCTGTATCACTCTTCTGGCAGCATCTTTCAGACTTATTTTCCGGTATTCCATCATGGCTGATATATCATAAGCAACTACACCACGAATAAAATATTCACCCCAACCGGTGGCCGAGATCGCAGCAGTTGCATTATTGGCGTAAGTACCTGCGCCAATAATAGGTACATCACCTATACGATTCCATTTTTTATTTGTCATCCCTCCGGTAGAAGTTCCGGCAGCAAGATTTCCATTTTTGTCAAGTGCAACCGCTCCCACGGTTCCGAATTTGGAATCTTTTATAAAAGGATCAATAAAAGCGGTCTTTTCAGAAGTTTTTGCATCATGATCCAATTCTGTTTTTTCACTATTTTTTATTCTCTGTAATGCGTTGAATCTTGAATCAGTATGAAAATAGGAGGGATCTACTATCTCCAGTTCCTGTTCTCCGGCAAAATCTTCCGCCCCTTTTCCTGCAAGGAATACGTGGGGAGATTTTGTCATTACCCGGTATGCCAGGTTTATTGGATTTTTCACAGTAGTTACTCCGGCAATGGCACCAGCCTGTAGCGTTTCACCATCCATGATTGAGGCATCCAGTTCATTCCTGCCTTCATTGGTGAAAACCGCTCCTTTACCCGCATTAAAAAGGGGATGATCTTCCATAATATTGATTGATCTCTGTACGGCCTCCAATGCCGTTCCTCCCTCTACAAGGATCTGGTGGCCTTTTCTAATGGCCTCCTCCAGCACAGTTTTATATTCAGCTTCCAGAGAATCGGTCATATTTTCTTTGAGGATAGTTCCGGCTCCACCATGGATCACAATTCCAAAATTGTCACTCTCTACTTTATCTGAAACCGGAACCTGGCTGGGTTCTCCAATAGGTTTTTTATCAACCGGTGATTGGTTACAGGAGTATAATAATGCCGTGAGCAAAAGAAGTAAATATTTTTTCATAAAAAGTAGATTAACAAGCTGCGATAAAAGTAATAAAATAAAAAATAAGAATAATCTTCAGAATTCTGTTGCCACTGAGTAAAAAATCATGTTTGTATTTACAGGAATTTAAAACAAATTGGAAACCTTAAAGACATTCTCTTGTAGATTGTTTAAATTTATGCTTCTTAAAATTTTGGAAAAATGACAATCAAAAAACCTTTTAATTTAAACACCTGGATCGGGCAAAACAGGGATCTTTTAAAACCTCCTGTAGGCAATAAAAATCTCTATAAAGAATCCGGTGATTATATTGTAATGGTAGTGGGTGGTCCCAATGCCAGGAAGGATTATCACTATAACGAGACTGAGGAATTATTCTATCAGCTTGAAGGGGAAATTGAAGTTCATGTTCAGGAAAATGGAGAGAAAAGAACGATGAAACTTGGGCCCGGGGATATGTATCTTCATCCTGCAAAAATACCTCATTCCCCGGTACGCGAAGCCGGATCCATAGGCTTGGTAATTGAAAGAAAGAGGCTGGGTGAAGAAGGAAAGGATGGTCTTATGTGGTTTTGTGATAACTGCAACAATAAACTTTATGAGGTTTACTTCCCGCTTAATGATATAGAAAATGATTTTCTTAAACACTTCAAACATTTTTACGGGAGTGAGGAGTTGCGCACCTGTGATAATTGCGGCACGGTAATGCCGGTAGATCTCCGGTTTACAGGAGAAAAAGTTGATTAGTATTGGATAAATTAATATTAAGAATTAAAGCATAATTGATGAGTGGAATAGCAGAAAAATTTGGAATCAAACAAGCCCTTAAAGATCTGGGCATAGAAGGTATAAATGATGGAACCTCAACAGGTAAAGACTTTTTTAGCACCGGTGATTTCATCGAATCTTACTCCCCGGTTGATGGGGCATTAATTGGAAAGGTAAAAGCTACCACCAGGGAAGATTATGAAAAGGTGATGACTGCCGCTACAGAGGCTTTCAAAACCTGGAGAAAGTTACCCTCCCCTCAACGAGGTGAAATCGTAAGAAAATTTAATGACGAACTTCGCAGGTTAAAAGAACCCCTGGGAAAACTGGTATCCTATGAAATGGGCAAATCTTACCAGGAAGGTCTGGGAGAAGTACAGGAAATGATAGATATATGTGACTTTGCAGTTGGATTATCCAGACAATTACATGGACTTACCATGCATTCCGAACGCCCTGGTCACAGGATGTATGAGCAATATCATCCCATGGGGGTCGTGGGCATTATATCTGCCTTCAACTTTCCGGTCGCAGTTTGGGCATGGAATACGGCTCTTGCATGGGTTTGTGGCGATACCTGTGTATGGAAAGGATCTGAAAAAACTCCAATAACTTCTGTAGCCTGTCAAAAAATAGCTGCCAGGGTATTTTCAGAAAATGGATTCCCCGAAGGTATTTCCTGTTTGGTAACTGGCGATTATAAAGTGGGAGAAATGATGACCAATGATGAAAGAATTCCGCTGATATCTGCTACCGGTTCTACCAGAATGGGGAAGATAGTGGCATCAAAAGTTGCTGAGCGGCTCGGTAAGACCCTGCTTGAACTTGGAGGGAACAATGCAATTATTGTTACCCCAGATGCCGATATAAAAATGACGGTAATTGGGGCAGTTTTTGGCGCGGTTGGAACCGCCGGTCAACGGTGTACTTCTACAAGAAGGCTTATTATCCATGAATCAATTTATGACAAAGTAAAAGATGCGGTGGTTGCAGCTTATAAGCAAATAAGGATTGGAAATCCACTGGATGAAAAAAATCATGTGGGCCCGTTAATAGATAAAGATGCCGTAAAAAATTACCAGCATGCACTTGAAAAAGTAGTTGAAGAAGGAGGAAAGATATTAGTTGAAGGCGGTGTTCTGGAAGGAGATGGATATGAAAGTGGATGTTACGTAAAACCTGCCATTGCAGAAGCCGATAACAGCTATGAGATTGTGCAGCATGAAACTTTTGCCCCGGTCCTGTACCTGCTGAAATACTCAGGAGGTATCGAAAATGCCATAGAATTACAAAATGGAGTGAGGCAAGGTTTATCTTCAGCAATAATGACAAATAATCTACGTGAAGCCGAACACTTCCTTTCAGTTACCGGATCTGACTGCGGTATTGCAAATGTAAACATTGGTACAAGCGGAGCCGAAATTGGCGGAGCTTTTGGGGGAGAAAAAGATACAGGCGGCGGCCGGGAATCAGGATCTGATGCATGGAAGGTTTATATGAGAAGACAAACCAATACCATCAATTACACTACAGAACTACCTTTAGCCCAGGGAATTAAATTTGATCTGTAAAAAGCCCCTCCCGGCCTTCCCCCAAGGGAGAGGTATAAAATGAATTAACCCGCTTCTTCCTTAATAAAGCGGTTTTATTCATTAAAGGAATTTGGTAAAATTATTTTACCGGTTTTTTTAAAATTTTTTATTGTTTGGAGAAGTATTGACCATAATTCAGGTATTGAAATCAACCAGGTAATTTTTTTACCCCTGGTCTCAGTGTGACAAGTCCGGAAGAGAATTTTCAATGGAGAAATTGTAATAAACCCGGGAATATCCCGGGTTTATTGGTTTACACTGTAATGATCTCTGGATCTGTAAGCAGGTCTTCCTGTCTCATTTTAAGGATTACCTGGGCTATGGCTATTACATCTCTTTCACAGTAATTAATGATTCTTGAAAGGCCATGGTCCTTATAATACACATCCCGCACCTGTGAGCCGTCAATATCCTCTTTTGGGGAAGGAATCCCTAAAACATTGGTCAGTAATTTCAGGGAAGTGTAATGTTTATAATCTCCAAATTTCCATAATTCCAAAGTGTCCAGATGTGGTACTTCCCAGGGCTTTTTTCCAAACAGATCAAGCTTTAAGGGGATTGGTATATTGTGGATGATCATCCTTCTGGCGATATAAGGAAAGTCAAATTCTTTCCCGTTATGGGCACAAAGCAAATGATGAGGTTTGTAGAAATGGTTTTCCAGCAATAGCGAAAAATCCCGAAGCAATTTTTCTTCACCTCCTCTGAATGTGGTAACCCGGAAACTTCTTATATCATTCTTATATTTAAAATACCCTACAGAAATGCAAATGATCTTCCCAAATTCAGCCCAGATCCCCGCACGGCTATAAAACTCCTCTGCAGTAAAATCATCTTTACGTTGATATCTTGATTTTTCCTCCCACAATTTCATCCTTTCTGCAGTAAGTTCACCAAAAGTCTCTTCTTCCGGAACAGTTTCTATATCTAAGAAGAGGATGTTCTCAAGGTTTAGTTTGCGTATCATTCCCAATCATTTTATAAACCTCCTTAATATAAATAAAGAAATCGGGAGAATGCTGTTCCAATTCTTTATTTTTTCTTTTTATAAGATTATGACCTAATCTTACAATGATAAGATCATCTTCCGGAACCACGATTACATATTGGCCCAAAACTCCCCGCATATAAAATATTTCTTTATTCATATGGTTGCTTAGCCAGAAACCATAACCATATTCGGGAGAATCTTCAAATCGGGGATCGATGGCAGTGGCGACAAAGGAAGAATCCAGTAACTGCTCTCCATTCCATTGTCCATGATCCTTGAACAACTTTCCAAATCTGGCAAAATCCTGTGCATTGGAAGCAATGCAGCAATACGCCTTTTCCATACCACTTTCTTCACTATCAAGTTGCCATAAGGCATCATTTTTCATTCCCATTGGCTTCCAGAAACCTTCGCTTAAATACTGAGAAAGATTTTTCCCTGTAGCCTTTTCTATCACCATTCCCAAAAGAATTGTATTTCCACTCAAATATTCAAATTCTTCCCCCGGTGGGGAATCGATCTTCATATCCATTGCAACTTTTCTGATATCTTCATCAAAATAAGCCCGGGCAGTTACAGAGAATGGATTGTAATAATCCTCATTCCAGTCCAAACCGGAAGACATGGATGAAAGATCCCCAACGGTCATTACCGGATATTCCGGATTTTTGAATTTTGGGAAAAAATCAGAGATCGGCTGGTCCAAACCTTTTATATAGCCATCCCTGATAGCTTTTCCCAGCAATGCGGTGGTAATTGATTTCGCCATGGAAAATGAGTTGGTAAGGGAATTTTCATCATAACCTTCGGCATAATCTTCATACCATATACTATCATTTCTGATAATTAGAAAAGCAACTGTGCCTAATTCCTGATTTATCTTTTCAAGATCCCGGGTAGGAGGAACAGTATTATAATTACTGTGTACGGGCCATGGTTTATGGTTATTTCCTGCTTCAATCCTTCGGTTATCAAATTCGGTATAATCGTCTATATAAGCTGTAGTATAACCGTTAAAATAGACAACTTGCAGGCCCCTGAGTATATATTGATAATTAAATATATAGAGGAACAGAATAAATAAAAGGATAACCGCAATGATTCCGGTAATGATCTTTAAAAATGTTTTCATCAAGTTATGTATTAATTTCTTCAGATAATCAGAAGAGACTTTGTTGTATTGGAGGCATTTCATGTTCAAGCAACCATTTTTTCCTCCACAATCCACCGGCATAACCGGTGAGAGAACCATCGCTGCCAATAATCCTGTGGCAGGGAATTATAATCCAAAGTGGATTTTTTCCATTCGCCGCCGCCACGGCTCTAATGGCTTTAATATCTCCCAGTTCCCGGGCCAGTTCCAGATAAGAACAAGTTTTTCCAAAAGGAATTTTACAAAGTGCCTGCCAAACCATTTGCTGAAAAGCTGTTCCTGTGGGGTTCAATTTCAAATCAAATTTTATAAGTTCTCGGTTAAAATATTGTTTTAACTGGTTTACCGCCGGCAATAATTCCTGAGGGGTATCTTCCTGATTGAAATTTTCCTCTTCAATAATAGTAAGTCGGGAGAGCCCGTGTTCATCTCCGCAAATTTCTACTGTTCCAAGGGGAGTTTTAAGTTGGGTTATCATCGTCTTTTGTTTCATTGAGCAAACCCAGGCGTTTTGCTCTTTTTTCCCAGTTTTTCCTGGCCATAAGTTGCATGTCTTCAATATTATCACTTTCATCCATGATCTCAAGGCCTAATAAGGTTTCGATAATATCTTCCATGGTAACCAGGCCTATATTATTGCCATATTCATCGGTCACAATTGAAATGTGATTTTTTTGTTGGATGAAGATTTCAAATAACTGTGGGATGGGGGTGGTGGGCAGGATTATGTACAAGTCTCTTTTGATAGCACTAAGAGGGCGGTTCCCATTTCCTTCGATCATTTCCTCCAGCACATCATCTTTTAAAATGAATCCGGTAATATTATTAGGAGAATCATTATATATCGGAATTCTGCTGAATCTAAGATTTTTATGTGTGCGATGAAATTCCTCCAGTGTGGTTTCTTCATTCTCTATGACCGCTACAGAAAAAGGGGTCATTACATCCTTTGCCTGTACAGATTTAAATACAAGTAAATTTTTTATAACCGTGGTCTCGCTTTCTTCAAAAACACCTTCTTCTTCAGCAGTATCTGTAAGGGCTATAAATTCTTCCCTGCTCATTGTACCTACATGTGCCGACTTTCCAATTAATTTTGTAGTTAAGAGCATTAGCCATAAAATACCAGTGTATTTTAAAGGAAAGATCATAATATTAAGGGTCGTTGCAGTAAATCGACCCAAGGATTGCCAATAGGTTGCCCCAATTGTCTTAGGTATTATTTCAGAGAGAATGAGGATCGCAAGAGTCATGATTGCTGAAACTATTCCTACAGCTCCCCCGCCACTTCCAAATACTTTTTCAGATTGTACCCCAACCATAATTGCGCCCACAGTATGAGCTACAGTGTTTATGGTAAGTATAGCAATAAGAGGTTTATCAATATCTTTTTTGAAAGCTACCAGGGTATGGGCATAAGCCTTATTTTCATTAGCCTTTACTTTAAGAAATCCGGGAGTAAAACTAAGTAAGGCTGCTTCCAGGATAGAACATAAAAATGAAAAGAAAATTGAAAGCAATGCATACAATAAAAGTAATCCCATTATCTGTTTAAATTTTATAACACTAAAGTAATTAATTATACAGGAAATTGGGGATTAGCCGTGATAAAATAAGAAATAATGGCCCGCTCCTCCCGTACAGGCCATTATAATTATTTATAACTTCAGGGCCGAAATGTTGTTTCTAATTAACAGATCCCATTTGTTTGCAATTGCCAATTGAGCATCTGCATCGTAGTTGCTGGTATCTTCCTCATCATAAAAGACGATCTCAGAAATAACTTCCTGGGGGTTGCTGTTAATCAGCTTAAGACTAATGTGGGTAAATGAAAGATCATTTTCTCCACCTTTTACTTTTGGCGATCCTTTTTTTGATACCTGACTTTCACTGACTTTTTTGAGATCAATAATAGAATTGTGCATATTTTTTTTCGGGTCTACCACCATTAGTTTTTTGGATTTTAAATCCAGACCTAACCAAACACCATTGGTTACTTCATATTCATCAAGTTCCATTTGATTTTGCTCACTTAGAGATCTTAAGTTCTTTAATCTTGTTGTATCTGTTGAATTCTGCCTGATGATGATGTAGAGAACAGGGCCTACAAAAAGCAGCAATAATATTACGCCAATGGCGATTGAGGATGTATCCATTTTTTTAAAATTTAAGTAATTAATAATTTTCCAAAGTAATAATTAGACTTTAGGGCAAGGAATGAATGCTATCAATGAAGCAAGCATTTTAATTAATCAAATTTTGGTATCACCAGAAAAAATGGAAAGGGAAAATATAGGTTTTCAGGATCTCTTTTTTATCCTGAATTAATGGGGTGGTAAGTTTGTCTGGTTGCTGAAAAACAAGTTGCTTTCCCCCATTATTCGAATTGAAATCAAGACCGCAATCAAAATTATCTTTTGTAATAATTTGAACAGGACTTACTGTTCTGATTTCAGCAAATAAATGAATTGAGGTACGATCCTGTTGAAGGTAATCATAGTGATCTGGGGCCGGTACCGTCGTGGTAGAATGTGGAAAAGCAAGGCCGCCCGGGACATAAAATAATGCCAACAGGAGCAGAAGACAGATTCTATAAAAACACCTGATTTTCATGGCTCAAATGTACATCGAAGTTACATTCAAAAAACTAAATGGATTCTTTTTTTCTTGAGTATTAAAGAATATTTACCAAGTCAAGTTTCCTTTCAAATGAATCATGAAAGATTAAAGAAGCTTCACCGCATCTTTGGCAAAATAACTGGCTATTAAATTTGCTCCAGCCCGTTTAATTGCAATCAATTGTTCAAGCATGACCGCATCATGGTTAAGCCAGCCTTTTTCAGCAGCGGCTTTTACCATGGCATATTCTCCGCTCACCTGGTACACGGCAACAGGTACATTAACCGCATTTTTAATATCTCTTACAATATCAAGGTAGCAAAGACCGGGTTTTACCATGACAATATCTGCCCCTTCCTCTATGTCCATAAGAGTTTCATTAAGGGCTTCCTCACGGTTTGCAGGATCCATCTGGTAGGATTTCTTATCTCCGAATCCGGGAGCTGAATCCAAAGCATCGCGAAATGGGCCATATAAGGAAGAAGCGTATTTGGCGCTGTAACTCATTATACCCGTATCATGAAAGCCTTCATCTTCCAAAAGAGTTCTTATTTCAAAGATCCTTCCATCCATCATATCGCTCGGGGCGACAAAATCTGCTCCGGCCCGGGCGTGAGAAAGAGACATCTCGGCCAGGATCGCGTTGGTATCATCATTTAAGATCTTTCCATTATCCACGATGCCATCGTGGCCAAATGAGGAGTATGGGTCCAAAGCGACATCTGTCATTACAAGCATTTCCGGAACGGCATTTTTCACAGTTTTGACCGCACGCTGCATTAAACCCTCAGC
This sequence comes from Gillisia sp., assembly GCA_041743165.1. Lineage (GTDB taxonomy): Bacteria > Bacteroidota > Bacteroidia > Flavobacteriales > Flavobacteriaceae > Gillisia. The sequence continues at coordinate 90,153 of JBGTNH010000077.1, read as the reverse complement.
GTTCAGGGCTTCGGTACCCGCATTATCTTTCAAATTATCTGGTACTTTTACAAAGAGTAAAACCGATCTCAGGCCCAGATCCCACAATTCTTTGACTTCCTTTTCCAGAAGGTCCAGGCTGTAGCGAAAATAACCAGGCATGGAGGAGATCTCTTCTTTAACCTGTTTTCCTTCAACTATAAATAACGGAACTATAAAATCATTTGGAGAAAGAATGGTTTCCCTTACAAGAGATCGTATAGATTCTCCTGTGCGCAATCTTCGGTTTCTTTTTAGTGGGTACATTTCATAAAAATTTTAGATATCAAAATACAATATTCTTTAAACCCATTCCCGGGGATTTTTAAGCACATTCAGCAATTTTTCCTCTTTGCTTTCAGGTTTCGGATGGTGGTCATATACCCATTGAACGCGGGGTGGGAGGCTAATTAAGATGCTCTCTATCCTCCCATTGGTTTTTAAACCAAACAAAGTTCCTTTGTCGTGCACCAGGTTGAACTCCACATATCTTCCCCGGCGAATCTCTTGCCAGGTACGGTTTGCCTGAGTATAATCCATATTTTTTCTCTTTTCAACAACAGGAAGATAAGCATTAAGGAAGCTATCACCTACATCGGTTACAAAATTGTACCAGTCTTCTATCGATCTATCAGCTGTAGGCTTACAATAATCAAAGAATAGTCCACCCACGCCTCGGGCTTCATTTCGGTGCGAATTCCAGAAATACTCATCACATTGTTTTTTGTATTTCGGGTAGAAAGCCGGATCATACTTATCGCAGGAATTCTTACATATTTGATGAAAGTGGTAGGCATCTTCCTCAAAAAGATAATAGGGAGTGAGATCCTGTCCTCCACCAAACCATTGATCAATAATTTTTCCCTCTTTATCATACATCTCAAAATAGCGCCAGTTGGCATGAACGGTGGGTACCAGGGGATTTTTTGGATGGAGTACAAGACTTAATCCGCAGGCAAAAAAATCTACATCGCCCACTTTGAAATATTGCTGCATGGCTGCAGGTAAAGGTCCATGAACAGCAGATATATTCACTCCGCCTTTTTCAAAAACAGCACCATTCTCTATTACGCGGGTTCGCCCTCCGCCACCTTCAGCCCGGTTCCAGAGATCTTCCCGGAACTTAGCTTCACCATCAACTTCTTCAAGCCTTCGAGTAATTTTATCCTGAAGATCCTGAATATAGCTATAGAATTTTTCCTTCATTTTCCCGATTTGATTTTTCTATATGAACGTAATTGTTTCCAGAGTTTTTGATTTGATCAATAGTTGTGACGAGGTTTGAGTGATCCATCAATTCTTTAAAATATTTAACAGGTTCCACAATCTCATCCCCATATTTTTTAAAGATCTCTCTGCCTATCTGGTTATTATGAAGGTCCATTTCCCTTGCCAATTCATCGTTGGGAGAAAGATCCTCATGCAGTTCGGTTATTTTTTTAGCCCAATCAGCTACTTTCTCTCGGGGTCCGGCGACCTTATAACATTTTACACAGATAAGAAAATTCCAGTATGCATGCCTGAATGCATTTGCGGGATTATCTAAATGATGTGCATCTCCAAACTCATCATCACAAACCTTAATGGTCTCAAGGGTTGCTCTTAAGGTAGGGATAAAGTATCGGGGATGCTTTAAAAAGATCTTTGATAAAGTTGAAACCTCTTTTAATTTCAGATTTTTTAAAATCCCCCAAACAGACATTACCTGCTCCTGTATTCCTTGACAGCATCAACAAATGCCCTCGCATTTTCAACCGGAATATCAGGAAGTATTCCATGACCCAGATTGACTATATAGCGATCCTTGCCAAACTCGTCTATCATCTGGTGGACCATTTTTCTTATTTCGGAGGGTGGAGAATACAGTCTCGAAGGATCAAAATTCCCCTGCAGAGTAATCTCACCGCCACTCAAATATCTTGCATTTCTTGGAGAACAGGTCCAATCTACTCCCAGGGCCGAAGCGCCCGATCTTGCCATCTCATGTAATGCAAACCAGCATCCTTTACCAAAAACTATAACCGGGGTTTCATCTTTCAGGGCAATCACGATTTGCTGAATATATTGCCAGGAAAATGTCTGGTAATCTGTTGGAGATAACATTCCGCCCCATGAATCAAAAATCTGAACAGCGTCTACGCCGGCAGCCACCTTAGCCTTTAAATAAGCAATAGTAGTATCTGTAATCTTTTGCAGTAAGGCATGTGCTGCAGTGGGATTGGTAAAACAGAATTTTTTTGCCATATCAAAATTCTTGGATCCCTGGCCCTGAACAGCGTAACATAAAATTGTCCAGGGAGAGCCTGCAAAACCTATAAGAGGAACTTCATCATTAAGTTCCTGTTTGGTCATTTTAATTGCATCCATAACGTATCTCAGGGTTTCCTCCACGTCTGGAACGATTACATTGTCAACATCCTTACTGTTCCGTATTGGGTTTGGCAACCATGGCCCTAAACCAGGTTTCATCTCCACTTCTATATTCATGGCCTGAGGTACAACCAGGATATCACTGAATAAAATAGCTGCATCTGGTCCTATTTGCCTGATAGGCATCACCGTTATCTCTGTAGCCAGCTCAGGTGTCCGGCATCTGGTGAAGAAATCGTATTTATCTTTCAAGGCCATAAAATCGGGCAGGTATCTTCCTGCCTGACGCATCATCCACACCGGAGGTCTTTCTACCGTTTCGCCGTTTAATGCCTTTAAAAACAGATCATTCTTTATCATTTCTCAAATTTTTTACCACCTGCACTATAACATTTTCAATACTGGGTTTGGTGGCAGTTATTATATTTTTGGTGTGTTTTCCGGCTTCTGCCGCCGTGGTATTTCCTATACAAAAACCAAGGGTGCTGTTCAGGATATTTGCCGAAATAAAACTTTTAACCCCGGAAGGGCTAAAAAACATGATTCCGTCAAATTTTTGCTCAAATGTGACCGGGTCGAGACTAGTTCGGTAGACTTCAATTTCAGTAAGATCGATGTTGTTTTCCTTCAGGATGGAAGGCAGCTCTTCCCTTCTCCGGTTTCCGCAGAATAGTGTGAAATTTTCTTCCGAATATTTATCGGTGATAATGGCTGCAAGGTCTTTGGAATAATCTGCAATCTCTATAACATTAAATCCCTGTTCACCCAGGAGGCGGGCAGTTTTTGACCCTACACAAAAACAACGACCAATGGACAAATCTCTTCGATAAATTGCCAGCGCTGTATTCCGGCTTGTAATAATGGCATTTTTAATATGGGAGGGAGAGGTGAAATCTGTAAAATTCACTTTTACTGCATCATACTCAACTAAACTAATGCCCGCATTTAGCAAAAGATTTTTTTGGGCCTGGGAGAGTATTTTTGTAGAAAGCACAGTTGACATGAAAGATCAGTTTATTTCCTGCTTAATAATCTTCATTAATTGAGCTCCACCTGCGGCCAGGACTTCCTCAGCACATCTTTTCCCCAGTCCTGAAATACTGTTTAAAAGCACTCTTTTTTCGACCTCAAATTTTTGCTCACCTTCCAGACCAAAAAGCCCACCTTTAAAATGGAGCTGGTCATCCTCAATAGTTGCAAGGGCTCCAATTGGGGCAGTACAACCTCCTTCAAGAACTTTTAAAAATTCTCTTTCTATTTCCACACATACAGCAGTATTATGATGGTTAAGAGCCGCGAGAGCTTCCCGGCAATATTGATCATTTTCCATGGCCACTACAAGCATAGCTCCTTGTGCCGGGGCAGGGATCATCCAGTTAAGTTCAAGATGATCATCAGGCTTAAGATCTATACGATCAAGACCTGCAGCGGCAAAAATAGCCCCATTCCAGGAATTGTCTTCAAGCTTTTTCATTCGGGTATTCACATTTCCCCTTAGTTCAACAACCTTATGGGAAGGATAGCGGTTCAACCACTGAGCTTTTCTTCTAAGGCTACCTGTAGCGATAACACCATCTCCATCAAGAAAACTCATGCCTTTATGCAGGAGGATATCACCGGGATTTGCTCGTTCCAAAACAGCAGCCTGAATCATTCCCTTGGGGAGGCTGGTAGGGACATCTTTCATGGAGTGCACGGCAACATCAATTTCTCCATTGATCATTGCAATATCCAGGGTACGGGTAAAGATTCCTGTAATCCCCATTTCATACAAAGGCACATCAAGGTTAAGGTCACCTTCAGCTTTAACAGGGATCAGTTCTGCAGTATGTCCAAGGTTTTCAAGGGCTCTCTTCACAGTATTTGCCTGCCATAATGCCAATTCACTATCGCGGGTTCCGATCCTTATTGTTTTGTTCATTTGTAGGTATCTTCCAGTTGAAATACTTTCTGGATTAATTCCAGACTTTCATCTGTAGTATTGGAGTCTTCTTTAAGGTGATTGGCAAAGTGATTCATTATTTTTTGAATGATCCTGTTGCTCACAATCTCGGCCTGCTCATCATTGAAGTTGGAAATTTTCCTGCGTTGAAAATCCAATTCTGCATCCTTCATAGTTTTTAATTTCTTTTTAAGAGCCTTGATAGTAGGAGCAAATTTCCTGGTTTCAAGCCACTTGTTGAAATCAGCCTCAACTTCAGCAATGATCTCCATGGCCTGTGGGACAAATTGCTTTCTGCGTTCAAGGGTTGCATCTGTCATTTGAGCAAGCTGGTCAAGGTGAAGAACTTTCACATTTTCCATCTCTGACACATCATCTGAAACATTTTTAGGAATAGAAAGGTCAAGGATCAATAAGTTGCGCTTTGCGTAGATCAACTCCTTATTAATTGTAGGGTTTTGTGCTCCCGTGGCGACAATCAATATATCTGTATCCCTGATCTCAGATTGTAGATCGGCATAATCTTTTACCCTCAAATTAAATTTACCCGCAATTTTTTCGGCTTTATCCTTGGTGCGGTTTATTAAGGTAATATGGTTGTTACGGGTATGTTTGACAAGATTTTCACAGGTATTCCTGCCTATTTTTCCAGTTCCGAATAGTAAGATATTCTTATTGGTAACATCTTCAACCTCCCTTAAAATATATTGAACAGATGCAAAGCTTACAGATGTTGCTCCGGATGAGATCTGGGTTTCATTCTTGATCCTCTTACTTGCCTGAATTACCGCATTTACCAGTCGTTCTAAAAAGGGATTGGCAACTCCGGCATTTTTGGAGTTGACAAATCCCATTTTTAACTGACTAATAATTTCAAAATCTCCAAGGATCTGGCTGTCCAACCCGGTGCCCACCCTGAATAAATGAGAAATTGCTTCCTTGTTCTTATAAACGTAAGCTACTTTTTCAAATTCTTCAACAGTACCCTGGGTATGTTCACATAATAATTTTATAAGTTGAAAAGGATGTTGGGCAAAACCAAAAAGCTCTGTACGATTGCAAGTTGAAGTTACCAGAAGGCCATCAATGCCTTCTACCCTTGCCTGTTCCAGCAAATTTCTCTTAGCCTCTTCACTTAAACTAAAATGGCCGCGAGTGACAGCATCAGCTTTTTTATAGCTGAGGCCTATGGTATAAAAATGTTTCCCTCTTGAGATATTATAACTTTCCATGTACCGGTTTAGGTATTCCGGGTCAAAAGTAATATATTGAAATATTAAAATATAACGCTCAAAGTTCTAAATGTGTCGTTTCCTGATATATATCATATAAATATGAAATTTTTTTGGAAAATTGGCTATTTTTGCAGCACACACGAGTCTCGGATTATAATAGTTTAGATTTGATCTAAATAAAAGAAGACCAAATTTATGAAGGCAGAAGAAGAAAATATCGCTGGAGGGTTTATCGATGAAACAAGAATTGAAGATGGATTTTTTATATTAAAGTTTCAAAATGAAGAGCATGAGGCTAAAATTATTAGCCGTGCAATAAGCAGCAACTACATACAATTCCATTTTAACGTTAAAGGAAAAAGTAAATTTTTATTTAATCAGGGCAATTATCAATTACCTCTTGATGAAGAAAAATCACTTCTTTTATATAATCCAAAACAAGACCTTCCTTTAAACCTGGAAATTTTTCCAAAGTCCTGGTTGATATCTCTGATCATTTCAATTGAGAAATTCCATTCCCTGTTCTCTCAGGAAGCGAAATTCATCCCCTTTCTTGCCATAGAAAATAAAGACAAAAAGTATTATCAGGACGGGAGTATTTCCCCTTCTATGGCTATTGTACTTAACCAATTGATGAACTTCAGTTTAATGCCTACCATAAAATCCCTGTATTTTAAGGCAAAAGCTTATGAACTTCTCAGTCTGCAATTCAATAGGGCGGGGGAAAATGATATAGAACAGTGTCCATTTCTTAGCGATGAAGAAAATATCCTTAAAATTCGTCGGGCAAAAGATATAGTTATCTCCAGAATGGCCGAGCCTCCATCATTACAGGATTTGGCCAACGAAATAGGCCTGAGTTTAAAGAAACTAAAAGAAGGTTTTAAGCAGATATATGGTGATTCTGTGTACAGTTTTCTTTTTGATTATAAAATGGAATACGCCCGTAAACTACTGGATAGCGGCGAGTATAATGTAAATGAGGTTGGCCTTAAAGTAGGTTACAGCACTGCAAGCCATTTCATAGCTTCTTTCAGAAAAAAGTTTGGGACTACTCCCAAGAAGTATATCATGTCTTTGCCGGCAACCATTTAAAATCCCTTGAATGATCATACTCAGGAAATTAAATATTGTTATAGCATTAATCTTTTGTGTTTCCTTAAGCGCACAATCAAAAAAGGTTTTGGTTTTTCATAAGACAGAAGGTTTCTGGCACAGTTCAATTGCCACCGGACACCAGACCATTGAAGATCTTGGAGAGGAAAATGGATTTAAGGTTAAGGAAACCAATAATGCAAAGATTTTTGAAGAGCCGGAATTAGCAGAATATAATCTTGTGATCTTCTTAAATACTACCGGAGACGTTCTTAATGAGTTCCAGCAAACGAAATTTGAAGATTATATTAAGAACGGTGGGAGTTTTTTCGGAATTCATGCTGCTGCCGATACAGAATATGACTGGGATTGGTACGGCCGGTTAGTAGGAGCTTATTTTATTGACCATCCAGAAGTCCAGATGGCAGATATTAAGGTTCTCAAACCCAATCATCCTACTGTAGCTCATTTACCCGTAACCTGGACAAGAAAAGATGAATGGTATAATTATAGAATAACAAATGACAATATAAAGGTTTTGCTCAACCTGGATGAAAGTTCCTATAAAGGAGGAACGATGGGGGAAGACCACCCCATTGCTTGGTACCATAACCTTCCTGGTGGCGGAGTTTCTGTGTATACCGGGGGCGGCCATACTATTGCTTCCTATGTTGAGCCACTTTTTGTGGAACATTTGCTTCAGTGTATTTTATTTGCCCTGAAAAATTATCCCCGAAAAATGTAAAACCTGATCTATTTGGCCATAGGAAAGAATAATGACCAAATTTAAATCAAGGGGCTTATTAATATTATTTTTGTTGAGGAAAAGGAAAAATTATGAGTAAAGGCGTACTTCTGGTAAACCTTGGATCACCGGATAGCACAGATCCTAAGGATGTAAAAAAATATTTGGGCGAATTCCTGATGGACGAGAGGGTAATTGATATTCCCCTATGGGCAAGAACCCTCGTTGTTAAAGGGATTGTACTTAATACCCGTCCCAAAAAATCGGCCGAAGCATACCAAAAGATATGGTGGGATGAAGGATCTCCCCTTATCGTTCTTTCAGAAAGATTAAGGGATAAAATAGATGATCATACTTCTATACCAATCGTTCTTGCTATGAGGTATGGAAAACCAAATATTATGTCCGGCCTGCAGAAGCTTAACGATCAGGGAGTAGATGAGGTTCTTATTTTTCCCCTGTACCCTCAGTTTGCCATGGCCACAACAGAAACTATACTGGTACTCGCTGAGAAACTGAGACTACAACATTTTCCCGAGATGAAATTCACTTCAGTTCCGGCATTTTATAATCATCCTGATTATATACGAACCCTTGCTAATAGTATTTCAGAAAAATTAAATGGTGTAGAGTTTCAGCATTTGCTTTTTTCTTACCATGGGGTTCCTGAAAGGCATATCAAAAAGAGTGATATTACAAAATCTCATTGCCAGATAGACAGCTCCTGTTGTCAAACCTCTTCCGCAGCTCACCAGTTTTGTTACCGGCATCAATGCTTTGAAACGACGAGGCTGGTGGCAGAGTATCTGAAGTTAAAAGAAAACACCTACAGCGTTTCATTCCAGTCCAGACTTGGTTTTGATCCATGGTTGCAACCCTATACAGACAGGACCATTGAGCGATTTGGAAAACAGGGTATGAAGAACCTTGCCATAATTACCCCGGCATTTGTAAGTGACTGCCTGGAAACCCTGGAGGAAATCGCAATGGAAGGAGAGGAGATCTTTCACGAAGTGGGAGGCAATAACTTCACTGTTGTACCCTGCCTGAATGATCGGGATGACTGGGTAAAGGTATTATCCCGCTGGATAGATGAGTGGGCCTTCTCAAGCCAGGTAAAAGCATAATGGCATTAAATGCGGCGACCCTGGGAAATGAACCAATAGGTAAACTTTTGGTGAAACAGGCGGTGCCGGCATCTATCGGGATACTTGTGATGTCCCTGAATATTCTTGTTGATACCATTTTTGTAGGGAACTGGATTGGATCCATTGCAATTGCAGCAATAAATGTTGTTTTACCCGTTTCCTTTTTCATAGCCGCTTTAGGTATGGCAATTGGGATAGGCGGTTCTTCCATAATATCCCGGGCGCTTGGGGCTGGTCATAAAGAAAATGCCTTTCGCACTTTTGGTAACCAGATTACCTTTACACTGTTGGTTACGGTATCAATGGTTACCCTGGGGTTGATATTTGTGGATACTCTCATTCCCGCCTTTGGAGGTAAAGGAGATATTTTTGAACCTGCAAAAATTTATTATACAATAATTCTTTACGGGATACCTTTCCTTGCCCTTTCCATGATGGCAAATACCGTCATAAGGGCCGAGGGTAAACCAAAATTTGCCATGGTTGCCATGATCATTCCTTCTGTAACCAACCTGGTAATGGACTACATTCTTATATATGTGTTTGATATGGGAATGCAGGGGGCTGCCTGGGCCTCTACCATCTCCTATATTTTCTGTTTTGCTTATATAACATGGTTTTTTCTTTCCCCGAATTCAGAATTAAAGATAAACTGGCACCATTTCAGATTTAAAGGCATCATTTTACGGGAGACCTCCTCCCTGGGCTTCGTTACCCTGGCAAGACAGGCAGTGGTAAGTATAACTTATCTGATAATGAATAACATCCTATTTGATTTTGGAGGAGAAGATGCGGTAACGGTATATGCGATCATAGGCAGAATGCTGATGTTTGCACTTTTTCCTGTTCTGGGAATGACACAGGGATTCTTACCCGTAGCTGGTTATAATTATGGAGCTGCTAACTGGGCCCGGGTGAGGGAAAGTATAAATAAAGCCATTCTTTACGCAAGTGCCCTGGCCCTTCTCGTTTTTGGAGGGATCATGTTATTTTCTGAAGATATTGTAAAGATCTTTACCAGTAATCCACAGGTTATAGCCGATACACCTTCGGCTATGCGCTGGGTATTTGCTGCTACTCCAATTGTAGCCCTTCAGCTTATTGGCTCAGCATATTTTCAGGCTATTGGGAAAGCTGTACCTGCCCTTTTACTTACTCTGTCCAGACAAGGGTTCTTTTTTATACCTCTCGTATTTATCCTACCTGTTTATTTTGGACAAATGGGGGTATGGATGGCATTTCCTCTTGCAGATTTACTATCCACCCTGGTCACAGCTTATTTTCTTAACCGGGAGATACGTCTCAAACTGAAGCCGGAACCTGCCTGATATTATTTTCTTAAATTAAAATTTTCAATTGGTTATCTTTGTTTAAATTCCATTAAGATCTGTGATCGAATATTATTTCTACATCAAGGCGTTACACCTCATTTTTGTAATCACCTGGTTTGCCGGTCTTTTTTATATTCCACGTTTATTCGTTTACCATATTGAAGCGAATGATAAACCCGAACCGGACAGGATTATTCTGGTAAATCAATTGAAGATTATGACCAGCAGACTCTGGTACATCATTACATGGCCATCTGCAATCCTAACTACCATTTTTGGTGTATGGCTGCTTATCATAAACCCTGCATTATTAAACTTTGGGTGGATGCACCTTAAACTGGCCTTTGTCGTATTGCTATTTGTCTATCATTTTAAATGTCATCTTATTTATAAGGAAATGCAGGAAGATGTAATTAAATGGAGCTCCAACGGGATGAGAATATGGAATGAAGTATCTACTATAATTCTTTTTGCAGTTATCTTTCTTGTTATTTTACGCGATTCATTTAACTGGATCTACGGAGTTGTTGGGATCATCCTCCTTTCTGCTATTCTCATGCTGGGAATTAAAATATATAAACGTATACGGAGCAATAATCCCAATGCGTAATGTGTGGTGTGATAATTGCTTATTTAAGGAAAATTTGACAGGATCCCTATGAGGCTTATGAAACTCTCTTTACGAAACCGAATCTTCATTTCGATGATCCTTTTGGTTTTGGGAGCCTCCATCTTAATTGCCGGCGTTACTGTCTTCCAATATAAGGCCGAATCTGAAGCTTACCATCGCGAAAGGCTGGAGCGAAAAGAACAGGCCATCAGGGAGAATATTAAATTTGTGATTGAGAGTACCACTCACGTGGTAAACACCAGTAATATTCCTATTATACTACAGGAACGCAACAAAATTTATGAGATTTCCCAGGTACATGATATGGAATTGTATATATACGATCTCAACGGAAAATTACTTATAAAATCAAATGAAACATTTTTCAGGGATACTACAAATCTCCAGATTCCTCAAACTGTTTTAAGGGCACTAGAGGCTTCTCCAAATCGCCGGTTCCTTAAATATTCTGAAATAAATAACCAGAAATTCCAATCCTCTTACACATATATTACAGATACTCAATTTAAGCCATTGGCGATCCTTTATTTACCATACTTGCAGGATGATAAAAAACTTCAAAAAGATCTCAATAATTTTTTAATGAAACTGGGCGAAGTATATCTTTTTATGCTGTTAATTGCCATACTGCTCTCTTACTTTTTATCTAAATATATTACCAAATCCCTGAAAATAGTTTCCGGAAAGATCATTGAAACCCGCCTGGATAAACGCAATCAAAAAATTGAAATAGAGAACGCCCCCCAGGAGATATATGCACTTATAGCTGCTTACAACAGTATGATTGATGAACTTGAGGAAAGTGCCGTCAAACTCGCCACAAATGAGAGGGAACAAGCCTGGAGAGAAATGGCCAAACAGGTAGCGCATGAAATTAAAAATCCGCTGACACCCATGCGACTTAGTGTGCAAAGTTTTCAACGCAATTTTGATCCCAATGACCCCAATATTCACCAAAAAATAGAAGAATACAGCAGTACCCTCATTCACCAGATAGACACTATGAGTGCCATCGCGTCGGCTTTTTCAAATTTTGCCAAAATGCCAGCCCAGCAAAATGAAACCCTTAATGTTCCAAAGATCGTCAAACTTGCTCTGGATATTTTTAATGAGGATTACATCATCTTTACAACTGAAAAGGAGGAAATTCTCGCAAAATTTGATCGCACCCAACTTATAAGAGTGGTGACCAACCTGGTTAAGAATGCTACTCAGGCCCTTGAAGGAGTTGAAAATCCTAAAATACTGGTAAGGGTTGAGGAACAGGCAACCATGGTAAGCATAACCGTTTCAGATAATGGAATAGGTATTTCTGAGGAAAACAAAGACAAGGTCTTTGAGCCAAAATTCACCACAAAAACAAGCGGAATGGGACTTGGTCTTGCCATGGTAAAGAACCTGGTGGAAACCTATGGCGGAAGCATCACTTTTACATCCAAAAAAAATAAAGGCACTATCTTTACAGTAAGGTTTCCAAAATAAACCGAAAAATGTATTCATTAATTTGTAACAAATTTTTTGAAAGTTTGTTATTAAAAATTTACGCTATGCAATTTGAGAATATTTTAGAAGAAATAAATGAGGGTATTTTAACCATTACAATCAATCGGCCTTCAAAGCTCAATGCCCTTAACCGTGCTACTATACAGGAACTTCACGAAGCATTTCAGGAAGCCGAATTGAATGATAAGGTAAAGGTTATAATCCTTACGGGAAGTGGAGAAAAGGCTTTCGTGGCAGGTGCAGATATAAGCGAATTTTCAGATTATTCTGTCGAAGAGGGAACAAGGCTTGCTGCTGAAGGTCAGAACAAACTCTTTGATCTGGTAGCGAATTTTCCTAAACCGGTTATAGCTGCAATCAACGGATTTGCACTTGGCGGCGGACTTGAACTGGCGATGGCTGCCCATTTCAGAACGGCCAGCGAAAATGCCAAAATGGGATTACCCGAAGTCTCCCTGGGGGTTATTCCCGGCTATGGAGGTACCCAGCGTCTTCCGCAGCTCGTGGGTAAAGGCCGGGCTATGGAAATGATCATGACGGCAGGAATGATTGATTCCAATCAGGCTTTGCAATATAACCTGGTCAACCATGTAACTGCGCCGGAAGATCTTCTTGAATTTACTACAAATATAGCCTCTAAGATTGCCCGAAATTCCCTTGTAGCGATAAGCGCAGCAATTAAAGCAGTAAATGCCAATTATGAAGATGGTGTGAATGGTTTTGAGCTGGAAATTGAAGAATTCGGACGGAGTTTTGGAACAGAGGATTTCCAAGAAGGTACCACGGCATTCCTCAATAAACGCAAAGCAGTTTTCCCGGGAAGATAAAGCATCACTTTAAATAAAATTTTTATATGGAATGTTTCCCTGTTTTAGGAAATATTCCATATTTTTGTTTTATGCAGGAGGAGAAGTTTATAAAAGGTAGGGGTGCACAATTTAATGTTTCTAACAGGTTTGATGCGCATAGTCATGAATTACGCGATGATTTTTTGAATTATTGCGCATTGGAAGGAGAGGAAGCCACTAATTCCAAAACCGTCCTCATCGATACCTTTCCAAAAACAATAATCAATAAGGTCACAAGCCCGGATCTCAGGATGCAGTATTCGCTCAATCCCTACCAGGGATGTGAGCATGGCTGCGTGTATTGTTATGCGCGCAATTCCCATGAATACTGGGGATATAGTGCAGGCCTGGATTTTGAACAAAAGATCCTGGTAAAAAGAAACTCGGTCGCGCTTCTGGAGAAAAAACTTCAAAGCAGCCGGTGGAAGGCAGCACCTGTTGTATTGTCCGGAAATACAGATTGCTACCAGCCCATTGAAAAAGACCTTCGTATAACCCGAGAATTGCTGAAAACATTTTTAAAGTATAAACATCCTGTAGGCATTATTACCAAGAACGCCCTTATACAAAGGGATATGGATATATTGAAAGATCTGGCAGATGACGGGCTGGTACATGTGCATCTTTCCATTACATCCCTTAATGAGAATGTGAGAAGATTACTGGAACCGCGAACTGCCACCGTAAAGAAACGCCTGGAAACTGTTGAGAAATTATCCATTGCTAATATTCCTGTGCATATCATGATGGCACCCATTATTCCATCCATCAACAGCCATGAAATCCTGCCCCTGATTAAGGAGGTGGCAGAACGAGGTGCTCTTGGAGTTGGTTATACCATGGTTCGCTTGAATGGCGCTATTGGGGAAATTTTTACTGACTGGATAAGGAAGACCATGCCCGACCGGGCAGAAAAAGTCCTGAACCAAATCGCCGAATGCCACGGTGGCAATCTTAACGACAGCCAGTGGGGCCGCAGAATGAAAGGCGAAGGCAACATCGCCGAACAGGTGGAACAACAGTTTATTATTGCAAAGAAAAAATATCTGAGAGGGAGAGTACTTCCTCCTTTAAATTGTGCTCTTCATGAGGAATACAAACTGGGACAGATGAGGTTGTTTTAAATTAATTTTTCGAAAATGGGAGCTCTTTTATCAATTGGACAAACACCGGGAAGTGATCGCTGTAGCCTCCTGTATAACCTCCAAAATCATAACTGCGAAAGGGATATCCTTTAAATTGCCCTGTCGGGGTAATTAAATAAGAGGGATTGAATATTCCTGCTCTGAAAAATTGATAGGTTGAATAATCATTACTAAGCAACCCATGGGAAACTATGATCTGATCAAATAAATTCCACCCATCACGAAACCCCAATGTTCCCATTCCCTTTTTATGCATATTTTCAAAAGGATTAAAAAGTTCGCTAATTCCTGTTTGGTTTTTATCTTGTTGGGTACCAAGAACTTTTTTAATACTCTTATTAGTTGGATCATCATTAAAGTCACCTAAAATGATGATCTTGGAATGGGGATCTATGAGAAATAAGGAATCAATGATTCTTTTACTGAGTCTTGCCGCGCTCTCTCTTCTATAGCTGCTTCTGGCTTCACCTCCACTTCGCGAAGGCCAGTGGTTTACTATAAAATGCATAGGCTCTCCTTCAAACAAGCCGCTCACCACAAGTTGATCTCGGGTATATACTCTTTTGGAAGGATTCTCAGCTTCAAAGAGTAAGAGCCTGTGAGATTTCGAATTCAGGGGAGTGAACATGGATTTTTGATAGAGGAGACCAACATCAATTCCGCGCATATCGGGAGAATCATAATGAACAATTCCATAATTATGCTCGCGAAGTAAGGGCTGGTTAACCAGATCTTCCAGCACCCTATAGTTTTCTATTTCACAAACCCCAACAATAGCTGGAGCAATTCCCGATTGTTCTTTTCCAATATCAGAGATCACATAGGATAGTTTGTTTAATTTATCCTCATACTTTTCCTGGGTCCAGACATCTTTACCCGTAGGAGTTCGGTCATCATCATAGGTATTAGGATCATTTTCAGTATCAAATAGATTCTCAACATTGTAAAACGCAATTGTTCTAAGTAAATAATTTCTTTTATCCTGAGCCTGAAATTCATTAATGAAAAACAGAGCTAGTAGAATCTGTAGGAAAGTCTTACAAAAATTATTTCCAGATTTTAACATACCCCCGATTTAATATTAAACTTTTTAAAAAACTGATATCAAAGGTAATTTTCCTGAATGCCAAATAAAATTATATAATTAACTTAAATACTGTATTTAAACCTTTTAGCTGCACATAGGATGATTTTTATGATTTCCACTCTTTTTAATTTTGCATTAATTTTCCACCAGGAAACAGGTGTTTCGGGTGTGGTATTGGACGCTGCTACCTTTGAACCGATACCCGATTCGCATATTTTAATAGAAGGGTCTACCTACGAAACACGCACTGGTGAAGATGGCAATTTCATACTTTCCTCGGCAGATCTTCCTCAGGGAGAGGTCATAGTTCTAGTCACCAAAAATGGATATCTGCTACAAAGAATTCCGGTAAATTTAATTTCAGGACAAATACGAAATCTGGAGATTCTGTTGCAAAGCGATATTTTCCAGGATCATCTTATGACCGGGGCTGTAAGTTTATCTGATGCTCAGCTCCTTGATGAAGAAGGGAGTGCAGATAATGTTGCGGGCCTTCTTCAGGCTTCAAGAGATGTTTTTCTCAACGCTGCTGCTTTTGATTTTAGTCAGACCTTTTTCAGACCAAGGGGTCTGGATAGCGAATATGGGAAAATATATATTAACGGCGTGGAGATGAATAAGATTTTTAACGGTAGACCCCTTTGGAGCAATTGGGGAGGATTAAATGATGTACAAAGAAATCAGGTTTTCTCAATGGGCATGGTGCCGGCTGAAGTGGGTTTTGGCGGGCTAGCGGGAAGTACAAATATTATTATGCGGGCTTCAAAATATGGAAAAGGGGGAAGAGTTTCCTATGCGGCGGCTAACAGGACATACACAGGAAGGGCGATGGTTACTCTAAATTCCGGAGAACTCCCCGGCGGCTGGGCTTATTCCCTTTCCTTATCCAGAAGGTTTGCCGAGGAAGCTTTTATTGATGGAACATTATACGATGCAAACGCCTTTTTTATTTCAGTAGAAAAAAAAATTGATCAAAAACACAGATTGAATTTTACCGGTTTCTATACTCCTAATATTCGGGGGAAATCCTCACCAAATACCCCAGAGGTATATGATCTCAAAGGGCAGAAATATAATTCATATTGGGGGTTTCAGGATGGAGAAATTCGCAACTCGCGTATAAGAGAGGTGAAAGAGCCGGTGTTTATGCTCAACCATTACTGGCAATTATCTGAAAGAACGGAGCTTAATACCAATATCGCATACCAGTTTGGAAAAATTGCCAATACTCGTATTGATTATGGAGGGACCAGACTGGTAATTCTAGGCGATGGGCAGGAAAGTTTTGTGGGTGGAGGTGGAAATCCTGATCCTACTTATTTTCACAAATTACCAAGTTATTTCCTCAGGAATATGAATAATCCTAATTATATGGGAGCTTATATGGCCAGACAACAGATTGCTAATGACGGTCAGGTTAATTGGGAAAATCTTTATGAAGCTAATAGGATATCCGGCCTAAATGGTGGTAATGCTATTTATGTTCTTGCTGAAGACAGAAATGATGACAGGCAGCTCACTGCCAACTCTATTTTGAATACAACTCTTAATGATAACATAAAGCTAACAGGCAAGTTGAAATTTTCCAGGCTTATAAGTGAGAATTTTGCAAGCATAAGAGATCTTCTTGGAGGAACGGGCTATCTGGATATTGATTTTTTTGCTCAGGCTGAGGATGGAAATTTTCTTGGGAACAGAGCCCAAAGTGATCTGTTGAACAGAAACAGAATAGCGGAAGAAGGTGACAGGTTTAAATATAACTACGAATTACATGCAACCATTGCAGAGGGTTTTACCAATCTTCAGGTCAGGAATAAACAAGCCGATTACTATTTAACAGGAAACATCGCTTTTCGTACTTATTGGCGCAATGGACTCTTCCAAAACGGGAGTCATCCTGAAAATTCATTGGGAAAAAGTTCAGATTTAAATTTCCTGTCATTTGGAATTAAAGGCGGCGGCATTTATAGGTTCACAGGAAGACATTTGATAGATTTCAATTTGGGATACATTCAAAACCCTCCATCATTAAGAAATTCTTTTTCCAACGCGCGGCAAAACAATACGGTTGTAAGGGATCTGACTAATGAAACATATTATTCTGGGGACCTCAGCTATATTTACAGGACTTCCCTATTCAGAACGCGTTTTACAGGATATTATACACAGGTTGAGGATGCTGCAAAAATATCCTTCTATTATACAGAAGGGCTGAGTGAACAGGGAAGGGAAAATACTGCTGCATTTGTTCAGGAGTTCCTTACCGGTATATCGAAAAGACATGTGGGAATTGAGTCAGGCATAGACTTTCAAATAACATCTACTATTAAACTCAAAGCTGCCGCTGCAATAGGTCAATATATTTATACGGGTAATCCGGAATTATATCTTACTTCAGATAGTTTTTCCAGTGTAGTAAATTATGGAAAAGCCAGTCTTAAAAATTACCATCTTCCAGGCGGTCCGCAACGAGCAGCACAGCTAGGGCTGGAATACCGAGACCCGGATTATTGGTGGTTTGGGGCCACAGTTAATTTCTTTTCACATGCCTATGCAGATATAAGTTCAATAACAAGAACATCGAACTTTTTAACAGATTCTGATGGGCTTCCTATTTTAAATTATGATGCAAGAACGGCCCGTGATCTGCTTAAGCAGGAAAAATTTGATGATTACGTACTAGTGAATGCTGTAGGCGGAAAATCCTGGAGGATCAAAGGTGATTATCTGGGATTCTTTGTGAGCCTTAATAATATTTTGGATGTCTTATATAAATCGGGAGGTTTTGAACAATCCAGGAACGCAAATTACAGGAACCTTAGGGAAGATAGGGAGAGAGATCTTCCTCTTTTTGGTAATAAATACTGGTACGGGACAGGAGCTTCTTATTATGCGAATGTTTATTACAGGTTTTAATATCCCCATTATATCAGGTATTATAAATTTAATAGTGAGTAGTTATGAAAGCTTATAAGGATATTTTGATCATTTTATTACCGGTGTTATTGATGATTTCCTGCGTTCAAACAGATTACTTTGCCATACCCGTAGCTCATGAAAATGAACCTGTAATTGAAGGGAATCTTACCACAATTGCTACAGTAAAAAGCCATTATAATTTTCAGACAAATACAATCTACAATTTCCGGGGTACCAACGCATATTTTGTGGGATATGTAATATCCAGTGATGAAGCCGGAAACTTTTATAAAAAATTAATCTTGCAGGACAAACCTTCAAATCCTTCCGCAGGCATTCAGATTTTGGTTGATGATACTGCCTTGTATAATACATACAATTTTGGAAGGAAAGTATATATCAAACTTGATGGTCTTAGCCTTGGATTTAATAATGGGGTTCTGCAACTGGGCATACAAAACAGGGGAGATATTGTGCCCATACCACTGGCGTTGATAGATAATCATATCATAAGATCTGGAGAAACATTAAGCCTAACACCTCTTTCTCTCGAAATAAGTGAATTCCAGGAAAAATATAAAAATTTATATATAAGGTTGAATAATGTTCAGTTTGACAGGAACCTTGTAAGGGATGAACGAAGATTTTCCTTTTCTGCCGAAAGTATTGACAGGTTTGATGGGGAGAGACAATTGGAAAGTTGCCGTGACGGTTCCACAACAAATTTAAGCACCAGCACATTCTCAGATTTCAAGTCACTTTTGCTTCCTCAGTCATCAGGAACAATTGATGGGGTTCTCACCCGCAATTTTTATGATGACTACTATATCGTAATTGTTAATACCCCGGAGGATCTGAATTTTGAAGGGAATACGAGATGCGACCCTGTTTTTTTAAATTGTGGTAATAATAACACTCCCGGTGTAAAGGATATTTTCCAGGAGAGTTTTGAGACCATCACAACAGTAAGGATGCTTGAAACCCGTGGCTGGACCAATGTAAATGTGAGTGGCGGCAGCAAACGTTTTGAGCCCGGAACTCAGGGTGGAAACCGGCATGTTCGCATCACGGCTTACAATACGCAGGAAGTGCCCCTGGAAGCCTGGTTGGTAACACCCCCAATAGATATATCAAAAGTAACAGATCCTGTACTATCTATAGATCTTAGGGCTTCTTTTGATAATGCCACAATCCTGCGGGTTTATGCTACTACCAATTTCACCGGAAATCCATTAACCACCGAATGGGAGCTGCTCGACGCTACGATACCCATTGGACCTTCCAATCAAAATGCCATTACATTTACCAGGTCACATATTGATATTTCATGCCTAAGCGGGACCGTGCATTTTGGATTCAGGTATCTGGGAGCTGCAGGAGAGAAATCCACTACCTATGATCTAGATAATGTGAGGGTTACCGGGATATGATTGAATTTAGGCCAATTTAAATATTTCTAAACTTCGGTTATCAGGGGAATTGGAAGTGACTTATGAGGGAGAGAATCCCCAATTGCTGAAAGCAGGTAGTTACGCTTACGGCCCGGCAAATAAACCTCATAAAGCAAAATGTGGCGATACCCCCTGTCTTTTATTTATTGCTTTTGAAGAGCCGGTTGATGCTATTCCGGCATTGGCAAAAAACTGAGATTTCAAATAAGTTGTGGTTTTGAAATATGGACATAAATTGCAATATATCGCACAACTTGTGATTTTCCTAACGTATGTGTAACAGGAAATTAAGAAACCTTTGTATTATTTTTGCCTATCTTATTGAGCAGGAAAAAAAGCTCAAAGATTTCCCTTAATTCCAGGTATTACATGATAAAAAAATTACTCGTTGTTCACATCTTATTATTGCTTTCAATTCTTCCCGCCGCGGCTCAGGATATTTCGGGTTCATGGAGCTGGAATTCCGTGGAAGGAAATAACATGTTTACCATTGACCTTATCCAGGCAACAGAAAATGACGTTCGCGGTAATCATTGCAGCGTTTTTCTTGGTGGTGAAAGGATTGATTGTAATGACACCAAAGATAAATTCACTGTGGTACTCGTAAAGAAGGCAGAAAATATTTATCAGGGAAGCATTAGAAGCGGATACAGTTATGCCGTAGGAAATGTTCAGTTGCAGTATATCCCTGAAGAGAATGCCATGCTTTTCACTTTAAAAACCGCTCCTAAGGGAGAATATTATCTTCCGGTTGAGGCCAGACTGGTGCGTAATTAATTATTAAATTTTATCCAAAAAATCAGCTCCCGGGAGCTGATTTTTTATTTTAATTCAATGTGGTCCTATTTCTTGTAAGCCTCTTTATAGGAAGACCAGATCTCATATATATCTTCTCCTTTTGAGCTTTTACCTGAATGATGCCATTCTCCATCTTTAATTTCAAAATTGAAATCCAAACTGGCGCCTACCCGACTGTCATCCCGAGAGAAAAATTCAATATTTTCTGTGTATTTGCCATTTTCGGCAGTATAGGTTCCCCCACCGGTGCCATTGAATTGCTGTGTGGCTGAGTTGAATGCCACCCACTGGAAACGGCCATCGCTAAGGATCTTAATGGTCCTTCTGTCTCCCGGGGTAGACCGGCTTATTTCACCATTTCTCTGCCGCCCTGTGATTACCCAATTACCGGTAAGATCGTCGTTTCCATTTGAGATTCTTTCCCACACCCAGGTATTTATAGGATCTGAAATAGTGATCTTTTTTCCCTCCATCCTGATATTGTAATTTATCTCCTTTCCTACGAACTCAGGATTTTCAGTATTAAAATCCTGAATCTCGATATATCTCCCATCACTAATTATAAACTCACCACCTCTGGCGCTGTGAAATTTGTTTCCTTCCATGATTTTAGATCCCACTGCAAAATATCCATTCTGGAAGATCTTTACCACCTCCATATCTTTTACATCACTACCATTGTAACTCGCCAGCCTGTAGGCTCCTTCGGGTGCCCGTGCATATATTATTCCGCAGAAAAGAAAAAATATCAAAAGTCCTGTTGCCTTTTTCATATTTGTAAAGTTTTAGCCCTATCTAATTTAAGCAAAAATTAAAAATTCTCAGAAATTATTCCTCTTCCCCATGGACATCGTATTCAGGGTAAAGAAAGCTGTTATATGGAAAACGGGTAACATGTATGTCACGCACTGCCTCGTAAACCTTCTTTCTGAAGTCTTCCATATTTTCCTTATTAAGTGCCGAGATGAATAATACATCATTTCCCATACGGTTCATCCAGGTATATCTCCATTCCTCCAAAGTATTGTGAGCAGAGGTTTTTTCTGTCATGAGGTCATCTTTGGCAATTTTTTCCTGGGTATAGGCATCTATCTTATTGAATACCATGATAGTTGGCTTATCGGCGCTCTTGATGTCTGCCAGGGTTTGATTTACAGATTCAATGTGGTCCTCAAAGTTGGGATGGGAGATATCTACAACATGAAGCAAAAGATCTGCTTCCCTCACTTCATCCAAAGTTGATTTGAAGGATTCAATAAGCTGGGTGGGAAGTTTTCTTATAAACCCTACTGTATCTGTAAGAAGAAAAGGAAGATTTCTTATCACGACCTTTCTCACTGTGGTATCAAGGGTGGCAAATAGTTTATTTTCAGCAAAAACCTCGCTTTTGCTTATTACATTCATGAGGGTGGATTTACCAACGTTGGTATATCCCACAAGAGCAACCCGCACAAGTTGACCGCGATTACCCCGCTGTACTTCCATTTGTTTGTCAATGGTCTCGATCTTCTTTTTGAGGAGGGAGATCTTGTCCCTTACAATCCTTCTGTCTGTTTCAATCTCGGTTTCCCCGGGTCCACGCATTCCAATACCTCCTCGTTGTCTCTCCAGGTGGGTCCACATCCCTGCAAGCCTTGGGAGTAAATATTGATATTGTGCCAGTTCCACCTGGGTTCGGGCATAACTGGTTTGAGCTCGTTGAGCGAAAATATCCAGGATGAGGTTTGTTCTGTCAAGAATTTTGATTTGCAGGACTCGTTCTATATTCTTTTGCTGTGCAGGGGAAAGTTCATCATCAAAAATAGCAGTACCAACCTCATGCTCATCTATATAAGATTTCACCTCATTGATTTTCCCGGAACCCATAAAAGTCTTTGGATCTGGCCTATCCATTTTCTGGGTAAATCTTTTTAAGACCTCTCCTCCCGCTGTATAGGTGAGAAATTCGAGTTCATCCAAATATTCATCGAGTTTTTCGGCATCCTGATCGCGGGTTACGATTCCAATAAGGACAACCTTTTCATAATTTAAATCCGTCTTTTCTATCATAGAAACAAAGTTACATAATAGAATCAAACCTTTGTGAATAGCCTGATTATTCAACAAATATTTAACTCCAAATGTCTGGAAATAAAATCCTGAACCAATGGATCCGGATTTTTATTAATTAAAGTTTTTGAGGGATTAAAAGCTGTAATTGAGCCCAAGTCCTACAACTTCCCTTATCTGAAAAGCTCCAACCGCATTATCATCATAAATTGCCTGGAAGAGAACATTAGCAGAAAAATATTTGTTAATTGCCATATCCAGGTTAAGAAGGTAGTCAATATCAACGTTACCAGGCTTATCAAGATAATTTGAATAAAGATTTAAATTGTTTTCCATAGTAATGTTCTCTAATATTTCCACCTGTAAATATGCACCCAGGGAGGCTCCAAATTCAAACCTGCTGGATTCTCCGGCGTCCACTCCAAAATAATCCCCGTCTACATAACCGGGAGTTGTGGTAAATTTTTTATCAACAAAAATAAACCGTGCGGTAGCAGGAGCGATGTTGATTACAAAATTTTCATCCTTTTTCCACATTAATCCCGGCCCAGCCTGAAGATATGCAGGTGAAAAAAATTTGGTATGTTCTGTTCTTATGGTTTCACCGGTTACAGGATCATTTGAAAAAATATAACCTTTATCAAACTGAGTACGGAAGTTGGTGAAGAATGAATAATACCAATTTGAATTCACCATTTGTAATCCTGCAACAGAATTTATCTCAAGCCTGTCACTTGTCTTACGGGTAAATGCGTCATCCTTTATTTTAGTGAGACCATAGTTGCCCAAGATCCTGTTTGTCCAGGAAAACCTGTCCAATCGATAATTTTCCTCATAGTTAAAAACAAGGTTTCCGGCGATACTTGATGTTCCTCCCCCGGTCCATTCTTTATTAAAAGCAGACTGGTTGAAAAGCAATTGAACATTACCTTCATTGGTCCAGCCATTGGGAGGAACGGGTTCCTGTTGGGAAAAAATTGAAAGAGAGATCAGAATAAAATAAAAAGAAAGTAAAAATTTCTTCATAATTTTTCTTTTGGTCTTTTATACAGAGGTACAGATGAA
This sequence comes from Gillisia sp., assembly GCA_041743165.1. Lineage (GTDB taxonomy): Bacteria > Bacteroidota > Bacteroidia > Flavobacteriales > Flavobacteriaceae > Gillisia. Next base: position 66,773 of record JBGTNH010000077.1, on the reverse strand, counting down.
CAGGCCTCCCCGTACATCAAACTTTTTACAATCGGTTGAAGTTTTCTTATTAAAAGCAAATAGGCATTTTCGGGCACAGGCTTTTGGGAACAGCCTTTAATTATTACCGGTTTGTCCTGCAGTTGGGAAACATCAATACTTTGAATGATCTCTGTATATAAGATAGTTTCCAGAGTATCAAGATCTCCAACTACCACTTTTTTGGCAAAGGGTTGTAAATATGTGGCCAAAAGCATGTAGGCCCAGGCGGGGATAATTGCCTCTGTAGAGCAGGTTAAAGCCACATAAGCATCTTTATGAGAACTCCAGTTATATTCATTTGCCTTTTCCCGGAAGGTTTTCTCCCGAAGGACCAACCCCTCGAGCAACCATTCCCGTATATCAAATAAAACCCTGTCCCCTTTTGGATAGAAATCCTCAAGGTCAAAAGTTACAAGTTTGCTATTGGCAACCCGGTTTGTTATTTCTGAAGACATGAAGTATTTAAATAATTATTTGACTTTAGGTTAAAGCATTCCCAACTCAAGTTTTGCTTCTTCACTCATAAGCTCCTGCGTCCATGGCGGATCAAAAGTGATCTCTACCTCGCAATCCTTTACAAGATCCAGGGATTTCACCCTTTCCTCCACCTCACGTGGCAGACTTTCTGCAACCGGACAATTTGGTGTGGTGAGAGTCATAAGTATTTTTACATCCCTGTCTGTATTTACCATTACATCGTAAATAAGGCCAAGTTCATAAATGTCAACCGGGATCTCAGGATCGTATATGGTTTTTAAAACTCTTACGATCTTATCTCCTAACTCTTCGGTGTTTATCTCTTCTTCCATTTTAATCTAATTGTGTTTGGTATGCAAGGGCATACATTTTCAATTGTTTTATCATACTTACCAAACCATTGGCCCGGGTTGGCGATAAATGTTCCTTCAACCCAATTTCATCAATGAATTTTGTATCTGCTTCCAGGATTTCTGCAGGATGCTGATTTGAAAAGGAGCGAATCAGAATAGCGACAATACCTTTAGTTATAATGGCATCACTATCTGCTGTAAAAATAAGCTTATCTCCTTCCAGCTCTGCGTGGACCCACACCTTGCTCTGGCAGCCTTTAATGAGGTTTTCATCCACCTTGTATTTCTCATCGATGAGTGGAAGCGATTTCCCCAGTTCTATCATATACTCATATCTTTCCATCCAGTCGTCAAACATTGAAAATTCTCCTACGATCTCCTGCTGTATATCTTTAATATTTTTACTCACTGCGGTTTGTTTTTCTCAATTTTAAAAGCAGTTCATTGTCTGCTGATATCAATAATATTTCTTCGTTTCGCCTTATAATTTCAGAGATTTCCGGAAGAATTTCAATTACTTCTTTTTCTCTTTCCATTTTACCTTCACAGTACATCTTAGTGCTCACAGCGGGCTGAAATGTTATCATGGACTCTGTATGCCTGTAAACCGAATTAAACCTATTACACCCGGTGTTACCCGCTACTTCCCTTTTTATACTGTCAAACCTGAAGAAAATATCTCCGCTATTTACATTTTTGCCCCTAAGTTCACTCACCAGATAATCGCCATGAAGTTGGCCTTGAATCCGGATTCCATTATCTTCCTTATTTTCTGCCCGCTCCAGATTACTGGCACAGGAGGTGAAAATAAATAAACAGGCAGTTAAAATTTTGTTCATTTCTACAGGTTATGAAAGCATGGCTTTGGCTCGTTTTATCGCCTGGATAAAGAGATCAATTTCTTCTTTTGTATTGTAAAAGGAAAATGACGCCCTTACTGTTCCCGGGATCCCGTAAAAATCCATTATAGGTTGGGCGCAATGATGCCCCGTCCTTACGGCTATTCCTAATTTGTCAACTATAGTTCCTATATCATAAGGATGTATTCCTTCTATATTAAAAGAGATAACTGCGGTTTTTTCAGGAGCAAGACCATAGATCTTTACCCCTTCAATTTCCAGTAATTTTTGAGTAGCGTATTTAAGCAATTCCTGTTCGTAAGCTTCAATTTGATCAAAACCTATCTCATTCATATAATCTAAAGCTGCCCCAAAAGCGATCCCGCCACAAATGTTGGGTGTCCCTGCCTCAAATTTATGCGGTAGATCTGCATAAGTGGTCTTTTCAAATGTAACGGTTGCTATCATTTCCCCGCCGCCCTGATACGGCGGCAACTTATTAAGCCACTCTTCTTTTCCATAGAGGACACCTACCCCGGTTGGGCCACACATCTTATGAGCAGAGGCAACGTAAAAATCCACATCGAGGTCCTGCACATCAGGTTTTATGTGGGCGGCTGCCTGGGCTCCGTCAAGAAGAACAGCAGCCCCTACATTATGAGCTGCACTGATTATTTCCTTTACCGGGTTTACAGTACCCAACGCATTTGAAACGTGATTAAGAAATACAATTTTGGTTTTGTCTGAAAGTAATTTATAGAATTCTGAAAGGATCAATTCACCATTTTCATTCATAGGTATGACCCTGAGTTTTGCTCCGGTTTTTTCGGTAAGCATTTGCCAGGGTACAATATTGGAATGATGCTCCAGTGCCGAAACCAGGATCTCATCTCCTGCTTTCAAAATTGAAGAAAAACCACTTGCCACCAGGTTTATTCCATGAGTTGACCCCGAAGTAAATATGATCTCATAAGAATGGGCAGCATTAAAATGATTTTGCACCTTCCTTCTTGCTTCTTCATACTTATCTGTAGCTTCCTGGGACAGGGTGTGAACTCCACGGTGAATATTAGAATTGTAATTGGAATAATAATCCACAATGGCATCCATTACCTGAACCGGGGTCTGGGATGTAGCTGCGTTGTCAAAATACACAAGGGGATGCCCGTTGATCTTCCGTTTAAGAATGGGAAAATCCTGTCTTATTTTTTCAACATCAAAAGGGATCTTTTCGGCAGCAACTTTCATAAAAATTCTCTCTTAAGGCTAAATTACACCCTCTAATTTATAATTTAAAGATCAAAACCAAGACTTACCCCCAGTTTTAAAGCGATCTGGTATGTGATCCTTTTTTTGATCTCCGGTATCTTTACACTATCCAGTACATTGCTGGCAAAGGCATACATTAAAAGGGCTTTAGCTTCTTTTAATGGGATACCCCGGGATCGAAGATAGAATAATGAATCTTCGTCCAGCTGACCAATGGTACACCCATGACTACACTTTACATCATCTGCAAAGATCTCCAGCTGTGGTTTTGAGTTTATAGTAGCCATATCGTCCAGTAAAATATTGTTATTTGCCTGGAAGGCGTTTATTTTTTGTGCTTCTTTATCCACTACAATTTTACCATTGAAAACTCCCGTTGATTTATTGGCAAAAATTCCTTTGTAATCCTGATGGCTCTCACAATTGGGGCTTATGTGATGTACAAGCGTATTGTGATCTACATGCTGCTTATCTTCAATAATGGTTATTCCTTTTAAAGTAGAATCACAATGTTCACCTCTTTGATAAAAATTAAGATTATTTCGGGTGAGTTTCCCTCCAAAAGAAAAAGTATGCATGGAGCAAATGCTGTCGGTTTGTTGTTCTATAAAAGTATTATCAATAAGCGAAGCACTTGATCGGTCATTCTGAATTTTATAATAATCTACAATAGCACGTTTATCTGCAAAAATTTCGGTTACAGAATTTGTTAGCACAGGATGATCTGTAAGGCTTTGATGTCGCTCTATGATCTGTACCTGGGCGTTCTCGTCAACAACGATAAGGTTACGCGGCTGTATCATAAGGGCCGCTTCATTTCCTGTAGAGAAATTAATTATCTGTATAGGTTTATTGGCAACCTCGTTCCTCGGAATATGTATAAATGCTCCTTCTTTTGCAAAGGCTGTATTGAGGGGGATAAGCCCATTCTGTTTTGAAACGGTTTTATTGAAATATACATCTATAATAGCCTTATATTTAGTCTTATTCATCGCCGAAGACATAAGGCATACATCAATCCTCTCGTGAGTTGTTTGTGATAAATGAGAGGAAAATATCCCGTCTATGAAAATCAGATTAAAGGTATCAATGTCATGGATCAGATATTTTTTAATATCGTTATATTCAATACTGTCTTCCTTTTTCGGGAACACGCTATAATCCTCACTTAAAACAGATTTAAGGGAAGTGTATTTCCAGGCCTCTTCCTTTTTTGAAGGAAACCCCATAGTTTCAAATTCCCTGATCGCTTCACAACGCAAATTGTGTATGTCACTGTTCACATCACAGGTTTCCTCAAAAGCTAAAAATGATAATAATAATTTATCTTTTAATTCCATTTTTTAATTTTTTTGGCCTGCGGCCGTTTCATTCGCCTGCGGCTGTTTTAAGTTTCTTAGGCCTGCGGCCAGTTTCAGGTTTCTTAGCCTGTGGCCGTTTTCGGTTTCTTTGGCCTTCGGTCGTTTCAGGTTTCAGGTTGATCTTTCCTAAATTTTAAACCTTGAAAATCTTTTTTATTTAAGTATAATATAAAACTCGCTATTTTCTTACTAAGCCTTTCATATTCCATTGTTAACCTTTCCAACGTTTCTTTATCAATATACCTTGAATCATAAACCCTGTAAAGTTGTGATCTCGCTTCTCCTGCTGAGCCTTTGGCAATTGATAAGAACTGCCTGAACTCCAAATTTCCATCTCTTTCAAACCCTTCAGCTATATTATCCATGACCGAACCCGAAGAACTTTTAATTTGTTCCTTCAACTTAAAATCAGTTTTTAGATCTGAACTTCCGGAAATCTGAATTATTTCCTGGGTTAATTTCCGTCCTATCTGCCAAATTTCAAGGTCCTCAAATCTTTTTATAGTTCCCATACAATTTATATTTCAAATCACATACTACAAACCTGAAACCAGAAACCTGAAACCAGAAACCTTTTTACACTACATTCTCCGCCTTAAGCCAGTCATATCCTTTTTCCTCCAGTTCGTAAGCCAGTTCCTTAGGACCAGATTTTACAATCTTTCCATCAATCATTACATGAACTACATCTGGTATAATATAATCAAGTAACCTTTGGTAATGAGTGATCAACAGAACAGCATTGTCCTTACTGCGTAATTTATTTACTCCTTTTGCAACGACTTTGAGAGCATCAATATCCAGTCCCGAATCTGTTTCATCAAGAATAGCCAGCTTAGGATTCAACATGGCCATCTGGAAAATCTCGTTTCTTTTCTTTTCTCCTCCCGAAAATCCCTGGTTAAGGGAACGGGATAAGAATTTCCGGTCAATTTCAAGAAGTTCAGATTTTTCCCTTATGAGTTTCAGCATTTCATTTGCCGGCATATCATCAAGTCCCTGGGATTTTCGATGGGCATTAATTGACGCCTTCATAAAATTAGTTACAGAAACCCCGGGTATTTCTACAGGATATTGAAAAGAAAGGAAAACTCCTCTATGGGCTCTTTCTTCAGGATCTAACTCGGTAAGATCTTCATTTTCAAAAAGTATCTTCCCCTGGGTCATTTCAAACTCTTCTTTCCCTGCTATTACTGAGGACAAGGTACTTTTCCCGGATCCGTTGGGGCCCATTATAGCGTGTACTTCTCCTGCATTGATTTCCAGGTCTATCCCCTTCAGGATTTCCTTTCCATCTATCGTAGCGTGTAAATTCTTTATTTTAAGCATAATTATTGAATATACATCCGGGCTATTCCGGATATTATTAACTTTAATTTGTTGGTTTTCCTGTTTCGGGAATTTCTAATATTTCCCTGATCTCAATAGTTTGAGAATAACCCCCAGGTACCGGGTTATTCATAACCTTTCCTTTTATTACCACAGGCTGTATGGCAGAGGAGGATTTGTTTATAAGGCTGTCCCTTAAAGATTTTGCCATGGAATCCATCACTACCTGGTAAATAAATTGATCTCCTTTTAAAACTGCAGCATTTCCCGTGGAGATGAAATTACCCTTGTACACCCTGATACTATCCTGGGCGGTAAGTTCAATAATCGGCGGTGTCTTTCCTTCATCATTTTCACAGGCAACGAAGATAAAAAGCAGACTTAAAATGAAAATTAATTTCTTCATGAGCTTTTTCAATTCTTTTTAACCTACAGATCCTTCCAATGAAATTTCCAGTAATTTCTGAGCTTCGACTGCAAATTCCATAGGTAATTTGTTTAACACTTCTTTACTAAAACCATTTACGATCAGAGCGATAGCCTTTTCAGTAGGAATACCACGTTGGTTACAATAGAATATCTGGTCTTCCCCAATCTTACTAGTGGTAGCTTCATGTTCAACCTTTGCAGTTCTGTTCTTCACCTCTATATAGGGAAAAGTATGAGCGCCACATTTATTTCCCATCAGGAGGGAATCACATTGCGAGAAATTTCTCGCGTTGGTCGCCCTGCTGTTTATCTGAACCAGACCCCGATAGGAATTTTGAGACTTCCCTGCAGATATACCTTTAGAAATGATCGTGCTTTTGGTATTCTTGCCCAGATGTATCATTTTAGTTCCGGTATCTGCCTGCTGGTAATTATTTGTTACCGCTATAGAGTAAAATTCGCCTATAGAGTTATCACCTTTCAGGATACAAGAAGGATACTTCCATGTAATAGCCGATCCTGTTTCCACCTGGGTCCAGGAGATCTTGGCATTTTTCTCACATATTCCACGTTTGGTAACGAAATTATAAACTCCACCTTTCCCTTCTTTGTTCCCCGGGAACCAGTTTTGGACTGTGGAATATTTTATTTCGGCATCGTCAAGAGCGATAAGCTCTACCACAGCCGCGTGCAATTGGTTTTCGTCGCGGGAAGGTGCAGTACAACCTTCAAGATAACTCACATAGCTTCCTTCATCTGCAATCACAAGAGTTCTTTCAAATTGACCGGTTCCTGCCTGGTTTATGCGGAAATAAGTTGAAAGCTCCATTGGACAGCGCACTCCTTTGGGAATGTAGCAGAAAGATCCATCACTAAAGACCGCTGAATTCAATGCCGCATAGAAGTTGTCCTTCTGCGGAACAACAGAACCAATATATTTCTTCACCAATTCCGGATGCTCTCTGATCGCTTCAGAGATCGAACAGAAAATGATCCCTTTTTCTCCCAGGGTTTTCTTGAAGGTGGTAGCAACAGAAACCGAATCCATCACCACATCCACAGCAACCCCTGCCAGCATTTTTTGCTCGTCAATTGAAATACCAAGTTTCTCGAAAGTCGCTCTCAATTCGGGATCTACTTCATCAAGGCTGTCGTATTTCGGTTTCTTATTTGGCGCCGAATAATAGGATATCGCCTGGAAATCGGGTTTGGTATAACGCACATTGGCCCATTCCGGCTCAATCATCTTTACCCATTCACGGTAGGCCTGAATCCGCCAGTCTGTCATCCATTCCGGTTCTTCTTTCTTCAGCGATATTGCCCGCACCACGTCCTCATTAAGACCTATCGGAAATGTATCAGATTCTATATCGGTATAAAATCCATACTCATATTCCTTGGTCTCGAGCTCTTTCTTTAAATCGTCTTCAGTATATGCCATCTTTAATTCAAAATTTAAAATTCAAAAATTCAAGATTATTAATTAAACTTGGAACCTTTGAGTTCACTATTCTTCAGATAAGTTATAAAACCGCTTATTTGTTTACTAAGTGAAATTAATTTGTTTTCAATATTGAAAAATTCTTCTTTGCTTATATAATTTCTATCCAGGACTCTATAAAGCTGCGAACGGGTTTCACCGCAGGATGCTTTGGCTATTGATAAAAATTGGCAAAATTCTTTATTTCCATTCCTTTCAAATCCTTCAGCTATATTATCCATAATGGATCCTGAAGAACCATTGATCTGGCTATACAATTTAAAATCATTTTCAACCATTATTTTCTCCCGAAGAAGATAAATTTCCCTGCACAGTTCTCTTGCGTTTTTCCAAATTTCAAGATCTTCAAATCTTTTGATTGTACCCATCCCTTCCTCATTTACAATCTTAAATCTTAAACCTTAAACCTTAAATCTAGAGCGAAAAACTCTCCCCACACCCACAGGTACGTTGAGCATTGGGATTGTTGAACACAAAGCCCTTGCCATTCAAGCCTCCCGAATACTCGAGAATTGTTCCTGCCAGGTATAAAACACTTTTCTTATCTACTACTATTTTTATATCGTTGTCTTCAAATAATTTATCGGTCTCAGACTGGGACTTGTCAAATTTTAATTCATATGATAAACCCGAACAACCACCACTCTTTACACCAACCCGCACAAAATCTGTAGATGCATTAAATCCCTCATCATCCATGAGCAATGCTATCCTTTTTTTAGCGTTTTCGCTTACCTTTATCATGCTTAACAAGATTAATTCTAAATTGGGCACAAATATACTACAAAACAAACGGTTTACCATAGGATAACATTTGTTTTCAATATTGGATCATAAATGCTTTCAATACGGTTTTTCTTCCTTTTGCTCTTTATTTCAGTCTTTTTTATAAAGATTATATAACCCCAGGTATTACTTTAGGGATGGGAAATCCTGTTTAAATAAAAAACTGCAAAAAACCTAACCTTGAAAAAATTATCAGTTATTTTGCATTTTATAAGAACATTGTCATGATAGAAGATAGTCCGAATAGCCGCACAAACCTTTCAGAAATCGGTGAATTTGGTTTGATAGACCTGCTCACAAAAAACCTGGAAATTAATTTAAAATCCACCATTAAGGGGATAGGTGATGATGCAGCAGTGATTGATCACGGCGATAAGCAAATCGTCCTTACCACAGATCTGCTTGTGGAAGGAGTGCATTTTGACCTGGCATACATGCCTTTGAAACATTTGGGTTACAAGGCGATTATGGTTAATCTTTCTGATGTATACGCGATGAACGCGGTGGCTACACAAGTTACGGTGAGTATTGCAGTATCAAACAGGTTTCCGGTAGAAGCTTTGGAAGAGTTATATGCAGGTATTGAATTAGCTTCAAAGATCTATAATGTGGATGTGGTGGGCGGTGATACCACCTCTTCAACAACAGGGTTACTTATAAGCGTAACAGCGGTAGGAGCGGCACCGGCTAACGAAATCGTTTACCGCGACGGCGCAAAACCCAATGATCTTTTGGTTGTAACCGGCGATCTTGGTGCAGCTTATATGGGTTTACAAGTCCTGGAGCGGGAAAAAGAGGTTTTTAAGGTTAATCCAAATTCACAGCCCGACCTGGATCCTTATACTTACCTAATTGAAAGGCAGTTAAAACCTGAGGCGAGAAAGGATATTCCTCCTTTGTTAAAAAAACTTGAAGTGAAGCCAACTTCCATGATCGATATCAGCGACGGGTTGTCTTCTGAAATCATCCACTTATGTAAAAATTCTGGTGTTGGCGTTAATCTTTTCGAGGAAAAGATCCCCCTTGATCCTGCAATGATCTCAACATGCGAGGAATTTGAACTGGATAGCACAACCATTGCCTTAAGCGGAGGAGAAGATTATGAGCTTTTATTCACTGTTGCCCAGGAAGATTATCCAAAGATCAAAGCAAATCCGCATCTGACAATTATTGGTCATATGACCGATATTAAAGAGGGAATGCACTTAATAACAAGGGCAAATGCCAAGATCCCTTTGATCGCTAAGGGTTGGAATGCTATGAAAAATGAAAATTCTTAAGAAGCATGCGCCAATCTGCGATGTCTTCTTCTTCTTTGGTGTACTTCGGCCAGATAATCATTGGTCTCTTTAAATTTTGGAGTTAATCGTTCCAAAAATCCGTTTGCAGTATCTGTCATTTCCATTCCGCATTTTGCACATTTATATTCGTGAATGTGGTTTGTAACATTTTTAGATACATGTAATTTGTGACCAAAAAGCTTGCAAAACACCTTTGCTATAGCAGATAATTTTGGTGTAAATTCTTTCATAAAAGGTTTTAATTTTTATTACTGAAATTTAAAACTATAAAAAAAAGTTAAACAAACGATAAAAAGTTATAATTAATCGATGAAAAGCATAATTTTTTCGATTATGTAGGAATTTTCTATGTAAGAAAGATGCCCTCCATCTAAGAATATCAAAGGGCATTTACTTAAAATAGCAGTGTTTTTAGCAATTTCCAATTCCAAAATAGGATCTTCTTTGCCTAAAATCATGATTTTATACGATGTTAAATTCCTTAACATTTCTATTCGGTTTGTACGAATTTTCATACCTTCCAGACTCGCTATTATATTTTCCTTTGACATCTTTAATGGTTCCTCTTTAAGGAGTTCAATTTCATTTTGGATCTTATCATTAATCCCAGGCCCTGTAAGGTTGGAAATGGCCATTTTGATATATGCTTTTCTATTTCTTTTCACAAGATCTACAGCTCTATCCCTTATCAACTTTCGCTCTTCTGAATCTGCTTCGGGAGTGGAATTCATCAATACAATTCCGGCAAGTTTATCGGGATATTTTTCTGCAAAGGCCAGTGCAGCATAGCCTCCCATGGAATGTCCCACGATGGTTGCTTTATCCACATTCAGGTACTCCAATACTGCACTTACTACTTCAGCCATTAATTCCATACTATGAATTTTCCCATAATTTCCTGTTTTTCCATGTCCTGGCAGATCAATACAAATCACCTGGCGTTTGGCCGAAAGTTTACTCACAAATTGATCCCATATTTTACTGGTTTCAAGAAAACCGTGAAGAAGGATAAGAGGATTACCTGATCCCTTTGAAGTATAGAAAACAGGTGTATTAAGATATTCTATCATAGTGGATTATAAAAATAACCACTTTGCAGCAGCCTGAAAAGTGGTTATTTACAGATATTAATTGAATATTTATGAATTCATCAAATCTTCAATTTCTTCTATTTCTATCGGTATATTGCGCGTAAGTTTAAAGGGTTCGCCTTTTTTCTGAATAACCACATCATCCTCAAGCCTGATCCCAAAACCTTCCGCAGGAATGTAAATTCCGGGTTCTACCGTAAATACCTGGTTTGGTTGCATAGGCTCGGTGAGTATTCCGTAGTCATGAGTGTCTAATCCAATGTGGTGGGAGGTACCGTGCATAAAATATTTTTTATATGCAGGCCATTCAGGATCTTCATTTTTCACATCGGTCTTATCTATTAACTTTAATCCAAGAAGTTCTGAGGTCATCAGTTTTCCTACTTCCTTATGATACTTGGCCCACAGTGTGCCGGGCACCAGCATTTTTGTTGCTTCATCTTTTACTCGGTTCACAGCATTGTAAACCTCCTTTTGACGGGCGCTGAATTTCCCCGAAACCGGGATAGTCCTGGACATATCACTGGAGTAATTGGCATACTCTGCCCCGGCATCTATAAGAATAAGGTCCCCGGCCTTACATTGCTGGTTATTCTGAATATAATGCAGCACATTTGCGTTGTTACCGCTTGCTATAATAGGAGTATATGCAAATCCTTTGGACCTGTTATTTAAGAATTCGTGCATGAACTCCGCTTCTATCTGGTATTCCCAAACTCCGGGTTTCACAAATCCAAGAATTCTGCGGAAGGCTTTTTCGGTAATATCGCAGCCTTTTTGAATTAAGTCAATTTCAACCGGATCTTTAACAGATCTCAGCCTTTGTAGAATAGGATTGCTTTTGGCCACCTGGTGAGCAGGATATTTTTGCTTACACCATTCAATAAACCTTGCTTCTCGGGTCTGGGTCTGGATGCTGGCCCTGTAATGTTCGTTGGTGTTAAAATAAACGGTTTCGCACTGGGTCATCACTTCAAAGAAAACTTTCTCGAAATCCTTTATCCAGTAAACGGTTTTGATCCCGCTGGTCTCATATACCTGTTCCTTATTCAATTTTTCTCCCTCCCAGACGGCGATGTGCTCATTGGTTTCAGTTAAAAAAAGGATCTCTTTGTGTTTTTCAAGGGGAGCATCGGGGAAAAGAACAAGAATAGTTTCCTCCTGATCTACCCCACTTAGATAAAATATATCACGTGCCTGTTGAAAAGGCATGGTACTATCTGCACTTATGGGATAGATATCATTGGAATTAAAAACAGCCAGACTATTCGGTTTCATTTGAGCCATAAAATTCTTTCGGTTCTTAATAAAAAGCTTGCTGTCTATTGGATCGTATTTCATTAATATGATTTAAAAAGTTTAATAAATGATTAAAGGAAATTGTCAAATTCCTTTGAATTTCAAAATTACAGAAGCTATATTTAAATCAGGTATAACAAGGAAGAAAGTTTTGATTCAGACTATTCATATAAATTCAATCTGTTGCGCAATTGCCTGTTTTTCTTTTGAAGTTGCTCGACCTGTTTCAGCAAATGTTGAATTGCTTCCAGACCCTCCACGTTTATTTCGAGATCGTAATGCAACCGCCGCATTTTTTCGAATTCAGATAATTTATCACAATGGATATATTCCTGGTGGCTTATTTCCACAACCTCGATCAATCCGCTATCAGATAACGATCTTATAAAGGTGTGTTCTACCCTGTATCTTTCGCATAATTCATGCGTGCTTACAAATTCTTCTAAGTTCATGATCTTAGTTTTTGTAATTCCCTGAATAATTCTTTCTCTTTTGCTGAAAGGTTTGTTGGCATAGTCACTTTGTAAGTTATATACAGATCGCCAAATTGCCCTTCTTTTTTATATTTTGGAAAACCTTTTCCTTTCAGCTTTATTTTAGTGCCGGTTTGAGTTTCCGGTTTCACGGTAAGTTTTACCAGGCCGTTGAAGGTTTCCGCAGTAATCTCTCCTCCCAGAAGAGCTGTATAAAGATCAATTTCTTCAGTTTTGTATAGATTTTCCTTTTCTCTCTTGAAAGGGGTATTATTTATAATATTGAAAGTGATATAAAGATCCCCCTTTGGACCACCCTGAATTCCGGGCCCTCCATGGCCTTTAATTTTAATGGTCTGGCCATGTTCAACACCCGCAGGAATGGTTAGTCTAATATTCTTTCCGTTTACAGTAAGGGTTTGTTTCTGGCTTGTATATACATCCCGGAGATCTACGTGAAGCTCGGCATTGAAATCCTGGCCTTTAAAGTGAGCCTGTCTGGATGAGTCTCCACCTCTTCCCCTTCCGCCACCAAACATTTGCTCAAAGAAATCTGAAAATGTGTCATCATCAAAACTACCTGAATAAGATCCCTGTGTTCCTCCCCCAAAGCCACCAAATCCACCCTGGTACCCACCGCCCTGATATCCTTGTTGCCGTTGGGCATTTTCAAATTGTTCGGCATGTTTCCAATCCTTTCCATATTGATCGTATTTTTTTCTTTTTTCAGGATCGCTTAAAACCTCATGTGCTTCGTTGATCTGCTGAAAACGGGCCTGGGCATCTTTGTCGTTTGGATTAAGATCGGGATGATATTTACGGGCAAGTTTCCGGTAGGATTTTTTGACGTCTGCTTGTGTGGCAGAGCGATCTAGTTCCAGTATTTTGTAGTAATCTATAAATTCCATATAAAAGCGGTAATTTAATCACCCTAATTTACGCATTTAGCTTAAACAATATTTACATTTACATTGGTTTTATGAATTAACCTTAGTATTTTAAACCCATGCTTCAACAATACATAATTGATTTTAAATTAGTTCTAAATTGATTTTAAATAAGCTTAAAGTTTGTTAAAAACTTGGAGTAGGTGTATTTTTGTTTCCATTTTATAAAACACATAGAATTTTATGGCAAAATCTGCGCTATTAAAGTCGTCATTAGCAAAAAAATACTGGATGGCTTTCACCGGCCTGTTCCTTTGTACATTCCTGGTAGGTCACCTTTTGGGAAATTTTCAGTTGTTACTGCCCGTAGGTGAATCTGCAAGAGATCAATTTAACGAGTACGCACTGTTTATGACAACCAATCCTTTGGTGATGATACTCTCTTATATAACATATTTCAGTATACTTTTTCATGCTATTGATGGGGTTATATTAACCTATAAAAACCGTAAAGCCCGTCCCATAGGTTATGAAAGCTTTAAACCATCTACTAATTCCACCTGGTCTTCCAGAAATATGGGATTGTTGGGAACTGTGATCTTTGCTTTTATAATCCTGCACATGAATGCTTTCTGGGCTAAGATGAAATTTGGCGGACTTGATCAAACGATCTATACAACCGAGAGTGGATCAAGAGTGAAGGACTTATATACCTTAACTATAAGTACATTTCAGGATCCCGATTATGGCCTTATCATGGTTTTCATATATTTGATCGCAATGATAGCTATTGCGTTTCACCTTGTACATGGATTTGCCAGCGGCTTTCAATCCCTGGGAGTGAATCATCCTAAATACAATGGATTCATAAGGAAATTTGGATATGCCTTTGCAATCCTTATCCCTCTCGGGTTTGCGATCATCCCTTTTTATATTCACTTTGTATTACAAACAATTTAAGCTATGGGAATATTAGATTCAAAAGTACCAAAAGGCCCATTGGCAGATAAGTGGACCAAACATAAAAATGAGATCAACCTTGTAAACCCAGCCAATAAAAGAAATATTGACGTGATAATGGTTGGTACAGGTCTTGCCGGCGGAAGCGCCGCCGCAACCCTGGCCGAACTGGGGTATAATGTAAAGACATTTTGTTATCAGGATTCTCCCAGAAGAGCTCATTCCATTGCTGCCCAGGGAGGAATAAATGCCGCCAAGAATTACCAGGGAGACGGAGATTCAAATTACAGGCTTTTCTATGATACCATTAAAGGCGGTGATTACAGATCCCGGGAGGCCAATGTTTATCGTCTGGCTGAAGTTTCTGCTAATATCATTGACCAGTGTGTGGCGCAGGGGGTGCCCTTTGCCAGGGAATATGGTGGTTTGCTGGATAACCGTTCGTTTGGTGGAGTACTGGTTTCAAGGACTTTTTATGCCAAAGGACAAACCGGACAACAGTTATTACTTGGTTGTTACTCGGCAATGAATCGCCAGATCAATCGAGGTAAGATTCAATCCTTCACACGCCATGAAATGCTGGATCTTGTTATTGTAGGAGGAAAGGCGAGAGGGATCATAGCGCGAAACCTGGTGACAGGAGAAATAGAAAGACATAGTGCGCATGCCGTTGTTATTGCTTCAGGAGGATATGGAAATGTATTCTTCCTGTCTACAAATGCAATGGGCAGTAACGTAACCGCATCATGGAAAATACATAAAAAGGGAGCATATTTTGCAAACCCTTGTTTTACGCAAATACATCCAACATGCATACCCGTTTCAGGAGAGCACCAGTCCAAGCTCACCCTGATGTCTGAATCTCTTCGAAATGACGGAAGGATCTGGGTGCCTAAAAACCTGGAGGATGCCAAGGCAATAAGAGAGGGAAGATTAAAACCCACCGATCTTAAAGAAGAAGACAGAGACTATTATCTTGAGAGAAGATATCCAGCTTTTGGTAACCTTGTGCCGCGAGACGTGGCTTCAAGAGCTGCAAAAGAGCGTTGTGATGCGGGATATGGAGTGAATAAGACAGGAGAAGCAGTTTACCTTGATTTTAGTGCGGCTTTCACCCGTTATGGGAAGGAAGCGGTTAATACGCAGCATATAGAAAATGCTACTCCAGAGCAGATCAAGGAATTAGGAAAAGCGGTAGTGGAAGCAAAATACGGTAACCTTTTCCAGATGTACGAGAAGATCGTAGACCAGAATCCATACGAAACTCCAATGATGATCTATCCTGCGGTGCACTACACCATGGGAGGTATCTGGGTTGATTATAACCTTGAAACAACTATTCCGGGATGTTTTGCAACAGGAGAAGCCAACTTTAGCGATCATGGCGCCAACCGTCTTGGAGCGTCAGCTCTAATGCAGGGACTGGCAGATGGATATTTTGTACTCCCTTACACTATTGGAAATTATCTGGCCAGTGATATCAGAACCGGGAAGATCCCGACTGACAGCCCGGAATTTGATGAAGCAGAAAATAAGGTTAGAGAACAACTCGATAAATTAATCAATAATAAAGGAACTAAAACCGTAGATCATTTTCACAGACGTCTTGGTAAGATCATGTGGGATAAGGCAGGTATGTCCAGAAATGCAGAACATCTTAAGGAGGCTATTACCGAGATAAAACAGTTAAGGCAGGAATTTTGGAATGATGTAAAAGTTCCGGGAAGCGTTAATGAAATGAATCCCGAACTTGAAAAAGCAGGAAGGGTAGCCGATTTCCTTGAACTGGGAGAGTTGTTTGCCAAGGATGCGCTGCACAGAAATGAGTCCTGCGGAGGACACTTCCGGGAGGAATATCAAACTGAAGAAGGTGAGGCTTTGAGAGATGATGAGAACTTCATGTATGTAGCAGCCTGGGAATATACAGGAGAACCCGCAGATGCCATTCTTCACAAAGAGAATCTTATTTATGAGAATATCGAAGTAAAAGCAAGGAGCTATAAATAGGTTAAGGGTTAGGAGTTAAGAGTTAGGAGTTGAATTAAATGTTGGATGGTTATGGGGAGTATAAAATCTTTTGAAGAGCTGGAATGTTGGAAAGCTTCCAGAGATCTAAGAAGATTTGTTTCTGCTGAAATAATTCCGAAATTCCCAAATGATGAGAAGTATGGTTTAACAAGCCAACTCCAGCGATCTTCAAGATCTATAGGAGATAATATAGCTGAAGGATATGGGAGATTTAATCATCAGGAAAATATACAAGCGTGCAGGATTGCCCGGGGTTCACTTTGTGAAGCATTAAATCAGGTAATAACTGCAGCAGACGAAAATTATATAAGTAATGAAACTTTGGAGGAATTCAGAAGAAAATTTGAAACCACTAAAGCTATTTTAAATGGATACATTAATTATCTGAAGAAAGCAAAAACGGGGTAAAAGATAGAGGTAAATTATAATAAACACAGAACCCTTAACTCTTAACTCCTAACACATAACACCAATGAAGCTTACATTAAAAATATGGCGTCAAAAAGACGCCGCTGCCAAAGGAAAGTTACAGACTTACCCTATAAGTGATGTAGATCCTGATATGTCCTTTCTTGAAATGCTGGATGTGCTGAATGAAGGTCTTGTCAATAAAGGTGAGGATCCGGTGGTTTTTGACCATGATTGCCGGGAGGGGATTTGTGGCACTTGTAGCCTCCAGATTAATGGTGAACCTCACGGTCCGGATAAAATGATCACTACCTGCCAGCTTCACATGCGTAAGTTTAAGGATGGTGACACCATTGTTATAGAGCCATTCAGAGCCCGTGCTTTTCCTGTGATAAAGGATCTTGTGGTAGACAGAAGTGCTTTTGAAAGGATACAGCAGGCAGGGGGATACATTTCTGTAAATACTTCAGGATTGACCCAGGATGCCAATTCGATACCGATTCCTAAAGAAGATGCAGACGCTGCATTTTTCTCAGCTTCCTGTATTTCCTGCGGAGCATGTGTTGCGGCTTGCAAAAATGCAAGTGCTATGTTATTCACAGCAGCAAGGGTAAGCCAGTTTGCTTTGCTTCCCCAGGGAAAAGTTGAAGCAACTACACGTGTACTGGCAATGGTGGAGCAAATGGATAAAGAAGGATTTGGAAATTGTACAAATACCGGTGCCTGTGAAATTGAATGTCCAAAAGGAATTTCTCTTGAAAATATCGCGAGAATGAACCGGGAATATATGAAAGCAAGCGTTATTTAAGGATCAAATGAATTTTAATATATGATCCCGAATCTTGGAGGTTCGGGATTTTTTATGGATATTATTTTAAAAAAGTATATGCTACAACTTTCCTCATCCAAGTTACCCGATCAAAAGGACAGCATTTTTGCTGTTATGAGTCAGCTGGCAACAAAATATAATGCCATAGACCTGTCGCAGGGTTTTCCAAATTTTGAAACTGACAGGCAGCTCAAAGAACTTGTGCACAAAGCAATGTATGATGGATACAATCAATATGCGCCCATGACCGGGGTGCCGGAATTGAGGGAGCAAATCGTATTAAAGATCGAAAGTTTGTACGGTAAGAAATATGACAAAGATTCAGAGGTAACGGTGACCAATGGTGCCACCCAGGCATTAAATTCAGCAATCACGGCTTTTATTCATAAAGGGGATGAGGTAATTGTTTTTAAACCGGCCTACGATAGTTATGAGCCATCTATTAAGATTAATGGTGGTATTCCGGTCCTTATAGAATTAAAGGGAAAGGATTTTAAAATAGACTGGGAAGAAGTGAAACAGAAGATCACCTCCCGCACAAAAATGGTGATAATAAACACACCTCATAATCCCAGTGGAACAGTTCTGGAAAGGGAGGATATGCTGAAGTTGGAAAGTCTCCTGAAGAATACAAATATTATTCTGTTAAGCGATGAGGTTTATGAACATCTTATTTACGATGGAAAGAAGCATCAAAGTGCAGCGTTATTTAAGGATCTTTCTTCAAGGACGGTGATTTGTGCTTCCTTCGGTAAAACCTTTCACAATACCGGCTGGAAGACCGGGTATTGTGTAGCTCCTGCCGAACTTATGAAGGAGATAAGAAAAGTGCATCAATTTGTGGTGTTTTGCATCAATCATCCCATGCAACGGGCTTTTGCAGAATATTTGAAGAATCCAGACCATTACCTGCAACTCAATAAATTCTATCAGGAAAAAAGGGACCGCTTCCTCTCTCTTATCGGGAATAGTAATTTCAAAGGAAAACTTTCCGCAGGGACCTATTTTCAAGTGCTGGATTATTCTGAGATCAGTTCTGAAAGCGATGTCGAATTTGCCAAAAAACTAGTCTCAGAGCATAACCTCGCCACTATCCCCGTCTCTGTTTTCAATATTGATGAAAAGGATAATAAACAACTGCGGTTTTGTTTTGCAAAAACCGACGAGACATTAGAAAAGGCTGCTGCTATTCTGAATAGATTTTAACCCCCCGGTTGCTTTTTAATTTTTGATTGACAGCGCTGCGCACTATCTCTGTGGTTATTCCAAATGCCACATGAGCCAGCAACTCATTGAACTGCATTTTAAGAGGAACATCTGTGGGATTTGGCTTAAGCCCCATCAAAGGCAGAGAAGTTTCATGTGTAGAAAACCATGTGGAGGCTCCTAAAATCACCCCATCTGTTATATTATAGTCATCTTTATCCTTTTTACCATACCCGTAAGCAGCCCCTACGCTGGCACCTATAGGAAGACTTACCAGATGCTCCACAATGCCTTCATTCTGTATACTAATAGGACTTCCTGTGAGTTTAGCCGAAATTTCATCCATAATTTTTATTCGTGCAGAAGAATCCTCGATCTTCCTCACCGGTAAAAATTCCTCAATAAGGCCTTTTACCGCTGTACCTACAAGTCCGCCAATTACTCCTGCTATTAAGCCTCTTGATGTGCTGGAAGCAAAAGAATCATTTCCAAAAAATTTGTCAAGTTTCATATAGATCGTATTTTGTATAAATCTATTTACAATCAATTTTTAAAACAACCATTTAACAAGTATTTAGGAGAGACTTCCTAAATATTGGTAAATTTGAAATATGGAAAACAATTTAAAAACAGCGCTTTTTCAGGTTGATCTTGAATGGGAGGATCCGGCTGCAAATCTCAGAAAGTTTTCTGAAAGGATACAGGATTTAGATGAACAGGTAGACCTTATTGTGCTGCCGGAAATGTTTAGTACCGGATTTTCAATGAATGCTGAAGCTCTGGCGGAAACCACAGCCGGGCCCACGGTATCCTGGATGAGGAAAACGGCTATGGATAAAAATACCGCCCTTACGGGAAGTGTGATCATTAAGGAAAAGAATCATTTTTATAACAGACTCTTCTTTATTTTCCCCGATGGAAATTATAAAACCTATGACAAGCGCCATACCTTTACATTGGCAAAAGAAGACCAGACCTATACGGCCGGTAAAGAACGGTTAATCGTTGAATATAAAGGATGGAAAATTTGCCCTTTAATTTGTTACGACCTGCGATTTCCTGTATGGGCAAGAAATACGAGTGACTATGATCTACTGATTTACGTGGCCAACTGGCCTGAAACACGTATTCACGCCTGGGACATCCTGTTACAGGCACGTGCTATTGAGAATATGTCCTATTGTATAGGAGTAAACAGGACCGGTAATGACGGGAATGATTATAAATACAATGGCCATACGGCGGTTTATGATTGCCTTGGAAAAGAGCTATTTGAAAATAGCCGCTCGGGAGAATTTACAGAAATTGTAAGCCTGGATAAATCCCATATTAGGGAAACCCGGGAGAAATTAAAATTTCTGCAGGACAGGGATAGCTTTAGTTTAGATTAAAGATTTCATTGATATCCCAGTTTTGTCTTACATCAAGAACATCAGGAAAATAAAGGATCTCCTCGGGCTTAATACGTTTTAAATAATCACCGGTATCCCACCGGCGATTCTCATTTGCATCATAAATCACCCTTAAAAAATATCTTCCGGGTTGAATATGTTCAAATCTTAGATTGTTTGAGGAGGTTGAATATTGTTCCGCTTTGACAATCCCTTTTTCATCTGTGAGCTGAACAATAATTGGAAAGCTTCTCACATTATTAAGGGTTAAGCTGAGATTTCCAAATTCTGAATAAGCCCGTGTTTTAAATAATCTGTTTATTGAGTCATTTGTGGAATTATAAAAGTCTGTAAGCGCCCCCGGATAAACATTTAAAGTATAGGACTGGTTTTCATTTTTCGGAAATTGAAGATGGACAACATTTTCAAACTGCCGTAATTCCGAAGTAAAATTCACACTTACTGAATCCCGGTCCATCAGGGATATAAGGTCATTATTCACCGTGATTATTGGGGTATTGGCTCTCAGGATGATATCGCCTCCAAATGTAAGGTTACCTGTAGGTTCAGTGGTAACCTGAAGGGTATCGGCGGGCATATCAACAATCCTGGTCATTATAGTATCTGTTCTTACCGGCGTAACAGACTTTAATCTTAAAGTATCTGTGTTGAGAACGGGTTTATAATAAAAGTGGATACTATCTTTATTGGGAACATTCACTATGCGGAATTCAAAATCTGGGGGTACAGGACTTAATGGTTCAAATTTTAGACTATCAGGGTTTATCCTTCCCCGGTGGCCTATAAGAAGTTTATTATTGTTAAGCTGTCTGGGGCGTTCTGGTTGAAAAGCAATGTCTTCCCTGAATAGGGTGAGATTATATGTGGTATCTGTGGGTATTGTTACAGGTTCATTTATGAAAGCTATTTTTTCTCTTCCCGGGTTATACTTATAATCATTATTACGGTCCTGGATCGCAACCAGGTGATAGGTGCCTGCTTTTAAATTGGTTAGTTCAAAAGTTCTAAGGCTGTCAAGGGTATTTGTAACATATCTGGGAGGCTGGATATAGACAATGGAATCAGAAAAATTTTCATCAATTTCATAAAGCATAACAGAAATAAAGGGTTCAGCTTCTTTTAAAAATGCATCACTTACCGTCCCTGATACCGAAAGGGAATCTATATAGTTTCCTGTAGAAAAGACATATTTAAAAAATGGCAGTGTGTTCCCTTCATTATTATCTACAATGCTATTACCAAAATTAATAACATAGGTGGTGTTGTCCTGTAAGGTATCTTCAATTTTAATTCTAACAAACCTCTGAGGATTTCCAAGTGGGGTAATCTCCGGTCTTGGTGTAACCGGAGGTGATATGATGATTTGTTCCTGGGGCTTGAGAAGCTTTATATATTCATCAAAAAAAATCCTGATTTCCTCTGCATTAAAATTTGTCGAGTAATTTTCAGGGCTTGCCCTTACAAACCTGGGCGGGGTAGTATCTATTTCTCCCCCAGATGGATTACCTCTTTTAGCGCACTGCACAAATGAGAGACTAATCATAAACAGAAATAAAATAAATACTTTGTTTTTCACGAATACCTTATTTTAAAAACAAAGAAACAATTAATTTTCCTTTTGTTATACTGCTAACGCCATTGATGCTATACTTATTTTTACCCCTCCTGCCTCCTTTAAAACACCTGAACAGGCTTCAATTGTAGCACCGGTTGTGATTATATCATCTACAAGCAACACGTGTTTATTATGAATAAGTTCAGGATTGACAAGAACAAATGTTTCTTCAATATTACCCCAGCGGGAAAGGCGGGCTTTAAGGGTTTGAGTTGTTGAGAACGATTTTTTTAGCAAAACGTTATCAATATAAGGTACTTTTAAACTTTTGGCGATCTCCTTTCCAAAATCTTCAACCTGGTTAAATCCCCGGTCCCTTAATCTGGTTTTGTGCAGAGGTACGGGAATAACTGCTTCCACAGCCGGTGAAAATTCAAGGGCGGCAAGTTCAGCTCCCATCCATTGCCCTAAAAATTCACTTATTTCCTTGTGCCCCCGATATTTTAACTGATGCATTAATTTTTGTACATTTCCTTTCTTTTGAAATACCAACAGGGAAGTTGCATATTCCAATTTTACCCTCCCGTAGAATACTTTTTGAACCGGATTGTCGTTATTAAAAGAAAAATTTGTTACAGGCAATTCGTGCCTGCAATTTGTGCAAATTACACGCTCATTTTTCATGAGTTCTTTATCGCAGACATGACATATTCTGGGATAGAATAAATTAAGGAAATCGTGAAACATTTGTTAATGAATTGTAACTTACAAAGTGTTTACGATAAATTTACCAAACTAAATTAACATATGATGACCGAAACAAGAAGTAATACTGCCCTTAAGATCCTTACCGGTATTCTAGCCGTGGCGCTAATAGCCCTTGGAATTTATACTGTTAAATTTTATAACGAGGAGAAAGAGAACAAAATCATCCTGCAAAAGGAAAAGGCAGTTATCGAGGACGAGCTCAATGATCTGATAATAAAATATGATGAAGCTATAGCCACAAATCAGGTGATGGACCAAAATTTAGTAGATGCCAGACAAAGGATTGCGGTTTTATTGGATTCTGTAAAAGGGGCCGAAGCCAATTTAGTTCTTATTTCCAGATATAGAAGAGAAATAAATTCGCTTAGAAATGAAAAGGACAGATTGTTTAGAGTGGTAGATAGTTTAAGTATGCAAAACCGACTTCTCGCCTCTACAATTGACAGTACTAATATGGTACTCGCGCAAAGGGTAAGGCAGGCAGATTCTTTATCTGTTACAAACCAAAATCTCTCCACCAAGGTCGATCGCGCTGCGCAGTTAAAAGTCACTAATCTTAAAGGTGATGGAGTTATTGTTCGCAACAATGGAAAATTGGTAACAAATAATCGCACAAGGAGAATTGACCAGATACGCACTTGTTTTACAATTACAGAAAATCCCCTGGCGCCAACAGGAGAAAGGAATATGTATGTACAGGTTTACAACCCCCAAAATGAACTGGTAGGAGAACAACTTGCCGTAAATCATGAAGGAGGAGTCATGATATACAGTGCAACATCCAGAATATATTATGAAAATGAAGAACTTGATGTATGTATCCTGGCAAATACTGACAGAGATAAACTTACAGAAGGAAATTATAAGGTATATGTTTATGCAGGTCAAAATCTTATAGGTACATCCTCTTTTGATCTGAGATAAGAATAAATAATAAAAATCAGGAACCGCCTTGAACTTATTCAAGGCGGTTTCTTTATTTTTGCGCTATGGCAAAACAAGAAGATCTTTTTAAAAATGTGATATCCCATGCCAAGGAGTATGGGTATATTTTTGCATCAAGTGAAATTTACGATGGATTAAGTGCTGTTTACGACTATGGTCAAAACGGCGTGGAGCTCAAGAAGAATATCAGGGATTACTGGTGGAAAAGCATGGTGCAACTCAACCAGAATATTGTGGGGTTGGATGCTGCCATCCTTATGCACCCCAAAACCTGGAAAGCATCGGGTCATGTTGATGCTTTTAATGATCCCCTTATTGACAATAAGGATTCCAAGAAAAGATTTCGCGCAGATGTTCTGGTGGAAGATCATGCGGAAAAGATTCTTCAAAAAGCGCAAAAGGAAATTGAAAAGGCCCGTAAGCGATTTGGTGATTCCTTCGATGAGGAGCAGTTTATAAATACCAATGAAAGGGTTATGAATTATATGACCCAGCGTAACCATATTTTAAAACGCCTTGGGGATTCCCTTACCAGGGAAGATCTTGCAGATGTTAAAGCTTTGATCGAAGAACTTGAAATCGCAGATCCGGACACTGGATCCAGAAACTGGACAGATGTAAGACAGTTCAATCTTATGTTCGGCACCAAAATGGGAGCCTCGGCAGATTCATCTTCAGATCTTTATTTACGTCCCGAAACCGCGCAGGGAATTTTTGTGAATTTTTCCAATGTCCAGAAAACGGGAAGAATGAAAATTCCTTTTGGTATAGCACAAACCGGAAAAGCCTTCAGGAATGAGATTGTGGCAAGGCAGTTTATCTTCAGGATGCGTGAATTTGAACAAATGGAAATGCAGTTCTTCGTAAGGCCCGGAGAAGAATTGAAATGGTATGAACACTGGAAAGAAGAGCGAATCAAGTGGCATTATTCCCTCAATCTAGGTCAGGAAAATTACCGATTTCACGATCATGATAAACTGGCCCATTATGCAAATGCCGCAACAGATATTGAGTTTGATTTCCCATTTGGTTTTAAAGAACTTGAAGGAATTCATTCGAGAACAGATTTTGACCTTAAAGCTCATGAAGATCATTCCGGTAGAAAACTTCGATATTTTGATCCGGAACTCAATGAAAATTATGTTCCCTACGTAATCGAAACTTCTATAGGTCTGGACAGGATGTTTCTGGCGGTTCTCTCGGCAGCATATAAGGAAGAAACATTGGAAGATGGATCTTCGCGCACTGTTCTCAAACTACCTGCAATCCTGGCTCCTACCAAGGCTGCAGTTCTGCCTTTGGTGAAGAAGGACGGTTTGCCGGAACTTGCTCAATCAATAATTGATAATCTTAAATGGGATTTCCAGGTGCAATATGATGAAAAGGACGCTATAGGGCGCAGGTACCGAAGACAGGATGCTGCAGGAACTCCTCTTTGTATTACAGTAGATCATGATTCGCTGAAGGATAAAAGTGTTACGCTTCGTTTTCGGGATACGATGGAACAGAAGCGGGTAAAGATTAGCGATTTGAAGAGATTATTGGATGAACAATTAAATGTTAGAGTCTGGCTTTCGGGGAATTTATAATAAATTTAACCTCATATGAGACAATTAAATCGAAGATGGCCGCTTTTAATTTTTATTTAATGCCTATTTTTAAATCTTTAACAAAATTGGACATGGGCAAAGCATACTCGGTATTTCTAATTTTCTTTTTGTTCATCAACCTGGAAGTATCTGCTCAGGAAAGGGAAGTGTCAAATCCCATATTTATAGACTCTGCAACGGCTATTCCTGTTTCGGCAATTTCTAAAAAACAAATAATCCCCCCCTCTACAGAATATAAGATAGTTAATCCCAGGAACAGGGGTATAAACTCAGTTGTACCCGGTAAAGGATTGCCCAGAATCATGGACCCCACCCGACAGGCTGAACCGGGAGAAGTTCCCTCCAAAGCACCCAGGTTATCATTTGATGCTGCAGTTTCCCGCTCTACACCCACAGATCCTACAGGTGCCGCAGGACCAGACCATTATGTCAATGGTTGGAATTCGGCCTTCTCAATATTCGATAAGGCCGGTAATCAATTAATGCCTCCTGCATCCCTTTCAAGCATAGGAGGAGAGTTTACCAACGAAAACCTGGGGGATCCGATTATCTTATATGATGAATTTGCCAACAGGTTTTTGATCACCCAATTTAGTGATACACCAGAGAGTTTTTTGGTAGCTGTCTCCCGGGGACCCAATCCTCTCACAGATGGTTGGTATACATACAGATTCACCACAAATGGAGCCCTGCCAGATTATCCAAAAATTTCGGTATGGAGTGATGGATACTATGTTACAACCAATAAAAATTCGCGTACGGCCAGCACCAGTCAGGTAGTTTTTGTGTTTGAACGCGATCGCATGCTTGAAGGTGAAACCGCCAGGGTGATAGCATTTCCATTACCGGGTATAAACACCAATGGATTCTATAGCCCGGCAGGATTCCATGCTATGGGGGGAGAACTACCTCCCAGAGGAAACGCTCCTATTATTTATTTGCAGGATGATGCCTGGGCAGGTGTCTCTGAGGATCATCTAAAAATTTGGAATATAAATGTGAACTGGATGAACCCTGCTACCTCTACTATTGCAGAACACCAGGAATTAGGAACAGCTCAGGGAGTTAGTCCATTTATAGCCACTTTTGACGGGGGTGCTTTTTCCAATCTTCAACAACCGGGCGATGCACCAGATCTTGATGTTTTGCAGGCGACTATGATGTATATGACTCAGTACAGAAGGTTTTCCACTTATAATTCTGCTGTGCTTAATTTTGTAGTGGATATAGATCCATCTGCTGCAGAACATGCAGGGATAAGGTGGTATGAGCTACGCCAGCCACGCAATGGTGGTCTTTGGACAGTATTCCAGGAAGGTACATACGCCCCCGATAAAAGCGATCGGTGGAGTGGCAGCATTGGCATGGACCGTAATGGTAATATTGGTTTAGGATTTACGGTTATGGATAAAAGTGATGTAAATCCTATTTTCCCATCCATAAGGTATACCGGAAGATTTGCCAATGATCCTCCCGGTATAATGACAGTAGAAGAAACGAGTATTGTAGAAGGCAGAAGCCCAAATCCATCTTCCCGTTATGGAGATTATGCTCATCTCACTGTAGATCCTTTTGATGATGCCACCTTCTGGCATAACGCAGAATATTTTGAAGGTGTAGATCGGGTAAACAGAGTAGGTGTTTTTAAACTTATCCCAGATTTTAATAACGATGTAGGTGTCATTGCCATTGTAAATCCTGTGAGCTCAACCTTATCAACTACAGAAGAAATCACGATTACCATAAGAAATTTTGGATCAAACACCCAAACCAATATTCCGGTAAGTTATTCGGTAGACGGCGGTCCAACCGTGACTGAGGTTTTTACCGGGACGGTGAATGCAACAAGTTCGGTCAATTATACTTTTAACACTACTGCAAACCTTGGTGTAATTGGCACAATCTATGAAATCACAGCGTCTACAAATTTAACCGGCGATCAGGATCCGGGGAATAATTCTTTTACTACAAATGTTACTCATCTTTTCCCTGATGATGTAGGTATAACAGCCATTAATGCTCCAAAAACGGGACTGGAACTAACCATGGAAGAAAATGTTACAGTGACAATAGAAAACTTTGGTGGGGAACCTCAATCCAATATTCCGGTAGCTTATAGAATAGAAAATAATCCTTTTGTGAGGGAGGTTTTTCCCGGAACAATTGAGGTAGGAGAAAATGCGGTATATACCTTTAACCGAAAAGCAAATCTTTCAGCATTTGGCAGGTTTATGATCTATGCTGAAACTAATTTGCCGGGTGATGGGGACAGAACCAATGACAGTGAACAAAAGTCAGTGGCAAATCTTAACTGTATACCCGAAGGATCAGATTGTACAACTCATGGTGATGGAATTCATTCTTTTGAACTGGAAGACATATTAAATGAAAGGATCCCATGTGTAGATGGTTATGCAGATTTCATAGGCTTTTCAACAGATCTGGATAGAGCCCGGGGGACCTTTAAAGTTCGGGTAAAGACTCTCTTTGACTCACCAGACAATGAACGATTTTCCCTGTGGATTGACTTTAATGATAACGGTGTTTTTGATGATAATGAGCGCCTTTTATCTGACCAGATCATTCCGTCATCCAACACATGGCATGAATACGATCTTATTCTTCCTCCAAATGCAGCTCTGGGGGAACATCTTATGAGAGTACGGGGTGGAGATGTCTCTTTTGGAGGGGATCTTAATAATCCCTGTAGTGTAATGGATTTTGGTTCCACACATGATTATTCAGTCAGGATTGTAGATAGTAACCTTAGTTTGGATGATTTTTTGCTAAATGATGCTAAATTAGAAATAGTCAATTTTGGACAGGGATCTTATAGTGTATTCCTGGAAACTACATTTGATCAACCTTTGAGAATAACAATTCATAATATTTTAGGGCAAAAGATGCTTGAAAATAAGGTAGAGAGCAATGGACGAGGCTATCTCTATGAGTTTGATATGTCCTACGCAGCAAACGGGGTTTATCTATTGAGAATAGGTACCCGGGAAGTAGGCAGGGTAAAACGCTTTATTGTTAATAACGGAATAAGGTAAAAGGTTTCCCATTTAATTAAGTTTTCGGTTTTAAAAGCACCGGGGATTACTTATTTTTGAAAAAATATTTCCCTGATGAGGATCATTTCTTATAACGTTAACGGGATACGGGCAGCTTTACGTAAAGATTTTATAACGTGGGTGACCCAGGCAAATCCAGACATCCTGTGTCTTCAGGAAATAAAAGCCAGTCCTGATCAATTTGATGTTACACCATTTGAAGAAGCCGGGTATAAATATAATTACTGGTATCCGGCTACTAAAAAAGGCTATAGTGGTGTTGCGATCCTGAGCAAGCACGAACCTTTAAATGTTGAATACGGTACCGGGATCGATTATATGGATTTCGAAGGCCGAAATCTTCGCGCAGATTTCGATGGTTTTTCGGTAATGAGCCTCTATCTTCCCAGTGGCACAAACATAAACCGATTAAATCACAAACTTCAATATATGGCCGACTTTCAGGTATATGTTGACGATCTCAAAACACGCATACCCAATCTCATAGTTTGTGGGGACTATAATATCTGTCATCAGGAGATAGATATACATGATCCCGTACGGCTTAAAAATACATCAGGATTTTTACCGGTTGAAAGAGAATGGATTGATAGTTTTATGAAAAGCGGATTCATTGATTCTTTCCGACACTTTAATGAAAGCGGAGATCATTATTCCTGGTGGAG
Source organism: Gillisia sp. (assembly GCA_041743165.1). GTDB lineage: Bacteria > Bacteroidota > Bacteroidia > Flavobacteriales > Flavobacteriaceae > Gillisia. The sequence goes on along the minus strand of JBGTNH010000077.1, from coordinate 37,897 downwards.
TTACAGGGCGGGAGCAAGAAATAATAATAAAGGATGGCGTATTGACTATCATCTGGTTTCAGAAACCTTAAAAGATCAATTAAAAAGAGCAGTGATACTGCCCGAAGCTAAACACAGCGACCATTGTCCTGTATTGCTGGAATTAGAAACCTAACAAAATACTATATGTCACTTAAGAACTTATTTACAATTATTTTTACCGCAATTATCCTTTCTTCCTGTGTTTCTTCCAAAGTCCATAAGGATTTACAATCCCAGTATGATTCTCTGGAATCCAGGAATCAAAAATTACAGAGCGATCTAAGGGATACACGAAATAAAGCGGAAAAGGACCTCGCGACACTCCAACAGGAATATAATCGCCTTCAGAGCGAACGCGATAAGCTAGACATGGCTTTAAAAACTTCAGAAGCCAATCTGAAAAGTCTTACAACTTCATATGATGCCCTTGCTGCAAATAGCTCTTCTGCTATTGCTGAAAATTCCAAACGAAACCGGGAATTGCTTGCCGAACTCGAGGAAAAAGGGAAAGCCTTACGCGCAGAACAGCAAAGGCTGGAAAAACTTCAGAAGGATCTAGCCGCAAGGTCTTCAAGAATAGATGAACTGGAAAGTCTTATAGCAGCCAAGGACGCAAAAATGAACGCACTTAAAACTGCTGTTTCCAATGCCCTCACCAATTTTGAAGGTAAAGGCCTCACGGTGGAACAAAGAGATGGGAAAGTTTATGTCTCTATGGAAAATAAATTATTATTTAGTTCCGGAAGTTGGGCAGTTAACAGTGAGGGTAGAAAAGCTGTACAACAGTTAGGACAGGTGCTTGCTCAAAATCCAGATATAGCCGTTCTTATTGAGGGCCATACAGACAATGTCCCATATGGAGGAACCGGCCAACTTACAGATAACTGGGACCTTTCTACCAAAAGGGCAACTTCAATTGTCCAGATCCTACGTGAAAATTCAAGTATTGATCCATCCAACTTAACCGCGGCGGGAAGGGGAGAATTTGCACCTATTGCAAGTAACCAAACTGCAGAAGGAAAAGCAAAAAACAGAAGGATCGAAGTGATCCTTACTCCAAAACTCGATGAGATCAACGAACTTTTAAAGGAAATTGAATAAGTTCAATTTGTAAAAAGCTATTCTTATATCACAAATCTTTGGTCTTACCGATGCGGGAAAGGTCTAAAATAATATTACATGTTATATAATACCATACCGGGAACAGAGATTAGAGTAAGTAAGATTTGTCTTGGAACTATGACCTGGGGGCAGCAGAATACTGAAGCTGAAGGCCACGCTCAAATGAATCTTGCCTTTGAACTTGGGGTGAATTTTTTTGATACTGCAGAGATGTATCCCATTCCTGCCCAAGCTGAAACTCAGGGAAAAACAGAAAAGATCATAGGAACCTGGTTTAAAAATAAGGGAAACCGGGACAAAATCATACTTGCTACAAAAATAGCCGGCCCAGGGAGGTCAATGGCTCATATAAGACCAAATTTGAATTTTAGCAAAGAGGCGCTACAGGACGCTATTGACAAAAGTTTAACCAGGCTCCAAACAGATTATATTGATCTTTTTCAATTACACTGGCCGGAACGTAACAGTAATTTCTTTGGTGTAAGAGGCTATGAACATGATGAGAAGGAAGAATGGAAGGATAATTTTGCTACAGTTCTACAAAATCTTGAAGGCTTTATAAAAGCCGGAAAGATCAGGCATATTGGTCTATCAAATGAATCGCCGTATGGCGTAATGCGGTTCATTGAGGAATCACGGAAAGGGGCATCCCGGATAAATACTATACAGAACCCCTATAGCCTTTTAAACCGGAAAGATGAGATTGGTCTTACCGAAATATATCACCGGGAAAATGTAGGCCTATTGCCTTATTCTCCTTTGGGAATGGGAACATTGACAGGGAAATATCTCAATGGTATGCCTCCAAAGAGCAGATTGGCTCTTTTCCCTCAATACGGGCGCTATTCTAATCCACAGGCGTTTAAAGCTACCGCCAAATATTGTGAACTTGCAACCCGTTATGATATGGATCCTGCACAAATGGCGCTTGCCTTTGTAATGAGCAGGCCATTTGTGACCAGTACGATAATCGGAGCCACAAGCCTTGCTCAGTTAGAGCAAAATATAAAAAGCTTTAATGTAAAGCTATCCTTAGAAATTATAGGGGAAATAAATAAAATCCACGAGGAAATTCCCAACCCCGCTCCCTGAATTACAATGGAGCAATAAGGCTTTCGTGAATAAATGCCGCCTGCCGTTCCATTGTTCTGATATGATACCAGTCCTTAGCTTTTCCAAGTACGGTAATAGTATCCCGGGCCTTAAGATTTCCTATGATCCCGGAATTTCTCGTTGTGGCCGGAAGATCACGCAGGTTGGCAATAGCAGTAGTTACAAAGTTCAGGCTCTCGGGGATCATACCCGGTAACTCAAAAGTAGGTTCATCAAACTGATAAACAAAATGCAGGGGATCAATTGCTCCCCGATATCCTTTATATATTCCGAAATGCAAATGTGGTGGGGTTGTGCGGGCATTTCCTGTATTACCTACAAATCCTAAAGTATCGCCACCCTTTACTCTTCTCCTGCCGTCAACAGCAATACTATCCAGATGAGCAAAATATAAGGTTTGATTTCTTTTCTGATCCCTGAGCCATACCTGTTTTCCTCCTAATCCGCGTTCTCCTGTAGAGGTTACGTAACCATCTGTCACCGCAATTACGGGAGTCCCCCTGGAGGCGAAAATATCTATTCCTTCATGGCTCCTCCTGCCGCCATCCCTGCTGGCTCCCCAAAAACTCTGAATATTTGTGTTTTTTGCACCAGCAACGGGAAAAAGATATACCGGAGTGGTTTGCATTTTGATATTAAATGGAGTGGAAGCTTCTATTTCAGGCTGGATGACAACTTTATAAGTTCCCGTTATCTCCACCTCATAATCCAATGTTTTTCTGTTAAAGTCTGATCTTTTTATATTTTTATATCTTCTGAGAGAGTCATTTTGCAATTGGAATAATTCTATAAAAACAAGCTGTGAAATACTGTCAGTTTCTACAATAATATCAAGTTTTTCACCAACCTTAAGATCTAAATTGTAAGAATAAACCGGAAAACTTCGCGGTTTAAAAGTTCCCGACTGCAAAAAAGGAGTTTCTATTTTGACACTATCACTTAAAGCTAGTTCCTGTTGATCTTCCCATAGACGGAATAACTCATCAGAAATTTTAAAATCTCTTTTATAGCGTTCCTTTGCTGTGGGATTGGTAATAAGATCTGTGGCTTTATTGAGTTGGGAACATCCGGCCACTAAAATTATAATAACTAATAAAAAGGTATATTTCAATCGTTGCATATCCATTTCTTTATTGCCTTGATTATGCAGGAATTATGCCATTTATGGGGTTTTCTAACGATTCAGTATATCGTTTTATAAAGCATAGAAAGAAAATTTGAAGTGAAATTTTTAGCTACCCAAAAAGGAAGCTTACAACATCTTCAATACGCGCCACTTTATGTATTACTATCCCATAGTTGGATTTGGGAAGTTTGGTTTGTCCCGAAATCATTATGGTTGCAAAACCCAGTTTTTCAGCTTCTAATATACGTTGTTCTATTCGGGTTACAGGTCGTATTTCACCAGCAAGTCCAACTTCGGCCGCAAAGCAAATATCTTTTTGAATATATATATCCTCGGTGGAAGAAAGTATTGCAGCAACTACCGCAAGATCAATAGCCGGATCATCTACAGATATCCCACCCGTAACATTTAAAAAAACATCTTTTGCCCCTAACCTGAAACCTGCACGCTTTTCCAGCACGGCTAGTAACATATTCAGCCTTTTTGCATTATAACCGGTTGTGGAACGTTGAGGTGTGCCATATACTGCCGAGCTAACTAAAGCCTGGATCTCGATCATTAAAGGCCGCATTCCTTCGAGTGTAGATGCGATAGCAGTGCCGCTTAAACCATTGTCATTCTTTGAGATCAGGATCTCTGAAGGATTTGACACTTCTCTTAATCCACTGCCATGCATTTCATATATACCTATCTCTTGGGTTGATCCAAATCTATTCTTATTGGCCCGTAAAATGCGATATACATGATTGCGGTCTCCTTCAAACTGCAGGACGGTGTCAACCATATGTTCCAGTACTTTGGGTCCTGCTATACTTCCTTCTTTGGTAATATGGCCAATTAATATGACGGGTACGCCGGTTTCTTTGGCAAATTTTATAAGTTCTGCCGTACATTCCCGTATCTGGGAGATGCTTCCGGGAGAACTTTCTATATAGTCGCTGTGAAGGGTCTGAATAGAATCAATTATCACGATTTCCGGCTCCAGTGCTTCAATTTGTCTGAAGATATTCTGTGTCTTGGTTTCTGTGAGTACATAACAATTGGCAGGAGAAGGATTTATTCTTTCTGCCCTCATTTTGATTTGTTGCTGACTTTCCTCCCCGGAAACGTATAGGGTTTTTTGCCTGAGATGAAGGGATATTTGCAATAACAGAGTGCTTTTTCCAATTCCGGGTTCTCCTCCCAATAAAGTTAAAGAACCGGGCACCAGGCCTCCGCCTAGTACCCTGTCCAGTTCCTTATTGTTTGTATTTAATCTTGGTTCCTGTCCAACTTCAATCTCAGTGATCCTGAGAGGAACAGAAGTTCTTTTTATCTCTCTGGTCTCCGGCGTTTTCCAGTCTTTTACATCGCCTTTTTGAATTACTTCCTCGACTAGTGTATTCCATTCCCTGCAGGATGTGCACTGTCCCTGCCATTTGGAATGCTGTGTACCACAATTTTGACAGAAGAAAGTAGTTTTAGTTTTGGCCATAAAAATTTGGGCAGTTATGTTCAGGTTATAAACCGTTTTCCCTTTTAATGTTTTCAGCCTTTTCCAACATATAATCTACGGTAAGAAAGGCAATTGGTTCCTGGCCATAGGCATTCATATAACTTTTAACGGCTCTTCTGGGATTACCCGTCTCTTCTTCATATCTGGCTTCAAAAAAAGTGGCAAGCATGGTTTTTGGGTAATGTTTGGAAGCCAATTTTGAAAGGCTATTTAACTCATTCCAATTCCGTGTTTTTTCCATAGCATTATAAACCGCCATAAAATCATTTACTCTTATTTTTTTTTCAATCCCAAATAAGGATTTGATATTGGCATATTTTTCCACCAGGTAATCGTGACCTGAAACCGATGTTTGCAAGAGAACCCTGTTATAGTCCTGTATGGAAATAGGCCTGTAGACCTGGAACATTTGGGCCAGGGCTTTAGGAATCGCATTTCCAACCAGAGTATAATGGGTTGCATCCTGGAAATTGTCAAAATTATAATTAAGATTCTTGTTGTCAATAGCTTTTAATTTTGAATCAAAACTCAGGATAGATTCCTTTAAAAAGGAAATGTCTTCAGTTCCTGTTGCAAGATAGTACCATGTAGGATTTGAAGTTTTAGAAAGAGAATTTATTAACCAATCTTCCATAACCGGTGCGAGATCTGGGCTTAGATTGATATAACCCTGGAAAAGCGGTTTTTCTTTCAATAAATAATAGTTGATAAAATTTGAGGTATAATCATGACCCGCAATAATCCTGAAAGGGGCAGTACGGTAAGTATCCTGTATATACTTTACCACTTCCAATCCAATAAACTCAAAAAATGCGGCTCCACTTCCATAGGGAAGATTTGTCGCTTCATCGTAATAAGCATCCTCATCTCTTGTTCCGACCTGATTTATTCCCACAACTATCATTTCAGGAATATCTTCCCAATAAGAATAATAATCAACATTTCCGGCAATGGGTTCAAAGAGATAATCTCCATCCAATACTACCATAATGGGGTAGCGCTTCTCTTTATTGCTTTCATAATTTCTGGGAAGCTGGATCTTTAGTTCCCTGCTCTCTCCAAGTTTTGAGGAGGAAAGGGATTTGTAAATGATCTGTGCTGAGGTGACATAGGGAGCTGCCAAAAACAACACTAAAAGTAGTTTTATTTGCATAGGTTAAGTTTTAAAATACTAAGAGCAAGATAGTTATTTATTCTTACCATTTAAAATTGGCAAAAAAAGAAACGAAAGACCACCGGTGATTATCACAAGAATGGTTTGTGTGCCCCAGGTTATCCATCCAAATGCTTCCCCGCTTTCTTTGCTTATCCCAAATAACATAAGGCTTGCACCTATTGCTACCGGATAAACACCTATACCGCCATTAGTTGCAGATATTGCAAAGGATCCCACCACAAAAGCAACCATCACCACCCCAAAATTCATTTGGGCAGTTTCGGGAATGGTATAAACCAAAATGTAAAACATAAGGATGTACATTACCCAGATAAAAATTGTGTGAAAAATGAAAGCACCTTTTTTTTCCATTTTGAGAATACTTCGCATCCCTTCCAGAAGGCCTTTGGCAAAATTTCTTACTTTTAATAGGATCCCGCTTTTGGCTCTTTTTATAAATTTTAAGACCAGGATCCCTGCGACCAGTAATAAAAAAAGAATGCCTATGGTGATTACCGGGTTTATTTCATTTTCTATAAAATAGGTAAGCAAATACTCGGTTTGCAATAAAAATACTGTACCAACAATCAACATCAGCATTATAAAATCTGCGACTCTTTCTGAGATTATTGTACCAAAAGCCTTTTCTACAGGGATATCATCGTAGCCCGAAATTGTTACTGCCCTAAGTAGCTCTCCAGACCTGGGAATTCCAAAATTTGCAAGGTACCCCACCATCACTGCCATAAAACTATTTCTGAAGCGTGGAACATAACCCAGAGGTTGAAGCAAAAATTTCCAACGGTAGGCTCTGGAAAGGTGTGCAAGAAGTCCAAAAGTTAGGGAAAGCACGATCCATGCAGGATGGGCAGAGGAAATATTTTTCCAAATTTGATCTCTTTCCTGTGGAGTAGCACTGTTGAGAGAGTACCAAATTAAAAATACTCCCAGGGAAAGAGGGAGTATTATTTTAAGGATTTTTATGGTGGATCTTTTCAAGATTTAGTTTAGCAGGTTTGTCTCTTCATTGGGAAAGACAAGTGCAGGTTTAAAAGCCTTCGCTTCCTCAATATCCATAATTGCATAAGTTATAAGAATTAGGATATCACCTTTTGCAACCCGGCGGGCAGCTGCACCGTTCAAAGTGATCTCGCCTGAATTACGTGGCCCCGGTATGGCATAGGTTTCCAATCTTTCCCCATTATTGTTGTTTACTATCTGAACCTTTTCTCCCTGGATGATATTGGCGGCCTCCATTAGATCTTCATCTATTGTTATACTCCCAATATAATTAAGGTCAGCGCCGGTACATTTTACCCGGTGAATCTTTGACTTTACTACGTGAATTTGCATCGTATTAAATTAATTATTTAATTCAATATTATCAATAAGTCTTACATCTCCTGCAAAAGCAGCAATGAAAGCCCGATACCGGACACCTTCCTTTTTTTCTTCTGCTGTTTTTAGAGAGACGATATCGGCTATTTCAAAATATTCCAGTTTTAAAACAGGATGGGCCTCAAATTGTTCTCTCACCCATTGCGTGATAGTTTTTGCACTATCTGTGCCAAATTTATTTTTTACCTTTTTCAGGGTGTCAAAAATGAATGATGCTTCTTTGCGAACCTCCGGACTTAGTCGTTCATTTCTCGAACTTCTTGCAAGTCCCGTAATTTCCCTGTCAATTGGGCAGCCTATTATATCTACCGGCAGGGAATATTTTTCTGTAAGTTTTTTTATGATTTGCAGCTGTTGATAATCTTTTTCTCCAAAAAATGCTTTATCCGGTTTAACGATTTCGAAAAATTTTTTCACCACGGTCCCTACGCCGTTAAAATGTCCTGTCCTATACTTTCCTTCCATCTCATTTTCGAGCCCATCAAAAATCAAATTTTCTGCCTCTACTTTATCCCCATATAATTCGTAGGCATTGGGGGCGAAAACCAGAAGTTTCAATTTAAGATTTTTCAGAAGTATATAATCATTTTCAAGAGTGCGGGGATAATTTTTGAGATCCTCAGGATTGTCAAACTGGGTGGGATTGATGAATATACTTACTACCACGATATCACAAAGATCAGATGCCTGTTTTACCAAGGAGAGATGCCCCAGGTGCAGAGCACCCATGGTAGGAACAAAACCTATAGAGTTCCCATCCTTTTTAAGGGTGGAAATTTCACGTTGAAAGGGGGTTTTCTCTCTAAAAATCTGCATATTATTAAAAAATTAACAGCGTGCAAACTTAAGATATTACTGGCACACTGCATAAATTTTTGTAATTTTGCGTGTTTTTTATTCGCAAACGCAAAAACACATATGATCTGAACAGGTTCCAATGGCCCACCACACATTGCAGAATTTTGTGATTTTCACTTGACCATTAAAAAACAAATAAGAACATAATATGAAAGATAAGAGGATATTGTACGTATCATCTGAAGTAATACCCTACCTGCCCGAAACCGATATATCATCTATGTCTTTTGAAGCCGCCCGCACGGTGAATGGTCAGGGGGGTCAAATCAGGATTTTTATGCCCCGGTACGGGAATATAAATGAAAGAAGACATCAGTTACATGAAGTGATACGTCTTTCGGGGATGAATCTGGTAATTGATGATCTGGATATGCCACTTATCATAAAAGTTGCCTCTATCCCTAAGGAACGCATGCAGGTGTATTTCATTGATAATGAGGATTATTTTAAAAGAAAAGCTACACTTACAGATGAAGAAGGCAATCTATTTCCCGATAATGACGAGAGAGCCATTTTCTTTGCAAAAGGAGTTATAGAAACCGTGAAAAAATTAAACTGGGCTCCAGATGTTATTCATGTTCATGGGTGGCTATCTTCTCTTCTTCCATTATATCTGCGGAATTATTATGGTAAGGAACCTTTGTTTGCAACTTCCAAAATTGTTACCTCTGTCTACAATCAAAGCTTTGATACGACGTTAAATAATGAGATGTATAAAAAAGTTCTTTTTGATGGTTTGGAAAATTCAGATGTAAAACATTTAAAGACCCCCAATTACGTGAATATTATGAAAACCGCTGTAGATAACTCGGATGCGGTGATTATTGCCGGGGATAACATCCCTGAAGAACTGAATAAATATCTGAAAAAACTTGATAAGCCATTATTGGAATACAAAACTCCTGAAGAATTTTCAACTGCTTATCAGGAATTTTACAATTCCCTTTTATCCTATTAAAGAAATAAATTAAATGATTATATTAAATAGATTGCGCTATTTTATGGTAGCGGCCTTAATAGTTTTGACTTCAACTGCCTGTGACAGTGATTTTAACTCCATTGGCGGTGAACTTGTAGGAGACCAATTGGATGCGTTTCCGCGTTTTGAAGCAGGAGTAATTGCATACAATAAAAGATTGCATGCAGTTCAAACCAATGATTTGCCGGTGTATTTACTTGGAGTTTATAAAGAACCGGTTTATGGAGTGCATACTGCAAACGTACTTACACAACTTTTGCTATCAACTCCTGCCCCAACATTTGGTAATGAGCCCAAGGTGGATAGTGTTGTTCTAACTCTTCCCTACTTTAGTACGAGAATTGCAACTGATGTGTCCGGGAATGCTGTATATAAACTGGATTCAATTTTTGGCAATTCACCTTTTAAATTATCAATTTTGAGGTCTGGCTTTTTTCTCAACGATTTTGATCCGGAGACTAATTTTGAGAGCAGGCAAAAGTATTTTTCAGATCAGCAGCTGGTTATTGAAAATAATTTGATTGGCACACCATTATTTGTAAATGAATCTTTCAAACCTTCTCCGGCAAGTGTAAGTTTCCGGCAACTCAACAGTGAAGGTGTAATCGATACTGTATCGGTTTCACCCAGAATGAGAATAAATCTTCCTGTTGCCTTTTTCCAGGAGAACATTGTGAATAAAGAAGGCTCTACAGAGCTTGAAAATAATAATAATTTCAGAAATTTTATTAGGGGATTATATTTCAAAGCTGAAGCCGTCAATCAGGATGGGTCAATGATCTTACTGGATTTTGCATCCACAGATGCCGGTATTACGATTTATTATTCCAATGAAGAACAGGATGGAACAACATCTGAGCGCCCGCAAACATACAATTTGACTTTTAGGGGAAATGCCGTGAATACCTTTTCTCAGGAATTTCCGGCAAATATCTCCCAGGAGATTGCTTCCTCCAACAGTAGACCAGGAGCCCAAAATTTATTCCTAAAAGGAGGTGCGGGAAGTATGGCGGTCATTGAATTATTTGAAGATGAAGCAGAACTTGAAGAAATACGGGCAAATAATTGGCTTATAAATGAAGCTAACCTTACATTTTATGTAAACCAGAATAGGGTTCCCGGAGGTTATACCGAACCCTCAAGAATTTTCCTTTACAATCTGGATGACAATACGCTTTTAGGGGATTATATAAATGATCCAACTTCTGGTATTGACAATCCCAATAATTCAGTATTAATTCATTTACCGGCATTGGTGCGCGGGGAAGATCAAAGGGGTATTTTCTATAAAATAAGAATTACAGAACATTTAAGAAGGGTTTTAAACGGAGAATTAGAAAATGTAAAACTTGGTCTTGTAGTTACTCAAAATGTAAATGTTATAAGTAACTCGGCCGTAAGACCGGTTACAGATGGTATTTCATTGGTTCCCGTAGGATCTGTGATCACTCCAAAGGGCACGGTGTTACATGGGAACCTTTCTCCCGACCCAGAAAAAAGGCTCAAATTTAATATCATATATACCCAAATTAATAACTAGATTATGTGTGGAATAGTTGGATATATTGGTAGGCGGGATGCCTATCCTATAGTACTCAAGGGGCTTCAGCGTCTTGAATACAGAGGTTATGATAGTGCTGGAATCGCCATTTTTGACGGTAAGGATTTAAACCTGTGCAAAACCAAAGGAAAAGTGGCAGATCTCAAGAAAAAATTTGATGAGACAACTTCACAAATAGGTACTCTAGGGATTGGCCATACGCGTTGGGCTACACACGGGGTGCCTAACGATGTTAACTCTCATCCTCATTATTCCAATTCGGGTAATCTGGCTATCATTCATAACGGTATCATTGAAAATTTTGGCACATTAAAGAAAGAGTTGCAAAAACGGGGTTATTCCTTTGAGTCAGATACAGATACAGAGGTTCTTGTGAACCTTATTGAGGATGTAATGATCAATGAGGAAGTAAAGCTTGGAAAAGCGGTACAAATTGCTCTTAATCAAACTGTAGGGGCGTATGCTATTACAGTTTTTGATAAAAGAAAACCAAATGAGCTTGTAGTTGCCAGACTTGGAAGTCCGCTGGCCATTGGAATTGGTGAAGATGAATTCTTTATTGCTTCAGACGCCTCCCCCTTTATTGAATTTACCAGCAATGCTATTTATCTTGAAGACGGGGAAATGGCAGTTGTCCGTCTTGGAAAACCTATCAAGGTAAGGAATATAAAAGATGATTCTCTGGTAGACCCTTATGTACAGGAACTACAACTCAACCTGGAGCAGATTGAAAAGGGCGGCTATGATCATTTTATGATGAAAGAGATATATGAACAGCCCAGTGCAATCCTTGACACTTACAGAGGTAGAATGTTAGTGGAGGAGGGATTTATCAGAATGGCCGGGGTTGATGACAACATCGAGCGTCTGGCTAATGCAAAAAGAATCATTGTGGTTGCCTGCGGGACTTCATGGCACGCGGGGTTAGTATCAGAATATATTTTCGAAGATCTGGCAAGAATACCTGTAGAGGTGGAATATGCTTCAGAATTTCGTTATAGAAATCCTATAATATATGAAAATGATGTAGTAATTGCCATTTCTCAAAGTGGGGAAACTGCAGATACTATGGCGGCAATAAAACTTGCTAAAGAAAAAGGAGCATTTGTATTTGGAGTTTGTAATGTTGTTGGATCATCAATTTCCAGGGAAACCCATGCTGGGGCTTATACCCATGCGGGGCCTGAAATTGGAGTTGCTTCGACCAAAGCTTTCACAACACAGATAACCGTTTTAACTCTTATAGCATTAAAACTGGCAAAATATAAAGGGACCATCTCAGATTCTACCTTCAGGTATCATTTGCAGGAACTGGAAAGAATACCTGCCAAGATTACGGAAGTACTTAAATTAAATGATCACATTAAAGAGATTGCTTTTAAATATAAAGATGCCACCAATTGCCTTTATTTAGGAAGAGGTTATAACTTTCCCGTGGCGCTGGAAGGAGCCTTAAAATTAAAAGAGATATCATATATTCACGCAGAAGGTTATCCTGCAGCAGAGATGAAGCACGGTCCTATTGCATTGATTGATGAAATGATGCCTGTGGTTGTGATCGCAACCAATAAAGGTCATTATGACAAGGTCGTGAGTAACATCCAGGAAATCAAGTCCAGGAGCGGTAAGATCATTGCAGTTGTTACCGAAGGAGATCAGGATGTGCGGGAACTAGCAGATTATGTAATTGAAATTCCGGAGACTATTGAGTCATTGACTCCGCTGTTGACAACCATTCCATTACAGCTTTTATCCTATCATATAGCCGTGATGCTTGGTAAGAATGTTGATCAACCCAGGAATCTGGCTAAATCTGTGACGGTAGAATAGAACCTTTTTCAAAAAAATGTTAAGTCCTTTCTCAATAACCGGAAAGGACTTTTTGTTTTTATGGTTTCACCTCATCCATAGTTGTCGTGTTTTAGAGATAAAAAATATTCCAATTATTTCAAAAAATCTCTAAAACTGTCTGTTTAATTTTATAAAGAAAAACTATCTTTGCACCCGGAAAAAGACTGGTGGTATATTCTTATTTTTAAGGGAATTATCTTATCAGGTTAGTAAAAATATAATATTAATTATTAAATAAATTAATAATGTCTAAAATCACAGGTAAGGTTGCACAAATTATTGGTCCTGTAGTTGACGTGGTCTTCAACGCAGAAAATGCCGATTTGCCGAAAATTTACGATTCCCTTGAAATTACCAGGAAAGATGGAACTCTTTTGGTTCTTGAAGTACAGTCACACATTGGAGAAAACACCGTGAGAACCGTATCTATGGATTCTACAGATGGACTGGCGCGTGGGGTTGAAGTTGTAGCTACGGGAGCCCCTATTCAGATGCCTGTTGGGAAAGAAGTTTACGGTCGTTTGTTCAATGTGATTGGAGATGCTATTGATGGTTTGGAGGATCTTCCAAAAGCGGGAGAGGCCGGATTACCAATTCACCGGGCGGCACCTAAGTTTGAAGATCTTTCAGTTTCTACAGAAGTTCTTTTTACCGGGATCAAAGTTATTGACCTTATTGAACCTTATGCAAAAGGAGGTAAAATTGGGTTATTCGGTGGTGCAGGTGTTGGTAAAACAGTACTTATCCAGGAATTAATCAATAACATAGCAAAAGGACATGGAGGACTTTCGGTATTTGCCGGAGTTGGTGAAAGAACGAGAGAAGGAAATGACCTTTTGAGAGAAATGCTTGAATCAGGAATTATAAAATATGGAGACGACTTCATGCATTCTATGGAAGAAGGTGGTTGGGATCTTTCAAAAGTTGATAAAACAGCCTTAAGAGAATCGAAAGCGACCTTCGTATTCGGACAAATGAATGAGCCTCCGGGAGCACGTGCCCGTGTTGCGCTATCAGGCCTTACCATAGCTGAATATTTCAGGGATGGTGCTGGTGAAGGACAGGGGAAGGATGTACTTTTCTTCGTAGACAATATCTTCCGTTTCACACAGGCAGGTTCTGAGGTTTCAGCACTTCTGGGACGTATGCCTTCTGCCGTAGGTTACCAGCCAACTCTTGCCACAGAGATGGGTGCGATGCAGGAACGTATTACTTCTACAAAAAATGGATCTATTACATCTGTACAGGCGGTTTATGTTCCTGCCGATGACTTGACAGATCCGGCGCCGGCAACAACATTTGCCCACCTGGATGCTACCACTGTACTTTCACGTAAAATCGCAGAACTTGGTATTTACCCGGCCGTGGATCCTTTGGATTCTACCTCAAGGATCCTTACTGCCGAAATTCTTGGACCTGATCATTATAATTGTGCTCAACGAGTGAAAGAGTTGCTGCAACGATATAAAGAATTACAGGATATAATTGCCATCCTGGGTATGGAAGAACTTTCCGAAGAAGATAAACTTGCAGTATCACGTGCACGTCGCGTACAGCGTTTCCTTTCTCAGCCGTTCCACGTAGCCGAGCAGTTTACAGGTCTTAAAGGAGTTCTTGTAGATATTAAAGAAACAATTAAAGGGTTCAACATGATCATGGACGGGGAACTTGATCACCTGCCGGAAGCTGCTTTTAACCTTAAAGGAAGCATCGAAGAGGCTATTGAAGCCGGAGAAAGAATGTTGGCCGAATCGTAATCAGGCTTTGCCTGATAAATTCCAAATTCCAATATCCAAATCCCATGAGATAAATTTGGAATTTGGTGCTTGGAATTTGAATATTTAATTAAGAAGTTATGTACTTAGAAATAGTTACTCCTGAAGCAGTTGTTTTTGGTGCTGAAGTTGAAGCGGTAAAAGTTCCCGGTGTTGATGGGGAATTCCAGATGCTCAATAATCACGCGCCTATTGTTTCTCTTTTGTTGGAAGGAGAAGTAAAGATCAATCTTGCTCCCGGGGCCGGAAATACAAAAAAACTTTCACCTGCATTTCGCCAGGAAGGATCAAACGTACTTTTTTATCCTATTAAAGGTGGAGTGCTTGAAATGAAAGATAACAAAGCTATCATTTTGGCAGATTAGATTTTAAATGATTTATAATAGAAATAACCTGTTGTGAAAGTGACAGGTTTTTTTATGCTGTAAATTAATAGCTGTATTGATCTTTGTCGAATATAGCATCTAATTTTTTGGCTGCCAGCTTATCTTTTAATCATTCTCTGCTTCATTAATTTCAGCAGCGAGAGCAATTTTATTTCCAGTATCATTAACTGCGATCCTTGTAATGTTTTTAAAACCGTATTCTGCCAGGTCAGTAATGGTTTGCCACTCACTTTCACCCAACATATCATATATGAGAATTTCAGTCCCTTTCCCGATGATGATCCTGTTTTGATCCAGCCATGCGTAATCCTGAACTCCTGCCGGCAAGGTACACAGGAAAAAACTTTCTCTCTCTTCCGTTTTCAGATCCAGCAGATAAAGATCCATATCGTTCTGTTCATTTCGAATGTTATAGCTCATGTAATTTGAGTGAGGCACCTTATGAATGGAACGACCAATATTCTTAATAAGAATTTCTGAAGAGGCCGAATTTAGGTCATTTATTACCAAATCCATTCCTGTGCCGGATAATACTGCCGTAATCAAAGTGGTTTTATCATAAAAGAAAAAATAGCCCACTTTAAGATCTGGTAATAAAACTTCTGATTCTCCCGTGGGGTATTTATATCTATAAAGTAACTGCAGTCCTGTGCTGTCCAATCGCACTGCCGCCACATCGCGACTAGCAGGAATTCTTTGAGGAGAATATTCACTTCCCATCCCGGTTTTGGATAACCAGAATTGATTGGAATTGACAATACTGTACGCGGCTATATCTGTCTGATTGTTTTGGGTACCTGAATATACCAGTGTGTCTGGAGAATAAAAGAAAGGTTGATTATCATAACCTCGGTTTTTTGAGATGTTGATTCCCTGCTTTATATCTATAGAGTCATTTTGGACAGAAATATTAAAAAGAAAAATTTCATTATTCATGTTATCCTGTGCGCACAGTGGAGAAATTAATAAAAAGACCAAAAGATATTTCATCGTTATATTTTTTTGAAAGATATTTAATTTTCTTAGAAAACGCCGGCCCGGAATTCAGGATTTCAATTTAAAATGATACTTGTTATCTTTTTAGGTGTTGGTATTTAATTATCGCTAAAATTTTAACCATATATAATGGATTTTTCGGCTATATAACTTCAATAATAACTGTTATATTTGCATTTAACGGAAATTTCAGGCAAAACGGATGCTTATAGCTATATTATTAGGTTTTATTTTTTCTTTGATTTTGATAGTTACCGGAAAAATATTCCGTGGAAAAGCAGCAATAGTATCCTCAGTAATACCCCTTGGCCTTTTTGCTTATTTCCTGACCTTTATACCACAAGTTTCAGCAGGCGAAGTAATTACACAATCATATAGTTGGGTACCTTCTTTTGGTGTAAATCTGGGTTTTACCCTTGATGGACTGTCCTTGTTATTCTCATTAATGATAACCGGAATTGGATTTCTGGTTTTTCTATACACTTCCAATTATTTAAAGGGTCATGAATACCTTGACAGGTTTTACGGTTATTTGAGCATGTTCATGGCTGCGATGCTCGGTCTGGTACTTTCTGATAATATGATCTCTCTTTTTATTTTCTGGGAGCTCACCAGTATAAGTTCCTTTTTCCTTATAGGATTTAACAATAAGAATGCCGATTCGCGAAAATCTGCTATTATAGCGCTTGCCATTACCGGCCTTGGGGGTTTATCACTTCTGGCTGGGGCACTCTTATTAGGAACAGTTGGAGGTACTTTTAGTATTGCAGAACTTCTTAATTCTACGGGGGAAATTGCGGCTTCCCCTTATTATATCCTGATAGTTATATTCTTTTTTGGTGCAGCGTTTACAAAGTCGGCCCAGTTTCCTTTTCATTTCTGGTTACCCGGGGCGATGAAAGCTCCTACACCCGTTTCAACTTACCTCCATTCAGCTACCATGGTAAAAGCAGGGGTATATCTTCTTATGCGGTTCACTCCTGTTTTGGGCAGCACAGAATTCTGGAATTCCACACTTATTATTGTGGGGGCAATTACAATGGTTTATGCCGCAATCCATACACTCTTTCGAAGGGACCTTAAAGGTATTCTTGCATACTCTACCATTGCCGCGCTTGGGATCCTCGTATTTCTAATAGGTCAGGGGACTGAAGGAGCATTGCTGGCCGCAGCCCTTTTTATTGTGGTGCATGCGTTGTACAAAGCCACGCTATTCCTTGTGACGGGTATTATTGATCACCAGACCCATTCCAGGGATGTTACAGTACTGAAAGGTTTGAGGAAGGTAATGTTACCTGTAGCCATAGCGGGGTTTCTGGCCGCTATTTCCAGTGCAGGCATTCCTCCTACCCTTGGATTCCTTGGAAAGGAACTTACATATGAGTCTACCCTTGCTGTAATTGGTTTGCCCTTGCTGTGGATTATTCTTATACTCATCACCAAAATCCTCCTCCTCCACGCCGGTTTTGTAGCTGGGATTAGCCCCTTTGTAGGCAAATTGCCGGAACAATTCAGGGAGACTAAAATGCCCAGTGCGATTTTGTGGGTTCCGCCGGTATTGCTTTCGGCGGCAGGTTTGGTCTTTGGAATCTTCCCCGGTCTAATAGAGCCTATAATTATGCCGGTAGTTACGGCTATGGGTGAAGATGTTGGAGATAAATACCTTGCTTTGTGGCATGGATTTAATACTGTGCTTTGGCTGAGTATTGCCACAATAGTTGTTGGAACCTTACTATATTTTTTCCTTAAACCATCTGCACGGCTTGAAGCCAGTGCTGCACGGGTTGAATTTATTTCTCCTCAGTCAATAATGACAGGGACATGGAGCATTTTTAATAAATTATCCACTTTTTGGACCAGGTTTTTTCAAAATGGTTACCTGCGCAATTACATCTCTACCATCATGGTATTCCTTATAGGTTTATGTGGTTTTGTTTTATATCAAACAGCAACATTTTCCCTGGATCTTTCAACTTTAAATGAGATTACCACCTATGAAATGGCTACGGTAGGGATCATGTTTTTTGCAATTTTATATACCGTATTTACAAAATCCCGGCTGGCCGCTGTGGCATCAATGGGAATCGTTGGACTTGCCGTGTGTTTATTGTTTGTTTTTTACAGTGCTCCAGATCTTGCAATGACGCAATTTTCAATAGATACTCTTACGGTTATCCTTTTTGTTCTCGTACTTTACCGCCTGCCTAAATATTTAAATCTTTCAGATCATATCGCCCGTATAAGAGACGGGGTATTGGCATTAGGATTTGGTACTATTATCACAATCTTGACCCTGGAGGTTCTGGCAGGTTCTGTAAACAAAGAAATAAGCCAGTTTTACGGAGAAAATGCTTATACCCTCGCAAAGGGCAAAAATGTTGTAAATGTTATTTTAGTAGACTTCAGAGGATCTGATACCTTTATGGAAATTGCCGTATTGACTATAGCGGCAATTGGAGTTTTTGCCTTATTGAAATTACATTTAAGAGATTCAGACCCCAGATAAAAAGAAATATGAAAACAGTAATATTAAAAACAGCCTCCAGTTATTTATTGCCCGTACTGCTGTTATTTTCAGTTTTTATTCTTTTGCGTGGTCATTATTTGCCGGGGGGAGGGTTTGTTGGCGGACTAATCGCCTCAATAGCCTTCATTTTGCATTCATTTGCCAATGGTCTCAAGAATACCAAGACTTTATTAAAATTTCATCCGGGATTATTGATGCCCCTGGGGCTTGCACTTGCTTTTTTAGCCGGGATAGCACCGTTGTTTTTTGGTGTACCATTTATGACCGGAATATGGTATCCCGAAGCATTACCAGTTCTGGGATCTATTGGTTCTGCCCTATTTTTTGATATTGGTGTTTACCTGGTAGTCGTGGGAGTGACCCTAACCATAATTTTTACAATCGCAGATACAATTTAAAATGGAGATCGTATTAGCCATAATGATAGGAGTTTTATATGCTGCAGGCATTTATATGATCCTGCGCAGGAGTATGGTAAAGTTGATCCTTGGAATTATTCTCCTTGGAAATGGAGCCAATCTGCTGATATTTTTGCTCGGTAGGATTACTAAAGGAAGTCCCCCATTGATTCCCACAGATCTTTATACCTTTTCTGAGGCCTATGCCGATCCTCTCCCTCAGGCCCTGATTTTAACGGCAATTGTTATAAGTTTTGGCCTTCAATCATTTGCCATTGTATTGGTTAAACGTGCTTATAAGGTAGTGGGTACAGATGATCTTGATGAAATGAACGCAATAGACCAGGATTCATGACAGAACAATTAATATTTTATCCCTTACTGCTTCAACTATTATTGAGCATCGTTTTAATGTTCTCCTGGAACAGTATACGCCTGCAGCGGGTAATAAGCATTACCGGAAGTATTTTAAATATAGGAATTTCTGCTTGGTTATTTACTTACATTTGGAATTACGGGACACAAACCATACAGGCCGGCAACTGGGAAGCTCCTTTTGGGATCACTTTTGTGGCCGACACCCTTTCAGCACTTTTGGTACTTCTTACGTCAATTTCTGGATTAGCTGTTTCGATTTTCTCTGCATCCTCTATTATTCCTGCCAGACTCAAATTTGGTTATTTCCCCATTTTTCATTTTTTAATTCTGGGGTTGAATGGCGCTTTTTTAACCGGGGATATATTTAATCTCTACGTTTGGTTTGAGATCATTATTATCAGTTCATTTGTTCTTATAACGTTGGGAGGGGAGAAAGCCCAACTGGAAGGGGCTGTGAAGTACTTTACAATGAATATTCTGGCTTCAATGATTTTCCTCACTGCAGTGGCGGTTATTTATGGTCTCACCGGTACTTTAAACATGGCTGATATTTCTGTGAAGATTGCGGCCCTGGAAAACCGCGGGCTCGTGGAAATTACCGGTATTCTGTTCCTGGTGGCTTTTGGAATAAAAGCGGCCATATTCCCATTGTATTTCTGGTTACCTGCTTCTTATCACACTCCGCCATCTGCAGTATCGGCCATCTTTGGAGGTTTGTTGACAAAAGTAGGGGTTTATGCTCTTATAAGAACTTTTACGTTAATATTTACAGATAATGATTTCCTTCAGGATATTTTACTGGTAATGGCCATTCTCACCCTAATAAGTGGGGGGGTTGGCGCTCTAATTCAGAACAACCTCAGAAAAGTTTTCTCTTATCTCATCATTTGTCATATAGGCTATATGATTATAGGTTTGGGCCTTTTCACCGAAGTTGCCATTGCGGGAACTATTTTTTATCTTATTCATGATATAATCGTTAAGACCAATCTTTTTATGGCTGGAGGATTGATCTACAGAATCACCGGAACCAATAATATGAAACTCCTGGGGGGGCTTTATGCTAATTATCCAAAATTGAGTCTTCTTATGGCTATACCCTTATTTTCCCTGGTGGGAATCCCTCCATTATCAGGATTCTGGCCTAAGTTATCTCTTGTAACAGCCTCGATCAACCAAGGATCCTGGTGGAGTATCGGCGCAATTTTATTTGCGAGTTTGATCACATTGATTATTATAGCCAAAGTATGGGCAAAAGTGTTTTGGAAAGATAAAGAGGAAATTCCAAAAAGGCTTAACTTTAGATATTTTGATAAACTTACAGGAATAAGAAAGGCCCAAATGGTAATACCTATTGTTTTTCTGGCTCTGGTTTCATTGTATATAGGATTCGGGGCAGAGCATATACAACAGGTTTCAAACAGGGTTGCCGGAGAGTTAATGAACAACCAGCTTTATATTGAGGCGGTATTTAAAACGGAATAAGATCTGAAACTATGAAAAACAGGTTTTTATCAAACATATTACTCACCTTTATCTGGGTAGCCATAACGGGAAATTTCGCTTTTCTGAACTATGTTTTCGGGTTCATTATAAGTTTCTTTATTTTACGGCTGGTCTCTTCAACAGAAAACAGAAAATATTTTAGGATACTGCCTAAGGTAATAGGGTTTATTTTCTTTTTTCTATATGAACTCACCAAAGCAAACCTGCAAGTTGCCTATGAGGTGTTGACGCCAAAACATAATATGACCCCGGGTATAGTCAAGTTCCCTCTTGATGCACAAACTGATCTGGAAATAACCTTTCTGGCCAATTTGATTACTTTAACCCCCGGAACTTTAAGTCTGGATGTTTCTGATGATAAAAAAGTGTTGTATGTACATTCCATGAATATCAAAAACAGGGAACATTTTATTGCAGGGATAAAAAATGGTTTTGAAAAACGCTTACTGGAAATATTAAGATGACATTACTTGACTTTATAAACTATTTTGTTTTACCGGTATTGTCCATATCGATCATTTTGATCTTTATAAGTTTTATAAAGGGCCCAAAGATGGTTGATAGGGTAATAGCTCTTGATCTTGTAATTACCACCAGTATTGGGTTCATAAGTGCATACAGTATATTATTTAATAAACCCGACTTACTGGACGTTGCAATGATCCTGGCGCTTATTGCCTTTTTGGGAACAGTAGCATTTACTTATTATATTCAGAAAAAAAATAAATGATAGTAGATTTAATTGTAGGATTACTCGCTTTCCTGGGGACTATCTTCGTATTCCTGGCGGCAATTGGATTAATGCGCATGCCTGATACTTACCTGCGACTGGCAGTTACCACTAAAGCGGCAACTTTGGGAATAGGTTTATTGATGATTGCTGCGGCAATTTACTCTTATGATCTTGCGGTAACAGCAAAAGTTCTTGCTATCATTCTGTTTATACTTTTAACTGCCCCCGTAAGTGCACATTTAATTGGTCGCACCTCCTATATGTCAGGGGTAAAACTTTGGAAAAATTCTGTAATGGATGAGCTCGCCGGCAAGTACAACCGCTCAACAGAAGAATTGGGAAGTGAGTCACGCCAAAATAAGGGGCATACTAAGACATAAATTATTCTTCATCGTCTTTTTTATGAGTTTCCCAGTTGAACTTTTTGGCCAGATAACTGAAAACCAAATTTATCACAAGAATAAATAATCCCACTACAATGAGTTCCTTGTACATATCAAGCGCAGCCAGACAGCCTGCTCCTGCACTGCACCAAATTGTTGCAGCCGTAGTTAGCCCGCTCACATTTCCCCCACGCTGAATTATAGTTCCGGCACCAATAAAACCAATACCCGTAACAATTTGACCTATTACACGGGTTGTATCTACAAACTCATCTCCACGAAACTCCAGCGAGAGTAAAACAAAAACGGCAGCCCCAATCGCTACCAGGGCATTTGTCTTTAGCCCGGCACTTTTTCCTTTCATCTCCCGTTCCATTCCAATAATTAACCCGGCCAGTGCTGCCATTCCTATTCTCGAGCTAAATTCCAAAAGTTCCATAAGGATTATTTGATGAATGTTGTAGTTTTGTTATATGCGCCAACCCATAAATTTAAAGAAAAGACTCGACATAAGGAAAAGAGAAAATTCCCTGAGAGATGTTAAATCTGTTTATTCTTTAAAAGATTTTTCATCAAACGATTATCTGGGGTTTTCTAAAAATAGTGAATTAGGAGAGCTTACAAATATCCTCCTTGAAAAATACGGTCTTTTGGAAAGGAATGGGTCCTCGGGTTCAAGATTATTAACCGGGAATCATCAATTATTTAACATAGCCGAAGAATATTTAAAGAAATTTCACCAATCTAAAGCAGCCCTCATCTTTAACTCCGGCTACGATGCTAATATTGGCCTTCTGGCTAATGTGCCTCAAAGGGGAGATATAGTTTTATTTGATGAGCTTAGTCATGCATCTATCAGGGAAGGAATAAAGTTGGGTCTTGCCCGGGCTTTTAAATTTCGTCATAACGATCTCGAAGATCTGGAGAAATTGTTAAAAAAATACGCGTCAGGGCTGGAGGATCAGGAGGTTAAAAATCGGGACATATATATTGTAACCGAATCGGTTTTTTCCATGGATGGTGATATTGCCCCTCTAAGAGAGATTGTTGCGCTCTCGGAAAAGTATAATTCATTCCTTATCGTGGATGAGGCTCATGCGACAGGAGTTTTCGGGCAGAGGGGAGAAGGATTGATCCAGGAAATGAATCTTGAAAATAAAATATTCGCAAGGATAATTACTTTTGGAAAAGCTCTGGGTTGTCACGGCGCCGCTATTTTAGGGCATAAGGTGTTGAAAGATTATTTAATTAATTTTTCCAGAAGTTTTATTTATACTACTGCACTTCCTCCACATTCAATAGCTACCATTCTTTCGGCCTACCAGTTTTTAGAAAATAACGGTGCTCCTCACAGGAATCTTATAGTTTTGATAAAGAATATCAAGGTATTTAAGACCGAATTGGAAAGAAGGGAAATTTCACCAGTATTTATTAACAGCAGTTCTGCCATTCAATGCTGTGTAATCCCGGGGATTGACCAGGTGAAGAAGGCTGCAGCCTTTTTACAGAAAAAAGGTTTTGATGTGAGACCAATTTTATCTCCTACAGTACCGCAGGGAAAAGAAAGGCTGAGAATTTGTATACATAGTTTCAATACAGATGGGGATATAAAGGGCCTGGTTGAACAATTGACTAATTTTTTAAAATCAAATGAGTATAACCAAAACTCAATTCAAACACCAGTGTAGATATGTGAATTGCCTATGACCATAAAACAATAAATATTTACAGATGAAAGAAACTTTTTCTAAAATAGCTGTGTTTCAATATTCTTCGGAAGCTCAGATAATAAAATCCAGGTTAGAAGCCGAAGGAATTGAGGTGTTTCTTTTTGATCAATTTACTGTAGATACAGATCCGCTGGTAAGTAATGCCATAGGGGGAATAAAATTAAAAGTTTGGGCTGAAGATGAATCCAGAGCCTTAAAAATACTCAAGAGTATAAGCCGGTATTCACTGGATGATGAAGGTGATGAGATTATTTGTCCTATTTGCCAAAGTACCCAGGTTGAATTGTACACCAATATAAGGGATGTAAAATCCTTCTTTACCTTTCTGTTTTCCTTTCTCACCAGCGCACTTCCTTTATATAGCCGCCACCAGTATCATTGTAATAATTGTAAACAAAATTTTGATCTGGGATGAAGGAAACATATTTCATAACGGGAATAGGAACAGACGTTGGCAAGACCGTTGTATCGGCAATTTTGACTGAAGCTTTGGAAGCAGACTACTGGAAACCCATTCAGGCAGGAGATCTGGAAAATACAGATTCCATGAAGGTCAAAAATTTGGTTTCCAATAAAAGGTCTGTGTTTCATCCGGAAGCATTTCGGCTTTCCCGGCCTGTGAGTCCACATGCTGCAGCGGCAATTGATGACAAAAAAATTATTTTGGAAAGTATAAAAAGGCCACAAACCAAAAGTAACTTAATTATAGAAGGGGCGGGGGGGCTGCTCGTACCTTTTAACAATTCAGAAACTATTGCCGATCTATTATTACCGCAGGACCGTATCATTCTGGTATCCCGAAATTATTTGGGGAGTATCAACCATACACTATTAAGTCTTGAAGTTTTAAAAAACAGAGGCCTGGATTGCTTCGGAATTATATTTAACGGTGAAGCCAATGAAGCAACTGAAGCTGTGATCCTAAAAATGTCTGGAGTGCATTTTTTGGGAAGGATTGAAGAAGAGCCATATTTTGACCGGAATGTGGTCAAAGAATATGCAGAAACCTTCCGCAGTATTTTAATTCCGAAGTAATATTCAGTATCATATCCTCAGCTATATATTTAATTTTATTCAGCAGCAATGTCCTCAATCAATAAAGCAAATCCAGATTTTTCCAAGCGATCTGCAGATCATCTAAATTTGTCTAATCGTGACCGAAAACATCTTTGGCATCCATTAACTCAGCACAAGCTCACCCCAGAGATGCTTGCTATTGTAAAAGCGAAAGGAGCAGTATTGACAGATGAGAAGGGCAGGGAATATATTGATGGCATAGCATCGTGGTATACGGCGATGTACGGTCATTGCAACTCCTACATAATCGACAGGGTAGCCAAGCAAATGCGGGAACTGGATCAGATAGTTTTCAGCGGCTTCACCCATGAACCGGCAGTGAGCCTTTCAGAAAAACTTATGGAGATCCTTCCCGGAAATCAGCAAAAAATGTTTTTTAGTGACAACGGGTCCACTGCTACCGAGGTTGGGATTAAAATGGCATTGCAGTATCACTTTAATCAGGGAAATGACCGGAATATTATTCTCGCCCTGGAAGAGGGGTTTCATGGAGATACCTTTGGTGCTATGTCTGTTTCGGGCCTGTCTGTTTATAACGGCGCTTTTGCAAAGCATTTTATAGAAGTTATTAGAATTCCTGTTCCCCTGGGTTTTAATAATAAGAAAGTTCTGCATCAGATTAAAGAAATTATTTCTAAAAACAGGATCGCCGGGTTTATCTACGAACCCCTGGTGCAGGGAGCGGCTGGTATGAAAATGCACGATTTGGATGGATTGAACAGTATTCTTAAAGTTTGCAAGGATAATGATATTATATGTATAGCCGATGAAGTAATGACGGGCTTTGGTAAAACAGGGAAAAACTTTGCCTCAGAATATCTCGAAATCCAACCGGATATTATCTGCCTGGCAAAATCCCTGACGGCAGGTTTGTTGCCTATGGCCATCACTACGTGTACGCAAAAGGTGTATGAAGCATTTTATTCCCACGAGATCTCTAAAGGATTCTTTCACGGTCATACGTATTCGGCCAATCCACTTGCATGTATTGCCGCTATTGCCGGGATAGAATTGCTTACTTCCAAGGAGATCCAAAATAAGATAGCAGATATTATAGGAGCCCATTCAAACTTTGTTTCAGAGATTCGCGATCATAAAAAGGTTAAGAATATCAGGCAATTAGGTGTTATAATAGCATTTGAACTGGATGTGGAAATGGAGCGTTATGGAAATTTACGCAACCTGCTTTTCAAACATTTTATGGATGAAGGAGTAATTTTAAGGCCTCTGGGTAACACTATTTATATTCTTCCTCCCTTTATAATAACTAATTTGCAGCTACAAAAGGTCTATATAAGCATAAAGAAGGCTCTGAATAAATATTAAAAGTTTCATTGTTCTAATTTCATTCTATTTTTAGCATTCTTTATAATTTTATTAAAGATTTGCATAGATATTTTGCTCTATCTTGGTTAATATAAATCACTTAACTTTATGATGCATCCAGATACGGAGATCCAGTTCATCAGCGATGAAATAGGATATGGCGTAGTAGCCACTAAATTTATTCCCAAGGGAACAATAACCTGGGTTCAGGATGAACTGGATCAAATTTATACTCCCGAAGAGGTAAGCAAAATGCATGAACTTGCCCAGAAAATGATAGAAAAATATTCCTTCAGGAACAACAAAGGAAATTTTGTGTTGTGCTGGGATATATCCAAATACGTTAATCATAGTTTTAAATCCAATTGCCTGTCTACAACCTATGATTTTGAAATTGCTATTCGTGATATTTATCCCGGGGAGGAACTTACAGATGATTATGGGTATTTGAATGTTACTGAAGCCTTCAAAGCTAAAGATGAGGGGACTGAACGGTCTGTGGTCTATCCAGATGATATTCTTAATTATCATAAAGAATGGGATGCAATCCTTGAAGAAGCCTTTAAATATATCGCAGAGGCAGACCAACCATTACTTCCCCTGGTTACTCAGGAAAATCGCAAAAAACTGGAAAAGGTCCTTGAAGGCAAAGAAAATCCTGAATCCCTGATCAATCTGTATTATCCTGAAGAGAATTAGAGAGAAGAGAGAAGAGACTTCTGTTTCTTTTTAAAGTTGTTTGGATGGTTATAAATAAAACCATGAACTACAAACAACAAACAAATAAACAAGGATCTATGGCTACGAGCGCATTTTTTATACTAAAAGTTTAGGATTGGAGTTTACAGACCTTACTTTTGTTGAAAATTTCAGGATTGAAAACTCCGAATTATATAACTTCCATTTCTACAGTATCTCCTTTGGGGTCTGCTCCTGAGGAAATCTGGAAGAACTACCAGGAAAACAGGCATTTTATTACCAAAACTCATTTTGATGATGAGGAGGCTTTTGCTGCATTTCTTCCGAAGAATATCCGGGAGGAGATCAGGGCAATTGGAGATTCTGAAAACTTCCTGAAAAGTGTAGACCCCACAGTTCTGTATAGCATTTATGTCTCAAGAAAGGCAATTGATCTGGCAGAATGGAAAAAAGGGCAGAATATTGGAATAAATATAGGAAGCTCCCGGGGTGCGACGCAACTTTTTGAAAAATATTTTCAAAACTTCCTTTCCTCGGGTAAAGGTGATGTTATTTCTTCACCCTCTACTACCCTTGGGAATATTTCATCCTGGGTCGCACAGGACCTGCAAAGCAGGGGTCCTGATATTTCACATAGCGTTACCTGTTCCACCGGGCTCCACGCAGTTTTGAACGGGATGGCATGGCTGAGGTCTGGTATGGCAGAAAAATTCCTTGCAGGAGGTGCAGAAGCGGCTCTCACGCCCTTCACTATTTCCCAGATGAAAGCTATGAAGATATATGCCAGGGCAGATGATAGTTATCCATGCCGTTCTCTTGATATGAGCAAAGCATCAAACACCATGGTTCTTGGAGAAGGAGCGGGAGTTATTTGCCTTGAAAGAGATCCATCACATCATATTGCAGTAATAAGAGGCGTAGGGTTTGCCACAGAAAGGCTAAAACACCCGGTATCCATTTCGGCCAATGCAGATTGTCTTCAGAGATCTATGAAAATGGCCATTGGAGACCTTCCTCTTTCAGAAATTGATGCAATAGTGATGCACGCTCCGGGAACCATCAAGGGAGATGAGGCAGAACTTAATGCTGTTAAAAAACTTTTTGGAGACAAGCTCCCTGCCCTTACATCCAATAAATGGAAGATAGGGCATACCTTCGGGGCTTCGGGGATTCTTAGTCTGGAACTAGCCATTTTAATGCTGCAACATCAGGAATTTATACCGGTTCCATTTTCAGATATTAGCAGGTCCCCTTCAAAATTGAGGAATATACTTGTAAATGCGGTGGGATTTGGAGGAAATGCGGTTTCAATCCTGGTGAACAAAGGTTAAATATTGAAAAAATTTTCTTTTATTAAAATTTTCTTAGGGATACCCTCATTGAGAAAAGCATTGTTTTAATTATTTTTGAATTCAAACCATTTTCATGACTGTAAAACACAACTGGACAAAAGAAGAAATTCTCGGGATATATAACAAACCTTTTATGGACCTTCTTTACGAAGCGGCATCGGTACACAGATTAAATCACGATCCTAACACCGTACAGGTTTCCACTTTATTATCTATCAAGACAGGTGGTTGTCCTGAGGATTGCGGATATTGCCCCCAGGCAGCCCGGTACCATACCAATATAGAAGGGAATGATCTCATGAGCGTAAACCAGGTAAAAGCCCAGGCATTAAGGGCAAAATCTGCCGGGAGTTCCAGGGTTTGTATGGGTGCTGCCTGGAGAAATGTAAAAGATGGGCCGGAATTTGACTCGGTCCTGGAAATGGTACGTACCATCAATAAACTCGATATGGAGGTATGTTGCACCCTTGGAATGATAACAGAAAATCAGGCACAACGCCTTGCTGAGGCGGGTTTGTACGCATATAATCATAATCTTGATTCTTCTGAGGAGTATTATAAGGAGGTGATTTCAACAAGAGGATACCAGGACAGGCTGGACACCATTGGGAATGTGCGTAAAACAAATGTAACGGTTTGCAGCGGCGGGATCATAGGAATGGGTGAAAGTATTGATGACCGTGCGGGAATGCTTGTTGCCCTGGCTACTTTAGATCCCCAACCGGAATCTGTTCCCATAAATGCCTTGGTGCCTGTGGAAGGAACTCCTCTTGAAGACCAAAATCCGGTTTCTATTTGGGAAATGGTGAGAATGGTTGCCACTACCAGGATAGTTATGCCGGAAACCCAGGTTAGACTTTCTGCCGGAAGGACACAAATGAGCAGGGAAGGACAGGCAATGTGCTTTTTTGCCGGGGCTAACTCAATATTTGCCGGGGATAAATTATTAACGACCCCTAATCCTGATGTTCATGAGGACATGGAAATGTTCAGGGAATTAGGACTTAATCCTCAAAAACCTTTTGTTAAAAAATCTCAGCCGGAAAGCGTTTCCGCAGAAGAGTCCAAATTCATTAACCTTGGGGAGAAACCAAAATGGTCCCGCCCGGGTCATGTTATTGAAAAAAACCTGCAGGCTCAGGCCCGGGGAAAATCTGCAAGATAACTTATAGTATATTCTGAAGATTAATCGTCAGATTAAACTGCGGGTTAAAAGTCCCTCTAGAGATATCCTGTAAAGGGACAATTAAACCTCAATTGCGTAATTTTGAATGTGTTGCAATCCCCAGGGCATGCATAAAAGAAGAATTCAATTATTTAAAAATGCGAGGGAATCAGGATTCCCTTATATGATAATCACCCCGCCATAGGACATGGAAATTTCAATGGTCCTGCACATAAAGCCTAAACCTTTGTAAAGTTTAATTACCCTGATTAGTATAGAGTAATCCAATATAGGTTGTACTAATCTTGACAAATATTCCACTTAGATATCAGGAATTTTAATAATTTTATGTGGAGAGTCAGAGGCCAGGAATCTAATTATCATATGTATAGATTGGCAAAATAATACGCATAAACACTCAGGATAAGTGAAGAAGGATAAATTATTGTTAGAAGAAATACCCAGGGAAACCAATATTTCCAGGGAGGATTTTATAATGAATTATGTAAAACCTCAAAAGCCTGTAGTTATTGAAAGGTTAATTGAGGATTGGCCAGCCTATGAAAAATGGTCCCTGGACTATATCAAAGAAGTGGCGGGCGATAAAACGGTGCCCCTATATGACAACAGGCCTATATCATCTGAATATAAATTTAATGAACCCCATCTTCATATGAAGATGGCGGAATACATAGATCTGTTAAGACGGGAACCCACTAAATACAGGATCTTTCTTTATCATTTGATGAAAGAAGTACCCCAGCTTCAAAAAGACTTTTATTACCCCAAAATAGGATTAAAAATTTTGAAACAACTGCCTATGTTATTTTTTGGTGGTGAGAACTCTAAGGTGTTTATGCATTTTGATATCGATTTTGCCAATATTCTTCATTTCCATTTTCACGGAAAAAAAGAATGTATTCTCTTTCCTCCTTCAGAAAGTAAGTATCTCTATAAAGTTCCTCACGCATTGATAACACGGGAAGATATCGACTTTAATGATCCCGATTTTCAAAAATTTCCTGTCCTGAAAAAAGCCCGGGGTTATATCACTCAGCTCAATCATGGGGAGACTCTCTATATGCCCGAAGGTTACTGGCACCAGATGACCTACCTCACGCCGGGGTTTTCTATGAGTTTAAGAAGTGTGCCCCGTTCTGTAACCAATTTATCAAAGGCGGTATACAATCTGGCATTTATGCGATATTTTGATAACTATATGAGAAAATGGCGAGGGCAAAATTGGATAGATTATAAGAATGAGCAGGCTGTAAAGAAAACCCACAGAAAGCAAGGGATAGAAATTTAGGACCCTGAATTTCAGAAATTATTTTATCATATCTCCTGTGATCTCATAAACCAGAGAGGATTCAAATCCCCTTTGAAGTAAATAATTAAGGAGTTTGTTTCTTTTTTTAAAGGGATCTTTTTCCCTGATGAGTAAGGATTTTTTTTTGGCAATTTCCCTTAGGGTATTTAAGTATTCCTCCTCTTCAATTTCTGTAAGTGCAATCTTTATAAGCGGTGTTGAAATCTCCCTGGCTTTGAGTTCCTGTTTAATTTTAATTCTTCCCCATTTTTTGATTCTGTATTTTCCTCGTGCAAAACTTCGGGCAAAGCGCTCTTCGTTTAGAAAATTTTCCTGCATGAGCTGAATAATGATCTTTTCCCTTGCAGCGGGGATCATGCGCATATCAATAAGTTTGTCCTCTACTTCTTTTTGAGATCTGTCACGGTATGCGCAATATTGCATCAGCTTAATCGTCGCTTCTTTGACCGTATAAGATTTTTGATCACCAGAAGATTTCATAAAACTAAATATTTTATCGAAGTTATATCATGGGATTAATATTCACACTATTCCATGTAAGCCAGTAAAGTCTTATAAAAAACGTAAGTATTACCTTCTCTTTGATAGAGGTTTATAGTGGTGAACATGTTATTTGTTTTCCCTTTTGAGACATCAATCAATGCGAATTGTTTATCTCTGGTAAAGATTGGTGTAGATAGGATCATTCTATCCTTTTCGATATTCAGGAGGCGTTGATTATTTTTTACATTCTGTTCCCCCCGGGCGTTAAGGTCTTCCAAAATTACTTTTCTGGATGTCATGAACGGGGTTCCTGGCACCTTTCCCGGTTCATTTAATTGCCGAATAAGGTGGTCCAGTTCTGCAGGATTTAAAATTGTATTTATTTCAGATACAGTAAGGATACTTTTTAACTGATCTGTAGCTTTCCTTTCTCCATTGCTGTAAGCGGTAAGAAATCCTTTAATATGAGGATTATAATATGTGCTCTCTATATGTATTACTCCGGCATCTTCAAATCGCCGAATTTCCTCATCAAGAATATTTGCAACCTGTGGTTCTGCCTGAATTGGTACAGGTGCCGTGGAACCACAGGAAGTAAATGTGGTTACAGCTGCAATTAAAATAATACATACACCAATATTCGGGACTAGGGGATTCTTCATGACCGGGGTTTTAAATCTTCATTAAAGGTAAAGATTTTCAGCATAACACTGTCGATTTTATGGTTTCCTTAATCCGGTGTTGTATTCCATTTAAAGAGGGTGGCAAATTGTTACATTATTTATTTAACCTCCTTCTCAATACTATGTTCCAACATCTAACATCTAATATCTCAAATCTAATAAACAAAAAAACGCCTCCCATATAAATGAAAGGCGTTGGTTTTGATACTGTAGTTTCCTTATTCTAACACTTCCCCGTTTTTATCGTGAAAGTGATATTCCATGTACGTGTAAGCGTCTCTTGGTAATATTTTCACCCAGCGCTTATGGTCAAAGAACCATTGTGAACGAGGTGAAGGAAAGCCTCTTGTTAAAAAGGCTGCAATAAATGGGTGTGCGCTAAGGGTGATCTTTTTATGATTTTTCTTGATCAGCCTTTCAAGGTCGGTTTTTATCTTATCGATAACTATGATAGGTGCCTCAATCTCACCTGTACCGTCACCATCGGGGTTAATCTCCCTGGTTTTGATATTTGTTTCCGGCCGTACGCGTTGTCTTGTAATTTGCACCAATCCAAACTTACTTGGAGGCAAAATTTTGTGTTTTGCGCGGTCATCGCTCATTTCCTGTCTCAAGTGGTCGAAAAGGGCTTTCCTGTTCTCAGGTTTTGCCATATCGATAAAGTCGATCACAATGATACCTCCCATATCGCGTAAACGCAATTGGCGGGCAATTTCTGTGGCACTTATCAAATTGACTTCTAATGCGGTGTCTTCCTGGTTTTTAGCCTTATTTGACCTGTTACCACTATTCACATCTATAACGTGCATGGCTTCTGTATGCTCAATGATGAGATACGCGCCTTTGCTCATAGAGACTGTGCGGCCAAAGGAAGTTTTTATTTGTCTTTCGATACCAAATTTTTCAAAAACGGGAACGTTTGAATTATACAATTTTACTATTGATTCTTTATTAGGGGCAATTTCTGCCACATAATCTTTGATTTGTGAATAAAGCGTTTCGTCATCAACCCAGATGGAGGTAAAGCTATCATTAAAAATGTCTCTTAAAATAGAGGAAGCTCTGTTTAACTCTCCAAGTACTTTGGAAGGATGTGGCGCTTTATATAATTTTTTGCACATTGCTGTCCAGCGACCCAATAAATTTTCAAGGTCTCTGTCCAGTTCTGCTACTTTTCTGCCTTCTGCTACAGTACGCACAATAATCCCAAAACCTTTGGGTTTAATGCTTTTCACCAATCTTTTAAGCCTGTCCTTTTCTTCTTTGCTTTCTATTTTTTGAGAAACAGAAATGCGATTGGAAAAGGGAACCAGAACTATATAACGGCCGGGTAAAGAAAGCTCAGAGCTTATCCTTGGGCCTTTGGTGGAGATGGGTTCTTTCATCACCTGTACCAGAAGTGATTGATTTGATTTTAAGACGTCAACCATGCTGCCGTCTTTATCAATATCATTTTCAAAAGAAAAATTCTGTAAGGAATAATCCTTTAATTTACCTGTGCTTACACGTTTTATGAATTTTAACAATGAAGAGACCTGAGGGCCAAGATCGTGATAGTGTAAAAAACCATCTTTTGAATAGCCTACATTTACAAATGCGGCATTCAATCCCGGGACAGCTTTTCTTACCTTGGCGAGGAATATATCGCCTACAGCAAAATTACTATCATCTTCTTCCTTGTTTAGTTCAACAAGTTTTCCATCTTTTAATAAGGCAAAATCTACAGCAGAAGAACCTGATCTAATAATCAATTCTTTATCCACTATTTTAGATTTTTATCCCGATACTTCGGGATGGATTAAACATTATTTTTTTCACAGGGTTTTTAAGCCTGAAGAAACCTTTAATTTAAAGTGTAAAGGTTTCGATTTCAAAGAACAAATATTGTACTAAAAAAAGTAGTGAGAGCACTACTTTTTCTTATGGCGGTTCGCTCTGCTTCGTTTTTTTCTCTTATGAGTAGCTACCTTATGTCTTTTTCTTTTTTTACCACTGGGCATAGTGTTGGTCTTTTACAATTAATAATTAAATTCTCTTCTCAAAAAGAAGACGTATTATTTTACTTCAACATTAGTTTTAACACCATCCACAAATACTCTTGCAGGCTTAAAAGCCGGAATGTTATGTGCCGGGATTTTTATAGTTGTGTTTTTAGAGATGTTTCTTCCGGTCTTTTCAGCTCTTGTTTTGATCACAAAGCTTCCAAATCCTCTTAGATAAACATTATCTCCACTTTCCAGGGAGGTTTTTACTTCTTCCATAAAGGTCTCAACTGTTGCCTGAACATCACCTTTTTCCATTCCTAATTTTTCAGAAATTTTTGCTACGATATCTGCTTTCGTCATTTTTGTATTAATTTTTACAATTGGGGTTCGTATTTTTCGAGGGGCAAATATAGGAATTAAATCTCCAATATTTCAATCTTAATTCCTTAAATAGTAACCAAATAAAGATTTATACTTGCAAACAAACTTCTGTGGGAATGGTATTTTCTAAAATGCTGGTAGAATGGTATTTAAAAAATAAGCGGGATCTGCCGTGGAGAAATACAAAAGATCCCTATAAGATCTGGCTAAGCGAGATCATCCTTCAGCAAACAAGGGTTGCACAGGGATTACCATACTATTTAAAATTTATTGAGAACTTTCCTGCTGTGCATGATCTGGCTGCTGCCCCGCTGGAAAGGGTCTTAAAGGCCTGGCAGGGATTAGGCTATTACTCCCGGGCCAGAAATTTGCATGAAACAGCAGTTTTTGTTTCCAGTCACTTAGAGGGGCAATTCCCAAACAATTATAAAGAACTTATCAGGTTAAAAGGGATAGGAGATTATACAGCCGCTGCAATTGCCTCTACCTGCTTTAATGAACCTGTGGCAGCTGTAGATGGAAATGTTTACAGGGTTCTGGCAAGATATTTCAATATTGATACCCCCACAAATAGTTCAAAAGGAATAAAGGAGTTTCGGGAACTTTCACAGCAATTACTTGGTGACGAGAATCCATGGAACTATAATCAGGCTATAATGGAATTTGGGGCAACACATTGTACACCAAAAAAACCTCTTTGTAATTCCTGTCCTTTTTCACAAAATTGTCTGGCTTTGAACTATAACAAGATTGGAGAATTGCCTGTGAAAATCAAAATGGGAAAGATCAAAAAGAGGTTTTTCAATTACATAGTATTTCGCACCAGTGATGACCAAACCGTTCTGGAAAAAAGAACAGGTAAAGGAATTTGGGAAGGGCTATATCAATTCCCTCTCATTGAGACAAGGAAATTTCTTACCCCTGCGGAATTTTCAACTTCTCAGGAGTTTTTGGAAATAAAAGGAGATAAGGTCTATGAAGTGACATTATACAATGAAGAACCGGTAATCCATAAACTAAGTCATCAACACATTTATACCAGATTCTGGCTAGTTGATAAAAGCACAGTTGAAATGAACACCGTCAAATTGAACAAAGTAAAAGATTACCCTGTGCCCGTACTAATCGCCAATTTCCTGAAAGAATCTGACATAGGTAACTTTTCTTATTAGGTTTCAGATTAACTCATAATTTTGGAATTTGAAAGAGTAAGTTTATAAAATTTAATTATTTTTAAAAATAGAATCAATCAAATTACTGTAATTTAGCTTTTTAAAACCAAAACCATGTCAGGAACACTCAATAAAGTCATGCTAATAGGACATACCGGGGATGATGTAAAGATGCATTATTTTGAAGGGGGTAATTCTATAGGAAGATTCTCAATTGCTACCAATGATGCTTATACCAATAAAGCCACAGGGCAAAGGGTGGAAAATACTGAATGGCATAATATCGTGGTGCGAAATAAAGCAGCAGAAATTTGCGAGAAATATCTAAAGAAGGGTGATAAGATCTATGTGGAAGGCCGTCTCAAACAAAGAAAATGGACAGATGATAAAGGTATAGAAAGGAACTCGGTGGAGATACATTGTACAGA
The DNA here is from genome assembly GCA_041743165.1 of Gillisia sp. Lineage (GTDB taxonomy): Bacteria > Bacteroidota > Bacteroidia > Flavobacteriales > Flavobacteriaceae > Gillisia. Next base: position 2,324 of record JBGTNH010000077.1, on the reverse strand, counting down.
TTTTACTTTTCTCTCTCCCAAAGACAGCTCCGGTAATACTTCACAAAATTCAGAAAAGTCCAGGCCTGAATCAAATACAAAAAGCGATACTTTTGCAAATCAATCTTCTGGCAATGAAGATGATGATTTGCCCTTTTAAGTTTAACTAAAAATAAAGCTATTGGATCCGGATCCTCCCAGTTTAATTTCCTTTTTTATATCCTTTGATTTTTCTCAGATCTACAGCATAATTATGTTGTTGATCCTTTTGATATGTTCAGCTCTTATTTCGGGAGCCGAAGTTGCTTTTTTCTCACTTACCCCTGCAAATTTTATCACAGAGAACGGGAAGCGTTCAAACGCTCAGAAGATTGTAGTAAAATTACTTGACAAGCCCAAAAAACTTCTTGCCACAATACTGGTTGCAAATAATGCCATTAATATTGCCATTGTTCTTCTCTTTGCCAATCTCACAGATGAATATTTTGGAAGGATGGATACTACCATTTTCGGTATTGACTTTAAATTAATAGTTGAAGTCGGGATAATAACTTTTTTGATTTTGCTTTTTGGTGAGATCCTGCCAAAAGTTTACGCCAGTAGAAACAATGTGAAATTTTCAAATTTCATGGCCCACCCTATGAACGTATTGGATACTTTGTTCTCCCCCCTAAGCACACCGATGAGGGCTGCAACACTGTTTATTCATGAACGACTTGGGAAACAAAAGAGTTACATTAGTATAGATCAATTGTCCCAGGCCCTTGAACTAACCCGGGAGGAAGACACCACCAAGGAGGAACAAAAGATATTAAAAGGGATTGTTTCCTTTGGTAATACAGACACCAAACAAGTGATGCGTCCAAGAATGGATATTTTTGCTCTTAATCAAAATTTGACTTTTAATGATATTATTCCCGGGATTATTGAAAATGGATATTCAAGAATACCGGTATATAAAGACAATATAGACCAGGTGATTGGAATATTATATGTCAAAGATCTGCTTCCTCATCTGGATGAGAGGAATTTTAATTGGACCAGTCTGTTAAGAGACCCGTATTTCATTCCTGAAAATAAAAAACTGGATGATCTGCTTAACGAATTCAAGACTAAGAAGATACATCTGGCTATAGTGGTAGATGAATATGGCGGTACCAGTGGCTTGATCTCTCTGGAAGATATCATTGAAGAAATCGTAGGAGATATAAGTGATGAATTTGATGATGAGGACCTTATTTTTTCTAAACTCGATGATAGTAATTTCGTTTTCGAAGGAAAGACACCTTTAAAGGATTTTTATAAGATCATCAAAATTGAAGATCCTACAGCCTTTGAAGAAAATCGGGGGGAATCTGAGACTTTGGCAGGGTTTTTACTGGAAATATCGGGAGGTTTTCCTAAAAAGAATGAGATCATAACTTTTTTAAATTATATGTTTACGGTAGAGGTAATAGATGATAAACGTATAAAACAAATTAAATTGAGTATAGAGCCGGTTTCTGGAGTATAACATGCTGTTATGATTATAGATAGTATTGGGTAAATTATTAAAATGAATAAAGTTTTATGCCTGCTTACATTAGTATTTATATTGGTTTCCTGTAAAGGTGATCAATTGCCCAAACCCAAAGGTTTTCTTGCTCTTAATTTTCCAGCAGCTGAATATAACTTTTTTGATCCCGGTTGTCCTTACGGCTTTGAAATAAATAATATATCTGTCATTCGGGCAGCAAAAGGAAATGTGCCCTGCTGGCACAATATTTATTATCCCTTAATGGATGCCACGATTTATATTACCTACCAGCCGGTAAATAATAATATTGATTCCTTACTTACAGATGCCCAAAAATTACCATTGCAACATACAATTAAGGCAGATTTTATTGAAGGGGATATTTATACAAACCCATCTCAAAAAGTATATGGTATGCTGTATGAGGTTGAAGGGAATGCGGCCTCTCAGGCCCAATTTTATATTACAGATAGTATAAGGCATTTTATGTCCGGCTCCCTTTATTTTAACAAAAAACCGAACTATGATTCCATAATGCCTGCGGCACAATATTTAAAAAGGGATATGCAGCATTTGATGGAAACGGTGAGGTGGAAATCGTGAAAATCTAATTTGCCATTTTCTTAAATTTACGTTAATTCTATAATATTACTCCTCTTTTTTTTAAATTTATTTAACGAGTTTTGATAATAATTCATAGTTTGGCTTATTAAACCCGGATTATGCATTAGAATAAGTAAAGGGAGGGTTGGAATTTTTGATTTGGGCAAAAATTCCGTCCATCCAAGGTCTTCGTTTAGTTGGTAGGGCGATCTTCAGGACCTTTTTA